>NZ_JBIDAU010000002.1:93953-951345 GCF_043202655.1 Streptomyces sp. NPDC048171
GCGGCGCCGGATCCGTTGGCCTGACGCCGGGCCGAGCCGCGACCGCCGGTCCGAGGCCGGCACAGCCGCTCGAAGCTTGTGCGGCGCCCGTGGCGCGGAGCCCGCGAGGGCGGGCGTGAAGAGATCGGTCGGGGGCAGGGCGAAGCCGGCGGAGATGGGTGTGACGGCGGCGCCGGATCCGTTGGCCTGACGCCGGGCCGAGCCGCGACCGCCGGTCCGAGGCCGGCACAGCCGCTCGAAGCTTGTGCGGCGCCCGTGGCGCCGAGCCCGCGAGAGGTGCGTGGAGGGATCGCCCGGCGGCGGGGCGGAGCCGGCGGAGCCGGGTGTCACGGTCGCGCCGGATCCGCCGGCGTGAGGGGTCGGTGCCGAGGGTGGAGCCCTTGCATAACGATCTCGCATCCGGGGCAGACTTCCCCGTTTCGCCTTTCAGGGGCTGCTGACGTAGACTGACTCGTCGGCTCTCGTGCACCCGCATGTCTGCATGCGCTCGTACGGTGCGCAGGAGTCGATCAAGGTAGTCGATTCGAAGGGCGAAGCGTGGCCAAGAAGCAAGGTGCCATCGAGATCGAGGGCACTGTCGTCGAGTCTCTTCCGAACGCCATGTTCAAGGTCGAGCTCCAGAACGGCCACCAGGTCCTGGCACACATCAGCGGCAAGATGCGCATGCACTACATCCGCATCCTCCCTGACGACCGGGTCGTGGTGGAGCTGTCTCCGTACGACCTGACGCGTGGCCGGATCGTCTACCGGTACAAGTAGATCTTGCCCACGTCCCAGGCCGTCAGGCCCCGGGACCGCCGGCAACTGACCCGGAGAACCTCACACCCATGAAGGTCAAGCCGAGCGTCAAGAAGATCTGCGACAAGTGCAGGGTGATCCGCCGTCACGGTCGGGTCATGGTCATCTGCGACAACCCGCGCCACAAGCAGCGCCAGGGCTGACGCACGACCGTCCCTCCGCGATTCGCAGGACTTCGCGCGACGCGAGCTGAACATGTTCATACGCAGAACCCGGGCGCCCAGGCGTCCGACACCCCCGGTTCGGAGGCCGGGGACCCGACTCGTACCTCATACGGCGGCCGGGGACCGGTTCTGTGGAAGACCTCCGACAATCAACTGGAGCCATTGAATGGCACGCGTTTCCGGTGTTGACATCCCGCGCGAAAAGCGCGTCGAGATCGCCCTCACCTACGTGTTCGGCATTGGCCGGACCCTCTCGCAGCAGACGCTCGCCGCCACCGGCGTGGACCCGAACACCCGTGTTCGGGACCTCTCCGAGGAGCAGCTCGTCGCGATCCGCGAGTACGTCGACAACAACATCAAGACCGAGGGTGACCTTCGCCGCGAGGTCCAGGCCGACATCCGCCGCAAGGTCGAGATCGGCACCTACCAGGGTCTGCGTCACCGTCGTGGCCTGCCCGTCCGCGGTCAGCGCACCAGCACGAACGCCCGCACCCGCAAGGGCCCGCGTCGCGCCATCGCCGGCAAGAAGAAGCCGGGCAAGAAGTAGTCCGCAGCGGACTTCGCCGTCCAGCGGTCTTCGCTGTAGGACCGACCACCTCCCGTAGGAGAACGACATGCCCCCCAAGGGACGTCAGGGCGCGACCAAGAAGGTGCGCCGCAAGGAAAAGAAGAACGTCGCTCACGGCCACGCGCACATCAAGAGCACGTTCAACAACACGATCGTGTCCATCACGGACCCGACCGGCAACGTGATCTCCTGGGCCTCCGCCGGCCACGTCGGCTTCAAGGGCTCCCGGAAGTCCACGCCGTTCGCCGCGCAGATGGCCGCCGAGTCGGCTGCCCGCCGCGCCCAGGAGCACGGCATGCGCAAGGTCGACGTGTTCGTCAAGGGCCCGGGTTCCGGTCGTGAGACCGCCATCCGCTCCCTGCAGGCGACCGGCCTCGAGGTCGGCTCGATCCAGGACGTCACGCCCACCCCGCACAACGGCTGCCGTCCCCCGAAGCGCCGTCGCGTCTGATCGCGTTCCGCCGCGACGTCGCTTCATCGCTTCACCCGCTTCACCAGGGTTTTCGGGCGGTACGGCTCCTTCGGGTCGTATCGCCCGTACCCTTGCAGTACTGGTCGGGCGTCAAATAGCGGGCGCCCCTGACTGAAGGATCACCACATGCTGATCGCTCAGCGTCCCTCGTTGACCGAAGAGGTCGTCGACGAGTTCCGCTCCCGGTTCGTCATCGAGCCGCTGGAGCCGGGCTTCGGCTACACCCTCGGCAACTCCCTGCGTCGTACGCTCCTCTCCTCGATCCCCGGCGCTGCTGTCACCAGCATCCGGATCGACGGTGTCCTGCACGAGTTCACCACCGTGCCGGGCGTCAAGGAGGACGTCACCGACCTGATCCTCAACATCAAGCAGCTGGTCGTGTCGTCCGAGCACGACGAGCCCGTCGTGATGTACCTGCGCAAGCAGGGCCCGGGTCTGGTCACCGCCGCCGACATCGCGCCCCCGGCCGGTGTCGAGGTGCACAACCCCGACCTCGTCCTCGCCACGCTCAACGGCAAGGGCAAGCTGGAGATGGAGCTGACCGTGGAGCGCGGTCGCGGCTACGTCTCCGCCGTGCAGAACAAGCAGGTCGGTCAGGAGATCGGGCGCATCCCGGTCGACTCGATCTACTCGCCGGTTCTCAAGGTCACGTACAAGGTCGAGGCCACGCGTGTCGAGCAGCGCACCGACTTCGACAAGCTGATCGTCGACGTCGAGACCAAGCAGGCCATGCGTCCGCGCGACGCCATGGCGTCGGCCGGCAAGACCCTGGTCGAGCTGTTCGGTCTCGCCCGCGAGCTGAACATCGACGCCGAGGGCATCGACATGGGTCCGTCCCCGACGGACGCCGCGCTCGCCGCCGATCTGGCGCTGCCGATCGAGGAGCTGGAGCTCACCGTTCGGTCGTACAACTGCCTCAAGCGCGAGGGCATCCACTCCGTGGGTGAGCTCGTCGCCCGCTCCGAGGCCGACCTGCTGGACATCCGCAACTTCGGTGCGAAGTCCATCGACGAGGTCAAGGCCAAGCTCGCGGGTATGGGGCTTGCGCTGAAGGACTCGCCTCCCGGATTCGACCCGACCGCCGCCGCGGACGCCTTCGGCGCCGACGACGACGCGGACGCCGGGTTCGTGGAGACCGAGCAGTACTGATCGGTTTTCGGCTGCGGGACCGCTGTGGCTGGTCGCGCAGTTCCCCGCGCCCCTTGGGCGCGGGGTCTCCGACGGGCGACCGCCCGCTCGGATACTGACTTCGGTACCTGATACGGCCGGGGCAGACACCTAGGAGAAACACCATGCCGAAGCCCGCCAAGGGTGCCCGTCTGGGCGGCAGCGCCGCGCACGAGAAGCTGCTCCTCGCGAACCTCGCGAAGTCGCTCTTCGAGCACGGCAAGATCACAACCACCGAGGCGAAGGCCCGCCGCCTGCGCCCGTACGCCGAGCGTCTGGTCACCAAGGCGAAGAAGGGCGACCTTCACAACCGCCGTCAGGTGCTCCAGGTGATCACGGACAAGAGCGTCGTCCACACGCTCTTCACCGAGATCGGCCCGCGCTACGAGAACCGCCCCGGTGGTTACACGCGCATCACCAAGATCGGTAACCGCCGTGGCGACAACGCGCCCATGGCCGTCATCGAGCTGGTCGAGGCGCTGACCGTGGCGCAGCAGGCGACCGGTGAGGCCGAGGCCGCCACCAAGCGTGCCGCCAAGGACGCCGACGTTGCCGAGACCAAGGTCGACACGACCAAGGGCGACGAGGCTGCCGAGGCTCCCGCCGAGGAGTCGAAGGACGCCTAAGCGTCTGCCGGGGGCTGTGCGATTGCGGCTGCGGGTTCGTCGTGGCTTGTCGCGCAGTTCCCCGCGCCCCTTGAGGGCGTTGCGGGTCCGTCCCCTGTAGGGGGCGGGCCCGCTTTTTTGTGCACCTGAGAGGATCCTGGAGTGAGTGACGAAGTTGAGGCCGGGTACGTCCGGGTGCGGTTGGATCTCTCCTACGACGGGAGCGAGTTCTCCGGGTGGGCCAAGCAGGCCGGCGGGCGGCGGACCGTGCAGGGGGAGATCGAGGACGCGCTGCGGACCGTCACGCGGTCCCGGGAGACGTACGAACTGACCGTGGCGGGCCGCACCGACGCCGGGGTGCACGCCCGGGGACAGGTGGCCCATGTCGACCTGCCGCGCGAGGTGTGGGCCGAGCACCACGTGAAGTTGCTCAAGCGGCTCGCGGGGCGGCTGCCGAGGGACGTGCGGGTGTGGGCCCTGCGTGAGGCGCCCGGCGGCTTCAACGCCCGGTTCTCCGCGGTCTGGCGGCGCTACGCCTACCGGGTCACCGACAACCCGGGCGGCGTCGACCCGCTGCTGCGCGGCCACGTCCTGTGGCACGACTGGCCGCTCGACGTGGACGCCATGAACGAGGCCGCCCGCGGACTGCTGGGCGAGCACGACTTCGCCGCCTACTGCAAGAAGCGGGAGGGGGCCACCACCATCCGGACGCTGCAGGAGCTGAGCCTGGTGCGCGGGGAGGACGGGATCGTCACCGCCACCGTGCGGGCCGACGCCTTCTGCCACAACATGGTGCGCTCCCTCATCGGGGCGCTGCTGTTCGTCGGCGACGGACACCGGACGCCCGACTGGCCGGCGAAGGTGCTGGCCGCCGGGGTCCGCGACTCGGCCGTGCACGTCGTACGCCCGCACGGGCTGACGCTGGAGGAGGTCGGTTACCCGGCGGACGAGCTGCTCGCCGCCCGGAACAAGGAGGCCCGCAACAAGCGGTCCCTGCCCGGGGCCGGCTGCTGCTGATCAGCCCTCCGCCGCCGCCGACGCCTGGGCCTCACCGCGCCCGCGGATCTGCCGGAAGGCGAACTCCGCGAGGTCGTCGCCGGCCCGGAACACCTCCGTGGACTTCTCCGTGACGTCCTTGCCGCTGGTGGAGCCCGCGACGGTGAAGTAGGCGTAGCGGCCGTAGGAGTTGGTGGTGGAGCGGCAGACGGCGCCGGTGCAGAAGGACTTGACCCCGCCGCCGGACAGCGAGCGCACGATGCTCTTCTTGTCGGCCTGCTTCTTGGCCTTGGCGGCCTGCGCCTCGGTGTCGAAGACGGCCACGCCGACGGTCACGGCGGTGTCGCCCTGGGTGTACGTGACGCGGATCAGGCGGGTGCAGTCGTTGTCGTTCAGGACCTTCGGCAGGGTGCCCTGGACGGCCGAGCCGCAGGTGCGGGTGTCGGCCGTCGGTCCCTTCTTGTAGACAGTCTCGCCCATGGTCAGCTGCGTGCCGGGGAAGAGCAGGTCCGGGCTGAGCGGGGCCTTGTCCTTCTTGGCGCTGGCGACGAAGTCCTTCGGGTCCAGCGGCGGCGGGGCGCTGGTCGGCGCGAAGGAGGGGGCGGTGGCCGTCGCGCTCGGGATGTCGGCCGTCCCGGGCAGCTGCGAGGACGGGCTGTCGGAGGCCTGACCGGAGCCGTTGGCCGAGACCACGGCCACGGCGACGGCACTGGCTATCGCCACGGTGGCCAGCGCGCCCCCGCCGATGAGGAACAGCCGGCGGCGCTTGGCACGGGCCTCGGAGGCCTCGGCGAGGGCCGCCCAGTCCGGGGTGTTGTCGCTTTCACCACTGTTCCAGGGCTGCTGTTGCTGCTGCTGCGACTGCGGTGTCCAGGGATCCCACTGTGACTGAGGTCCCCCCTGCCCAAAGCTCATGGGGCGCATCTTAGACGGGCCGAGCGGCGTGCTGGTGCGCGTCCCCGGGGCCCGCAGCGCCTAGCGTTCCGTGCATGCGGACGGGCAAAAGCGACATCTCCGGGTGGTTGGTGCGGCCTGCGGGAGGGCACCTGTGGGCGGTTCTCGTGACCGTGTTGGCGGCCTGCGCGGCCCACGCGGCACGTGTGACCTCGGACGGCGGGATGGACAACGCGATCGTCGTGCGGGCCGCCCGCACCTGGCTGGACGGCGGCTCCCCGTACGACGATCCGCACTTCCTCTATTTTCCGAGCGCGGTCCTCGCCGCCGTCCCGCAGGCGCTGCTGCCCGGGGCCGTGCTGCCGGTGCTGGTCCCGTGCGCGGTGACGGTCCTGCTGGCGCTGGCCTGGGCCTGTGCGCTGCGGCTGCACCGCGTGCCGCTCGGCAGCCGACTCGCCGTCCTCGGGCTGACCGGGCTCGCGGTGGGCTTCGCGCCGTTCGGGCACCTGGTGCGGCTCGGCAACTGGACGGTGACGGCGACCGTGGCGCTCCCGCTGTCCCTGCTGCTGGCCGGCCGGGGCCGGTGGACGGCGGCGGGGGCGGTCGTCGGCGCGGCGGTCGCGCTCAAGCCGCTGCTCGCGCCCGTCCTGCTCCTCTTCCTGTTCGCCGGACGGTGGCGGGCGCTGGCGACCGCCGTGCTGGTACCCGCGCTGGCCTCCGGGGCGGCGGCGCTGGCGATGCCCGACCCGGCCGGCTTCTTCACCCGCACCCTGCCCTTCCTGCTGCGCGGCGACGACGGCTTCGTGCGGCTCTACGAGGCCTCCCCGGCGGCCGTGCTGCCCCGGCTGGGGGTGCCGCAGGGGCTCGCACAGGGGCTCGCGGTGGCGGCGGCGTGCGCCGGGGTGCTCTGCGCATACCGGCGCTGGCGCCGCGGGGACCCCGGTCCGCTGCGGCTCGCGGAGACCGGCGCCGGACTGATGCTCTCGGCGTTCCTCGTCTCCCGGCCCTCCTACGACCACTACCTCCTGGTCGCCGTGCCGCTGCTGCTCGCCGGGCTGCCGTACGGTGGATCGGTGGCCCGCGGGGTGTGGTTCTGGATCTCCCTGGTGCCCCAGGTACCGGGGCTGACCTGGCCCTGGCTGGATTCGGAGCGGCGCCGGGCCTTCCGGGACGCGTTCACCCTGTGCGTGCTCGCGGTGACGGTGGCGCGGCAGGGCCGGGCCGGTGCGCCGGACGCCGGCGGCCGGGTGCCGACCGGGCGGTCGCCGGAGCCCGCGCGGGCCCCGGCGACCCCGTTTTGACCCGGCCGTGGCCGCCCGGGTATTCTGCACAGTCGTATGTGTATTGGCTTGCTCATTCTCACGTGAGGGGCCCTTACACCGGTCCACCGGGACCGATGACCAGCGACCAGCACGCGGTATGCGTCACCGCGGTGCGGTCAGGGCTGTCGTGATCGTCTTCGGTGACCATGTCAGGACCACTCACTGAAGAAGCGAAGGCTACGAACCGTGCGTACGTACAGCCCCAAGCCCGGCGATGTGACGCGCCAGTGGCACGTCATCGACGCTCAGGACGTCGTCCTGGGTCGTCTGGCCACCACTGCGGCCTCCATCCTGCGCGGCAAGCACAAGCCGATCTACGCGCCCCACGTCGACACCGGTGACTTCGTCATCATCATCAACGCCGACAAGGTGCACCTCTCCGGCAACAAGCGGACCCAGAAGATGGCGTACCGCCACTCCGGCTACCCGGGCGGTCTGCGCTCCGTGCGCTACGACGAGCTCCTGGACAAGAACCCGGAGAAGGCGGTGGAGAAGGCCGTCAAGGGCATGCTCCCCAAGAACTCGCTGGGCCGTCAGATGCTCTCGAAGCTGAAGGTCTACAAGGGTGACCAGCACCCGCACGGCGCGCAGCAGCCGCAGCCGTTCGAGATCACCCAGGTCGCGCAGTAGTTCCGGCCACCCCCTAAGACTGAAGAGAATCTGAGGAGCATCGTGGCCGAGACCACTGCCGAGCAGCCGCTCGAAGAGATCGACATCGACAGCTACACCACCGAGTCCGAGGTCCCCGTCGAGGGTGAGTACACCTCGGAGTCCATGGCCTCCGCCTTCGGCGAGCCCCAGCCGGCCGCCGGCCTGGGCCGTCGCAAGAACGCCATCGCCCGCGTCCGGATCGTCCCGGGCACCGGCAAGTGGAAGATCAACGGCCGCACCCTTGAGGACTACTTCCCCAACAAGGTGCACCAGCAGGAGGTCAACGAGCCCTTCAAGGTGCTCGAGCTGGACGACCGTTACGACGTCGTCGCCCGCATCGCCGGTGGCGGTGTCTCCGGCCAGGCCGGCGCGCTCCGTCTCGGTGTCGCCCGCGCCCTGAACGAGGCCGACGTCGACAACAACCGCGGTCCGCTCAAGAAGGCCGGCTTCCTCAAGCGCGACGACCGTGCGGTCGAGCGCAAGAAGGCCGGTCTGAAGAAGGCCCGCAAGGCTCCGCAGTACAGCAAGCGCTAAGTCGCACCGGCTGTACTCCGAACGCCCCGGCGGCACGCCACTGTGCTGCCGGGGCGTTCGTCTATCCCCGTCGTTGGGCGTATAACGGCACAAGACGTTCAAGCGTTCAGAAGCTGAAATGCTTGTGTTCGGAATTGACGTTTCCTCAGGAGGACAAGTGGGACGACTCTTCGGCACGGACGGCGTGCGCGGCGTCGCCAACGCGGATCTGACGGCCGAGCTGGCGCTCGGACTCTCCGTGGCCGCGGCGCACGTACTGGCCGAGGCGGGCACCTTCGCCGGACACCGGGCGACCGCGGTGGTCGGCCGGGATCCGCGCGCCTCCGGCGAGTTCCTGGAAGCCGCCGTCGTCGCGGGTCTGGCCAGCGCCGGCGTGGACGTGCTGCGGGTCGGCGTGCTGCCGACGCCCGCGGTGGCCCACCTCACCGGCGCGCTCGGCGCCGACCTCGGCGTGATGCTGTCCGCCAGCCACAACGCCATGCCCGACAACGGCATCAAGTTCTTCGCCCGCGGCGGCCACAAGCTCGCCGACGAGCTGGAGGACCGGATCGAGTCCGTCTACGCGGAGCACCGCACCGGCGCCCCCTGGGACCGCCCGACCGGCGCCGGCGTGGGCCGGGTGCGGGACTACGACGAAGGGCTCGACCAGTACGTCGCGCACCTCGTCGGTGTCCTCCCGAACCGGCTCGACGGTCTGAAGATCGTCCTCGACGAGGCGCACGGCGCGGCCTCCCGGGTCTCGCCGGAGGCGTTCGCGCGGGCCGGTGCCGAGCTGGTCACCATCGGTGCGGTGCCCGACGGCCTCAACATCAACGACGGCTGCGGTTCCACCCATCTCGACCTGCTCAAGGCCGCCGTCGTCGAGCACGGCGCGCACCTCGGCATCGCCCACGACGGTGACGCCGACCGCTGCCTGGCCGTCGACCACACCGGCGCGGAGGTGGACGGCGACCAGATCCTCGCCGTGCTCGCGCTGGCCATGCGGGAGCGGGAGGCGCTGCGTTCGGACACGGTCGTCGCGACGGTCATGTCCAACCTGGGCTTCAAGCTCGCCATGGAGCGCGAGGGCATCCGGTTCGTGCAGACCGGCGTCGGTGACCGGTACGTCCTGGAGGAGATGAAGGAGCACGGCTACGCCCTCGGCGGCGAGCAGTCCGGGCACGTCATCATCCTCGACCACGCCACCACCGGTGACGGCACGCTGACCGGGCTGATGCTGGCGGCGCGGGTCGCGCAGACCGGCCGCTCGCTGCGGGAACTGGCGGGCGTCATGGAGCGGCTGCCGCAGGTGCTGATCAATGTGCCGGACGTGGACAAGTCGCGGGTGACGACCTCTGCCGAGTTGGCGACGGCGGTCTCCGAGGCCGAGCGGGAGCTGGGCAGTACCGGGCGGGTGTTGCTGCGGTCGTCCGGGACCGAGCCGCTCGTGCGGGTGATGGTCGAGGCGGCGGACATCGAGCAGGCTCGGTCTGTTGCCGGGCGGCTGGCGGATTCCGTCAAGTCCGCGCTGGGGTAATCGCCGGGTTGGGGGCGGGGGTTCTGTCCGTCGCGGGCTGCGGGTTCGTCGTGGCTTGTCGCGCAGTTCCCCGCGCCCCTTAGGGGCGTGACGCTGTCCGGCGTCGTTGGGTTGCCCACAGGGCCTTCTGGGCGAGCAGGGTCAGGGTGCCGGCCAGGATGATGGCGACCAGGTTGAGCAGGAGTTGCTCGCTCGAGCGGAACGCCTGGTGGGTGTCGTCGTAGAAGAGGGCCACGGCCGCGTTCGCGGCCGCCGGGACGGTCGTCACCGAGATGGCGACGCCGACCAGGGCACCCGACTTGGCGGAGGTCAGGGACAGCGTCCCCGCGGCCCCGGCCAGGACCGCCACCACGAAGGAGAACCAGTCGGGGGCGTAGACGAACCCGGTGTTGGGGCGGTCGCCCTCCAGCCTGGCCTCGCTGAACAGGTTGAACGCGTCCATCATCCAGCTGAAGCCCACCGTCACCGTCATCGCCACCGCGAAGCCCACCAGCAGGGCGGTCAGTGAGCGCAGGGCCAGCCGCGGGGCCCGTTGGACGATCGCGGTGCAGACGCCGGCGAGGGGTCCGAACTCCGGGCCGACCGCCATCGCGCCCACGATCAGGATCGCGTTGTCCAGCACCACACCGCAGGCCGCGATCATCGTGGCCAGCGTGATGAAGGCGACGTAGGTGACGGAGAGGGTCGACTCCTCGTGCGTCGCCTCCTCCAACTGCTCCCACAGCACCGCGTCGGCGGGCTCGCCCGGGGCGTCCTTCTCCGCCTTGTCGGCCCGCTCGGAGAGGGACAGGTCGATGTTCTCCGCGGTGATGGCGCCGCAGCTGTCGATGCCCAACGACCGCAGGCCGCCGATGAGTTCGTCACCCGCCTCACGGGCCACGTCGCACATGACGACGTCCCCCTCGGGCTCGCGGGCGACGCCCGGCAGGACGACGAGATGAGTGGTGCCGACGGTACGGTCGATCAGTCGGACCACCTCGTCGGTCCGGTCGGCCGGGGTGATCAGGCGCAGATGCAGCATCCGGTATTTCTACCGTCGACCGCGCCCCGCGTCACAGCTTGCGCAGACTGAGGCGCTGCACCTTGTGGTCGGGGCCCTTGCGCAGGACGAGGGTGGCCCGGCCCCGGGTGGGGGCCACGTTCTCCACCAGGTTGGGCTTGTTGATGGTGCGCCAGGTGGTGCGGGCGTAGTCGAGGGCCTCCTCCTCCGACACCTGGGTGTACTTGCGGAAGTACGAGGACGGGTTCTGGAAGGCGGTCTCGCGCAGCTTCCGGAAGCGGCTGAGGTACCAGCGCTCGATGTCCTCCGTGCGGGCGTCGACGTACACGCTGAAGTCGAAGTAGTCGGCGAGCCCGACCCTGGTGCGGCCGTCCTTGCCGGGCAGCGCGGGCTGGAGCACGTTGAGGCCCTCGACGATCAGGATGTCGGGGCGGCGGACGACGAGCTTCTGGTCCGGGACGATGTCGTAGATGAGGTGGGAGTACACGGGTGCCGTGACCTCCGCCTTGCCCGCCTTGATGTCGGCGACGAAGCGGGTCAGGGCCCGGCGGTCGTACGACTCGGGGAAGCCCTTGCGGGACATCAGGCCGCGTTGCTCCAGTTCCCGCGTCGGCAGCAGGAAGCCGTCGGTCGTGACCAGTTCCACGCGCGGGTGCTCGGGCCAGCGGGACAGCAGCGCCTGGAGCAGGCGGGCGACGGTGGACTTGCCGACCGCGACCGAGCCGGCGACCCCTATGACGAACGGGGTGCCGGACTGGGAACCCTGCGCGCCCAGGAAGGTGTTCAGGGCTCCGCGCAGCCCGTCGGTGGCGCCGACGTAGAGGTTGAGGAGCCGGGACAGCGGGAGGTAGATGTCCCGCACCTCGTCGAGGTCGATGACGTCGCCGAGGCCGCGCAGCTTCTCGACCTCCTCGGCGGTCAGCGGCAGCGGCGTCTTCTCGCGCAGCGCGCTCCACTCGGGGCGGGTGAGGTCGACGTAGGGAGTCGCCTCCGGCCGGTGCCGGTGGGCGCTCCGCGGTATCGAGGGGACCGGAGAGATCACAGTCCATTGTTAACGGAGTTTGAACGGGGCGGCAGGTGGGCTGTGTCACGCCCGCACCGGGCCGTCGCGGCGGAGATCACGTGGGCGTCACGGTCGGATATCGGCTGGCACAGTCCTGATCACCTGTCAGTCCGCTGTGTCTAGAGTCATCGCACGTTTGTACGGATGTTTGTCCTGGCGCCTGCGTGGTGTGCGGACCTTCGAGGGCATCCGCCATCTGGAAGAAAGAGCCCGACGTGAGACTGACCGTCATCCGCCGTACCGCGCTCGCGGCCTCCGCCGCCGCCCTGGCCCTGCTCGTCACCGCCTGCGGGTCCTCCGACGACGGCGGCGACGGCAGCGGCGGCAAGGTGTCCGGCGACGGCAAGGACGCGGGCGGCGGGGCGGCTTCCGCGGCCCCGGCGCTCACCGCGGCCGAGCTGGAGAAGGCGGCCCTGGCGCAGGCGGACGTCAAGAACGGCAAGGTCACCAAGGTGTCGGCGACGGACGACGTGGCCAAGGACAAGGTGAAGGGCGACAAGGCGGAGTGCGAGCCGCTCGCCTTCGCCGAGACCGGTGTCCCCCTGGGCGAGCCCGCGGCGGCCGTCAAGCGGAGCTGGACCGAGGGCCCGAAGAAGCCGTCCGGCGACGCGGGCACCGAGGAGGCCATCGGCGCCGCGTTCGACCTGGACAAGGCGCTGGTGACGCTGGCGACCTACGACGACGGCGGCGCCGAGGCGGTGCTGAAGGACGTGAAGGAGGCGGCCGGCGCCTGCGCCGGCGGCTTCACCTTCACCGCAATGGGTGAACCGGCCAAGATCGCCAAGGTGGCGCAGGGAGAGGCGACCGGCGGGGCGGACGAGTCCGTCGCCATGACGATGACGATGGTCGGGGAGGACGGCGACGAGTTCCCGGTCAAGGTGTCCGTCACCCGCAAGGGCTCCACCGTGGCCACCTTCACCGTCCTCAATCTGGCCTCCGCCGGCACCGGCAAGGACTTCCCGTTCCCCACCGAGATCAGCGACGCGCAGCTCGCCAAGCTGGGCTGAGTCCGGCCGCCGGGGTGTTCGTACCCCGGTGGGAATTTCCGATTTCGGGCACGACAAGGCCGGTTCGGGATCGAATCTGATCGTAGGCTGCCGGGCATGTGCGGAATCGTGGGATACGTGGGGTCGCAGTCGGCGCTCGATGTCGTGATGGCCGGACTGAAGCGGCTCGAGTACCGGGGATACGACTCGGCGGGCGTGGCCGTGCTCGCGGACGGCGGCCTCGCCGCCGCGAAGCGGGCCGGCAAGCTCGTCAACCTCGACAAGGAACTGTCCGAACACCCGCTGCCGTCCGCCGCGACCGGCATCGGCCACACCCGCTGGGCCACCCACGGCGGCCCCACCGACACCAACGCCCACCCGCACCTCGACAACGCGGGCCGGGTGGCCGTGGTGCACAACGGCATCATCGAGAACTTCGCGCCCCTGCGGGCCGAGCTGGCCGAGCGCGGCCACGAACTGCCCTCCGAGACCGACACCGAGGTCGTCGCCCACCTGCTCGCCGAGGAGTTCTCCGCCTGCGCCGACCTCGCCGAGGCGATGCGGCTGGTGTGCCGGCGGCTGGAGGGCGCGTTCACCCTGGTCGCGGTGCACGCGGACGCGCCGGACGTGGTCGTCGGCGCCCGCCGCAACTCGCCGCTGGTGGTGGGCGTGGGGGAGGGCGAGTCCTTCCTCGCCTCGGACGTGGCGGCCTTCATCGCGCACACCCGGGACGCCCTCGAGCTGGGCCAGGACCAGGTCGTCGAACTGCGCCGGGACGGTGTGACGGTCACCGGCTTCGACGGCAGCCCCGCCGAGGTCCGCTCGTACCACGTCGACTGGGACGCCTCGGCCGCCGAGAAGGCCGGCTACGACTACTTCATGCTCAAGGAGATCGCCGAGCAGCCCAAGGCGGTCGCCGACACCCTGCTGGGCCGCATCGACGGGTCCGGCATGCTGAGCCTGGACGAGGTGCGCATCCCGCCGGGGGTGCTGCGCGAGGTCGACAAGGTCGTCATCGTCGCCTGCGGTACGGCCTTCCACGCCGGGCTGATCGCCAAGTACGCCATCGAGCACTGGACGCGCGTCCCCTGCGAGGTGGAGCTGGCCAGCGAGTTCCGCTATCGCGACCCGATCCTCGACCAGCAGACGCTGGTCGTCGCCATCTCCCAGTCCGGCGAGACCATGGACACCCTCATGGCCCTGCGCCACGCCCGCGAGCAGGGTGCCAAGGTGCTGGCCATCTGCAACACCAACGGCTCCACCATCCCGCGCGAGTCCGACGCGGTGCTCTACACGCACGCGGGGCCCGAGGTCGCCGTCGCCTCCACCAAGGCGTTCCTCACCCAGCTGGTCGCCTGCTACCTGGTCGCCCTCTACCTCGGGCAGGTGCGGGGCACCAAGTACGGCGACGAGATCCGCGACGTCGTCCGCGACCTCTCGCGGATCTCCGGTGCGGTCGAGCGGGTGCTGGAGACCATGGAGCCCGTGCGCGAGCTGGCGCGCTCCCTCGCCCACAAGAACACGGTGCTGTTCCTGGGCCGGTACGTCGGGCACCCGGTCGCCCTCGAAGGCGCGCTGAAGCTCAAGGAGTTGGCGTACATGCACGCCGAGGGGTTCGCGGCGGGGGAGCTGAAGCACGGGCCGATCGCGCTGATCGAGGAGGACCTGCCGGTCGTCGTGGTCGTGCCGTCGCCGCGCGGGCGCTCCGTCCTGCACGACAAGATCGTGTCGAACATCCAGGAGATCAGGGCCCGGGGCGCCCGCACCATCGTGATCGCCGAGGAGGGCGACGAGGCGGTCGTCCCGTACGCCGACCACCTGGTCCGCATCCCGGCCACGCCGACCCTGCTCCAGCCGCTGGTGGCGACGGTGCCGTTGCAGGTCTTCGCGTGCGAGCTGGCGACGGCCCGGGGCAACGAGGTGGACCAGCCGCGGAACCTGGCGAAGTCCGTGACGGTCGAGTGACCGAGCGGCGCCTCAGCGGGCGGGGGCGGGCAGCACGCTGACGACCCGGAAGCGCTCCAGCACCGCGGGCGTCGTGTCGTCCACGGTGAACTCCGGGTCGTCCAGGGCCGCGCGCATCTCCTCGCCGTGCCAGAACTCCTCGTGGCCCGCCCGCCACTCGGCCACGCTGGTGTACCCCTCGCCCTCGTCCACCGCGTGGGCGAGATCCACCTCGCCGAGCGGGACCACGCGTACCCCGGTCACCTCGACGACGGCCACGGGGTGCTCGTGCGAGTCGACGAGCACCCCGCGGTCGCCGGCCCGCGGCAGCGGCTCGCCCTCGTGCTCGTAGTCGACGAGCAGGCCGGTCGTGGAGGTCTTCGACCCGTCGAGGACCGCCGCGACGAGCCGGTCGCGCAGGAGGCCGGGGAAGGCGAACTCGACCTTGGGCAGCGAGCCGAGGTCCGCGGGCACGGGGTCCTGACCGGGGATCATGCGACCACCCTACGCAGGGCGGGGCGGCGGGTGGGCGCTTGCGGGGACCGTCTTCCGGACCGCTTGCGGGACCCGCCTTTCGGACCGTCTTCGGGACGGCCTTCTGGACCGTCCTCGGGAGGGGCCTTGTGGACCGTCTTCCGACCCGCCGACCCGCCGACCCGCCGACCCGCCGACCCGCCGACCCGCCGACCCGCCGACCCGCCGGCCTTGCGGCCGGCCTTGCGACCGGTCTCCCGGACGGCCTCCCGGCCGGTCTCCCGACCGGTCTCCCGGACGGCCTTCCGGCCGGTCTCCCGACCGGCCTCCCGACCGGCCTTCTGGGCCGCCTTCCGGGAGTACGCCCCCTGCTCAGCCCTCCTGCACATCCCGCCACGCCCGCGGGATCGCCGCCGCCACGTCGTGCGCGCCCACCGGCGCTCCCTGAGCCGCGAAGCGGCCCGCCAGGCCGTGCAGGTACGCCGCCGCGCTCCCCGCGTCCCGGGCCGACAGCCCGGCCGCCAGCAGGGAGCCCGCGAGCCCGGAGAGCACATCCCCGCTCCCGGCCGTCGCGAGCCACGACGTGCCCGTCGGGTTGACCCGGACCGGCCCTCCGTCCGGCCCCGCCACCACCGTCGTCGAGCCCTTCAGCAGCACCGTCGCCCCGTACCGCGCCGCCAGCTCCCGCGCCGAGGCCAGTCGCGCCCCCTCGACCTCCTCCCGGCCCACCCCGAGCAGGGCGGCCGCCTCCCCGGCGTGCGGCGTCATCAGCGTCGCCGCCGTGCGTGCCCGGACCGCGTCCGCGTCGGCCAGCCGCAGCCCGTCCGCGTCGATCAGCACCGGCACCTCGGCCGCCAGCACCTCGGCCACCGTCCCCGCGTCGTCTCCGGCCCCCGGTCCGACCACCCACGCCTGCACGCGCCCCGCCCGCTTCGGGCCCCGCTCGGACACGAGCGTCTCCGGGAAGCGGGCGATCACCGCGTCCCCCGCCGGACCGACGTACCGCACCGCCCCGGCCCCGCCCCGCAGCGCACCGGCGACGGCGAGCACCGCCGCGCCCGGATAGCGGGCCGACCCGGCGGCGACCCCCACGACCCCCCGCCGGTACTTGTCGCTCTCCGCGCCCGGCACCGGCAGCAGCCGGGCCACGTCCGCGTGCTGCAGGGCCTCCAGCTCGGCCGCCTCACCGGGCAGCGGCAGCCCGATGTCCACCAGCCGCACCGAACCGGCGTACTCCCGCGCCGGATCGACCAGCAGCCCCGGCTTGTGCGCCCCGAAGGTGACCGTCAGGTCGGCGCGGACCGCGGCCCCCCGCACCTCCCCCGTGTCCGCGTCGACCCCGCTCGGCAGGTCGACGGCGACGACGGCGGCCCGGGACCGCGCGGCCGCGTCCGCGAGCGGCACCGCCTCCTCCCGCAACCCGCCCTTGCCGCCGATCCCGATGATCCCGTCGACGACCAGGTCGGCCCGCGTGACCAGCTCCACGGCCGACCCGGCACCGGTCTGAGGCCCGCCCGCCACCGCCCGGCCACCCGCCCGGCGCAACGCGGCCAGCCCCGGTCCGTGCGCGCGGTCCGGCGCCAGCAGCACCGCCGTCACCCCCGCCCCCCGCCGGGCCAGCCGCGCCCCGGCGTACAGGGCGTCACCGCCGTTGTCCCCGCTGCCGACCAGCAGCACCACCCGGCTGCCGTAGACCCGGCCCGCCACCCGCCCGAGCACCTCGGCGCAGGCGGCGGCCAGCCCGGCGGCGGCCCGTTGCATCAACGCGCCCTCCGGCAGCCGTGCCATCTCCTGGCGTTCCGCCGTCCTGACCGTCTCCACGCTGTACGCAGTCCGCATGCCGTCGAGTCTTCCCCGTACGCCCGGAACACGCACGAGCCCGGCGCCCGCGATGTGCGGGACAGTTGTCGCATGGGCGACGAGGAGACGGCACAGGTCATGACCTCGCTGGGGACCCGCCTGCGGGCGATCCGGCAGGCCCGCGGGCTCACCCTGGCGCAGCTCGCCGCGGCCACCGGCGTCTCCGTGAGCACGCTGTCCCGGCTGGAGTCGGGGCAACGGGAGCCCGGACTGCGGCACCTGCTGCCGCTGGCCAGGGCCCACCGCCTGCCCCTGGACGAACTGGTCGGCTCCAGCACCGGCGACCCCCGCGTCCACCCCCGGCCCTTCACCCGGCACGGCCAGACCTGGGTCCCGCTCACCCGGAACCCGAACGACGGGCTGCACGCCTACAAGCAGATCCTCCCCGCCCCGGCCGTCCCGCGGACCCCGGGCGGCCCGCGTCCCGAACAGGGGTCCCACGAGGGCCACGAGTGGCTCTACGTCCTCTCCGGCCGCCTGCTCCTCGCCCTCGGCGACCACGACCTCGTCCTGACGGCCGGCGAGACCGCGGAGTTCGACACCCGCGTCCCGCACGGCATCGCCAACGCGGGGGACCGGCCGGTCGAGTGGATCGCCCTGTACGGCGCCCAGGGCGAGCGCATGCACATCCGGGTCCGGCCGACCGGGGGCGGGGCCTAGGAACCCTTGACGGCACCTGGGGATCCTTGGAGGAGGCGCTACCCCTCCGCGATCACCACCGCCGAGGCCACGCCCGCGTCATGGCTGAGCGACACGTGCCACGACGCCACGCCCAGCTCCGCCGCCCGCGCCGCCACTGTCCCCGTCACCCGCAGCCGCGGCCGGCCGCTGTCCTCGACGTACACCTCGGCGTCCGTCCAGAGCAGGCCGGCCGGCGCGCCCAGCGCCTTCGCGAGCGCCTCCTTCGCCGCGAAGCGGGCGGCGAGCGAGGCGACGCCCCGGCGCTCCCCGCTCGGCAGCCGCAACTCGCTCTCCAGGAAGAGCCGCTCCGCCAGGGCCGGTGTGCGCTCCAGCGACGCCCCGAACCGCTCGATCTCGGCCACGTCGATCCCGACCCCGATGATGCTCATGCCGGGCACCCTAGCCACTGCCGGCCGCCGCCCGGCGGTGACGCCGGGCACACGGCGGCGGCCGGGGGCTCTGAGAGACTGTGGGCACGATGAGTGAGACAGCTGCTCGGCGGGACGCGGTACTGCGGGCCCGGGCCGAGATCGACCTGGCCGCCCTGCGGGCCAACGTCCGCGCCCTGCGCGAACGGGCCCCCGGGGCGGCTCTCATGGCCGTCGTCAAGGCCGACGGATACGGCCACGGCGCGGCACCCTGCGCCCGCGCGGCCGTCGAGGCGGGCGCGACCTGGCTGGGCACGGCCACCCCGCACGAGGCACTCGCCCTGCGTGCGGACGCAGGGGTGCCGGACGACGTACGGATCATGTGCTGGCTGTGGACGCCGGGCGGCCCCTGGCGGGAGGCCGTCGAGGCCGGTCTCGACGTCTCCGTCAGCGCCCTGTGGGCCCTGACGGAGGTCACCGCGGCGGCACGGCTCGCCGGGCGCCCCGCGCTCGTGCAGCTCAAGGCCGACACCGGGCTCGGCCGGGGCGGCTGCCAGCCGGGCGCGGACTGGGCGGAACTGGTCCGTCAGGCCCTGCGGGCCGAGGCCGAGGGCGTGCTCCGGGTCACCGGTCTCTGGTCGCACTTCGCCTGCGCCGACGAACCCGGGCACCCCTCCATCGCCGCCCAGCTCACCCTCTTCCAGGAGATGACCGCGTACGCCGAGCGGCAGGGCGTACGCCCCGACGTGCGGCACATCGCCAACTCGCCGGCCACGCTCACCCTCCCCGAGGCCCACTTCGACCTGGTGCGGCCCGGCATCGCGATGTACGGCGTCTCGCCCAGCCCCGAGATCGGCACCCCCGCCGACCTCGGACTGCGGCCCGTGATGACGCTGACCGCCGCGCTGGCCCTGGTCAAGCAGGTCCCCGGTGGCCACGGCGTCAGCTACGGGCACCACTACACGACCCCCGGCGACACCACCCTCGGCCTCGTCCCCCTCGGCTACGCGGACGGCATCCCGCGCCACGCCTCCTCCACCGGCCCCGTCCTGGTCGACGGCAAGTGGCGCACCGTGGCGGGACGGATCGCGATGGACCAGTTCGTCGTCGACCTCGGCGGCGACCGGCCCGAACCGGGTGCCGAGGCGGTGCTGTTCGGGCCCGGCGACCGCGGCGAGCCCACCGCCGAGGACTGGGCGCAGGCGGCGGGCACCATCGGGTACGAGATCGTCACCCGGATCGGATCCCGCGTCCCGCGCGTCTATGTGAACGAGTGACGCGTCGGTACACCCAGTTGGGCGCGTGACGCGCGTTGAGGTGAATCGGCAACCAGTGGGTATCCGCACAGCGGCCCGGCGAAGAGGAGCGGTGTACGTGAGCGAGAGCAACGCGGAGGCCGTCGTGTCGGCCGTCGCCTCCGCCACGGAAGCGGCCACCGAGGCCGCCGCCGGCGGCTGGCGCCGGGCGACCGGCATCGCCGGCGTCGCCATAGGCGTGGTCGCGGCGGGCGCGGCGGCCGGCGTGGCGATAGAGCGGCTGACGGTCGGCCGCGGGATGCGTCAGAAGGCCCGGCTCGCCCTGGACTCGGCGGGACCGTACGGCGGACTGCGCGGCAACCCCGGCAAGGCGTACGCCGACGACGGCACCGAGCTGTACTACGAGGTCGACGACGTCGAACCGGCGGCGGAGTCCGCGCTCACCCGGCGCAGGCGGCGGCTGTTCGGCCGCAAGGAGCCCGCTCCGGTGACCGTCGTCTTCAGCCACGGCTACTGCCTCAACCAGGACTCCTGGCACTTCCAGCGGGCCGCTCTGCGGGGCGTCGTCCGCACCGTGCACTGGGACCAGCGCAGCCACGGCCGGTCCGCGCGGGGCGTGGCCCAGGCGCGGGACGGCCGCCCGGTCACCATCGAGGAGCTGGGCCGGGACCTGAAGGCCGTCATCGACGCGGCCGTGCCCGAGGGGCCGATCGTGCTGGTCGGGCACTCCATGGGCGGCATGACCGTGATGGCCCTGGCCGACGCCTTCCCCGACCTGGTCCGCGAGCGGGTCGTCGGCGTCGCCCTGGTCGGCACCTCCTCCGGCGGCCTCGGCGAGGTCAACTTCGGGCTGCCGGTGGCCGGTGTCAACGCGGTCCGGCGGGTGCTGCCGGGCGTGCTGAAGGCGCTGGGGCAGCGCGCCGAGCTGGTGGAGAAGGGGCGGCGGGCGACGGCGGACCTGTTCGCCGGGATCATCAAGCGGTACTCGTTCGCCACCCGGGACGTCGACCCGGCCGTGGCCCGGTTCGCCGAGCGGATGATCGAGTCGACGCCGATCGACGTGGTCGCCGAGTACTACCCGGCCTTCAACGACCACGACAAGACCGAGGCCCTCGCCCACTTCGCCGGACTGCCGGTCCTGGTGCTGGCCGGCGTGCGGGACCTGGTGACGCCCAGCGAGCACAGCGAGGCGATCGCGGGACTGCTGCCGGACGCGGAGCTGGTGCTGGTCCCCGACGCGGGGCACCTGGTGATGCTGGAGCACCCGGAGCTGGTCACGGACCGCCTGGCCGACCTGCTCGCCCGCGCGGGCGCGGTGCCCGCAGCGGCTACCGTGGACGGCTATGGAAGCACCAGCAGCAGCGCGGGGCCCGGCTGAGCCGGACCGGCCCGTCGCCGAGACCGAGATCACCGTCACCTCCCCCGAGCAGATGCGGGAACTGGGCCGCAGGCTCGCCAAGCTGCTGCGCGCCGGTGACCTGGTGATGCTCAGCGGGGAGCTGGGCGCGGGCAAGACGACGCTGACCCGGGGGCTCGGCGAGGGCCTGGGGGTGCGCGGCGCCGTCACCTCCCCGACCTTCGTGATCGCCCGCGTACATCCCTCGCTCGGTGACGGCCCGCCGCTCGTCCACGTGGACGCCTACCGGCTCTCCGGCGGCCTGGACGACATGGAGGACCTCGATCTCGACGTCTCCCTGCCCGACTCGGTGATCGTCGTGGAGTGGGGCGAGGGCAAGGTCGAGGAGCTGACCGACGACCGGTTGCAGCTGTGGATCCACCGCGCCGTCGGCGACACCACGGACGAGGTGCGGCACGTGACGGTGACCGGCGTCGGCGCGCGCTGGGCCGAGGCCGACATGAGCGTGCTCGCCGGCTGAGCGCGGCCCCGGCGGAAGCCGCCGGGAGTGTTCCGACAAAGCGTCGGCAAAATATTGCGTTCCGGGTCTTGCGCGTGGTCACATGGTACCCAGCTCGTGGTTAGGCATGCCTAACCACGCCGCCCCCGACCTTCAGGAGGCGTCCATGTCCCAGACCGAGCCGCAGACCCGCCGCAGGCCGCAGTCGCCCGCGCTCAGCGGGGTGCCCATGAGTGAACTGCTGGCGTCCTGCGCCGCCGCCGCGGCGGTCTCGACGCCGCCGCGCGCACCCGAACCGGAGGCCCGCGGGCCCGTCCGGGAGCACCGCGAGGCCGCCTGACCTCCCAAGGCTCCGCGCCTCGGGGAGCGACTCGGGGAGTGCCTCAGGAAACGACTCACGGAACGACGACGACCGGCTGCCCGATCGTCGCGAACCGCCACATCGCGTCGCCGTCCGCGCGCGACTCCCGGATGCCGCCGGTGCGCTCGCCCGGATCGGGCTTCGCCGTCGAGCCGTCGAGCGCCGCGCTGAACCCGATGACCACGCCGTCGGTGCTGGTGAACCGCACGACGTGCTCGACCGGGACGCCGTCGGACCCGGTGACCCGGTTGGACCTGGAGGTGACCGCGTAGGTGCCCGGCGCCGGGTCGACCGAGCTGGGCGTGACCCGGAAGGTGCGCCGCACCTTGCCGCCCGCGCCGACCAGCCACACCCGGTCGTCGTCCACGGAGTACACCACCCGTTCACCCTGACCGGATCCGGTCGGCAGCGCCTCGGGGTGCCTGCGGTCGCGCGGTGCCTTGGAGGCGCCCGGGGCGGGTGTGCTGCCGACCTGGGTCCGGCCGAGGCCGGGCGGGACGTTGGCCGACGCCT
The DNA here is from genome assembly GCF_043202655.1 of Streptomyces sp. NPDC048171. Classification (NCBI taxonomy): domain Bacteria; kingdom Bacillati; phylum Actinomycetota; class Actinomycetes; order Kitasatosporales; family Streptomycetaceae; genus Streptomyces; species Streptomyces sp. NPDC048171. The sequence goes on from NZ_JBIDAU010000002.1 coordinate 116,003, forward strand.
GGTGGGCGAGGAAGCCGACGGTCGCGAGGGCGGCCGCGGTGAGGCCGGTGACGAAACCGGCGCTGCTGCTTGCCACGGGCGACCACCTCGTCGTCGTACGTCGTGCCTGGGTTCCCCGGCGACGGTAGCAGTCCGTGACGTGCCGGCCGCGCTGTGCGACACGGGTAGGGGCGGGGGCCGCCGACCGAGCGTCCACTGAGGGGCGCGCGGCGCCGTAGGCTGTTTGCGTGCTCTTGCTCGCTCTGGATACCGCCACGCCCGCCGTGACCGTCGCGCTGCACGACGGTACGGACGTCATCGCCTCGTCGAGCCAGGTGGACGCACGCCGGCACGGCGAGCTGCTGCTGCCCGCCGTAGACCGGGTGCTCGCCAAGGCCGGACTGCGGCTCGACGCCGTCACCGGGATCGTCGCCGGTATCGGCCCCGGCCCGTACACCGGGCTGCGCGTCGGCCTGATGACCGCGGACACCTTCGGGCTCGCGCTCGGGGTGCCCGTGCACGGCGTGTGCACGCTGGACGGCCTCGCCTACGCCGCCGACCTGGAGGGGCCCTTCGTGGTGGCGACCGACGCCCGCCGCAAGGAGGTCTACTGGGCGCGCTACGCCGACTCCCGCACCCGCCTCACCGACCCGGCCGTCGACCGCCCCGCCGACATCGCCGGGCAGGTGGCCGGAGTACCGGCCGTCGGCGCGGGCGCGCTGCTGTACCCGGACACCTTCCCGAAGGCGCACGAGCCCGAGCACGTGTCCGCCGCCGCCCTCGCGTGCCTGGCCGCCGAGAAGCTGGCCGCGGGCGAGGAACTGCCCGAGCCCCGGCCGCTGTACCTGCGCAGGCCCGACGCCCAGGTCCCCAAGAACTACAAGGTGGTCACGCCCAAGTGACCGGAGCGACGGAACCCGTGACCCCGGCCGTGGCGGCCGGGCTGCGTGAGATGCGCTGGTGGGACATCGACCCCGTGCTCCGCATGGAACGGGAGCTGTTCCCTGAGGACGCCTGGTCGCGGGGCATGTTCTGGTCCGAGCTGGCCCACGCGCGCGGCCCCGGGGCGACCCGGCGCTACCTGGTCGCCGAGGAGGACGGCCGCCTCGTCGGCTACGCCGGCCTCGTCACCTCCGGGGAGCAGGGCGACGTGCAGACCATCGCCGTCGCCCGGGACCACTGGGGGACCGGCCTCGGCGCACGGCTGCTGACCGAGCTGCTGCGGGCCGCGACCGCCTTCGAATGCACCGAGGTGCTGCTGGAGTGCCGGGTGGACAACACCCGCGCCCAGCGGTTGTACGAGCGGTTCGGCTTCGAGCCCATCGGCTTCCGGCGCGGTTACTACCAGCCGGGCAACGTGGACGCCCTGGTGATGCGCCTGACCGACCCTTCCACCTCCGTACCGGGAACCGAACGAGGAACCGACCACCATGGCTGACTCACGCGACGAGCCCCTCGTCCTCGGGATCGAGACCTCCTGCGACGAGACCGGCGTCGGTGTCGTCCGCGGCACCACCCTGCTGGCCGACGCCATCGCGTCCAGCGTCGACGAGCACGCCCGCTTCGGCGGCGTCGTCCCCGAAGTGGCCAGCCGCGCCCACCTGGAGGCGATGGTCCCCACCATCGACCGCGCCCTCAAGGAGGCCGGGGTCAGCGCCCGCGACCTCGACGGCATCGCGGTGACCGCCGGTCCGGGCCTGGCCGGCGCCCTGCTGGTCGGCGTCTCGGCGGCCAAGGCGTACGCCTACGCCCTCGGCAAGCCCCTGTACGGCGTCAACCACCTCGCCTCGCACATCTGCGTCGACCAGCTGGAGCACGGCGCGCTGCCCGAGCCGACGATGGCGCTGCTGGTCTCCGGCGGCCACTCCTCGCTGCTGCTGTCGACGGACATCACCTCCGACGTCCGCCCGATGGGCGCCACCATCGACGACGCGGCCGGCGAGGCCTTCGACAAGATCGCCCGGGTGCTGAACCTGGGCTTCCCCGGCGGCCCGGTCATCGACCGGTACGCGCGCGAGGGCGACCCGAACGCGATCTCCTTCCCGCGCGGGCTGACCGGTCCGCGCGACCCGGCGTACGACTTTTCCTTCTCCGGGCTGAAGACCGCCGTGGCCCGCTGGATCGAGGCGAAGCGGGCGGCGGGGGAGGAGGTGCCGGTGCGCGACGTGTCGGCGTCCTTCCAGGAGGCGGTCGTGGACGTGCTGACCCGCAAGGCGGTGCGCGCCTGCAAGGACGAGGGCGTCGACCACCTGATGATCGGCGGCGGCGTCGCCGCCAACTCCCGGCTGCGCGCGCTGGCCCAGGAGCGCTGCGAGGCGGCCGGCATCCGGCTGCGGGTGCCGCGCCCCAAGCTCTGCACGGACAACGGGGCCATGGTGGCCGCCCTCGGCGCCGAGATGGTCGCCCGGGGCCGGGCCGCCTCCGACTGGGACCTGTCCGCGGACTCGTCGCTGCCGGTGACCGACCCGCACGTGCCGGGGAATGGGCACGGGCACGGTCACGGCCGCTCGCACGACCACGTCCACGAGGTCAGCAAGGAGAACCTGTACTCGTGACCGTCGCCCTGATGTGGGAGGCGCGGGCCGTGCCCGGCCGGGGCGCGGACCTGCTGGCCTGGACCCGCGCCCAGCCCCTCGCCGGCACCCCGCTCCGCCGCGAGACCCTGCGCGCCCCGCAGGACCGGGTCCTGGTCATCACCTGGTGGGACGCGCCGTACGACGCGGAACTTCCGGAACTGCCCGAACCCGACGGGGACCTGGTCACGAGGGCGGTGCACCGGTGGCGGTTCGAGTCGGTCGGTGACTGATCCGGTGCGGTAAGTGCGGTCATGCATCGATCGTCGATCGGTCCACGCTGTGCGGGCACGGGTGCCCGTCTTGCCGGCGTTCCACAGGCGTTTCGCGGTCGTGCGCGGTGACAGACCTGAGAGGACCCTGTACGTACCGTTCGACCCCGCCCTGCAGTCCCCCGACTGGCAGCTGCGACGGCTGCGACCGGCCACGACGGAGGCGTTCCTCCGGCCGGCCGAACTCGTGACGGAGGAGGGCTGAAGCGACGGGCACGGGAGAGGGGCGTCGAATGTTTTGGCGCGTCGACCGAATGTTTTGGTCCGAGCTCAGTGTGACCATCCGGTCCCCGGACCGTCGAGGGCTTCGTCCAGCGGGCCCGCAGGGATACGATCGCCGCCATGACATCCCCGCAGCCCGCTGAAACCCGGACGCAAAAGCGGTCCGCGCAGACCGCGACCCTCGCCGAGATCGCGCGTGCGGCCGGTGTGTCGGCGCCGACTGTTTCGAAGGTGCTCAACGGCCGCGCCGACGTCGCGCCGTCGACCCGGGCCCGCGTGGAGGAGCTGCTGCGCACCCACGGCTACCGGCGCCGGCGGGCCGAGTCGACCCGTTCGCCGCTGATCGACCTGGTCTTCCACGAGCTGGAGAGCGCCTGGGCGATGGAGGTCATCCGGGGCGTGGAGAACGTGGCCCGGGACACCGGGCTCAGCGTGGTGCTCTCCGAGAGCGCGGGACGCCTCACGCCCGGCCGGACCTGGGCCGACCAGGTCGCCGCCCGCCGTCCGCACGGCGTGATCCTGGTCCTGTCCGGCCTCGACGAGTCCCAGCGGGCCCTGCTCACCAGCCGCTCCATCCCGTTCGTGGTGATGGACCCGGCGGGCGATCCCGGCGCCGACGTGCCGTCCATCGGCGCCACCAACTGGCAGGGCGGACTCGCCGCCACCCGGCACCTGGTCGACCTCGGGCACACCCGCATCGGGGCGATCAGCGGCCCCACCCGGATGATGTGCAGCCGCGCCCGCGTCGACGGCTACCGGGCCGCACTGGAGACCGCCGGGCTGCCGGTCGAACCCGACCTGATCGTGACCGGCGACTTCCACCACGAGGCCGGTTACCGGCGGGGCCTGGAACTGCTGCGCCGCCCCGACCGGCCGACCGCCGTCTTCGCGGGCAACGACCTCCAGGCGCTGGGCCTGTACGAGGCCGCGCGCGAGCTGGGGCTGCGCATCCCGCAGGACCTCAGCGTGGTCGGCTTCGACGACCTGCCGGTGGCCCGCTGGGTGGGGCCGCCGCTGACGACCGTACGGCAGCCGCTGACGGAGATGGCCGAGGCGGCGGCACGGCTGGTCCTGGACCTCGGGCGGGACGACGGCTCCGCGTCGGCGACCCGGGTGGAGCTGGCCACCAGCCTGGAGGTACGCAGCAGCACGGCGGCGCCCGGCACCGTCTGAGCCACGCGGAGCGCCCCGGGCCACGCGGAAGCCCGGGGCGCTCCGCACCCCGGCCGCGCAGGAGTCCGAGTCGCTCCGCAGGCCGAGCCGAGCAGGAGTCCGGGCGGCGCTGCGGTCCGGGCGGCGCCGCGGTCCGGGCCGCGCTGCGGTCCGAGCCGCGCCGAAGTCTGAGAATTTACGCAGAATCCCGACCCGCACGTTCCTGATTCAACAATTCCGACTTATGTTCCCTCCGACGGGGCACTCGCGTGGGGACGCGAACGGGACCGGCTGGGGCGGGGGCGGACGCATGGCTGCGCGGGACGCGCGGGACGGGCACGGTGGGCGCTCGAAGGGGTTCAAGGTGGCAGGCCTGGCGCTGGCCGGGGCGCTGCTGCTCGGGTTCGCCGCGGCGGGCTGGGCGTACTGGCACCTCAACGGCAACATCAACAGCGTCGACATCGAGGGCGCGCTCGGCGACGACCGCCCCGCCCGCCCGGCCACCGTCCCCTCCGCCTCGCCCTCCGCCTCCCCGGTGCCCACGGGCGCCCTGAACATCCTCGTCCTCGGCTCGGACTCGCGCAGCGGGGAGGAGAACCGGGAACTCGGCGGCGGCGACAGCGGGGGCGCCCGCTCCGACACGGCCATGGTCGTCCACCTCGACGCGGGCCGCACCGCCGCCACCGTCGTCAGCATCCCGCGCGACACGCTCGTCGACCGTCCCTCGTGCCCGCTGGAGTCCGGCGACTCGACCCGGGAGGCGAGCAACGCGATGTTCAACACCGCCTACGAACTGGGCGGTCCGGTCTGCGCGGTCAAGACCGTCGAGTCCTTCACCGGCGTCCGCATGGACCACTACATCGAGATCGACTTCTCCGGCTTCGCCAAGCTGGTCGACGCGCTGGGCGGGGTCACCGTCACCACGGACGTGGACATCGACGACGACAAGAGCCACCTGCACCTGGCCGCCGGCACCCACCACCTCGACGGCACCGAGGCGCTCGGCCTGGCCCGCACCCGCTACGGGCTGGCGGGCGGCAGCGACCTGGCCCGGATAGAGCTCCAGCAGAACCTGGTCAAGGCGCTCCTCGAACAGATCGCGACCACCGATCTGCTCACCGACCCCCCGCGCCTCTACCAGGTCGCGGACGCGGTCACCGGCAGCCTCACCACCGACACCGGCCTGGACTCGCTGGGCGAGCTGACCGGCCTCGGCCGCAGCCTCGGGGGCCTCGCGGCGGACGACGTACGCACCGTGACCATGCCGGTGAACCCGGCGCCCTGGGACCCCAACCGGGTGGTCGCCCGCGAGCCGGACGCCGGTGACCTGTGGGAATCGCTGCGCTAGCGGTTCCGCAACGGTCCTCGTAGCGGCCCCGTAGCGGCCCCGTGGCGGCTCCCGGAAAAGTTCTTGAAGAAATCCGGCGGCGGATGTCGATCCGCGCCGCGCCCGTTCGACGCACTGGGTGAGAGGCCGGGGAGCGACCCCGGCCGCCGGACCCGAGGAGTCACCGTGCCCCGCTACCTGTCGCTGATCCGCATCGAGGAGAACGACGCCCTCTCCGGCGGCCCCAGCCCCGAGCTGGTGCAGCGCATGGAGAAGCTGATGGAGGAGATGACGAAGGCCGGCGTCCTGCTCGACACGGCCGGCCTCACCCCGACCGCCGACGGCACCCGCGTCCACTACGAGGGCGGACAGCTGTCCGTCACCGACGGGCCCTTCACCGAGTCCAAGGAGGTCGTCGGCGGTTACGCCCTGCTCCAGGCCAAGGACAAGGCCGAGGCCGTCGAGTGGACCAAGCGCTTCCTGAAGGTGCACGAGGAGCACTGGACGGTCACCTGCGAGGTGCGCCAGCTGATGGAAGGCTGACGTGAAGGGCTGAGCACCGTTTTGCCCGGCCGCCCCGAGGGTGTTGCATGGTGGGCTGTGGAACCGCAGCCCACCGAGGCCCTGGAGACCGTCTTCCGACTGGAGACGCCGCGCGTCGTCGCCGGCGTCGCCCGGCTCGTGCGGGACGTCGGCATCGCCGAGGAACTCACGCAGGACGCCCTGGTCGCCGCCCTGGAGCAGTGGCCGAGGGACGGCGTGCCCGACAACCCCGGCGCCTGGCTGATGGCCACCGCCCGCCGCCGCGCCGTCGACCTGATCCGGCGCCGGGAGACCTACGCCCGCAAGCTCGCGGAGATCGGCCGCGAACTGCCCGCCGAGGCGGGGCCGCCCGAGGAGCCCGCAGGCCCGGACGACATCGACGACGACCTGCTGCGGCTGGTCTTCACCGCCTGCCACCCGGTGCTCTCCGCCGAGGCCCGCATCGCCCTGACCCTGCGGCTGCTCGGCGGCCTGACCACGCCCGAGATCGCCCGTGCCTTCCTCGTCCCGGAGCCGACGGTCGCGCAGCGCATCGTGCGCGCCAAACGCACCCTGGCCACGAAGAACGTCGCCTTCGAGGTGCCGTACGGCCCGGACCGGGCGGCCCGCCTCGGCTCGGTCCTGGAGGTCATCTACCTGATCTTCAACGAGGGGTACGCGGCCACCGCGGGCGACGACTGGCTCCGCCCGGCCCTGTGCGAGGACGCCCTGCGCCTGGCCCGCGTCCTCGCGGCCCTGATGCCGAAGGAACCCGAGGTCCACGGCCTGACGGCACTGCTGGAGTTCCAGGCCTCCCGTACCGCCGCCCGCACCGGCCCCGACGGCGAGCCGGTCCTCCTGCGCGACCAGAACCGCCGCCGCTGGAGCCGGCTGCTCATCGCCCGCGGCATCACCGCCCTCGACCACGCCCATGCCACGGCCGGTCCCGGCGCCCCGGGCCCCTACGTCCTCCAGGCCGCGATCGCCGCCTGCCACGCGACGGCGTACCGCTACGAGGAGACCGACTGGCCGCGGATCGCCGCGCTCTACGGCCTGCTCGCCGCCCGCGCGCCGTCCCCGGTCGTCGAACTCAACCGCGCGGTCGCCGTGTCGATGGCCGAGGGCCCGGCCCCCGCGCTGGCCCTCGTCGACGCCCTGGCCGCCGAACCGGCCCTGCGCGACTACCACCTGCTCCCCAGCGTCCGCGGCGACCTCCTGCTCCGCCTGGGGCGGACGGCCGAGGCGCGCACGGAGTTCGAACGGGCCGCGTCCCTGACCCGCAACGCACGCGAGCGCGACCTGCTGAACCGCCGGGCGGAGGAGTGCGGTTAGGGCCTGTCCGCCGGTCAGGTCCTACGGCTTCCGCACCGGCTGACCGACCAGCATCGTCGGCGCTCCCGCGACCCGGGTCATGAACACGGTCGCCGCGTTCGGCCCCTGCGGCCTGACCTTCCGCCGCAGCTCCTCCGGCTCGACCGCGGACCCCCGCTTCTTCACGGTCAGCGTGCCGACGCGGCGCTCCCGCAGCAGTGCCTTCAGCTTCTTCACGTTGAAGGGCATGAGGTCGGTGATCTCGTACGCCGTGGCGTACGGCGTCGGCAGCAGCTCGTCCGCGGTGACGTAGGCGATGGTCGCGTCGAGCAGCCCGCCGCCGACCTGTTCGGCGACCTCGGCGACCAGATGGGCGCGGATCACGGCACCGTCCGGCTCGTACAGGTACCGGCCGGGTGTGCGGACCTCCGGGTCGGGCAGGCCGGTGCCGGGCAGGGTGCGGGGCCCCGGCAGCAGGGTGGCCCGCACGGCCCCCGCGGCGCCGCCGAACCACAGCACCGCCTCCTTCACGTCCCCGCCGTCGGAGATCCACTCGGCCTCGGCGTCCTGTGGCACCGCCTCGTGCGGAATGCCGGGCGCCACCTTCAGCGCGGCGGCACGGGAGGCCGTACGGGCCGCGCCGACGGCCCAGGACAGCGGCGGCGAGTAGGCCTCGGGGTCGAAGATCCTCCCCCTGCCGCCGCGCCGGGCCGGGTCGACGAAGACCGCGTCGTACCCGCTGGTGTCCACCGCCTCGACATCCGCCTCGCGCACCTCGATCAGCTCGGCCAGCCCCAGCGCCTCGGCGTTGGCGCGCGCCGCAGCGGCGGTCGCCGGGTCGCGGTCCACCGCCAGCACCCGGATGCCGGCCCGGGCCAGCGCGATCGCGTCGCCCCCGATCCCGCAGCACAGGTCGGCCACGGAGGTGACACCCAGAGCCGCGAACCGCTCCGCCCGGTACGCCGCCACGCTCGCCCGCGTGGACTGCTCGACCCCGTTGGCCGTGAAGAACATCCGCCCCGCGTCCCCGGCCCCGAACTTCGCCGCCGCCCGCTGCCGCAGCCGCGCCTGCCACAGCGCGGCCGACACGAGCTCCGCGGGGTGGTCGCGGCGCAGCCGGGTGGCGACGGCCAACTCCCGCGCGGGGTCGGTGTCGCGCACCTCGTCGAGGAGCGCGCGGCCTTCGGGGGTGAGCAGGGAGAGCAGGGCGTCGAGGTCGTTCACCGACTCATTGTGGGCCAGTCGGTGGACGGTGTGCCTCCGGCGTGGTGTCGGGCGGGGTCCGGCGGCCCGGGACTGCGAGGATCCGGCACCATGCGAGCAGTCGTACAAAATGACAAAAGCCGGGCGTCGCGAGTGCTGCGGGCGGCGACTGCCCCCGGACCGCGCGGACGCGCCGCCACCGTCACCGCCGTCCTCGCCCTGGCCGCCCTCGCCGCCGGCTGTGCGCAGGACACCTCGGACGTCCGGGGCGCCCACGGTCAGGAGCCCCTCCAGGCGCCCCCGGCCCGCGCGCTCGATGCGTACGCGGCCAAACTGCGCGCGGCGCAGGCCGCCCGGGTCGCCGCCGCCAAGCGCTGGGACCTCAAAAAGGTCCCGCTGACCCCGCCCGCGCCCCCCGCGAAGAAGCCGGAGATCAAGGCGCGCGAAGGCTTCGAGGTCGACGGCCAGGAGCGGGACGGCCTCCCGCCGGTCTTCACCACGATCCCCACCAAGGACAAGGTCGTCTTCCTCACCATCGACGACGGCGCCGAGAAGGACCGGGCGTTCCTGAGGATGATGAGCGAGCTGAAGATCCCGTACACCGTCTTCCTCACCGACGAGGAGATCAAGGACGACTACGGCTACTTCAAGAAGATGCAGGCCCGCGGGGTCACCCTCAACAACCACACCCTGACCCACCCCTACCTCCCCGGCCTCTCCTACGCGGAGCAGAAGCGCGAGATCTGCGGCATGCAGGACGTCATGGAGAAGCGCTACGGCAAGCGCCCCGTCCTCTTCCGCCCGCCCTTCGGCAACTACAACCGCGACACCCTGCGCGCCGCGAAGACCTGCGGTATCAGGTACGCGCCCATCTGGAGCGAGGAGGTGTTCGTCGACCACTGGGAGTACCGCGAGTGGGACCGGGACCTGCACCCCGGGGACATCGTCCTCACCCACTTCCGGGGCCGCGAGGACTGGGACGGCACCATGACCGAAATGGCCCGGCGCTTCCTGAACCGGATCACCGCCGAGGGCTACGCGGTGGCCCGCCTGGAGGACTACCTGTGAGGCGAGGGCGGTTCGGGCCGGCCGGGGCCGCCCTGGCCGCCGTACTGCTCACCGGGTGCGCCCAGTTCGCCGGCCCCGCCGGACACCAGGCCGCGGTGGAACCGGCCCGGGGCGGCGACCGGTCCGGCGACCAGAACCGGAACCTCCCGCCCGTCGTGGACCACGTCCGCACCACGGACCGGGTCGTCTTCCTCACCTACGACGACGGCGCCGAGCGCGACCCCCGCTTCACCGCCCTGATCCGCGAGCGGCGCCTCCCCGTCACCCTGTTCCTCACCGACACCGTGGCCGGACCGGCGTACGGCCGCTTCGCCGGGCTGCGCTCGGTGGGCGCGAGCCTGCAGAACCACACCCTGGACCACCGCTCCCTGCGGGGCCTGCCCTACGCCGGCCAGCGCGCCGAGATCTGCGGCCAGCAGACCAAGCTCAGGTCCCGCTTCGGCGTCCGCCCCCACCTCTTCCGCCCTCCGTACGGCACGTACGACACCACGACCCTGCGCGCCGCCGCCGACTGCGGCATCACGGCCGTGGTCCTGTGGCGGGCGTCCCTGAACGCCGACGGCCACCTCGCCTACACCCGGGGCGAGCACCGCCTGCACCCCGGCGACATCGTGTCCGTGACCGCGGCCGCCCGCACGGCGGACCTGCTGGACACGATCGAGGACCAGGGCTTGAGAGTGGCCGCCCTGGAGGACTACCTCACTGTCAGCCCGTCCGGCGTTTGAGGACGAGGCCGTCCAGGCCGAAAGGGGGGTCTGGGGGCGCAGCCCCCAGCGAGGCCCACACCCACGCCGGATGCGCTCCACAGACCCGCGTTCACGCGAAAAACCCGGCCGACGCGCCGCAGGCATTGGCACTCCGCTTGACCGAGTGCTAATCGCAGTCATAGTCTCGGCTCTGGCACTCCCCACTGGAGAGTGCCAACTACGCGACGGGCAGGTCCGGCACCCGCGACGACGGATCCACCTGGTCGCCACCTCAGACAGTTAACCCCGTGAGATCTCCGAAGGGGGAGGTCGGATCGTGACGACCACCAGCTCCAAGGTTGCCATCAAGCCGCTCGAGGACCGCATTGTGGTCCAGCCGCTCGACGCCGAGCAGACCACGGCTTCGGGCCTGGTCATTCCGGACACCGCCAAGGAGAAGCCCCAGGAGGGCGTCGTCCTGGCCGTCGGCCCGGGCCGCTTCGAGGACGGCAACCGTCTTCCGCTCGACGTCAGCGTCGGCGACGTCGTGCTCTACAGCAAGTACGGCGGCACCGAGGTGAAGTACAACGGCGAGGAGTACCTCGTCCTCTCGGCCCGCGACGTGCTCGCGATCGTCGAGAAGTAGTACTTCGCTTCACCGAAGCACCTTGCCTTACAGCTGCGCCCCTGGCTCCCGCGACCATAAAAAGCCGGGCGTCGGGGGCGCAGTTGCCGTATAACCCCGAGATTTCCGGAAGAGGGCTCACGCTCCCATGGCGAAGATCCTGAAGTTCGACGAGGACGCCCGTCGCGCCCTCGAGCGCGGCGTCAACAAGCTCGCCGACACCGTGAAGGTGACGATCGGCCCCAAGGGCCGCAACGTCGTCATCGACAAGAAGTTCGGCGCTCCCACCATCACCAACGACGGCGTCACCATCGCCCGCGAGGTCGAGGTCGAGGACCCGTACGAGAACCTCGGCGCCCAGCTGGTGAAGGAGGTGGCGACCAAGACCAACGACATCGCGGGTGACGGCACCACCACCGCCACCGTGCTCGCCCAGGCGCTGGTCCGCGAGGGCCTGAAGAACGTCGCCGCCGGCGCCTCCCCGGCGCTGCTGAAGAAGGGCATCGACGCGGCCGTCGCCGCCGTGTCCGAGGACCTCCTCGCCACGGCCCGGCCGATCGACGAGAAGTCCGACATCGCCGCCGTCGCCGCGCTGTCCGCCCAGGACCAGCAGGTCGGCGAGCTGATCGCCGAGGCGATGGACAAGGTCGGCAAGGACGGTGTCATCACCGTCGAGGAGTCCAACACCTTCGGTCTCGAGCTGGACTTCACCGAGGGCATGGCCTTCGACAAGGGCTACCTGTCGCCGTACTTCGTGACGGACCAGGAGCGCATGGAGGCCGTCCTCGAGGACCCGTACATCCTGATCAACCAGGGCAAGATCTCCTCCATCGCGGACCTGCTGCCGCTGCTGGAGAAGGTCATCCAGGCCAACGCCTCCAAGCCGCTGCTGATCATCGCCGAGGACCTGGAGGGCGAGGCGCTCTCCACCCTCGTCGTCAACAAGATCCGCGGCACCTTCAACGCCGTCGCGGTGAAGGCCCCGGGCTTCGGCGACCGCCGCAAGGCGATGCTCCAGGACATGGCCGTCCTCACCGGCGCCACGGTCATCTCCGAGGAGGTCGGCCTCAAGCTCGACCAGGTCGGTCTGGACGTACTCGGCACCGCCCGCCGCATCACCGTCACCAAGGACGACACCACGATCGTCGACGGTGCCGGCAAGCGCGACGAGGTCGAGGGCCGCATCAACCAGATCAAGGCCGAGATCGAGTCCACGGACTCCGACTGGGACCGCGAGAAGCTCCAGGAGCGCCTCGCGAAGCTGGCCGGCGGCGTGTGCGTGATCAAGGTCGGCGCCGCCACCGAGGTGGAGCTGAAGGAGCGCAAGCACCGTCTGGAGGACGCCATCTCCGCGACCCGCGCCGCGGTCGAGGAGGGCATCGTCTCCGGTGGTGGCTCCGCGCTGGTCCACGCCGTCAAGGTGCTGGACGGCAACCTCGGCAAGACCGGCGACGAGGCCACCGGTGTCGCGGTCGTCCGCCGCGCCGCCGTCGAGCCGCTGCGCTGGATCGCCGAGAACGCCGGCCTGGAGGGCTACGTCATCACCTCCAAGGTCGCCGAGCTCGACAAGGGCCAGGGCTTCAACGCCGCCACCGGCGAGTACGGCGACCTGGTCAAGGCCGGCGTCATCGACCCGGTGAAGGTCACGCGCTCCGCCCTGGAGAACGCGGCCTCGATCGCCTCCCTCCTCCTGACGACCGAGACCCTGGTCGTCGAGAAGAAGGAAGAGGAGCCGGCCGAGGCGGGCCACGGCCACGGCCACGCCCACTGAGCGACACGCTCGTAGAAGGGCCCGGCACCCACCAGGGTGCCGGGCCCTTCGGCTGTCGTATCACTTGATGACGGGAAACGGTGGAGCACCTGTTGGCGTCATGATCGATTCGGTCGAGCGCTGCTGACCACAGCGTGCGCCGAACGGCGATGCTCCATTGAGCATGGGGGACGAAGGAATGCCTGACATTCCGTCCGGCGACGTGTTCACCGGCCGCGTGCTGGAGTGGCACAGCGAAGAGGGCTGGGGCGTACTGGTGTCCGATGCCCTGCCGGAGCGGGTGTGGGCTCTTTTCTCAGTCGTGGAGGCCGAGGGCTTCCGCGAACTGACCGCAGGCCAGTACGTCGTCTTCACAGCCGAACCGGCCGAGCAGGACGACTACCACTGGCGCGCCGTGTGTGTCCGGCCGGAGACCGCCGCACACCGCCGGCTGGACGAAAAGGACGGACCGGGCTACTCGTCCGGTCTGGACATCGACTTCGAGTCCTGACGGGCGGCCGGTTCTCCGTACGTGTGGAGCGTGCGGAGAGCCAGCCCTTCCCGCTACGGGGCGATTTCCCGCGTGCGACCGCATCAGCCCGGTGAGCAGGGCGAACACAGCAACCCGCTCAGCGGCAGTACCCGCTCGGCGAGCCGTCCCCGCAGGCTTCCGCCGGCGGTCTCGGCCTCCACGAGCCAGTCGGCGGCGACCAGCAGTCCGGCGTGCCCGGCGACGTCCTCGGGCCTCAGGGCGCAGAACGAGGCGACCGTGTCCAGGTCGAGACCGTCGTCCTCCGCACTGCCGAGACGGCCGTCGGGACGGCTGTGGGCCGCCGTGTACACGGCGAGGAGCCGGGTGGCGGCGCCCGCCTTCTTCTTGCGCAGCTTCCGGTCGCCCACGACCCGCTGCGCCCACCCCGACAGGCGCGCGCGGGTGACCTTGCCGAAGGAGAACGGGCGGGGCTCGCCGGGCAGCAGCGAGGGGACCGTGACCTGGGTGGGCTCCTCGGGCCGGGACGTCAGCGCGTCGTCGGCGGTGAAGTCGTCCGGCAGCCGCAGCCAGCCGACGTCGACGAGTTCCTGGAGCACCCGCTCGGCGTCGCCCTGCAGCCAGCCGGCGAGGTCCTGCCCGGTGACGTTCCCGGTGCCGGCGCGCGCGGCCCGCAGGGAGAGCATGAGCACCGCGAGCCTCGCCTCGGCCCCGGAAAGCGGGGCGTGCACCCGGACATACTCCAGCACGCCACGGGCGTGGACGCCCTGCCCCCGGGTCAGCAAGCGCTCGACGACCGGCCCGCCCCCGTCGACCTCGATGCCGAGGCGGTTGGCGTTCATCTCGCGGGTGGACCGCGCCGCGGCCTCCGCCCGTACGGCCTCCTCCCGCAGGGACGCGTCCTCGGTGACGTCGGCCCACAACGCGAACGCGCGGGCCTTGCGGTCGTGGAGTTCGGCGAGGACGGCGAGATCCGGTTCGGGGCGCCGCTGGTACGCGCGGAACGCGTTCCCGAGTTCGGTCAGCTCCAGCCGCAGCACGTCGGGCTGGAGGTCGTCCGGCACGATCCGCTGCGCGATCTTGCCCCACCGCCCCGCACCCAGGTGCCCGGCAGGGACAGCACCGGGCCGGGGACGCGGGGCGGGCCGGGCGCGCGGGACGGAAGCAGTCCCGGCACCGACCGCACCGGGACGACCCGAGGCGGCAGCCGCCGACGACCACCCACCGAGGCCGGGGGCGTCGGAAAACATCGCTGACCCCCCACCAGTCACCGCGCTCCGATCCGGCTTTCCCCTGCCTTGACGCCCGCTGTCGGCGCCGTCGAACCGTCCGCCCCGGTCACCCGTGCCCGCGCTCACCCGATGCCACCTTCTCCCTTGCCAGCCTGCTACCTCCCGCCCGCTGCGGGCGCAGCCACCTGACGCTACGTTTCCCACCGCATCCGCCAGGGAGGGACCGGAATGGACCACACGTTCGGGTGACGCTCCCGTGCGTGCACCGGAGCTGGGCCATCCGAGTGACATGAGCCCTAAGATCCGTGCCGTGCAGGTGAATTCAGAACAGCACCACTTCGCCCACGCAGCCGCGCGCCACTACAAGGACGCCGTCTTCCTGATGGACGCGGCACGGCTGCCGAACGCCGACCACCACTTCGGCGTGGCGGTGGAATGCGCCCTCAAGAGCCTGCTGCTCCGCTTCACGGCCGTCACCATGGACCCCGAGAAGCCGGGCGGCAAACGGTCGAACAGGCCCTATTTCAAGGACCCCAAGACCGGCAAGACGCGCTACTACAGCCACCTGCCATGGGTCGCCACCGACATCGCCCTCCTGACGCACGGCAGAACGGCGTCCCCGCTGACCACAGCCCTTGGTGGCGAGCCTGGAAGGCGAGGCAGCGTAACTGCACGCCTACGACACCCAGCTGATCAATAGGCACTTGCAGGGCGAGGAGTACATGCGAGCGGTCTTTGGCATGCGGCGCCCTCTGGACGCCGAGACAGTAGAGCAGCGGGTGGCCGCACGTCGTGACCGCCAGAGGCTGTTGTGCCGCACGCCCATGCCGCTCATGAGCTTCGTCATCGATGAGCGAGTGCTTCTCAGGCCCCTCGGGGGCCGGGAAGACGCCAGCCTGACCGCTGACTCACGCTACGTCTTCGTCAAAACGGCACAACATTTCACCGACAAGACTCTCACCACGGCAGAAAATCAGCGGAAGATATCGGCCTGGCTGGCCAAGGGCGCCAAAGGGCCACTACGGCTGGAAGGGAAGTTCAACGAGAACACGGGCCTGCATCTCACCCGCTACGAGTTCACTCACGGGCAGCCCACACAATGGGTGAAGGGAGTCCGGGTGATCCTCAAGGCCGACCCGTCGGCACCGTCCGGCTACCGCGTCCTCACCTCGTTCCCCCAGCCGTAGAACGCATCCTTGGAGCAGTTGATGAGTCAGGCACTTCCGCCAGGGCAACGATTCTACGAACTCAGCGACCTGCTGGCGGCATACGCCCACGTGGATTTCACGTTCTCCGACACCGCGGAAGCTCCGGGACCCGCCCTGTCCGCCTACCTCAGGATGGCCGCACGTGACCCCGGGCGCGCCGCGACGGCGATTCAGCAGATCGACGACCTGCTCTCCGTCGGTCTGTTCTCCGAGGAGATCGCGGACGAGGTGGAACACCTCCCGCACATCCGTCCTCCGATGGGTACGAGCGTCGAGGACTGTCTTCGCGTGGTGAAGGACCACCTTCACCGCTTCCTGCGCGACCCCTCACGCACCCCGCAGGCGAACCCGCAGAGCTCCTGGGAATGGAACGAGCGCTTCCCGTCCTTGGGGCAGCTGCTCGGCGCCTACTTCCACCGGGACTTCTCCTACATCTACGAGTCCCGCGAAGAGGCCCTCGACGAGTACGTCGGCGAAGCCGATCCGCAGGACCGCGAACAGGCGGCCCAGGAAATCGGTGAGCTTCTGGAAATGGTGTCGTCGGAACAGGAACTCCGCACCGCGACGACGGCCTTGGGGCTCGACATCCTGCCGCCGCGAGGCATGTCCCTGCGAAAGTGGCTCGAGTCGATTCGCCGCAGGATCACCGCAGCGTAGTCGCCCTCGTCGCCCAGCCTCGTCCCGTATCCGGCCGCCGGGGACCGAGCGCTGCCTCGGGCGCGTGCGTCCCCCTGACCTTCCCGCCGAGGAGCCTTTCACCGACGTTCATCGGACGTCGGTCGTTCCACGACTCGGGAGGCGGGCCGAAGACGTGCCGCCCCCCTCACCGCCAGGATGGCGTTGGCGCCGCCACCGATCACGGCGCCGATACCGAACGACGCCACTCGACCGAGGACGATGAACGTGGCCCAGGCCCGGAAGGGCTCGGTCCTCGGCATCAGCGCCCGAAGGTGATCGAGCCCTTCCTCCTCCCAGCGGAATCCGGATTTTCGCGGCTGGAACCAGCGTTCCCGGCTGCAGCGAGGGGACGTCGCTCGTCCCCTCCTCTTACTGCGGCCCGTACTTCCGCCCCGTCCGTGAGCTGATCCCGCCCAGCATCCCCCGCGGTACCAGCTTCGCCGCGCCCATCAGGGTCTTGTAGCGGGGGTCCGGGATGGAGAGGGACTTGCCCCGGGAGAGGTCGTCCAGGGCGGCCGCGACGACCTTGTCCGCGTCGAGCCACATCCAGTTCGGGATGTTGTCCGTGCCCATGCCGGCCCGCTCGTGGAACTCCGTGCGGACGAAGCCGGGAGCCAGGGCCATCAGGCGGACGCCGCTGCCGGACAGGTCCTTCGCCACGCCCTGGGTGAACTGCACGACCCACGCCTTGGACGCGCCGTAGGTGCCGCGCGGCACGAAGGCCGCGACCGAGGCCACGTTGACGACGCCGCCGCGGCCGCGCTCCCGCATCGCCTCCACCGCCGCCGAGGTCAGCCGCAGCACCGCCTCGCAGTGCACCTTGAGCATGGTCAGCTCGTCGGCCATGGAGACGTCGAGGAACTTGCCCTTGTTGCCGAAGCCGGCGTTGTTGATCAGCAGGTCGACGGGGTGCCTGCGCTCGCCCAGCCGGGTGGCCACCGCCTCGATGCCGGCGTCCGTGGACAGGTCGGCCGTCAGCACCTCCGCCTCGATGCCGTGCCGGTCGTGCAGCTCGGTGGCCTGTTCGCGCAGCCGCTTGGTGTCCCGGGCCACCAGCACCAGGTTGTGTCCGTCGGCCGCCAGCCGACGGGCGAACGCGGCGCCGATGCCCGCCGTCGATCCCGTAATCAATGCCGTTGTCATGGCGCAAGGTTAGGGGTCGCAGTGGACGGGTCCACTTCGCTCACCCCTCCCGCCACCGGTGAAGGGCGCGTGAAGAAAGTACTGGTGAGGAGCGGTCAGCCGCCGTACCTCGCCACGTACTTCCGCGCCTGCGCCAGCGCCTCCGGGTGCAGCGCCCCGCCCGCCGCGAGCAGCCGGGGCAGCAGCTCCCGCTGAGTGGTGACCGCCCGGAACTGCAGGGCCACCGTCACCTCGTGGTCGGGCCGGTGCACGATGCGGACCGGGTCGCCCGCCCGTATCTCGCCGGGCTCCACCACCCGGAAGTACGCGCCCGGCGCGGCCTTCTCCGTGAAGCGCTTCACCCAGCGCTGCTCACCCATGTGGCCCTGGAAGGTGCGGCAGGGGATGCGCCCGGAGGTCACTTCGAGGAGCAGGTCGGGGCCGACCCGCCAGCGCTCGCCGATCAGGGTGCCGGAGACGTCCAGGCCCGTGGTGGTGAGGTTCTCGCCGAACGAGCCGCTGGGCAGCGCACGGCCCAGTTCGCGTTCCCAGTCGTCCAGGTCCTCGCGGGCCACCGCGTAGACCGCCTGGTCCTCGCCGCCGTGGTGACGCGTGTCGCACACCGTGTCGCCGGCCAGCCCGCTCGCCCCGACGCCCTTCGGCCCGGGCGCCGCCACCCGCACGGGCCCGTCGGCCGGTCGCTTGTCGATGCCGGTGACGCCCTCCGGGTGGTCGGTGAACGGCACGGTCTTCGCGCGGCCGAGGTTGACAGAGAGAAGCTTCATGGCCGAACGGTAGGACAATCCTCATCAAAGTGTCGACGCGGTATTCGGCGTTCGGTCAAAGGGTCACTTATCCTCGGGGGTGTGATCGAGGCTCGTCATCTCCGTGTACTGCGCGCCGTGGCATCGACCGGTTCCTTCTCCGCCGCCGGGCGCGAGCTGGGCTGCACCCAGCCGGCCGTCAGCCAGCAGATGAAGGCCCTGGAGTCCTCCGTCGGCACCCCCCTGCTGGTCCGCACCGGGCGCGAGATGCGCCTCACCCAGGCCGGTGAGGCGCTGGTGAGACACGCCGCAGGGATCATCGCGGGGCTCACGGCCGCCGAGGAGGAGGTCGCAGCCATCGCCGGGCTGCGCGCCGGCCGGGTCCGGCTGGTCTCCTTCCCCAGCGGCAGTTCCGCCCTCGTACCCAACGCCCTGGCCGCCCTGCGTGCCGCGCACCCCGGCACCCGGGTCTCCCTGGAGGAGGCCGAGCCGCCGAACTCCGTCGAGCTGCTGCGCGAGGGCGACTGCGACGTGGCGCTCGCCTTCCGCTACGAGGGTGCGGCGGGCGCGGAGGAGTGGGAGGACCTGGTCGTACGGCCGCTGCTGACCGACCGCCTCGTGGCGCTGGTCCCCGACGGGCACCGGCTGGCCCGCGCGGAGTCCGCCGGGCCCGTGGCCATCGGGGAGCTGGCCCGGGAGTCCTGGATCGCGGGCTGCCCCCGCTGCCGGGGCCAGCTGGTCGAGGTCTGCGAGGGGGCCGGCTTCACCCCCCGCATCGACTTCGCGACCGACGACTACCCGGCCGTCGTCGGCCTGGTCGGCGCCGGCCTGGGCGTGGCCGTCCTGCCCCAGCTCGCCGTCGAGTCCGTACGGCCCCGCGGTGTGCGCACGGTGACGCTGGAGCCGGCGGTGCGGCGGGAGATCGTCGCGCTCACCCTGCCCGACCTGGCCCAGGTGCCCGCGGTGGCGGCGACGCTGGACGAGCTGGCCCGCGCGGCCGCGCGTCTGTCGGCGGCACGTCGGCCCGACCCCGTCTGAGAATCCCCTGCTCCGAGAACCCTTGCTCCGAGCACCCCTGCTCTGGGAACCCCTGCTCTGAGACTCCCGGTTCTCAGACCCCCTGGAAAGAAACGTTCCTTCAGTGGTGGGCGGCCGCGTCCCCGCCGGCCGGTCCGGACGCCGACGCCGACACCAGGCGGTGGCGCGCCCGTCCCATGAGCTCCTCGCGCTCGTCCTCGGTCAGTCCGCCCCACACGCCGTACGGCTCACGCACCGCCAGCGCGTGCGCCGCGCACTCCGCGCGGACCGGGCACCTCATGCAGACCTCCTTGGCCGAGTTCTCACGAGCACTCCGTGCCGCACCGCGTTCGCCCTCCGGATGGAAGAAGAGCGAGCTGTCCACCCCGCGGCACGCGGCCAGGAGCTGCCAGTCCCACAGGTCCGCGTTCGGTCCTGGAAGGCGGGAGAAATCTGCCATTGCGTGACCCCTTGTTGCCGATATGGGTGAATCCCGACGATGCGGCGATGCGGCGATGCGGCGATCCAGCGACCCAACATCCACGACCGTACAACTACGATCTAAGGAGATGAAAATATGACTCATTGGAAATCTAGTCGCAGACACCACCGAAGTGGAAGAAAAACGGCCAAACGGGGCACCGGTTGTGATGAAACGGCGCGGGTCCGACGCGCGTGTCTGCTGTGTGGCCGCCCCCTCACGTAGAGTGCCGAAGACGACACACAGCCCCGTAACTCTTTCGAGTGACCATCGTTGAGAGTGCGGAGGCGGTTGAAGGAACAAGTGCTCGGGCGGGCGTCCGGGACGGTCGACCGCACAGGTGACGATTTCGTACCAGCCTGGAGGCTCAACGTGACGCGCAAGAGCTGCGGAGGACGGCCATGACTTCCGTTCTCGTCTGCGACGACTCCCCGCTTGCCCGAGAGGCGCTGCGCCGCGCGGTGGCGACCGTGCCCGGCGTCGAGCGCGTGACGACGGCCGCCAACGGCGAGGAAGTCCTCCGCCGCTGGGGTGCCGACCGCTCGGACCTGATCCTGATGGACGTGCGCATGCCCGGTCTGGGCGGTGTCGAGACCGTCCGGCGGCTGCTCTCCGCCGACCCCGGGGCGCGCATCATCATGCTCACCGTCGCCGAGGACCTGGACGGCGTGGCCCTCGCGGTCGCCGCCGGTGCCCGCGGCTATCTGCACAAGGACGCCTCGCGCGCCGAGCTGCGCGCCACCGTCACCCAGGCCCTCGCCGACCCGACCTGGCGGCTCGCCCCGCGCCGGCTGCGCTCGGCCGAGATGGGCGCCGCGCCCACGCTCACCGCGCGTGAGATCCAGGTGCTGGAGGGCATGAGCCACGGCCGGTCCAACGCCGAGATCGGCCGCGAGCTGTTCCTCTCCGAGGACACCGTCAAGACCCACGCCCGGCGGCTCTTCAAGAAGCTCGGCGCCTCGGACCGCGCGCACGCCGTGGCGCTCGGCTTCCGGTGGGGCCTGGTCCGCTAGGGCCTGCTGCGAACGTCCCGCCTGCCGGGCGACGCCGTGCACGCACTCTCGCCGCACCGGGCCTCGCGCCGAGTACATCCGGTACGAGGCCCAAGGCCCGGCACGCCGAGAGCACGCATCTGACGCCGCCCGGCCCGCCCCTCCGGCGGACAACGGGACTGTCGCAGCAGGCCCTAGGGGCACCCGTGCGGTGGAGGCCCGGTGGGGCACCCATGCGGTGGACGCGGAAAGGCCCCGTCGGGGAGGTGACGTTCCCCGCTTATCGCGAGGTGAGCGGGGGTGACAAGACGACCCGCCGGGTGCCCGCTGCTTGTTTCGCCGCCGATGACGCATCCTTGAGGTGTGGAGTTCCTCGGGGACGAGTCGTTCAAGCGGAAGGGGAGGGCGCAGGGGATGAGTTCCGGCGCACCTGCTCATAACGCTTCGGTGCACAACAGCGGGCACGGAGCCACGGATCGGACGGCCGCAAGGCACGATGGACCGATGCGTGACGACGAGGCGCCCCGTGACCAGGGGACGGTCGGTGGGCTCGTCCACCGCGCCGTCGACGGGGACGAGCAGGCCACGCACGACCTGCTCGCCCATGTCCACCCTCTGGCGCTGCGCTACTGCCGTACCCGTCTGTCGCGCCTGCCCGGCGACGCCCGCCACTTCGTCGAGGACCTCGCCCAGGAGGTCTGCGTCGCGGTGCTGCTCGCGCTGCCCCGCTACAAGGACACCGGCCGGCCCTTCGAGGCGTTCGTCTTCGCCATCGCCGCCCACAAGGTCGCCGACCTCCAGCGCGCGGCGATGCGGCACCCCGGCTCGACCGTCGTCCCGTCCGACGAGATGCCCGAGCGGCCGGACGACTCCCTGGGCCCGGAGGAGCGCGCGCTGCTCAACAGCGACGCCGCCTGGGCCAAGAAACTGCTGGCCAACCTGCCCGAGAACCAGCGCGAGCTGCTCCTGCTGCGCATCGCGGTCGGGCTCACGGCCGAGGAGACCGGCCAGATGTTGGGAATGTCACCCGGTGCCGTGCGGGTCGCCCAGCACCGGGCGCTGAGCCGACTGCGGGCGTTGGCGGAGCAGTAATCTCCGCCGACTGCCGCTGTGAACGGACGGCGGCGCCTGTCCGTACAAAACTACGAAGATCGCAGGCCTTCCTGATCGTGGAATGAGCCACGTCCGCTTCCCGTTAGCATGGACATCCGCACCGATCAAGGCCATTTGGGGAAGGTGTCATGACTGCCAACGTCGACGGAGTGCCCGAGAAATTCGCGACACTCGGGCTGACCTACGACGACGTGCTGCTGCTGCCGGGCGCCTCCGCGGTGCTCCCGAACGCGGTCGACACCTCGTCCCGAATCTCCCGCAACGTGCGGGTCAACATCCCGCTGCTCTCGGCGGCGATGGACAAGGTGACCGAATCCCGGATGGCGATCTCCATGGCCCGCCAGGGCGGTGTCGGCGTCCTGCACCGGAACCTGTCCATCGAGGACCAGGCCAACCAGGTCGACCTGGTCAAGCGCTCCGAGTCCGGCATGGTGGCCAACCCCATCACCATCCACCCGGACGCCACCCTCGCCGAGGCCGACGCGCTGTGCGCCAAGTTCCGCATCAGCGGCGTACCCGTCACCGACGGCGCGGGCCGGCTGCTCGGCATCGTCACCAACCGCGACATGGCCTTCGAGAGCGACCGCTCCCGCGGGGTGCGCGAGGTCATGACGCCGATGCCGCTGGTCACCGGCGAGGTCGGCATCTCCGGCGTCGAGGCCATGGAGCTGCTGCGCCGCCACAAGATCGAGAAGCTTCCGCTGGTCGACGGCAACGGAGTCCTGAAGGGCCTGATCACGGTCAAGGACTTCGTGAAGGCCGAGCAGTACCCGCACGCCGCGAAGGACGCGGAGGGCCGTCTGATCGTCGGCGCCGCCGTGGGCGCCAGCCCCGAGGCGCTCGACCGCGCCCAGGCCCTCGCCGAGGCCGGGGTGGACTTCCTGGTCGTCGACACCTCGCACGGCCACAACAGCAACGCCCTGAGCTGGATGTCGAAGATCAAGTCGAGCGTCGGCATCGACGTCGTCGGCGGCAACGTCGCCACGCGTGACGGCGCCCAGGCGCTGATCGACGCCGGTGTCGACGGCATCAAGGTGGGCGTGGGCCCCGGCTCCATCTGCACCACCCGCGTCGTCGCCGGCATCGGCGTCCCTCAGGTCACGGCGATCTACGAAGCCTCCCTCGCCGCCCGGCCCGCCGGAGTCCCGCTGATCGGCGACGGTGGCCTGCAGTACTCCGGCGACATCGGCAAGGCGCTGGCCGCCGGCGCCGACACGGTGATGCTGGGCAGCCTGCTCGCGGGCTGCGAGGAGTCGCCGGGCGAGCTGCAGTTCATCAACGGCAAGCAGTTCAAGTCGTACCGCGGCATGGGCTCGCTGGGCGCCATGCAGTCCCGCGGCCAGGGCAAGTCGTTCTCGAAGGACCGCTACTTCCAGGCCGAGGTGGCCTCCGACGACAAGCTCGTGCCCGAGGGCATCGAGGGCCAGGTGCCCTACCGCGGCCCGCTGGGCAACGTGCTGCACCAGCTCGTCGGCGGCCTGCGCCAGACCATGGGCTACGTGGGCGCCGGCACCATCGAGGAGATGGAGTCCAAGGGCCGGTTCGTGCGGATCACCTCCGCCGGCCTCAAGGAGAGCCACCCGCACGACATCCAGATGACGGTCGAAGCACCGAACTACAGCCGCAGCAAGTAGGCAGCAGCCTCCCGAGGGCGGCCCCGGACCACCCGGGGCCGCCCTCTGCGGTGCCCCGCCGTACCCGTCGGGGATACTGGAAGGCGCTGCAACGCATCAGGGAAAGGCCACAGACGTGACTGAGATCGAGATCGGGCGCGGCAAGCGCGGCCGCCGGGCGTACGCCTTCGACGACATCGCCGTCGTCCCCAGCCGCCGTACGCGGGACCCGAAGGAGGTCTCGATCGCCTGGCAGATCGACGCCTACCGCTTCGAGCTGCCGTTCCTGGCCGCTCCCATGGACTCGGTCGTCTCGCCGGCCACCGCCATCCGCATCGGCGAGCTGGGCGGCCTCGGCGTGCTCAACCTCGAGGGCCTGTGGACCCGGCACGAGGACCCGCAGCCGCTGCTCGACGAGATCGCCGGTCTCGACGCGGACACCGCGACGCGCCGCCTCCAGGAGATCTACGCCGCTCCCATCAAGGAGGAGCTGATCGGGCAGCGCATCAAGGAGGTGCGCGACTCGGGCGTGGTCACCGCCGCCGCGCTCTCCCCGCAGCGCACCGCCCAGTTCTCCAAGGCCGTCGTGGACGCGGGCGTGGACATCTTCGTCATCCGCGGTACGACGGTCTCGGCGGAGCACGTCTCCGGCTCGCACGAGCCGCTGAACCTGAAGCAGTTCATCTACGAGCTGGACGTCCCGGTCATCGTCGGCGGCTGCGCCACCTACACCGCCGCCCTGCACCTGATGCGCACCGGCGCGGCGGGCGTCCTCGTCGGCTTCGGCGGCGGCGCCGCACACACCACGCGCAACGTGCTGGGCATCCAGGTGCCCATGGCGACGGCGGTGGCGGACGTGGCGGCGGCCCGCCGCGACTACATGGACGAGTCCGGCGGCCGGTACGTGCACGTCATCGCCGACGGCGGCGTCGGCTGGTCCGGCGACCTGCCCAAGGCCATCGCCTGCGGCGCCGACTCCGTGATGATGGGCTCCCCGCTGGCCCGCGCCACCGACGCGCCGGGCAAGGGCAACCACTGGGGCATGGAAGCCGTCAACGAGGAGCTGCCCCGCGGCAAGAAGGTCGACCTCGGCACGGTCGGCACCATAGAGGAGATCCTCACCGGCCCGTCCCACACCCCGGACGGCTCGATGAACTTCTTCGGGGCGCTGCGCCGCGCGATGGCCACGACCGGCTACAGCGAGCTGAAGGAGTTCCAGCGGGTCGAGGTCACCGTGGCGGACTCGCAGCACCGGCGGTAGTCACCCGGACGGCGTAGCGAAGGGGCCCGGAGCAGTCGCTCCGGGCCCCTTCTCGCCTGTCCGGCCCCGCTCAGAGCCGGTGCGCCGCGCCCGTGGGCGTCGCCCCGCGCGTGTCCAGCAGGAGCTGGGCCTTCACCGACAGGCCCTGGAGGTCGTACGTGCGGTGCTGCTGGAGGAGGATCGTGAGGTCGGCGTCGGCGGCGGCCTCGTAGAGGGAGTCCGCGCGGGGGACGGGGCGCTCGGCGACGTTCCAGGACGGGATGTGCGGGTCGTGGTAGCTGACGGCGGCGCCGAGCCCCATCAGGCGGGTCGCGATCTCCTCGGCCGGGGTGGCCTGCTGGTCGGCGAGGTCGGCCTTGTAGGTGACGCCGAGGAGCAGAACGCGGGCGCCGCGCGCGGACTTGCCGTGCTCGTTGAGCAGGGCGGCGGCGCGCTGGACGACGTAACGCGGCATCTGTGCGTTGACCCGCTGGGCGACCTCCACCATGCGCAGGCTGTGGGGGGCCTGGCCGGTCAGGTCCTGGGGGACGGAGTGGCCGCCGACGCCGGGGCCGGGGCGGAAGGCATGGAAGCCGAAGGGCTTGGTCTCGGCGCAGCGCAGGACGTCCCACAGGTCGACGCCCAGGTCGTCGCAGAGGACGGCCATCTCGTTGACGAGGGCGATGTTGACGTGGCGGAAGTTGGTCTCCAGGAGCTGGACCGTCTCCGCCTCGCGGGGGCCGCGCGCGCGGACCACCTTGTCGGTGAGGCGGCCGTAGAAGGCGGCGGCCGACTCGGTGCAGGCCGGGGTGAGGCCGCCGATGACTTTCGGGGTGTTGGCGGGCGTGAAGTCGCGGTTGCCGGGGTCGACGCGGCTGGGGGAGTAGGCGAGGTGGAAGTCGCGGCCCGCGCGCAGCCCGGAGCCCTGCTCCAGGATCGGGCGCAGGAACTCCTCCGTGGTCCCCGGCCGCACCGGGGACTCCAGGATCACCGTGGTGTGCGGGCGCATGTGGGCGGCGAGGGTGCGGGCCGCGGCCTCGACCTGGGTGAGGTCCAGGCCGCCGTCCGGCGCCGGCGGGGTGGGCGCGCAGATCACCGCGGTGCGGACCCGGCCCACCTCGGCCGGTCCCGCGGCGGTGCGGAAGCCCGCCGAGAGCATCCGGCGCAGCTCGGCGGGGGAGAGGGGGCCGGCCTCGGGGCCGGTCTTGTAGCCGAGGGTGGGGATGCCGGCGGCGACAGCGGCCTGGGCCAGGGGCAGGCCGTACGGGCCGAGTCCGATGACGGCGAGATCTGCGGGCATGGCGTGGGCCGTCCTTCCCAGTAGCCGAAGCGGGACAGGTGCGCAAGCCCGGTGGACAGGATGGGCGAGCACAACGTCAGACTAGGAGTAAATATGACCGATTTGTGGGATTGATTCGCCTCGTTTCGGGTGAGTCTCGACGGTGACCTGCGGGAAGTTGTCCACAGGCTGAGGACGTGCGGCGGCCGATGTCGGGCAGGCCGGACAGAATCTGGGCATGGTGGGTACCAGGAGACGGGCTTCGCCCGACGGGTGCGGCCGACGCGACCACAGCGGGAGGCAGCAGTGAGGACAGCGACACTGGGGCCGGCGCAGCGCGCCGAGTCGCTCGCGGCCATGGCCGAGCGCGAACTGGACGTACTGGTGGTGGGCGCCGGCGTGGTCGGCGCGGGCACCGCGCTGGACGCCGTGACGCGCGGCCTGTCGACCGGTCTGGTCGAGGCGCGGGACTGGGCGTCGGGCACCTCGAGCCGGTCCAGCAAGCTGATCCACGGCGGCCTGCGCTACCTGGAGATGCTCGACTTCGCGCTCGTCCGGGAGGCGCTGAAGGAGCGCGGCCTGCTGCTCGAACGGCTGGCGCCGCACCTGGTGAAGCCGGTGCCCTTCCTGTACCCGCTGCAGCACAAGGGCTGGGAGCGGCTGTACGCGGGCTCCGGCGTCGCGCTCTACGACGCCATGTCCATGGCGCGCGGCCACGGCCGGGGCCTGCCGATACACCGTCACCTGAGCCGCTCTCACGCCCTGCGGGTGGCCCCCGCGTTGAAGAAGGACGCGCTGGTCGGCGCGCTCCAGTACTACGACGCGCAGATGGACGACGCCCGCTTCGTCGCCACCCTGGTGCGCACCGCCGCGGCGTACGGCGCCCAGGTCGCCAACCGCGCGCGGGTCACCTCGTTCATTCGCGAGGGCGAACGCGTGGTCGGTGCGCGCGTGCAGGACGTCGAGGCCGGCGGCGAGTACGACATCCGCGCCAAGCAGATCGTGAACGCGACCGGGGTGTGGACCGACGACACCCAGTCGATGGTGGGCGAGCGCGGCCAGTTCCACGTCCGGGCCTCCAAGGGCATCCACCTCGTCGTGCCCAAGGACCGCATCCACTCCACCACCGGGCTCATCCTGCGCACCGAGAAGTCCGTGCTGTTCGTCATCCCCTGGGGGCGGCACTGGATCATCGGCACCACGGACACCGACTGGGATCTCGACAAGGCCCACCCCGCCGCCTCCAGCGCGGACATCGACTACCTCCTGGAGCACGTCAACTCGGTGCTGTCGGTGCCCCTCACCCGCGACGACGTCGAGGGGGTCTTCGCCGGGCTGCGCCCGCTGCTGGCCGGCGAGTCCGACGCCACCAGCAAGCTCTCGCGCGAGCACACCGTCGCGCACCCGGTGCCCGGCCTGGTCGTCGTGGCGGGCGGCAAGTACACGACGTACCGGGTGATGGCCAAGGACGCCGTGGACGAGGCGGTGCACGGGCTCGACCTCCGGGTCGCCGACAGCGTCACCGAGGAGACCCCGCTGCTCGGCGCCGAGGGCTACCACGCGCTGTGGAACGCGCGGGCGCGGATCGCCGCGCGCACCGGCCTGCACGTGGTGCGCGTGGAGCACCTGCTGAACCGGTACGGGTCGCTGGCCGAGGAGGTGCTGGAACTCGTCACCGCCGACCCCTCGCTGGGCGAACCGCTGCACGCCGCCGACGACTACCTGCGCGCCGAGATCGTCTACGCCGCCTCGCACGAGGGCGCGCGGCACCTGGACGACGTCCTCACCCGGCGCACCCGCATCTCCATAGAGACCTTCGACCGCGGGACGCGCAGCGCCCGTGAGGCCGCCGAGCTGATGGCACCGGTGCTGGGCTGGGACAAGGACCAGGTCGAACGCGAGGTCCAGCACTACGAGAAGCGGGTCGAGGCCGAGCGGGAGTCGCAGCGCCAGCCGGACGACCTGACGGCCGACGCGGCCCGGCTGGGGGCGCCGGACATCGTGCCCAAGTAGCGTCCGCAGCGGCGGGCCGGACGCCTCGAGCCCGCCGCACGGCCCGTCCCCCGCGTCACCCGCGCCCCCGTGGCACCCTGGGCGTCGAGCACTTGTCGCGTGAGGGACAATGAAGGCTCTGTCAGGGCGGGTTGCATGAGGGGACGCATGTCGGACGCGGAGCGGGCGGGGACACCCCGTACGGACAAGAGCGCACGTCTCCTCGCCGGGCGATACCGGCTGGGAGACGTGCTCGGCCGCGGCGGCATGGGGACGGTGTGGCGGGCCCAGGACGAGACCCTGGGACGCACGGTCGCCGTCAAGGAGCTGCGGTTCCCGGGCAACATCGACGAGGAGGAGAAGCGGCGTCTGATCACGCGCACGCTGCGCGAGGCGAAGGCGATCGCGCGGATCCGCAACAACGGCGCCGTCACCGTCTACGACGTGGTCGAGGAGGACGACCGGCCCTGGATCGTGATGGAACTCGTCGAGGGCAAGTCGCTCGCCGAGGCCATCCGTGAGGACGGTCTGCTGGAGCCGAAGCGCGCCGCCGAGGTCGGCCTCGCCGTCCTCGACGTGCTGCGCTCGGCGCACCGCGAGGGCATCCTGCACCGGGACGTGAAGCCGTCCAACGTGCTGATCGCCGAGGACGGCCGGGTCGTGCTCACGGACTTCGGCATCGCCCAGGTCGAGGGCGACCCGTCCATCACCTCCACCGGCATGCTCGTCGGCGCCCCCTCCTACATCTCCCCGGAGCGCGCCCGCGGCCACAAGCCCGGACCGGCCGCCGACCTCTGGTCGCTCGGCGGGCTGCTGTACGCCGCCGTGGAGGGCACCCCGCCCTACGACAAGGGATCCGCGATCGCGACCCTCACCGCGGTGATGACGGAGAACCTGGAGGAGCCGAAGAACGCCGGCCCGCTGCGGGACGTCATCTACGGGCTGCTCAACAAGGAGCCCGCCCACCGGCTCGACGACGCCGGCGCCCGCGCGATGCTGACCAAGGTCATCCACGCTCCCGCCCCCGACGAGATCGACCCGGCCGAGGCCACCAAGGTCGTACCGATCCCGCCCCAGCCGGACGAGCGGACGGGCCGGGGCGGCGCCGCCGGCAAGCGGGCCGAGGAGGCCGGGGAGCGGCTGCGCGGGGCGCTGCGCTCGGTGCGCAAGGCCGCGGTCGGGGCGGGTGCGGCCGGTGCCGCCGCCGCCTCGCGGAGCAGGCAGGGCGGTACGGGCTCCGGGACCGGCGCGGACTCCGGCTCCACGGGGGCGGGCGCGTCCGGTACTTCCGGAACAGCGGCGTCCGGTACCGCCGGAGCGGCGGCCGCCACGGGATCGGCGCAGGGCTCGGGCGCGCAGGGCGGGAACCCTCCCGGCGGCAAGCGCAGTTCCGGCTGGCCCGTCGTGCCGCCGCCGGACCTGCCGGCCAGGCCCGTGCCCCGGGCACCGCTCACCGACGTGGTGCCGCGCCGGACGCTGATCGTCATCGCGGTGATCGTGGCGCTCGCCGTGCTCGGCACCGTGCTGGCGCTCACCCTCGGCGGCGACGACGAGAAGGGCGCCGAGGGCGGCAACGGCGGCAAGCCCGCCGCCTCCGCGGGACCGAGCGGCGAGACCAAGCAGGACGACGAGGGCGGCACCGGCACCGACGGCGCCGCCTCCGACCCGGCGGCGGACGGTGACGCGAGCGGCGCGCCGGAAGGCGGCGCGAGCGCGTCCGGCGACGCGGACGGCGGGTCCCCGGACGCCGGGAAGTCCGAGGGCCGGGAGTCCGAGGGCCAGGAGGACGTGGCCGCCACCCACAAGGGCGGCCAGGGCTACCGCCTCGGGCTGCCCGAGGGCTGGAAGTTCACCTCCACGGGCGCCTCGGGCGACCGGTTCACCGGCCCCGGCGGGCAGAAGCTGCTGGTGGCCTGGACCTCCACGCCCAAGGGCGACCCGGTCGCCGACTGGGAGAACCAGGAGCGGTACATGGTCCGCTCGCAGTACCAGAAGATCCGCATAGAGAAGGTGGACTACCGGGGCTGGAACACGGCCGACTGGGAGTTCACCTACGCCGACGGCGGCACCAAGTACCGCACCGTGGACCGGGGTTTCGTCGTCAACGACCACCAGGGCTACGCGCTCATGTACACCGCGAAGGCCGACGACTGGGACGGCGACCTGCGCCGGAACACCTGGCAGACCCTGACGAAGTCCTTCGAACCCAAGTCCTGAGCGGACGGCTTCGGGTTTGAGCGGCGCGATATCTGGCATCAGCTCTTTGCGGGTTGCCTCCGGCACGTATCGTGAGTGCTTGCGGACCGTACGCAGCCGGAACGGCCCGCCGGGCGAACGGAATTGACCGACGGGCTGCCGGGGGTGGCGACGTGGACGACTATGCGGGACGGGTGCTCGCCGACCGCTACCGCCTGCCCCTGCCGCCGTCCGACGAGTACGAACTCACCGAGACCCGGGCCTTCGACACGTACAGCGGCCAGGAAGTCCTGGTCCGACAGGTCCCGTTGCCTGAGGTCGTCGAGGCCGAGGTGCTCGACGCGGACGGTCTGCCCGACGGCTTCACGGCCCGTGACGGCGGCGTCCGGCACCCCGGCAGGCGGACCTCCGGCGGGAGCACCGGCATCCGGCGACCGGCCGACCCGGTGGTGCGGCGGGCCGTCGAGGCCGCGCAGGCCGCCGCCGCCGTTCCCGACCACCCGCGCCTCGACCAGGTCTTCGACGTGTTCGCCGAGGGCGGTTCGCTGTGGATCGTCAGCGAGCTGGTGGCCGCGAGGCCGCTGGCCGCGCTCCTCGCCGAGCAGACGCTGACGCCCTACCGCGCGGCGGAGGTGGCCTCCGACATCCTGCTCGCGCTGCGGGTGCTGCACACCTACGGCTGGGTGCACCGCAACATCACCGCGCGCACCGTGCTGGTCTGCGACGACGGGCGGGTGATGCTGACCGGCCTGGCGGTCGGGGCGGCGGAGGAGGCGCTGTGCGGGTACGACCCGGTCCCGCCGCCCGACGAGGACCCCGCTCCCGGCCCGCTCGACCCAGGCGGGACCTTCGGCCCCGGCGGCGGTGTGCCCGGCCCGGGGGGCGCCGGGGCCGGGGCGCTGGGGCCGGTCGGAGCGCGCGCCGGAATCCTGGGTTCCGGTGACTCCGGAATCCTCGGCCCCGGTGGCGCCGATCCGGAGGCCGCCCGGCGGGCCGCCATCGAGGCCCGGGGCGTCGGCGGGCTGCCGGTGCCCGGGGCCGCGGGCCCGGGTGCACCCGCCGGGCTCGCGCCCGCGCAGCTCGACACCAGCGGCGACATCCGCGCCGCGCGCGCCGGAGCGATCGCCGCGTACCGCGCCGGCGCCCGTGCCGCCGCCCGCGTCCAGGAGGCCCAGAACGGCCGCGCCGCCCTCCCGGGAGCCCGCCCGGCGCCCGACGACACGACGGGGCGACCCGGCCAGGGACCGGGAGACCCGGGGCCCGGCGCCGCGTACTCCCTCGGAATCGACCGCCCGCCGCACACGCCCGCCCCCGCTGCGGGCGATGAGCACTCCCCGCGCTTCGAGGGGTCCGGGTACGGCGCGGACTCCTCGGGCCAGGGTGCCGAGGGCCACGAGCCCCGGCGCGAGGCGGATCCGGGCTGGTCCTCCCGAGCCACCGCACCCGGGTCCCGCTACGGAACCGACCCCGCGGATCGGGCCGCCGAGGACACCCCTCCCGGGCAGATCGCCGACCCCTACGGCGTACGCACGACCGCCTGGCACGGTGCCACGCCCCGCACCGGAGGCGACCCGGCATCCGCCCCGCCCCGAACCGGAGGCGACCCGGCGACCCCCGCGTCCCCGCTCCACGGTGACCCGGCACCCCACGCCCCGCGCCTCCCCGGCGATCCGGCCGCCTCCGGTCGTGCCCTGCCCCCCGCCCCCCGGCAGGGGGACACCGCCGGGTACGCCGTCCCGCCGCAGGAGGGTGGGCCGGTGACCTCCGGGCGCTGGGACGACCTCGTCGCCCGTACCGCCGTGCCGCGCGGGCCCGCCACCGCGCTCGACGCCGAGCGGGCCCGGCAGACGCGGATGGCCGTGGTCGGGCCGGTGACCGAGCGGTGGGCGCCCGAGCAGGCCGGGCCGGTGCACGAGAACTGGCAACTGGCCGCGCCCATCGGCCCCGCCACCGACCTGTGGGCACTGGGCGCGCTGCTCTACCGCGCCGTACAGGGGCACGCGCCCTACCCGGAGGAGTCCACCGCCGAGCTGGTGCAGATCGTGTGCGCGGAACCCCCCGCGTTCGCCGAGGAGTGCGGTCCGCTGCGGCCGGTCGTGGAGTCGCTGCTGCGTCAGGACCCCACCGAGCGCATCGACTTCGAGGAGCTGAGCGGCTGGCTGCGCTCCCTCGTGCGCTCCGCGCCCGAGCCCGAGGCCGGACTGCACGTCATCTCGGCCCCGCCCGTCGAGACCGGCCGCAGCCGGCTGCCCATCGTGCGCCGCCGCGGCGAGCTGGTGCGCCGGCGCCGGGCCGGACTGCCCGCGCACCACGGCCGCCACAAGCGGGGCCGCGCGGAACCCGCCCGCTCGCCGCGCAGCCTCGGCCGGACCCTGCTCGTGCTGATACTGCTCGCCCTGGCCGGAGCCATCGCGTACGCCATGTTCTTCCTGCCGAAGAGCGACACGCGCGACTCCGGCGCCGCCGACCGCACCGGCACCGCCGGTGACGCGAGCCAGGCGCCGCCCGCCGGGTCACCGGACGTCAGCAGCGAGCCCCGGCCCGAGCAGACGTCCCCGGAGTCCACGCCCGGCGGCTCGGAGACCGAGGGCGGCTCCACCGAGACGCAGTCGAACGTCGCCGACGGGTTCACCCTGCGCAAGGACCCGGAGGGCTTCCGCGTCGCCGTCGCCGAGGACTGGGAACGCACCCCTCGCAACGGCAGCGGGCAGATCGTCTACGCCAAGGGCGACTTCGAGCTCCTCGTCGTACCGGGCCGCGACCGCACCTCCGAGTTCGGCGACGACCCGATGGTCTACCAGCGCGACAGCGAGCCCGAGTTGGCCCCCTACCGCGCCTCCAGCTGGGCCACCTCCAGCGGGCTGAAGACCATCGAGGTCGGCGGACGGACCATGGCGGAGGGCCAGTTCACCTGGAGCGGAGCGAGCGGCGAGCTGTTCGTGCGCAACGTCGCCATCCTGATCGACGGCCGCTACCACGTGGTGCAGGTGCGGGGCCCGGAGGCCGAACGGGACGAGGTGAGCCGGCTGTTCGAACAGGCGTCGGCGACCTACCAGTACACGCGCTGACCGCAGTTCGCCCCGATGGTTGCCTCCCGTCACGGAAAGCGACAACCGTCACAGAGCGGTTTCCATGCGACCCCAGCCGTTCCCCGGGAGGGGACCGGTCCCTAGTCTGGCCCTGACAAGACCATTGCGGGGCAACGTGAATCAGATGCAGGGCCGGCTCGTCGCGGGCCGTTACCGGCTCGGGGACGCCATCGGCAGCGGCGGCATGGGCCGGGTGTGGCGCGCACACGACGAGGTACTGAACCGGACCGTCGCCATCAAGGAGTTGACCGCCGCGCTCTACGTCTCCGAGAGCGACCAGGCGATCCTCCTGGCACGCACCCGGGGCGAGGCGCGCGCGGCGGCGCGGATCAACCACTCGGCCGTCGTCACCGTGCACGACGTACTCGAACACGACGGCCGCCCCTGGATCGTGATGGAGCTGGTCGAGGGCCGCTCGCTGGCCGACGCGGTCAAGGAGCGGGAGCGGGTCGAGCCGCGCGAGGCGGCCCGTGTCGGCCTGTGGGTGCTGCGCGCCCTGCGCGCCGCGCACACCGCCGGCGTCCTGCACCGCGACGTCAAACCGGGCAACGTCCTGCTCGCCGACGACGGCCGCGTCCTGCTCACCGACTTCGGCATCGCGCAGATCGAGGGCGACTCCACCATCACCCGGACCGGCGAGGTCGTCGGCTCCGTCGACTACCTCGCGCCCGAGCGGGTGCGCGGCCACGACCCCGGGCCCGCCTCCGACCTGTGGGCGCTCGGCGCGACGCTGTACACGGCGGTGGAGGGCAGGTCGCCGTTCCGCCGCACCTCACCGCTCACCACCATGCAGGCCGTGGTCGAGGAGGAGGCCACCGAGCCCCGGTACGCCGGTCCGCTCGCGCCGGTCATCAGCGCCCTGCTCCGCAAGGACCCGGAGACGCGGCCCGACGCGACCGAGGCCGAGCACCTGCTGGCCCAGGCGGCCGAGGGACGGCGGCCGGACGCGGCCCAGGCGTACGTGCCGACCACCCGGCACACGGGTCCGGTGCCGCAGGGCGACACCCTGCACCACGGGACGCCGGGCACGCCCACCGCGACGCCGTACCCGCCGGTGACCGGCCCCACCGCGGCCGTCGGCCACCCCGCGACGGGCCACACGGCACAGGCGTACGGGACGGGCACCGTGCCGCCGGGCCACCCGCACGCCGCGCCGTCCGGAGGCCCCGGCTCCCGGCGCCGTCGGCAGGGCCGTCTGCGCACGGTCGCCCTGGTCGTCGCCGTCGCCGCCCTCATCGGCGCGGGCACCGCCGTGCTGCTGCAACAGCGCGACGGCGGCGGCACGGAGGCCGGCCCGGAGCCCACCCCGTCGACATCCTCCTCGCCCCCGGCGTCCCCCACCGACGGCAAGGGCCCCGGCGGATCCGTCCCGGACAACTGGAAACGCCGCGACGACCCGTTGGGTTTCAGCCTCTACCTGCCAAGGAACTGGCAGCGGGAGGCCTTCGACGACGAGGGCGAACTCAAGCAGGCCGACTACAGCCCCGACGGCGGCAAGCACCTCCTGCGGGTATCCGTCGACACCGCCCCCGACTACAACGACCCGCACGCGCACCAGCTCGATCTGGAGGTCCAGCTCCAGCGGCTGGTCGACTACCGGCGCGTCACCCTGGAGCGCGGTACCTACCGCGACCGCGACAGCGCCAGGTGGGAGTACACCTGGACCGCGCTGGCCAAGGACACCCCTTTCCCCGGCCCGCGCCGCGCCGTCGCGCACACGTACATCTCCCGGGACGGTGTCGAGTACGCCCTCAACATGTCGGGGCCCGCGGACGACTGGCCGACCACCGAGCGGCAGTTCAGGTCGGTGCTGCAGAGCTGGCAGGAGCGGACGGGCTGAGACCCGCACCGCGCGACGCAGGACACCCGCCGGGAGCCGCCCCAACGGGGCCAGCGCACCCGTCGGTTGTCGGCCACCCGGGTGGCCACGGCGCGGAGGCGCCGCGTCCGGTGGGGCATCATGGGACGCATGGTGACCGAGGGGGCCGGCGGGCGTGTCATCGCGGGCCGTTACCGGCTCCACGAGCGGCTCGGCAGCGGCGGCATGGGCATCGTGTGGCGGGCCACCGACCAACTGCTCGCCCGCGAGGTGGCCGTGAAGGTGCTGCCCCTCGACGAGACCCTGTCCGCCGCCGAGGCCCGGGGGCGCCGCGAGCGCACCCTGCGCGAGGCCCGGGCGGTCGCGCAGCTGCGGCATCCGCACGTCATCGTCGTGCACGACGTCGTCGAGGACGACGCCCGCGCGTACATGGTCATGGAACTCGTCGACGGCGGCTCGCTCGCGGACCGCGTCATCAGTCGCGGTCCCGTGGGGCCTCGCGAGGCCGCCCGGATCGGCATCGCCCTGCTCGACGCCCTGCGCACCGCGCACGCGGCCGGCGTCCTGCACCGCGACGTGAAGCCGTCCAACGTGCTGATCGCCGAGGACGGCCGGGTCGTCCTCACCGACTTCGGCGTCGCCCAGGTCGCGGGCGCCACCACCCTCACCGAGAGCGGCTCCTTCGTCGGCTCGCCCGAGTACACCGCGCCGGAGCGGATGTCAGGCGCCGGGACCGGACCGGAGTCCGACCTGTGGTCCCTGGGCGTCCTGCTGTGCGCGATCCTCAGCGGCGCCTCCCCCTTCCACCGCGACTCGCTCGGCGGCGTCCTGCACGCCGTGGTGACCGAGGAGATCCACCCGCCCGCCCAGACCGGACCGCTCCTCCCCGTCGTCCGGGGCCTCCTCGAACGCGATCCGCGACGGCGGCTGGACGCGGCCGAGGCGGACCGGATGCTGCGTCTCTACCTGAGTACCGGCCGTACGCCCGCGACTACGGCGGCCCGCGAGTCCCGGCGGATGAAGCGGAGCGTGCTCATGGCGGTGCTGCTGGTCGTCGCGGCGGCCGGCGCGGGTATCTCGGCGGCGGTGCTGCTCGTGGACGGCGACGACGGCGGGGGCGGCGCCCCGACGAGCTCGGCGCCCGCGACACCGACGACGGATCCCGCGTCCCCCTCGGTGTCCCCGTCCGGCGCTCCGTCCGCCCACGAGTCCCCCGCATCGCACCTAAAGGGGAGATAAGCGACAGCCCGCGTCACGGGTCTGTGACCACCGTGCACCCGCGGTGGATACGGGCGCGTCCGGCGCGATATGGATGGACCCATGAGCAGCAACGGGGGACCCCGCAGGGGGTCGGAAGAGCCGACGAGTTATGGCCTGCAACCACCGAACCAGCCCGTCGCCGTGCCGCATCCCGGCAACCCGTACGCGGCACCCACCCAGGTCGTGCCGTCCGAGCCGGTGTCACCCGCCGTCCAGACCCCGTCCGCCCGGACCCCGCCCGAGCAGACCCCGTCCGCGCAGGACCCGGGTACCGGGCGCCTGATCGCGGGCCGTTACCGGCTGCTCGCCAAGCTGGGGCACGGCGGCATGGGCACGGTGTGGCGGGCGAAGGACGAGACCGTGGACCGCGAGGTGGCCGTCAAGGAGCCCCGCGTACCCGACCACCTTCCCGAGCGCGAACGGGACAACGCCTTCGAACGGATGCGCCGCGAGGCCCGCGCCGCCGCCCGCCTCGACCATCCCGGCGTGGTCAACGTGCACGACGTGGCGGTCGTCGACGGTCAGCCGTGGATCGTGATGGAGCTGGTGCGGGGCCGCTCGCTGGGCGACGCGTTGCAGGAGGGCACGCTGGGCGCCCGAGAGGCCGCCCGGATCGGCCTGGAGGTGCTCGGCGCGCTGGAGGCCGCGCACGCGGCCGGCATCCTGCACCGCGATGTGAAGCCGGACAACGTGCTGCTCGGCCGGCACGACCGGGTCGTCCTCACCGACTTCGGCATCGCCCAGATCGAGGGCGAGACCAACCTGACCGACACCGGCGGCTTCGTCGGCTCGCCCGAGTACATCGCCCCGGAGCGGGTGCTGGGCCAGCGCCCCGGCCCCGCGAGCGACCTGTGGTCGCTGGGTGTGGTGCTGTACGCGGCCACGGAGGGTGTCTCGCCGTTCCGCCGCAGCAACACCCCCGCCACGCTCCAGTCGGTGCTCAACGCCACCCCCGCGGCGCCCGCCGCCGCGCAGGGCCCGCTGGCCGAGGTGATCACGGCCCTGCTGGACAAGGACCCGGCGCGCCGCCCGGACGCCGCCCGGGTGCGCGGCCTGCTGGACGCCGCCGCCAACCCGCCCGCGCCACCGCCCACCCAGGTCGTCCGCGTCGCCGCGCCGTACGGACCCTCGGGGCCGGGGTCGCGGTGGAGCGTCCGGCTGGGCCGCAACGCCTGGATCACCCTCGGCGCGGCGGTCGTCGCGGCGGCGGTGGCGTCGTACCTGGTGGTCGCGGACCCCTTCGCGGGACCGCTGCCCGAGGGCTGGAAGGAGCAGAAGCTCGACGCCCGGCTCGGGATGAGCGTCGGCCTGCCCACCGAGTTCGTGAAGCAGAAGCACCCCGACGCCTGGGACGGCACCAACGAGACGTTCACCGACCCGAGCGGAGCCGTCAGCGTCCTCGTCGACCGCGACATCAAGGACGACGACAAGACGGGCGAGATCCCCGAGACGGCGATGGCGGGCGCCTGGGCGGACTGGGACACCTTCAAGGACGGCGAGTACTCCTACGGCTTCGCCGACGACCCCGCCCCCAAGGGCGAGCCGAGCGAGACCGAGTCCCAGGGCGGCAAGGCCGCCGAGAACACCATCGAGTACGTGACCACGGACTCGCAGAACCCCCGGCCGCGCGAATTCCACATTCTGTACTACCGGGCGGGCAACGGCGACATGTACAAGGTGTCGATCGACTACCCGCGCGAGGGCTACTTCGCCGATGAGGGAAAGGAGATCGCCCGCACGGTCGTCGCCAACTGGACGGTCGCAAAGCCCTGATCAGCGGGTTTGTGCCAGCGATCACTGGCGTCGTGTGAGTACTCGGTGAATCCCCGTTACCGACGGGTACACAAAGGCCCCGCGGCGTCATACCCTGCGGCTCATGACGGACGCGCAGGCCCCGGAACTCACCGGCACGAATCCCCCCGCCCCCTCCCCGGAGGGCGCCCGCACCGCTGCCGACGTGGTCACGCCCGAGCTGGTCGCCCAGCTCACCAAGGGCGTGGCCGGCTCCGGCCGCACCGCCAACCACACCCCGTTCACCGGCGAGAAGCTCGCCGACCTGCCCGAGTCCACGCCCGAGGACGTGGCCGGGGCCTTCGAGCAGGCCCGCGCCGCCCAGGCCGTGTGGGCACGCGTGCCGGTACGGCAGCGCGCCGCGGTCCTGCTGCGCTTCCACGACCTGGTCCTGGAGCGCCAGGCCGAGGTCCTCGACCTCATCCAGCTGGAGACCGGCAAGGCCCGGCTGCACGCCCACGAGGAGGTCCAGGCCGTCGCCGTCGCCGCCCGGCACTACGGACGCAAGGCGCCCGCCTACCTGCGGCCCAAGCGGCACACCGGCGCCGTGCCGACCCTGACGAAGGTCACCGAACTGCGCCACCCGCGCGGCGTCGTCGGTCAGATCGCCCCGTGGAACTACCCGCTGGAGCTGTCCGTCGGCGACGCGCTCCCCGCGTTCGTCGCGGGCAACGCGGTCGTCATGAAGCCCGACACCGAGACCTGCCTGACCGCACTGTGGGCCCGTGACCTGCTCATCGAGGCCGGCCTGCCAGCCGAGGTCTTCCAGGTCGTCCTCGGCGACGGCCCCGTCGTCGGCCCCGAGGTCGTCAGGCACGCCGACTACGTCTCCTTCACCGGCTCCACCCGCACCGGCCGCGAGGTCGCCCAGGGTGCCGCCGCCCGCCTGGTCGGCGTCTCCCTCGAACTCGGCGGCAAGAACGCCATGCTGGTCCTGGAGGACGCCGACGTCGAGAAGGCCGCGGCGGGCGCGGTCCGCGCCTGCTTCTCCTCCGCCGGCCAGCTGTGCATCTCCATCGAGCGGCTGTACGTCCAGGAGTCCGTCGCCGACGCCTTCCTGGAGCGCTTCGCCGCCCGCACCAAGGCCATGCGGCTCGGCACCTCCCTCTCCTACGGCGCCGACATGGGCTCGCTGGTGGGGGAGCGGCAGCTGGAGACCGTGGAGCGGCACGTCGCGGACGCCGTCGAGCGGGGCGCGAAGCTCGTCGCCGGCGGCGTCGCCCGCCCGGACATCGGCCCGTACTTCTACGAGCCGACCATCCTGGAGGGCGTCACGGCCCCCATGACGGTGTGCGCCGAGGAGACCTTCGGCCCGGTCGTGTCCGTCTACCGCTTCAAGACCGAGGACGAGGCGGTCGAGCACGCCAACTCCACGCCGTACGGCCTGAACGCCTCGGTCTGGACGAAGGACGCCCGGCGCGGCCGCGACGTCGCCGCCCGCCTGCGCACCGGCACCGTCAACATCAACGAGGGCTACGCCTCCGCCTACGGCAGCGTCCAGTCCCCGATGGGCGGCATGGGGGACTCGGGCCTCGGCCGCCGGCACGGTTCGGAGGGCATCCTCAAGTACACCGAGGCCCAGACGGTCGCCCACCAGCGCCTGCTGCCGATGGCCCCCTCGCTGGGCATGGACGACGAGAAGTACGCGCAGTTCATGAGCCGCAGTCTCCGGCTCATGAAGGCATTCCGGTTCAGGTAGCCCACGTGGGGGCGCGGGGCCGCATCGACATGCGGCTCCGCCGCCCGGGCGCGACCAGCCACGAAACAGCCGCACGTGAAACTCGACGAGGAGACCCCCGTGCCTCAAGACGCCTACGACTACGACGTCCTGATAGTCGGCTCCGGCTTCGGCGGATCCGTCTCCGCCCTCCGCCTCACGGAGAAGGGCTACGACGTCGGCGTCCTGGAAGCCGGCCGCCGCTTCACCCGGGAGTCGCTTCCCCGGAACTCCTGGGACCTCAAGAGCTACCTCTGGGCGCCGAAGCTCGGCATGTTCGGCATCCAGCGCATCCATCTGCTCGGCAATGTCATGGTCCTGGCAGGCGCGGGCGTCGGCGGCGGTTCCCTCAACTACGCCAACACGCTCTACGTGCCGCCGAAGCCGTTCTTCGAGGACCCCCAGTGGCGTGACATCACCGACTGGCACGCGGAGCTGTCGCCGTACTACGACCAGGCCCGCCGCATGCTCGGGGTCCGGCTGAACCCGACGATGACCCCGTCCGACGTGCACCTGAAGGCCGCCGCCGAGCGGATGGGCGTCGGAGACAGCTTCCACATGGCGCCGGTCGGCGTGTTCTTCGGCGACGGCGAGGACGCTGACGGCAAGGCGAGGGCGAAGCCGGGCGGGACGGTGCCCGACCCCTACTTCGGCGGCGCGGGCCCCGACCGCAAGGCCTGCAACGAGTGCGGCGAGTGCATGACGGGCTGCCGGCACGGCGCGAAGAACACCCTCAACGAGAACTACCTGTACCTCGCCGAGAAGGCGGGCGCGGTCGTGCACCCGATGACGACGGTCGTCTCGGTCACCGAGGACTCGCGCGGCGGCTTCGCGGTCGCCACCCTTCCCACCGACCGGCAGAAGAAGGACGCGGGCCGCACCTTCACGGCCCGCCGGGTCGTCATCGCCGCCGGCACCTACGGCACCCAGACCCTCCTGCACCGCATGAAGGCGGGCGGCCAGCTCTCCCACATATCCGGCAGGCTCGGCGAGCTGACCCGCACCAACTCCGAGGCGCTGGTCGGCGCCCAGACCGACGACCGCCGCTACCGCAAGGCCACCGGCGAGTCCCGCGCCGACTTCACGCGCGGCGTCGCCATCACGTCCTCGATCCACCCGGACGCGAACACCCACATCGAGCCGGTCCGCTACGGCAAGGGCTCCAACTCGATGGGCGGCCTGTCGATCCTCCAGGTCCCCTACGCCGGGCACACCGCCTCGGGCGCCTCCCGCGTCCTGGGCTTCCTGGGCCACGCGGCCAAACACCCGCTGCTGGTCCTGCGCTCCCTGTCCAACCGCAAGTGGTCGGAGCGGACCATCATCGGCCTGGTCATGCAGTCGCTGGACAACTCCCTGACCACGCATCTGAAACCGACGGGCGTCGGCAAGGGCCTGCTCACCGCGCGCCAGGGCCACGGCTCGCCCAACCCGAAGCAGATCAAGGCCGCCACCGAGGGCGCCTCCGCGCTCGCCGCCGAGATCAACGGCTTCGCCGGCTCCAACGTCGGGGAGCTGATGGGCACCCCGCTCACCGCCCACTTCCTCGGCGGCTGCCCGATCGGCGCCTCCCGCGAGACCGGTGTCATCGACCCCTACCACCGGCTCTACGGCCACCCCGGCATCTCGGTCGTCGACGGCGCCGCGGTCTCCGCCAACCTGGGCGTCAATCCGTCCCTGACCATCACGGCGCAGGCCGAGCGGGCGATGTCGTACTGGCCGAACAAGGGCGAGAGCGACCCGCGCCCCGCCCAGGGGGCCGCGTACGAGCGGCTGGCGGCGGTCGAGCCCAAGTCGCCGGCGGTCCCGGCGGAGGCCTTCGGCGCGCTGCGTCTGCCCTTCCTGGGCATACCGGCGGTGCCGCCGAAGGAGTAGCGCGAAGGAGGTGAGAGGGACCCGCACCCCCCTCCGAGCGCGGGTCCCTCTCCACACGGGCGCGGCACAGCCGCCGTCCGTGGGATGCCTCGGCCTGTTGGATCGGTGAACCCTGTGAATGGTTGCCCCGACTTCACAGAACCCTTATGTGGCTTACGTCACGTACGCGCCGAGTGTCGAGTGCCGAGTGGCGAGTGCCGCGATCGGGAACGCCGGGACACGGCGAAGGGCCCCGCGGACTACGGCCGCGGGGCCCTTCCTCAGCCAGCACCGGCGTCAGGGCAGCGCCGGTGCCTCGGAGCGGCGCCGGGGGGTAGCGCCGCTGTTCTTGAAGGCTGTTCCGTCGGCCGGCCCCGGGCGTCCCCGGAGCCGGCCGTTCTCTTGGGTGACCGGGCTGCTGTCCCCTGCCGTCCGGTCACTTGTCTGGAGCGAGGTCCCACGACGTACGGCACGATCCGCACGTCTCATCGCTCCAGCGAGCCACGCGTGGTTCTCTCGGGCCCGCCCCTGGCTGACACGGACACCGGGACAACGAAGCCGCTCGCGCCGCGGTCACGCGCCGTACGGGTGAGACGGTGCCCGAACTCAGATGCGAGGCTCAGACCCGCCCGCGGCACAGCTCCAGCATCGTCATCGCCAGCGCCGTACCCGGCCTGCCCAGCGCCGAGCGGTAGTGGTCGAGGACCTCCATCTCGCGGGAGAGGTTCACCCGCCGGCCGCCGGAGGTGATCCGCGCCTCCTGGATGACGGCGGAGACCGCCATCCGTTCCTGGATGAGGCCGATGATCCGGTCGTCCAGGGCGTCGATGCGGTCCCGGGCGCCGGTGATCACCTCGGCCGCCTCGGTGGTGCGCGCGCCGGTCTTCTCCGCGGCGGTGACGGACTCGGCTGCTGTGGTGACGGTCATGTCGGTGGCTCCTCGCCGATGGGTGGCGGTGCCCCGGACCGGCAGGGTCCGCAAACGCCAGGCGCCCCGGACCTTGTCGGCCCGGGGCGCCTGGGAAGTCGCTTGTCAGTTGCTCAAGCAGCACGACCATGGCAGCCGGTGGGCCGGTTGCCATAGGTAAACAGGAAGACCTGGTGCGTGAGCATGGCGCCAGTATGCCCGCGAGGGCCGACGGTGTCCAAGCCGGGTCACGCACCGGCCGCGCACCGGCCGCGCACCGGGTCGGGACGGGCCACCCGCCCGCCTCGGTAGAATCGGCAGCACAAGACCCCCGCCCGACCGCCGGAAGGCACCCCGTGTCATCAGCGACTCCCGCTGCCGCCGCCCCCGACACCGTCCTGGTCGTCGACTTCGGTGCGCAGTACGCCCAGCTCATCGCCCGTCGTGTCCGCGAGGCGCGGGTCTACAGCGAGATCGTGCCCAGCTCCATGCCGGTCGCGGAGATGCTCGCCAAGAACCCGGCGGCCATCATCCTCTCCGGAGGCCCCTCGTCCGTGTACGAGCCGGG
Organism: Streptomyces sp. NPDC048171; assembly: GCF_043202655.1. NCBI lineage: Bacteria > Bacillati > Actinomycetota > Actinomycetes > Kitasatosporales > Streptomycetaceae > Streptomyces > Streptomyces sp. NPDC048171. The sequence continues at coordinate 159,112 of NZ_JBIDAU010000002.1, forward strand.
CGCCCCGACCGTCGACCGCTCCCTGTTCGAGGCCGGCGTCCCCGTCTTCGGCATGTGCTACGGCTTCCAGCTGATGGCGCAGGCCCTCGGCGGCACCGTCGACAACTCCGGCGCCCGCGAGTACGGCCGCACCGAGCTGACCGTCTCCCGGCCCTCCTCCACCCTCTTCGAGGGCACTCCGGCCGAGCAGGCCGTGTGGATGTCGCACGGCGACGCCTGCTCCGCCGCCCCCGAGGGCTTCACCGTCACCGGCTCCACGGACGTCGTCCCGGTCGCCGCCTTCGAGAACGACGAGAAGCAGCTCTACGGCGTCCAGTACCACCCCGAGGTCATGCACTCCACGCACGGGCAGCAGGTGCTCGAGCACTTCCTGTACCGCGGCGCGGGCCTCACCCCCGACTGGACCATGGGCAACGTGATCGAGGAGCAGGTCGCGGTCATCCGCGAGCAGGTCGGCGACCGGCGCGCCATCTGCGGCCTCTCCGGCGGTGTGGACTCCGCCGTCGCCGCCGCCCTCGTCCAGAAGGCCATCGGCTCCCAGCTGACCTGCGTCTATGTCGACCACGGCCTGATGCGCAAGGGCGAGACCGAGCAGGTCGAGAAGGACTTCGTCGCCGCGACCGGCGTGCAGCTCAAGGTCGTGGACGCGCAGGAGCGGTTCCTCAAGGCGCTCGCCGGGGTCTCCGACCCCGAGGAGAAGCGGAAGATCATCGGCCGCGAGTTCATCCGCGTCTTCGAGCAGGCGCAGCTGGAGATCATGCAGGAGGACGGCCCCGAGGTCGCCTACCTCGTGCAGGGCACGCTCTACCCGGACGTGGTCGAGTCCGGCGGCGGCACCGGTACCGCCAACATCAAGTCCCACCACAACGTGGGCGGGCTCCCGGACGACATCGAGTTCCAGCTGGTCGAGCCCCTGCGCAAGCTGTTCAAGGACGAGGTCCGGATGGTCGGCCAGGAGCTGGGCCTGCCGGAGGAGATCGTCCAGCGCCAGCCCTTCCCCGGCCCCGGCCTCGGCATCCGCATCGTCGGCGAGGTCACCGAGGAGCGGCTCGACCTGCTCCGCGAGGCCGACGCCATCGCCCGCGAGGAGCTGACGGCGGCCGGCCTCGACCGCGAGATCTGGCAGTGCCCCGTGGTCCTGCTCGCCGACGTCCGCTCCGTCGGCGTCCAGGGCGACGGCCGCACCTACGGCCACCCGATCGTGCTGCGGCCCGTCTCGTCCGAGGACGCCATGACCGCCGACTGGTCCCGGCTGCCGTACGACGTGCTCTCCAAGATCTCGACCCGGATCACCAACGAGGTCAAGGACGTCAACCGCGTCGTCCTCGACGTGACGTCGAAGCCGCCGGGCACCATCGAGTGGGAGTGAGCGCCGCGGCACGAGCCGCAGCAGAGGCTACGTGCGCTTGATCGTGCGCACGGGCCGGCCGGGCTGCCAGATCTCGACGACGAGGTACTTGTCGTCCTCGACGCGGGTCCGTACGACCTCCGTCAGCTCGGTACGGAAGAGGTGGAACGGCTCCGGCGGTTCCACCTCTTTCACGTACCGGGCCCGGGTCGCGGCGTCCTCGGCCGCCACCGCCCGGCCGCCGATCCGGACGTCCCCGCCGCCCATGCCGGTGCCGTCCCCCGGGTTCGCCTGCAACGCGAAGCGCGGGTCGCGGCGCAGATCGAGCGCCTTCACCGACCCCGGCATCATGCCGAGCCACAGCTCACCGTCCAGGAACCGCACCTCCAGGCCGGTGGTGCGCGGCGAGCCGTCCTTGCGGAGGGTGGCGAGAACATGGTGCGTGTACGCGTCCAAACGCGCCTCGACGGTGGCGGCCAGAGCGGGTTCGGCGGTGACGAAACCGGCCCAGTCGGTGGCAGCGTCGGGTGCCGTGTCTGAGGTCATGGACTCAGTCTGCGGCCGAAACCCGACACCCTGTGTCGAGTATCCCGCCCGGATCTGTCGCACCGGCCGCACCCCCGGTAACTTCCGGCACGTAAGGCAATTCCAGTGCCGGAGGACAGAGGACACATGCACGGGACGCCCGGGGCCACTCCGCCCCCGCCGCTGCCCACCGACAAGCTGCGGTTCGCGATGCCGCCGATGCACGACTCGATCGAGGACGAACGCCGGCACCGCAAGGAACGGCTCGCGGGCGCGCTGCGCCTCTTCGGCCGGTACGGCTTCGAGGACGGCGTCTCCGGACACATCACCGCCCGCGATCCCGAGTACACCGACTGCTTCTGGGTCAATCCGTTCGGCATGCCCTTCGCCCACATCACCGTGAGCGACCTCGTGCTGGCCAACTCCGACGGCCAGGTGGTGCAGGGCGGCCACCACGTCAACCAGGCCGCGTTCACCGTGCACTCCCAGGTCCACGCCGCCCGCCCGGACGTCGTCGCGGTCGCCCACTGCCACTCGGTGCACGGGCGCGCGCTGTCGGCCCTCGGCGACCTGCTCGACCCGATCACCCAGGAGAGCTGCGCCTTCTACGAGGACCACGCCCTGTACGACTCCTACTCGGGCGTCGCCGTCGACGCCGAGGAGGGGCGGCGCATCGCCCGGGTGCTCGGCTCCGGCAAGGCGCTCGTACTGCGCAACCACGGACTGCTGACGGTGGGCGACTCGGTGGACGCGGCGGCCTGGTGGTTCCTGTCGCTGGAGCGGTCCTGCCAGGTGCAGCTGACGGCCCGGGCGGCGGGACGGCCGGTGCTGATCGACCACCGCCAGGCGGTGGCCACCCGGGAGCAGCTCGGCGGCGACCTGGTGGCGTGGATCAACTACCAGCCCCTGTGGCAGGAGATCAGCCGGAGCGAGCCTGACCTGTTCGACTGACACTCTCTCTCGCGACCGCGTCAAGGCGGTGCCCCGAACGTCACCCCCGCTGAGCACGAGGGACCGGGGCCGCCCGGCGCGCGGGAGGTCGTGTACGGCACAATTCGCTGTCGCCCCAAGGGACTTAGGGACTCAGGGGCTCAGGGACGCAGGGATGTGGAGACCTGGGGAACCAGGGGCGGTTTCACAGATGTTCGTTCACAGATGTTCGTTCACGGATGTTCATTCACGGATGTTCTGTCGCATGGGTGCGGAAAGGCGGGCGTAGGGCGTGGCGGTGCAGGAGGCGAGACGCGGGAGCGGCTCGGACAAGGGCGCGATCGAGGCGGCTCACGACGGCGGCTGCACTTGCGGGGACTGCCCGCACGGCGCCCGGGAGGGGCACCGCCGGGCGGTCGCCGCGTTCCTGCGGCGGCGCGACGAGTTCGCGGCCGGGCAGGGGCTGCCGGCCGCCGTGGCCCACTCGGCCTCCGCCTCCCGCCAGTGGGTCTCCGAGGAACTGACCCAGTCCGCCGAACTCGTCGCCCAACGCGGCCGCGCCGAGGGCGACGCCTGGCTCGCCGGTCTGGGCCGGCGCACCGTGGCGGCCGTGTGGGCGGGGGTCGTCCTGCTGCTGCTCGGCCAGTCCCTCACCGCGATCGGCGCCGGCTGGACGGCGGCGCGCACGGCCGGACTCGCCGCCGCGCTGGTGGTGGCGGGGGCGCTGACGGCGGCCTCGTGGTTCCACCGGACGCGGGGCGGAGCGCTGGCCCCGGTCATCGGGGAGGACAACCGTCTCTCCACCTCCCGGGCCGTGGCGGCCGCCTGGGTCCTCCTCATCGCCTACGCCGTGCTGGTACTGGCCGGACAACTGGCCCTCGCCTCGGGCCATGAGGGGCGGGACGCGCTGATCTCCGGTCTCGAACTCGGCCGCGCCACCGGCGCGGTGACCGTGCTCGCGGTGGTGTGCGGCATCGCCGTCCTGGTGCGCCGCGTGGTCGGGCTGCGGGTACTGGGCCAGCGTCTCCAGAAGGTACGGGCGGACCGGCCGCGCGCCTCCGACCTGCTGACGGACGACGCGGGCCGCGGGACCTTCGCCGACATCCAGTACGTCGTGATCAGCGCCGTCGCCCTCGTCTTCGCGGCGGTACGGCTGGCCCGGCGCCCGGAACACCTCCCCGACCTGCCGTGGGGGCTCGCGGTGGTGGCGCTGGTGTCGGCGGCGACCTACGTGGCCGGCAAGTACGCCGAGGGCGGCAGGCCGGTGATCCTCTCCGTGGTCCGGGCACGCGAGGCCGGCGACCTGGACGGGCCGATCCGCACGGGCGACGACATCGAGATCCGCGGCGCCGGATTCGTGCCCCCGGGCGCCCAGCGCGCGGACCGCCTGTCCCGCATGGTCGTCCGCATCGGCGCGGTCAACGTCCACGTCCCCCTCGTCCCCGTGACGGGCGGCTTCAGCAACCCGACGGACGACGCGCTGACCGTCCCCGTCCCGGCCGACGTGGAACCGGGCCGGGTCGACGTCCAGGTGGTCACCGGCGCCGGAGTCGAGACCAACCGGTACGCGATCGACGTCACGGACTGATTCCACGGACTGATTCCACGGACGGATCCCACGGACTGATTCCACGGGGTGATTCCACGGGGTGATTCCACGGGGTGATCACACGGACTGAACCCCTGGACTGACTCCCACCGGCGGACGCCAACCTGTCGAAACCGACAGCAAGAAACCGGTTGCGGAGGGTTGAGCGGGGCCAGGGTGTCGTACGTATGGTCTGGTGGAGGGGCTCGGCATGCGCGGCGAGAGGCGGCTGGCAGTGATGACTCACGGTATGCGGGGCGATGTGTACTCCTCCCGGCAGAACGGCGGCGACTGGCGGGACAACGCCGCCCGGTACGCCCTCCTGCCCCTGCGGATCTTTCTCGGCGTCACCTTCATCTACGCGGGCCTCGACAAGCTCACCGACAGTGCCTTCATGAAGGACTCGGGCGCCGGTTCCATCGGCGACATGATGCGGACCGTCCGGGACTCCTCGGCCATCCCCGCGCTGGTCGACATGGCCCTGAAGAGCCCGTCCGGCTTCGGCTACGCCATCGCCCTGGGCGAACTGGCCGTCGGCATCGGCACCCTGCTCGGCCTGTTGACCCGCCTGGCCGCACTCGGCGGCGCACTGATCTCGCTCAGCCTGTGGCTGACCGTCAGCTGGGCCTCCGATCCCTACTACTACGGCAACGATCTCGCCTACCTCATGGCCTGGCTCCCCCTCGTCCTGGCGGGCGCGCCGCTCCTCTCCGTCGACGCCGCCCTGCGCTCGCGGCGCCGGAACCGGTCGGAGGGCGGGTACCGGTAGAGGCGCCGTCGCGGCCTGCCGTGCGCCGGCGCAGCGCGGGCCGGTGCTCCTCGGACCGTCAGCCGGGCAGGTCCGCCCGGGTGTCGTCCCGGCGCGCGGAGCGGGTCACGACCCCCACCGCTCCCGCGAGGCAGAGACCGCCCACCACGAGCGGGATGATCACGAACCACGGTGTCTCCCACAGTCCGCCCGCGTCACCGGCGTAGACGACGCCCGCCAGCATCAGGAAGAAGCCCGCCACCAGCCGTCCCGGCTGGAACCTATGACGCAGCACGGGTCACCTCCGCCTGTCCGAGACCGACCTGGAGATCGAGGTCGAGCGTCCCGCCGTCCTCGTCGCTCACGGTGGGAGCCAGGGTGACCTCCTTGTGCTTGCCCGGTGCCACGTCCACGTCCTTCTCGTTCTCCCCGGGCAGCTGGATGTCTCCGACGCCCACCTCGACGTTGAGCCGCACGGTCACGTCCCGCGGCACGACGACCTTTATCCGGCCCACGCCCACGTCGGCGCGGGTGGTCACCGTCTGCCCGTCGGCCACGTTCAGCCGGGAGAGGTCGAGCGTGCCGTCACCCGCCCCGATCTCGTACTGCTCGCGCACGTCGGTCACCGCCGTCGGCCTCCAGGTGGTGCGGGTCCACTCGGTGCCGACGTCCTTCGGCACGGCTGCCGACCCGGCGAGCAGGGCCGCCGTGATGATCGCCAGGAAGACCGAGCCGGCTCCCGTGCGCCCCAGGAAGGCGCTGACCGCGATACCGAGGCCGAAGACGGCGAGCGCGCACGCCAGTCCGGTCTGGAGGCTGGTGCCGAGCGGCTGGTCGTCCCAGGTGAGCCTGGTGCCGAGGAAGCCGGCGAGCAGAGCGAGGAGGAACACCCAGCCGCCGATGCCGCGCGGGCCGCGCGGCCGGGGTCGCCGCTCACCCGGCGGGGTGTGGCCGCCCCGGTGCGGGGCGCCGCGGCCGATGTTGACGGCCGCGGCGATGTCGCGCTCGTCGGAACCGGGCGGACCCCACAGGTAACCCGTACCGCCGTCATGGGTGCCGTCCTTGACTATCGGGTCCCGCCACCAGGAGGGCCAGGTGAACATGATCGGGGGCGCCTGCGCCTCCGGCGGGGCGTCCGCGACGGCCTGGGCGGCTATCGGGTCGGGGGCGGGGGTCCTCCGCTGCCGCGACCAGTACCCGGCGCCCGCGAGGAGGAGGGAGAGGACGACCGCGAAGGTGAGCACCCCGCCGTTGTGCAGCATGGTCAGGAAGACTCCGCAGCCGACCAGGGCGAAGAGCACCGCGGCCAGGGCCTGACCGTCGACCCGGCCGGTCAGCAGCTTGCGCACCTCGTTCTCCTCCTCTTCGTCGGCGGGGACGAAGAGCCAGGCGAAGCCGTAGAAGATGAGGCCGATGCCGCCGGTCGCGGAGAGCACCGCGAGGGTGATGCGGAAGATCACCGGATCCAGGTCGCACTGCCGGCCGAGGCCGGCGCAGACCCCGGCGATCGTCCGGTGCTGCCGGTCCCGCCGGAACTCGTGCGGCGGCCCGGGGACGCCGGTGCCGGCGCCGCCCGCGCCCGGGTCGGTCGCGGCACCCGTGGCATCCGCGGCGGGCGCGGCATCCTGCGGCCCGGCACCTCGTGGAGGGCGCGGGCCGGAGCCGGGTCCCGGACCCGTCGCGGCGTGCTCGTGATCTGTCATGAGTCCATGGTGACGGGCGCGGCGTCCGGACGGCAGTCGGTTCGACCCTGGTCGGACCCTGATTTCGGCCCTGACACGGGGCCCGGGGAGCGTTCGAGGCCGCGGCGGCCCGAAGATCAGGGGAGTCTCGGGGGCCGACCCTGATGCTCCGCCTCCCGCACCCGTGTGACCATCAGTGTCATGCCGGAAGCCGCAGCACCCCTCGTCGAACCGCGGCCGCCGCGCAAGCTCTACCGCAGCAGTGACGGACGCTGGCTCGGTGGCGTGGCGCGGGGGCTGGCCGGTCATCTCGGCCTGCCCGTCATCTGGGTGCGGTTCGTCTTCGTCGGTCTGTTCATGGCCGACGGACTGGGCGCGCTGCTGTACGCGGCTTTCTGGTTCTTCGTGCCGCTGGGCGTAGGGGGCGTCGACGCGCAGAAGCCGCCGTCCCTCGTCACCTCCGAGACCTCGCCGGACGGCCGCCGCAGACTCGTCGCCCGCAAGCCGGACAAGGGGCAGATCGTTGCCCTGCTCCTCATGGTCGTCGTCGCCCTGGTCTTCGTGGGCAACGTCGACCTCGGCGGCGGGGCCCGCGTCTACCTCTGGCCGACCGTGCTCGTAGGCGCCGGCGTCGCCCTCGTCTGGCGTCAGGCGGACAACGCGCGCCGGGCCCGCTGGGCCGAGGTGGGCCGGCACCGGCGCACCGTCACCCTGCTGCGCTCGGTCGGCGGCGTCCTGCTGGTGACGGCGGGTGTCACCGGCATCTTCGTCCTCCAGGGCTCCGCCGCCCACCTCGGTTCCGTCCTGCAGGCGGCGCTCGCCGTCCTCGTCGGCATCACGCTCCTCGCCGGTCCCTACCTGGTGCGGATGACGCAGGACCTCTCCGAGGAGCGGCTGATGCGCATCCGCGCGCAGGAGCGGGCCGAGGTCGCCGCCCATGTCCACGACTCGGTGCTGCACACCCTGACCCTGATCCAGCGCAACGCGGAGAACGCGGGGGAGGTGCGCCGCCTCGCCCGCGCCCAGGAGCGCGACCTGCGCTCCTGGCTCTACAAGCCGGAGGGCAACGGGAAGGACGAGGACGACGAGCCCACCACCCTCGCCGAGGCCGTGAAGCGCAGTGCCGCGGAGGTCGAGGACAAGCACGGAGTCCCCATCGAGGTCGTGGTGGTGGGCGACTGCCCGCTCGACGACAGAATCGGCGCACAGATGCAGGCCGCGCGCGAGGCGATGGTGAACGCGGCCAAGTACGGTGGCGAGGGCGGCGCCGTACAGGTCTTCGCCGAAGTCGAGGGCAGGACGGTCTTCGTGTCCGTCCGTGACCGCGGCCCCGGCTTCGACCTCGACTCGATACCCGCCGACCGCATGGGCGTCAGAGAATCGATCATCGGCCGCATGGAGCGCAACGGCGGCACGGCGCGACTGCGCGCGGTGCCGGACGGCGGCACGGAGGTCGAACTGGAAATGGAGAGGGCGGAGAAGACGTCATGAGCGACCCGACCGAGGCGAACGGTACGGCGGGAGCGGACGAGGCGGCCGAGCCCGCGCAGCCGGCCGGCGGCACCGCGGGGGAGCGGCGCGTGCGCGTGGTGCTCGTCGACGACCACCGCATGTTCCGCACCGGCGTCCAGGCCGAGATCGGCCAGACCGCGCAGACCGGCGTCGAGGTCGTCGGCGAGGCCGCCGACGTCGACCAGGCCGTCACGGTGATCACCGCGACCCGCCCCGAGGTCGTGCTGCTCGACGTCCACCTCCCGGGCGGCGGTGGCGTCGAGGTCCTGCGCCGCTGTGCGCCCTTGATGAGCGACACCGAGCGTCCCGTCCGTTTCCTCGCCCTCTCCGTCTCGGACGCGGCCGAGGACGTGATCGGCGTGATCCGCGGCGGCGCCCGCGGCTACGTGACCAAGACGATCACCGGCACCGACCTGGTGAACTCGGTCTTCCGCGTCCAGGAGGGCGACGCCGTCTTCTCCCCGCGCCTGGCCGGTTTCGTCCTGGACGCGTTCGCGTCGACCGACGCCCCGCCGGTCGACGAGGACCTGGACCGCCTCACCCAGCGCGAGCGGGAGGTGCTGCGCCTGATCGCCCGGGGCTACGCGTACAAGGAGATCGCCAAGCAGCTGTACATCTCGGTGAAGACGGTCGAGTCCCACGTCTCGGCGGTCCTCCGCAAGCTCCAGTTGTCCAACCGGCACGAGCTGACGCGGTGGGCGACGGCGCGGCGGCTGGTGTGACTCCGTGAGCGGGGTGCCCGGTGGTCAACGCCGGGGCATTCCGCAGGAGTCCCGCTGCCGACCGGGCCGTCACACCACCCGCGCCGCCCCCGCGAACGGCATCTGGTCGACGGGTGCCACCCGCACCGGGGCCGACGGGTTCGGGGCGTGGATCATCTGGCCCTTGCCGACGTAGATGCCGACGTGGCTGATGCCGGAGTAGAAGAAGACCAGGTCGCCCGGGGCGAGTTCGGACCGGGCGACGCGGCGGCCGGCGTCGATCTGGGCGTAGGTGGTGCGGGGGAGGGAGACACCCGCGGCGCGGTAGGCGGCCTGGGTGAGGCCCGAGCAGTCGAAGGCGTCCGGGCCGGTCGCGCCCCACACGTAGGGGCTGCCGAGCTTCTGGTAGGCGTAGGCGACGGCTGCCGCGGCACGGGAGTTGGGGGCCTGGACGGACGGGGCGGACAGTGGCTCCCGGTCGCCCGCCGACGAGCGGGACGCGCGGTCACCGGTGCCCTGGCCCACCCGGGCGCGTTCCTCCGCGGTCAGCCGGGCCAGCAGGCGGCGGGCCGTCTCCAGCTTGCCGGTGACGGTCTCGTGGTGACGCTTCAGCTCGGCCCGGCGTGACGTCAGCGAGGTCAGTTCGACGCGGGCGGCGCCGCGCAGGCGCTCGATGTCCCGCAGTTCCTTGCGCACCCGGCCCACGGCGGCCGTCTGCCGGCTGCCCGCGCGTTCGACGAAGGCGGCGCCGTCGAGATACCGGTCGGGGTCGGCGGAGAGCATGAGCTGCACGGCCGGGTCGAGGCCGCCGCTGCGGTACTGCGCCGCGGCGACCGACCCCAGCGCCTCCCGGGCCGAGTTCAGCCGGTCCTCCTTGCGGGCGGCCTGGTCCCGCAGCTTCTCCAGGCGCTGTTCGGCGGCGTCCGCCTTCTCCTTGGCGCCGTTGTACTTCTCGGTCGCGACCTCCGCCTGCTGGTACAGCTTGTCCACCTTGGCCCTGACCTGGGCCGCCGTCGGCTGCGGGTCGGCGTGACCGGTCCCGCCCAGGCCCGTCGCCGTGGCCGCGCCCGCGAGGGTGATGGTGGCCGCCGTACGGGCCCTGCCGCCGCCCGTCACGCGCTGTCGCGGCCTGCGGTGCGTTCCCACCTGCGATCCACGTCCTTCCGTACGACTCGACTCCGGCCCGTGCCGGGTCGGCTCCGGTCAGCTCCGGCTGCCTGGGGGAGGACGCTAGGCGCGTCGGTAACGGTCCGGTGACGGGATGCGCGGAAGTGGCGGTACCGGATCGGCCCGTGTACGCATCTGACCGCGTGCCCGTCCGGCGGCCGTCGTGTTCACGCGGGGTGATGACCGAGCTGCCCGATCGGGGGCGGGTGAGGTACCTGAGCTGTTATGGGACGCATATATGCGCCGCTCTGCACACCGCGGCGGCTCAGGCACGGTCGGGCCGGTGTCGGCCGGCCTCCGGCCGCTCATTAGGCTCCGGCCCCATGGACGTACTCATCCACCTGTTCGTCGGTCTGCACATCATCGGCATCGCCGCGCTGCTCGGCGGCTTCCTGACCCAGATGAAGGCGATGGGCCGCGGCACGGCCCGCTTCATCCCCGCGATGCTGCACGGCGCGCTGACGATGCTGGTCACCGGTGTCGCCCTGGTCGGCCTCAACCAGGCCGACGACCAGTCCGTGGACAACGTCAAGATCGGGGTGAAGCTCGCCCTGCTGATCGTGATCCTCGGCCTGGTCTACGTGAAGCGCGACGACGAGAAGGTCGACAAGCCGCTGTTCGGCCTCGTGGGCCTGCTGACCGTCGCGAACATCTTCATCGCGGTGCTGTGGACGTGACGGCGCCCGCGCCCGCGGACCGCACCCCGGTCCGGGCCTGCGCGACCGCTCCCGCCGCGACCGCCAGCCACCCGGCCACCGCGATCCACAGCAGGACCTGGCCGGGTGCGTCCAGCCACGCGACGTCGATCGCGGCGGCCACGGAGAGCGTCGCCGCCGCCGTCATGCCGAGCGGGAAGACCGTCGACCAGCGCCGCACGTCGTAGCGGACCCGCGGCCAGACGAACTCGGCGACCAGCAGGACGACGTACCAGGCGAGGTCGAGGGTGAGCAGGAAGACGGTCACGTCGTGCAGCACGGCGCTGTCGTCGGAGTTCCACAGGTACATGCCGGTCCCGGCCGCCGCGATCAGTTTGGCGCCTGCGAGGGCCGAGATGGCGAGCGCACCGCCCGCCACCCAGTGGTCACCGGAGCCCAGGGCCACCTGCCGCAGATCGAAGCGGAACAGGGCGATCAGGTAGAGCACGATCCCCAGCCAGAACGGCACCAGCGCCGCGTGCGCCAGCCAGGGCGTCGAGGTGACCGCGGACAGCGTGGCGCCGAGCACGGCCAGGCCCTCCGTGGCCACGCACCCCAGGAAGACCGCCCCCGGCATCCTGCGCCCCCAGTGCCGCACGACCAGGAGGAGCAGCACCGGCCACAGCAGTGCCGCCAGCGCCAGCAGCGCGGCGGCCAGGGCCGTCCAGCCGAGCAGCGAGAACCGGGTGCCGAGCACGGTGGTCGCGGCGACCGCGGTGAGCGCGCCCGGTGTCCCCGCCCGCGTCAGCCACTGCGGGCGCTCGACCAGCAGCAGGTAGACGAAGTTCGCCGCCAGGGCCAGCCAGGCGGCGCAGGCCAGGAACAGGGCGATGCGGGACAGGACCTCGTATCCCGTCAGGTGCATGGCGACCGACAGGATGCCGGTCGCCATGACCGCGGCCCCGGCCGCCGGTGGACGCTGCGCCCACCAGGCGCGCAGGGGGGAGGGGAGAGTGCCTGACGACGTGCCTGACGACATGTCCCCGATGCTAGAGAGCCGGGCCGGTCAGGCCGGGCGCACCACGCTGTGGATCGACGACTCGCCGTCGTAGTAGATCGACTCCTCGCGGACGTACGCGCCCGGCTTCGGGGCGTGGATCATCATGCCGTTGCCGATGTAGAGGCCGACATGGCTGAGGTCGTCGTAGAAGAAGACGAGGTCACCGGGTTGCGCCTGGGAGACGGGGACGGTCGTTCCGGCGTTGACCTGGTCGTACGTGACGCGCGGCAGCGTCACCCCCGCGGCCTTCCAGGCGGCCTGGGTGAGGCCGGAGCAGTCGTAGGAGCCGGGGCCGGTGGCGCCCCAGACGTACGGCTTGCCGATCTGGGCGCGGGCGAAGCCGAGCGCCTTCTCGGCCTTGGTGCCGTACGACGAGTCCGGCGTCGAGGAGCCCGACGAGCTGTTGCCGCCGGACTCCGAGGAACCGGAGGAACTTCCTCCGCCGCTCTCCTGCTGTGCGGCCTCCTCCCGCCGCTCGCGCTCCTCGGCCTGCTGCCGGGCCTGCTGCTCGGCCAGCTCCGCGGCCTTGCGGGCGGCCTCCTCCTGCTTCTTCTTCTCGATCGCCGCGAGCCGGGCCTTCTCCTCGGCGGTCAGCTTCGAGAGCAGTTCACGCGCGGTGGCGAGCTTCTTCTGGACGGTCGACTTGGCCGTCTTCAGGTCCTGCTGGGAGCCGGTGAGCGTCTCCAGGCTCTCGGCGGCCTCCCGGCGCTTCTTCATCGTCTCGGACTGCTGCGTGACGTAGTCGTCGACCGCGGTCTTCTGACGGCCGGTGAGCCGGCCCATCAGCTGGTTCTGGTCGAAGTACTCCTGCGGCGAGTCCGCGAGCAGGAAGGTCGCCGTCTCCGGGACCGCCGTGCCCGTGCGGTACTGCGCGGACGCGAAGGAACCCAGTTCCTCGCGCGCGTCGTTGAGCTTCTGGGTGCGCTGGGCGACGTCGTCGAGGAGGGTGTCGACCTTCTTGCGCTGCTTGGCGGTCTTCTCCTTGGCCGCGTTGTACTTCTCGGTGGCCGACCCCGCCTGGCGGTAGAGGTCGTCGACCTTCTTCTCGACCTCTTCGAGGCTCGGCCTGTCGTCGTCCGACGGCGTGGCGTTCGCTGTCTGGGACAGCAGGGCGACGGAGGTGAGGGCCGCTGTGGCGAGGGCCGGGGTCCGTATGCCCGCGACGCGTGATCCGGTGGGGCGCGACTTGCGGTGCGACGCCAAGGAGGCGCTCCTTCCAAGTGCTCCGCCTACCGGGTTAGCTGTCGGGTTCGGGCGGCACGGAAGGGTTGCCCTACGGCGGACCGTCCTCATGGAGGGCGGTACGGCCGATTCACCCCAAGTTCTCGGTTGGGTCCCCGGCTCCGGGCGCCGTGGCGGGCACGCCGGACTCGGCGGAGGCCGCGCGGCCCGGCGAGGTTCGCCGGAGGGGGTCGTTCGGCCTGCTCGCACGGTAGCCAACTCGTGTGGCCGCTGTGAAGGTTGGTGGGTGATATGCCCGATACATTTTCGTGACCTTGGCGACGGGTGTCACTCTCCGTGTTCCGGCAGGTCGCAGGGCGTACCGGTGTGAGGTGTCCCGGACATTCTCCGGGGTGGCATCGGGTTGTCGGTGGGGCGCCCTAGACTCGGAGAGCGATGAGCAGCCTCTTTGACGACAGCTTCCTGGCGAGCCTCCAGACCCCCCGGGGTCACGAGGAGGAACCCCCGCCGCCGCCCGAGGACGGTCACGGACCGGAGCCGGTCCCGCACGACCTGTTCGGCGGGAAGTTCGACGCGCCCCCGGAGCGGGACCGGTACTACCGGGACGGCGCCCCGCGCCCCGCCCTGGACCCGGCCGCCCTCCTGGACGGGCTGAACGACAATCAGCGCGCCGCCGTGGTGCACTCCGGCTCCCCCCTGCTCATCGTGGCCGGCGCCGGCTCCGGCAAGACCCGCGTGCTCACCCACCGCATCGCCCACCTGCTGGCCGAGCGCGGCGTCCACCCGGGCCAGATCCTCGCGATCACCTTCACCAACAAGGCCGCCGGCGAGATGAAGGAGCGCGTCGAGCAGCTCGTCGGCCCGCGCGCCAACGCGATGTGGGTGATGACCTTCCACAGCGCCTGCGTCCGCATCCTGCGCCGCGAGTCGAAGCGGCTCGGTTTCACGTCGTCCTTCTCGATCTACGACGCCGCCGACTCCAAGCGGCTCATGGCGCTGGTCTGCCGCGACCTCGACCTGGACCCCAAGCGCTTCCCGCCCAAGTCCTTCAGCGCCAAGATCAGCAACCTGAAGAACGAGCTGATCGACGAGGAGGACTTCGCCGCCCAGGCGGCTGGGGGCACCTCCCAGACGGAGTCTGGGGGAGGCTTCGAGAAGACGCTCGCCCAGGCGTACGCGATGTACCAGTCGCGGCTGCGTGAGGCCAACGCCCTCGACTTCGACGACCTGATCATGACGACGGTCAACCTGCTCCGCGCCTTCCCGGACGTCGCCGAGCACTACCGCCGCCGCTTCCGGCACGTCATGGTCGACGAGTACCAGGACACCAACCACGCCCAGTACGCCCTGGTGCGCGAGCTGGTCGGCGGGGCCTCGGAGCACCCCGTCGACGTACCGCCGGAGGCCGAGGTCCCGCCCGCCGAGCTGTGTGTGGTGGGCGACGCCGACCAGTCGATCTACGCCTTCCGCGGCGCCACCATCCGCAACATCCTCCAGTTCGAGGAGGACTACCCGAACGCGACGACGATCCTCCTGGAGCAGAACTACCGCTCGACCCAGACCATCCTCACCGCCGCCAACGCGGTCATCGAGCGCAATGAGTCCCGCCGGCCCAAGAACCTGTGGACCAACCAGGGCGCCGGCGCCCAGATCACCGGGTACGTCGCCGACACCGAGCACGACGAGGCCCAGTTCGTCGCCGACGAGATAGACCGCCTCACGGACGCGGGCGAGGCCAAGGCCGGCGACGTCGCCGTCTTCTACCGCACCAACGCGCAGTCCCGTGTCTTCGAAGAGGTCTTCATCCGCACCGGCCTGCCCTACAAGGTCGTCGGCGGCGTCCGCTTCTACGAGCGCAAGGAGGTCCGGGACGTCCTGGCCTACCTGCGGGTGCTGGCCAACCCGGAGGACTCGGTGCCGCTGCGCCGGATCCTCAACGTCCCCAAGCGCGGCATCGGCGACCGGGCCGAGGCGATGATCGACGCCCTGTCGCAGCGCGAGAAGATCAGCTTCCCGCAGGCACTCAAGCGCGTCGACGAGGCGTACGGCATGGCGGCGCGCTCGGCCAACGCCGTCAAGCGGTTCAACACGCTCATGGAGGACCTGCGCACCATCGTCGAGTCCGGCGCCGGACCGGCGACCGTCCTCGAGGCCATTCTCGAACGCACCGGCTACCTCGCCGAGTTGCAGGCCTCCACCGACCCGCAGGACGAGACCCGTATCGAGAACCTCCAGGAACTCGCGGCCGTCGCCCTGGAGTTCGAACAGGAGCGGGCCGAGGGCGAGGAGGCCGGCACCCTCGCCGACTTCCTGGAGAAGGTCGCCCTGGTCGCCGACTCCGACCAGATCCCGGACGAGGAGGACGGCGACGGCGTCGTCACCCTCATGACCCTGCACACCGCCAAGGGCCTGGAGTTCCCGGTCGTCTTCCTCACCGGCATGGAGGACGGCGTCTTCCCGCACATGCGCGCCCTCGGCCAGGCCAAGGAACTGGAGGAGGAACGGCGGCTGGCGTACGTCGGCATCACCCGCGCCCGCGAGCGGCTCTACCTGACCCGGTCCACCCTGCGCAGCGCCTGGGGCCAGCCCTCCTACAATCCGCCCTCGCGCTTCCTGGAGGAGATCCCGGCCCCCCACCTGGAGTGGAAGCGCACCGGTGCGAACGGACCGGCGCCCTCCGCGCCGGTCTCGGGAGTGGCGGCCTCACTGTCGTCGTCCCGTTCCCGCTCGTCGGCGTCGGGCGCGTCCGGCTTCGCCACCCGCCGGTCCGCCGGCGCGGAGCAGCCGACGGTGTCCCTGGCGGTCGGCGACCGCGTCACGCACGACCAGTTCGGGCTCGGGACGGTCGTCGGGGTCAAGGGCACCGGGTCCAACGCCGAGGCGACCATCGACTTCGGCGACACCAAGCCGAAGCGCCTGCTGCTGCGGTACGCGCCGGTGGAGAAGCTCTGACGGTGCCGGACCGGCCGCGCGGGCCCGGGCTGCGGCTCGGGTCCGCGGCCGGGCGCGCACGCACCGGGGGCGGACCGACGGCTGAGACGCTACGGCGTCACTGAGGGTTGAGGCCGTGGCTGCGCAGCCACGAGAGCGGGTCGATCGCCGAGCCGCCCGAGGGGCGCACCTCGAAGTGCAGGTGCGGGCCGGTCGAGTTGCCCGAGTTGCCGGAGAACGCGACGGCGTCACCGGCTTTGACGGTCGTACCCGAGGGAACCTGGTAGCTGGAGAGGTGGCAGTACCACGTCTCCGTGCCGTCCTTCGCCGTCACGATCATCATGTTGCCGTACGCGCTGTTGTACTGCGTGCGGACGGTGCCGTCGGTCGCGGCCATCACCGTCGTCCCGTACGACACGGGGAAGTCGATGCCGCTGTGCACGGACATCCAGTTGATGCCGGCCTGCCCGTAGTAAGCGCTGAGTCCGTGCTGCGCCACCGGGAGGGCGAACTTGGGGCGCAGCCGCTCCTTGCGGGCCGCCTCCTCCGCCGCGCGCTTCTTCTCGGCGGCCTGCTCGGCCTTGAGGTCGATGCGCTCCTGCGTCCGGCTGGCCCGGTCGGCGAAGTCGTCGGCTCCGGCGGCGAGGCTGGTGAGCTGGGTGTCCAGCTTGTTGTTGGCCGTGGACGGCTTCACCGGCGCGGCCTGCTGCGCGCCCGGGTCGGCGGCCGCCGCCGTGGTCTCCGTGCCCTCGTCGCCGGTGAGGCTGCCGACGGAGGCGGCCGCGATGCCGGCGACGCTCATCACGCAGGCCGACGGCACGGCGATGGTCAGCAGCGCGGAGCGCTTGGCGGGCTGGCGGCGGCGGGAACGCGCCCCGGCCCGGGAGGCGCCGCGCGCGGCCGGGACACGAGGGGCCGGGGTGATCTCCTCCTGGTCGTCCAAGAGGGCGGTCACGGTCGGGAGTTCGCCGGTGGCGGTCAACTCGCCCTCGTGCGGGGCCGGTTCGTCCTCGGCGGACAGGATGTCCGGGGTGGCGTCCTGCACTGCCGCGGGCTCCGCCGGGTGCGCGGTGGTGCCGTCGGGGTTCCACTGGGTGGCGTCGTAGGCGCCGGTGTCGAACGTGCCGGTGGCGAAGGCGTTGGCCTCGAAGGTGGCCGTCTCGAAGGCCGTCGCCTCGAAGGTGGCCGTCTCGTAGGCGGCGGTCTCGTCGAAGGCGACCGTCTGGAAAGCGCCCGTGTCCAGGGTGCCGGTGGCGAAGGCACCGGTCTCGAAGCTGCCGGTCTCAAAGGTCTGCGTGCCCCAGTCCCACTGCTGGGTCCCGTCGGCAGGGTTGCCGGACGGGTCCGGCTGGGTCCAGACGCCGGTGTCCCACTGCCCGGTGGCCTCGGCGCCCGTGGCCTGCGGCTGCGCACCGGCGGGCTCCTGGTAACCGGCCGTCCACGCGGTCGCGTCGTAGGGCCCGGAGTCGTAACCGGTGTGGTGCTGGGCGGCGTACGCGTCGTAGTGCTGCTGCCCGCCGCAGTCGGACCACTGGGTGGTGTCGTAGGCGCCCGTGGTGCCGTACGAGCCCGTCGTGTCGTAGGTGCCGGTGGCGTGGCCCGGCAGGTTGCCGAAGAGGGGGTCCGCGTCGAAGGCCGCGGGGGCGGGACCGTTGGTCGGAAAACCAGTGGTGTCGTAGCCGCCGTACGTGGTGAGGTCGCCGTACTGGGCCTCCCCTGTGCCGTACGACGCGTAATGCGCCGACGCGGCGTCGGAAGCCGAAGCCGGGGTGGTCATGGTCCCCGACGGGTGACGGTCGTTCACCAACTTCTCTTTCGCCTCGACAACAGGGGCTGCCAGAGCAGTGCGGCGACTGTACCCGGCGGTATACGGGCACGACAATCTTCGTCAGGTTTCGTTGGCGAAGGAAACGGGCAATCGGCCGTGTTTTGGGGGACGGCGGGCACGAGTTTGGCTTTTTGTTCGAGCGGTGTTCGATGCTGAACGGGTTGTTTCGGAGTCAGGCGACCGTCAGACCACCGGCTCGTCCGCCCGATCCCGCTCGTCCACCGGATCCCGCTCGCCCGTCCGTCTCCGCGCCGGTCTCCGCCTCGATGGCGTCCAGTGCCTGCCGGATCCCCGTGGCCACGGCGGGGTGCACCGGCAGCGCGAGGTGGCCGACGCCGCTGACCCGTACGTTCTGCACGGTCAGGTCGGGATGGTCGAGGCAGGCCGTCTCCAGCGGGTCCATCACCCGGTCCAGGTCGCTCCAGAAGCTCACGAACTGCGTACGGCAGCCGGGCGTGGGCCGCGACAGCTCCTCGATCACCGCCGACCCGGGGCGCATCTGGCGCACGATCGGGTGCGCGTTGGCCAGCGGGACCACGCGGGTGCCGGAGTGCGGGGTGCCGAGCGTCACCAGCGTCCGTACCCGCAGGTCACCGCCGAGCCGCTGCACGTAGTACCGCGCGATCAGCCCGCCGAGGCTGTGCCCGACGACGTCGACGCGCTCGCTGCCGGTGCGCTCGCAGATCTCCTCGATGTGCCGGCCGAGCAGCTCGGCCGCCGTACGGATGTCGCAGGTCAGGGGGGAGTAGTTCAGTGAGTCGACCTGGTGCCTGCCGTGCTGGGCCAGGCTGCGGCGCAGCAGCAGGAAGACCGAGCGGTTGTCGATGAAGCCGTGCAGCAGGACGACCGGCGTGCTCGGGGGTGCCGGAAGCCGGGGGGCCGGCGGGGAGGGCTCCGGGTCCCGTGAACCGGCGGACGGGAGGGGCAGGGAGGGGCGGCGCTCCTGGATGATCCCCGAGGGATAGAGGAGCAGATGCCCGGCGAGGATCGCGACCTCCAGGGCGCTCGCCTTCAGGAAGGTCAGGGAGAGCCCGGTCAGCCGTCCGGGCAGGCTCGCCAGTTCCGGTAGTCCCGGGATTCCTGGCAGACCTGGAAAGCCCGGGAGGAGACGCTGGAAAAGCGGAAGAAGGGGCAGTGCTGCCGTGGTGACCTTCATGGGGCCGACCTCCGTCCGGCACGCGCAGGGACGCCTCTGTCCCCCGTGTGCCCTCGTTGGAGTGCCGTGACACCAGTGATTGGCGATGTTCGCGAGGTTTACCCGGATGGGTGTGTCGGCGTGCGGTATCCGAGCCGGGGGTGTCCCGTGGGTCTGGTCTGACCTGTGGGTTTCGTCTGGCCCGTGGTGTCGGTGATACGGCGACGAGGCCCGCTGCTTCCCCGTCCCGCCCTCGCTGCGGCTCTCCGTGCGCGTGATGCCGCCGCGCCCTGGTGCGGTGCGCGGCGAACGTGTCCCACCGTGTGATTTCCCCCTCTGTATCCACCGCGAAACTGCCGGTTGCGGGATGCTGGCGATAACGTTCGTTCACTTCCCGGACGCCGTGGTGCGGGACATGCGCGCCGCGAGGGTGCGCGCTTCGCGGACTTCGTGCACGTGGCGCGGTTTGAGTGCCGTGCTCCTGTGTACGGCTTCGGCGAAGTGTGCGGTACTTGTCGGTACGGATGGATGTAGTCGCTTCATGGAGGCAGTGATGGGTGTGGCAGCCGGTCCGATCCGCGTGGTGGTGGCCAAGCCGGGGCTCGACGGCCACGATCGCGGAGCCAAGGTGATCGCGCGGGCCCTGCGTGACGCCGGTATGGAGGTCATCTACACCGGGCTTCACCAGACACCCGAGCAGATCGTGGACACCGCGATCCAGGAGGACGCCGACGCGATCGGGCTGTCCATCCTCTCCGGTGCGCACAACACGCTCTTCGCCGCCGTGATCGCGCTGCTGCGGGAGCGGGACGCGGCGGACATCCTCGTCTTCGGCGGCGGGATCATCCCCGAGGCGGACATCGCTCCGCTGAAGGAGAAGGGCGTCGCCGAGATCTTCACGCCGGGCGCCACGACGGCGTCGATCGTGAACTGGGTCCGCGCGAACGTGCGGGAGCACGCGGAGGCGTAACCGCCCCCCCTCTCGGGCGGTCGCGGGTGCAGGCGGCCCCCCGGCGTACGCCATGTCCTACCCCGCTGCCAGCTCCTCCGCCATCGCCGCCCGCAACCGCAGTGTCGTGACGAGCCGTTGGAACGCCTCCGCCCAGTAGCCACCGGCGCCCGGCGACGCGTCCTCCGACTCGTCCGGTATCGCCAGCAGGCCGTTGAGACGGCCCGCCTCCGCGGGGTCGAGGCAGCGTTCGGCCAGCCCCATCACGCCGCTGAAGCTCCACGGATAACTCCCGGCGTCCCGGGCGATCTCGAGCGCGTCCACCACGGCACGACCGAGCGACGGCGCCCACGGCACCCCGCACATGCCGAGCAGCTGGAACGCCTCGGACAGCCCGTGCGTGGCGATGAAACCGGCCACCCAGTCGGCCCGTTCCTCCGCCCTCAGCGTGCCGAGCAGCTTGGCCCGCTCGGCCAGGGACACCGCCCCGGGACCACCGGCCTCGGGCGCCGTGGGTGCTCCCAGCAGCGCCCGCGCCCACGCCCCGTCGCGCTGTCGTACCGCCGCCCGGCACCATGCCGCGTGCAGCTCGCCCCGCCAGCCGTCCGCCACCGGCAGGGCGACGATCTCCTCGGGGCCGCGCCCGCCGAGGCGGGCCGGCCAGGTCGCCAGCGGGGCCGCCTCGACCAACTGGCCGAGCCACCACGACCGTTCGCCCCGTCCACCGGGCGGCTTGGCCACCACGCCGTCCCGCTCCATGCCCGCGTCGCACTCGTGCGGCGCCTCGACGGCGATCGCCGGATGGTCCGGGGCGCGATCGAGGGACACGCAGGTCACGGCCCGCGCCGCCATCCGCGCGGCCAGCGCCGAGTCCGGCAGGGCCGAGAGCAGCTCCGCCGCCGTCGCCCGCACATTGCGGCTGCGGTCGGCCAGCGCCTGTTCCAGGAAGGGCTCGTCCGCCGGTGCGAGTCCGGTCCGCAGCGAGTCGAGGAACATCAGCCGGTCCTCGGCCCGTTCCGTCGCCCAGGTCGAGGCCAGCAGCCCGCGCGCGCCGGCCGGGTCGCGGGCGCGCAGGGACGCCAGCAGCGCGACCCGTTCGGCGAACAGGCCCTCGTCCCAGAGCCGCCGCACCCGGTCCGCGGCGCCGGGGCCGGGCAGCGCGGTCCCGCCGCCCGGCGTGGCACGCAGGGCGAACCGCCAGTCCGGATTCAGCCGGGCCAGCCACAGGGCACGCGGTCCCGCGAACCGCAGCGCCGCCGGCCGGAGGTCCGTGCGCCCACGTGCCGCGTCCAGCAGTGCCGGAAGCGTCTCGGGCGGCGCCGCGAAACCGCGCGTGTTGGCCGTCGCCAGCCACTGGGGCAGCAGCTCCATCAGATCGGGCGCCGTCCCCCGGCGCCCACCGGCCGCGGCGCCGGGCCGGTCGGCGAGCAGCATCGTGAGGCGCCGGGCGGCCGCGGCGGGCAGGGGAGGACGCGGATCCTCGGGAGCCGGGTCGGGGCGCCGCGCCGCACGGGCCGGCCGCAGCCCGGCACGGCGCCGGACCGTCTCCGCGGCCGCCGCGTCGAGCAGCGCGGCCGGCGCACCCGGTCCGGGCTCGCTGCCCGGCGGCGTACGCCGGTCCGTGCCGAGCAGCGCGGCGGTGACGAGTTCCTCCCAGGAGGCCGTCGTCGGCGACGGTGTGCTCGGGGGAGTGGGTGTGCTGGTCATGCGATCCCCTCTGTTCCCTCTTGTGTCCATGGCCTGGGGCGGGTCGGCGCGGGCGTGGGGCGTGTAGCGGTGGGCGTGGGTGCGGGTGCGGGTGCGGGTGCGGGCGTGGGTGCGGGCGTGGGGCGTGCAGCGGTGGGCCTGGAATTCGGCGGGTGC
Source organism: Streptomyces sp. NPDC048171 (assembly GCF_043202655.1). Lineage (NCBI taxonomy): Bacteria > Bacillati > Actinomycetota > Actinomycetes > Kitasatosporales > Streptomycetaceae > Streptomyces > Streptomyces sp. NPDC048171. Next base: position 180,896 of record NZ_JBIDAU010000002.1, read on the forward strand.
GGGCGGGGGACGCGCCGGTTCCGGCGCCGGGCGTGTCAGTACAGCGGCACCGCCGGGCCGGGGCCGGTCGGCCAGGCCGTGAGCGGAGTGAAGCCCCGGTGGCCGCACTCGCCGAAGACCGTGACGGGCGCGCCGCCCGACAGTGCGGCCAGCCGCCAGATGCCCGCCCGGTTTCCGGCGCCCGGTACGAGCGGCAGCGCGGTGTCGTCGTCGGCGTCCGCCAGCTGCCACGCGGCGCCGTCCGGCACCGGGACGACGCGCCCCAGCGTCAACGGCACCGAGTCCAGCCACGGGTCGTCGCTCAGGGCCTCGCCGAACCGGGCGGTGGCTCGGGAGGTGGTCACTCCTCCCGGGCGTATCCCCGTTGTCGCGGGCTGGGTGAACCGCCGCCCCAGGGCCGCCCGCCGCTGTCCGGCGCCCGGATACGCCGACACTTCGGCCTCCAGCGCCAGACCCACCGGCAGCGCCAACTCCGGTGCCCTGCCCGCGGCACCGTAGGAGAGGAGCAGCGCGGTCCGGTCCGTCTCGGCGCCGTACAGCCAGATGCGACGGGTCGTCAGCCGCGCGTCCGCGGTGTCGTACTGGGCGAGGACCAGCCAGCGGTCCCGCACCGGCGGACCGTCCGCCGAGGCCGGCAGACCCACACGTGAACGGACGGTCGCCGCCAGCCCGTCGGGCAGGCTCTCGCGTCGCAGCCAGCCCTGGTCGAGCAGGTGGAGGAGGGCGCACTCCTCCAGCAGCCGGACCGGCCAGCCGGGGCCCGACGACGGTATGGAGCCCAGCTCGCGCACGCGTGCGGCCAGACCCGGGGCCTGGGCGTCGACCATGCGGGCGGCCGTCTCCTCCCACAGCCCGTAGCCCGCCTGCCCGGCGCCGGCCAGACCGCCGCGCAGCAGGTCCGTCAGCCGCTGCTCCAGCTCCGTCGCGCCCGCGGTGATCCGTCCGGCCCGCTGCAGGGCCCGGCGCCGCGCCGCCTCCGGATCAGCGGCCCCCGACCCGCGTCCGGGCGACGAGTCCGCCGCGCCCGTCCCCTCTCTCCCCTCCGCGCGCCGGCGTCGTCCGGTGAGCCAGCGCTCCGCCCACTGGGGCACTTCCGCCCCCGGCACCGCGACGCCCCCGCCCGACCAGAGCAGCAGCAGCCCGAGCGCGTGCTTGCACGGGAGCTTGGGACTCGGACACGCACAGCGGTACGCGGGCCCGGACCCGTCCGTGACGTCGACGACCGTCCGGTACGGCTCGCTGCCGCTCCCCTTGCACAGCCCCCACACCGCCCCCTCGTCGGAACCGCCCACCTCGGACCACGGACCGGATGTCGCCAACCTGCCGCCCGCCGCACGTGACGCGGCGTCAGGCGCCAGTGCCAGCACCTGGTCCGTGGTCCAGCGCACCCCCTGCTGAGTCATGACATCGAAGGTAGATCCTCCCACTGACAACGCCCCCGGAGAGATTGTTTTCGCTGGTCAGAGCGATTGTCAGTGGCGTGGTGCACCGTGGATGACAGATCGAACCGGCCGAGCTGGAGGGGGAATCAGCCATGCCTGTGTCCGTGGAAGCGATGTCCGTGGAAGCGATGTCCGGAGTGGAGAGCCTGCGGCCCCACGCCGAGCAGGCCTTCGGGGCCGAACTGGCCGCGCTGGCCTCGCAGGACGACCGTCCGCGCCCGGCCCGCTGGAAGCTGTCGCCCTGGGCCGTCGCCACCTATCTGCTCGGCGGCACCCTGCCCGACGGCACCGTGATCACCCCGAAGTACGTGGGCTCGCGCCGCATCGTCGAGGTCGCCGTCAGCACACTCGCCACCGACCGTGCCCTGCTCCTGCTCGGCGTGCCCGGCACCGCGAAGACCTGGGTGTCCGAGCACCTCGCGGCGGCCGTCAGCGGCGACTCCACCCTGCTGGTGCAGGGCACCGCCGGCACCCCGGAGGAGGCGATCCGCTACGGCTGGAACTACGCGAGACTCCTCGCCGACGGCCCGAGCCGCGACGCCCTCGTGCCCAGTCCCGTCATGCGGGCCATGACGGACGGCGCGACCGTGCGGGTGGAGGAGCTGACCCGCATCCCCGCCGACGTGCAGGACAGCCTGATCACCATCCTGTCGGAGAAGACCCTGCCGATACCGGAGCTGGGCCAGGAGGTGCAGGCGGTCCGCGGCTTCAACCTGATCGCCACCGCCAACGACCGCGACCGCGGGGTCAACGACCTGTCCAGCGCCCTGCGCCGCCGTTTCAACACCGTGGTGCTGCCGCTGCCCGAGAGCGCCGAGGCCGAGGTCGAGATCGTCACGCGCCGCGTCGACCAGATCGGCCGTTCCCTCGACCTGCCCCCGACCCCCGACGGCATCGCGGAGATCCGCCGCGTCGTCACCGTCTTCCGCGAGCTGCGCGACGGCCTGACGGGCGACGGGCGTACGAAGGTGAAGTCGCCCAGCGGCACCCTGTCCACGGCCGAGGCGATCTCCGTCGTCACCGGCGGTCTTGCGCTGTCCGCGCACTTCGGTGACGGGGTGCTGCGGCCCGGCGACATCGCCGCGGGCATCCTCGGCGCGGTCGTCCGCGATCCCGCCGGCGACCGCGTCATCTGGCAGGAGTACCTGGAGACGGTCGTCCGGGAGCGCGACGGCTGGCAGGACTTCTACCGCGCCTGCCGCGAGGTGAGCGGGTGAACGGCGCGGCGTGGACGAGGACGCGGCACGGAGCGGAGACGCGGGTGGCCGGAGCCACGGGGGACGACGAGGACTCGACGTGGGCACGCGGGCTGCGGAGTCGGGCGCGGGGGACCCGGGGGCGGGGGCCCGGTGGGCGAGGGGGACGGTGTGACGGGCACTGACCGCGGAGGGGGTGGCGGCGCGCCCGGACCGCTGCTGCTGGGTGTGCGCCACCACGGCCCGGGGTCCGCGCGGGCGGTGCGGGCCGCGCTGGAGGCGGCCCGGCCGGGGGTCGTGCTGATCGAGGGGCCGCCCGAGGCCGACGCCCTGATCCCGCTGGCCGCCGACGAGGACATGCGGCCACCGGTGGCGCTGCTCGCGCACGCCGTGGACGAGCCCGGTCGCTCGGCCTTCTGGCCGCTGGCCGAGTTCTCCCCGGAGTGGGTGGCCCTCCGCTGGGCCCTGGAACACGGAGTGCCGGCCCGCTTCATCGACCTCCCGGCCGCGCACTCGCTGGCCCGGCGGGCGGAGGAGGACACGGAGGGGGAGGACGCGGAGAGGACGGGCGAGGAGCCGGAGTCGGGAACAGGGGGCCCCGCCGACGCGTCCGGCCCCGAGGTGCGGGTCGATCCGCTCGCCGCCCTCGCCGGGGCCGCCGGTCATGACGACCCCGAGCGCTGGTGGGAGGACGTCGTCGAGCACCAGGGCCACGGGGGCGGCGACGGGGACGCGCTCGCGCCGTTCACCGCGCTGGAAGAGGCCATGGGTGCCCTGCGGGAGACCGAGGAGGACGGCGGAGGGGACGAGCGGGACCTGGTGCGGGAGGCGTACATGCGGCTCCAGGTGCGGGCGGCACAGCGGGAGTTCAGCGGGGGCGTCGCCGTGGTGTGCGGGGCGTGGCACGTGCCCGCGCTCAGGCGCAAGGTCACCGCCACCGCCGACCGGGCCCTGCTGAAGGGGCTGCCGAGGACCAAGGTGGACCTGACGTGGGTGCCCTGGACGTACCGACGGCTGTCCCGGTCCGGGGGGTACGGGGCGGGCATCGAGTCGCCCGGCTGGTACGCGCATCTGTTCGGCGCGGCGGACCGGCCGGTCGAGCGGTGGCTGACCAAGGTGGCCGGGCTGCTGCGGGACGAGGGCCGGACCGTCTCCTCGGCGCACGTCATCGAGGCGGTGCGGCTGGCCGGGACGCTCGCGGCGCTGCGTGGGCGCCCGCTGGCCGGGCTGGGCGAGACGACGGACGCCGTGCGGGCGGTGATGTGCGACGGCTCGGACGTGCCCCTGGCGCTGGTCCGGGACCGGCTGGTGGTGGGGGACGTGCTGGGGGAGGTCCCCGCTGGGGCGCCCGCGGTGCCCCTGCAGCGCGACCTGGCCCGCGTCCAGCGCCGGCTGCGGCTCAAACCGGAGGCGCGGCGAAGGGAGTTGGAACTCGACCTGCGCAAGGACACCGACGCGAGCCGCAGCAGACTGCTGCACCGGCTGCGGCTGCTCGGCGTCGGCTGGGGCGAGCCGGCCGCCTCCCGGGGGAGTACGGGGACGTTCCGGGAGACATGGCGGCTGCGCTGGGAGCCGGAGCTGTCGGTGCGGGTCGCCGAGGCCGGAGTGTGGGGCACGACGGTGCTCGCCGCCGCGACCGCCATGGCGGAGGCGGACGCCGTCAGCGCGCGCGACCTCGCCGAGGTCACCGCGCTCGCCGAACGCTGCCTGCTGGCCGGGCTGCCGGACGCGCTGACGCCGGTGATGCGGATACTCGCCGACCGCGCGGCGCTCGACACGGACGTCGGTCACCTCGCGCGGGCCTTGCCCGCCCTGGTCCGCTCGTTGCGCTACGGCGACGTGCGCGGCACCGACACGGGTGCGCTGGCGGAGGTCGCCGCGGGGCTCGCCGAGCGCGTCTTCGTCGGCCTGCCCGCGGCCTGCGCGGCCCTGGACACCGACGCGGCCGACGAGATGCGCGGCCATGTGGACGCCGTGCACGGAGCGGTGGGCCTGCTCGGCGACACCTCCGCGCCGGGCCACGGCGGTCTGCGGAACCGCTGGCAGGAGGTGCTGCGGACCCTTTCGGCGCGGGACATCGTGCCCGGTGTCGTCCGGGGGCGTGCCGTGCGGCTCCTGCTGGACGACGGGGTGCTGGCGGCGGACGAGGCAGCGCGCTTCATGGGCCTGGCGCTGTCCCGGGGGACACCACCGGCGGACGCGGCGGCGTGGATCGAGGGCTTCGTCGGAGGCGGCTCGGGCGGCGGCCTGCTCCTCCTGCACGACGAACGGCTGCTGGCCCTGGTGGACGCGTGGCTGACCGGCGTGGCGGCGGAGGCGTTCACGGACGTGCTGCCGCTGCTGCGCCGCACCTTCGCGGCCTACGAGCCGGGTGTGCGACGCAGCCTCGGGGAGCTGGTCCGGCGCGGACCCGAGGCGCGGGGGAGGGTGACCACGGCAGGCCCTGGGGCACCGGGCTTCGCGGCCGGCCTCGACACCGGGCGCGCCGACGCGGTGCTCCCGGTGGTCCGGCTGCTGCTGGGCCTGGAGGGCACCGCCCCGGCGCGAAGCGGCCCGGACGGCAACGACCTGGTGGGGGTGGACGCATGACGACCGAACCGGTGGGGGACGACGCCGCGCAGGAGCGGCTGCGGCGGTGGCGGCTCGTGCTGGGCGGGGACCCGGCCGACGGCACCGGCCGCACGCTCTCCGGGCAGGACGCCGCGATGGACGGGGCGCTCACCGCGCTCTACGGGAAGGAGGCCGCCGCGCGGGGCGGACGGGACCGTGCGGCGGGGCTCGGCGGCTCCGCACCGGCCGTCGCGCGCTGGCTGGGTGACATCCGGACCTACTTCCCCTCCTCCGTCGTACAGGTCATGCAGCGGGACGCGATCGACCGGCTCGGTCTCGCCACGCTCCTGCTGGAGCCGGAGATGCTGGAGGCGGTGGAGGCCGACGTGCACCTGGTGGGCACCCTGCTCTCGCTCAACCAGGCGATGCCGGAGGCGACGAAGGAGACGGCGCGAACCGTCGTGCGCAAGGTCGTCGAGGACCTGGAGAAGCGGCTGGCCTCCCGCACCCGGGCCACCCTCACCGGCGCCCTGGACCGCAGCGCCCGCGTCACCCGTCCCCGGCACCACGACATCGACTGGAACCGCACGATCTCGGCCAACCTCAAGCACTACCTGCCGGAGTACGGGACGGTCGTACCGGAGCGGCTCGTCGGCCACGGGCGGGCGTCCCGGTCGGTGAAGAAGGAGGTCCTCCTCTGCGTCGACCAGTCGGGGTCGATGGCGGCATCGGTCGTGTACGCGTCGGTGTTCGGGGCGGTGCTGGCGTCCATGCCGTCGTTGGAGACCCGGCTCGTCGTCTTCGACACGGCGGTCGTCGACCTGACCGACCAACTGGACGACCCGGTCGACGTGCTCTTCGGCACGCGACTCGGTGGCGGCACGGACATCAACCGGGCGCTGGCGTACTGCCAGTCGCGGATCACCCGCCCCGCGGAGACCGTGGTCGTACTGATCAGCGACCTCTACGAGGGAGGCATCCGGGACGAGATGCTCAGGCGGGTCGCGGCGATGCGGGCGGCGGGCGTGCGGTTCGTGACGCTGCTGGCCCTGTCCGACGAGGGGGCACCCGGCTACGACAGGGAGCACGCGGCGGCGCTCGCCGCGCTGGGGGCACCCGCGTTCGCCTGCACGCCCGACCACTTCCCGGAGGTGATGGCGGCGGCGATCGAGGGGCGGCCCCTGCCGATACCGGACGCCGGGTGACGATTCGTCCATCCGAGGTGGCCCAATTCCCGCCACGGAAACGGACATCGCTACCCATCGGTAATGAGGGGCTTGCGCACACCGCGGAGTCCCGTGCGAGGATCGCGCGTCATCGGTGCGTTGTTCGACGCGCGAGCCGTTCCGCCGCCGCACGGGAGGAATCTCCCCGTCTTGATCTGGTCAGCCGTCCTGCCCGGTGCCGCTCTGCGCGTGATGCGCACGGCGGCCGGGCGGCGTGCCCTCCACGTGGCGCTGCTGGTGGGCGGGTTGTTCGTGCTCGGCCTGCTCTGCGGGGAACGGGCGCATGCGGCCGACGGGGCGCCGTCCCTGCGGGACACCGTGCGGCAGGTCGTCGACGTGCCGGTGAAGCGGCCGGCGCCGGAGGCGCGTGAGTCGGCCCAGCTTCCGCCGGAGGACGCGCTCCTGGCCGTCGGGGACGTGGTGGAGAAGACGACCGAGCGGCTGCCCCTGCTCTCCGCCGCCGACGCAGCCTCAGGCTTCTCCGACCCCGCCCTCTCCGCCCCCGCCCTCTCCGTCCCCGCCCTCTCCGTCCCCGGCTTCACGGACCCCGGCTCCTCCGATCCCTCGGTCCCCGCGTGGCCGTCGTTGCCTCCGCTGCCGGAGCTGCCGGACCCATCCGGGGCCGACGGTTCGGACGGCTGGGCCGACCCGTACCTTCCGGACGATCGCCGGTCGGACCCGGCCGGGGCCGACGACTCCGCGCACCCTTCCGACGGAGCCGGCACCCCCGACGCCTCCGAGGCCACCGAACCCCGCACCACCACCACCGGCACCGGCACCGGGCTCGACGCCACCGACCACGCGGCGCACATCGGCCCCGCCCCCGCCCAAGCCCCCGTCGCGGTCGGCACCGGCGCACGACCCCCGGTGACCCACTCCGGCAACCCCCGCCGAACCCCTCCGGCGCACACCGACCACGCCCCCACCCGGCACGCGCCCGCCGGCGCCCCCGACGGCTCGCTGGGTACCGCGGCCGGTGCCGACCAGGGGATGCCGCGTCACGGTGACGCTCACGCGGTGACCCCGCAGCACCGGATCCCGTTCCGGCTCGTACCCGAGGTGCTGGAGCGTGCCGACGCGGGCGAGATCCGGGATCCGTACCGGGACATCCCCGTCTCTCCCGCCTGACCGGCGGAACCCTCCTGCCGCGAGCGCGCGTCTGATGCCCCTGGGGCGGATGCGCCCCGACGGGCGTCCGCCGACGCGCCCGCGCCCTCGCCCTCGCTCCCGCCCTCGTACTCCCGTACCTCCGCCGCCGCACCCCCGTCCCACCCACAGACTCCGCGAAGCGGCAGCCCGAGACGGTCGAAAGCCGTCGGCCTCCCTCGGGCCGAAACTCCGCGGATGGGCCGGACGGTCCCCATTGGGGTGGGGACCGTCCGGCCCGCACACCGGAGACCCGCACCCCTGCGGGCTTCGGCCGACGGGCCTCACCGGGCTAACCCCAGCCCGGTGAGGCCCACCCGCGCCCCGCCCGCCACGCCCCGCACCCCGCCGAAGCCGCTCACATCCGGCACCGCGTGCCAGTGAGCGCGGCATCATGTGACAGGCATCACCGCTCAGGTGTGACCCACGATTTAGGGACCCCCGGCATGCGGCGATAACCTGCGAGACGGACATGCCGCGCGCTCGGTCACCGTGTGCGCTCCCCTTGTGACACAGCGGACGTCACGTTGCCCTTCGCGGCACGCCCACGCATCCAACGAACCGCGAGATCACTGATAGGGACGGAAGCGCGTGGACCTGTTCGAGTACCAGGCGAGGGACCTCTTCGCCAAGCACGATGTACCGGTGCTGGCCGGTGAAGTCATCGACACGCCTGAGGCGGCGCGCGCGATCACCGAGGGTCTGGGCGGCAAGTCCGTCGTCAAGGCTCAGGTGAAGGTCGGTGGCCGCGGCAAGGCCGGCGGCGTGAAGCTCGCCGCCTCCGCGGACGAGGCCGTCGCCCGCGCGACGGACATCCTCGGGATGGACATCAAGGGCCACACGGTCCACAAGGTGATGATCGCCGAGACCGCTCCGGAGATCGTCGAGGAGTACTACGTCTCCTTCCTCCTCGACCGTGCCAACCGCACCTTCCTCTCCATCGCCTCCGTCGAGGGCGGCGTGGAGATCGAGGAGGTGGCGGCCACCCGTCCGGAGGCCGTCGCCAAGACGCCGATCGACGCGATCGACGGCGTGACGCCCGAGAAGGCGCGCGAGATCGTCGAGGCCGCGAAGTTCCCGGCCGAGGTCGCCGACAAGGTCGCCGACATCCTGGTCAAGCTGTGGGACACCTTCATCAAGGAGGACGCCCTCCTGGTCGAGGTCAACCCGCTGGCCAAGGTCGCGGGCGGCGACGTCATCGCCCTCGACGGCAAGGTGTCGCTCGACGACAACGCCGAGTTCCGCCACCCCGACTTCGAGGCCCTCCACGACAAGGCTGCCGCCAACCCGCTCGAGGCGGCCGCCAAGGAGAAGAACCTCAACTACGTCAAGCTCGACGGCGAGGTCGGCATCATCGGCAACGGCGCGGGTCTCGTCATGAGCACCCTGGACGTCGTCGCGTACGCCGGTGAGGCGCACGGCAACGTGAAGCCCGCCAACTTCCTGGACATCGGTGGCGGCGCCTCCGCCCAGGTCATGGCGAACGGCCTGGAGATCATCCTCGGCGACCCGGACGTCCGCTCCGTGTTCGTCAACGTCTTCGGCGGCATCACCGCCTGCGACGAGGTCGCCAACGGCATCGTCCAGGCGCTGAAGCTCCTGGAGGACCGCGGCGAGAAGGTCGAGAAGCCGCTCGTCGTCCGTCTCGACGGCAACAACGCCGAGCTGGGCCGCAAGATCCTCACCGACGCCAACCACCCGCTGGTCCAGCGCGTCGACACCATGGACGGCGCGGCCGACAAGGCCGCCGAGCTGGCTCACGCCGCCGCCAAGTAAGCACTCAGGACGAGGACACCAACACACCATGGCTATCTGGCTCAACAAGGACAGCAAGGTCATCGTCCAGGGCATGACCGGCGCCACCGGCATGAAGCACACCAAGCTCATGCTCGGCGACGGCACCAACGTCGTGGGCGGCGTGAACCCGCGCAAGGCGGGTCAGTCCGTGGACTTCGACGGCACCGAGGTACCGGTCTTCGGCACCGTCAAGGAGGCCATCGAGAAGACCGGCGCCAACGTCTCCGTCATCTTCGTGCCGGAGAAGTTCACCAAGGACGCCGTCGTCGAGGCCATCGACGCCGAGATCGCGCTGGCCGTCGTGATCACCGAGGGCATCGCCGTGCACGACTCGGCGTCGTTCTGGGCGTACGCCGGCAAGAAGGGCAACAAGACCCGCATCATCGGCCCGAACTGCCCCGGCATCATCACCCCGGGCCAGTCCAACGTCGGCATCATCCCGGGCGACATCACCAAGCCGGGCCGTATCGGCCTGGTCTCGAAGTCCGGCACGCTGACGTACCAGATGATGTACGAGCTGCGCGACATCGGCTTCTCGACCTCCGTCGGCATCGGTGGCGACCCGATCATCGGCACCACGCACATCGACGCGCTCGCCGCGTTCGAGGCCGACCCCGAGACCGACCTGATCGTCATGATCGGCGAGATCGGCGGCGACGCCGAGGAGCGTGCGGCCGAGTACATCGCGAAGAACGTGACCAAGCCGGTCGTCGGCTACGTCGCGGGCTTCACCGCGCCCGAGGGCAAGACCATGGGCCACGCCGGCGCCATCGTCTCCGGTTCGTCCGGCACCGCCCAGGCGAAGAAGGAGGCCCTGGAGGCCGCGGGCGTCAAGGTCGGCAAGACCCCGACCGAGACGGCGAAGCTCGCCCGGGAGATCCTGGCCGGCTGACCGCAGCCCCGTCGTACGGCACCGAGTGGGCCCGTCCTCGCGGAGGACGGGCCCACTCGTCGTACCGCCGGGCCGCTCGTCGTACCGCCGGGCCGTTCGGCGTCCCGTCGGTCATTCGAGCCGTGGAGTCAGCCGCTCCGGCCCGTCCTGCATCTGGTCGCGCAGCTTCTGCCGCAGCTCCAGTTCCTCGTCCGACAGCGCGCCCGGTGCCACCTTGGGCGGCACCCCGCGCACCGTCTCGCCGGGGGAGACCGGCGGCTCGTAGTGCGTGGGCGCGGTGCGCAGCGCCAGCGCGGTGGTCCCGATGAGGGCGGCGGTGAAGGCGATCGCCGCCCGGGTCCAGAACCGGGCCCGGCGTTCACTGCCCACCCGTACCGTCGGCGGCTTGGCCGCGCGCAGCCGCTCGTTCGACGCCACCTCGGCCAGCCGCCGGTGCAGCACGTCGGGGTCGGCCAGTTCGGGCAGCCGGCCGGCCATCGCCCTGCGCGCGTTCAGCAGCCGGTTGGCCGTCGCCGGAGTGCTCGCCTCCGTCTCCGCCGCCGTCTCGGGCAGGTCCAGGCCCACACCGTCGTACAGGAGGAGCGTCCGGCGGTGCCGCGGGGGGAGGCGGAGCAGGGTGTTCAGGAGCGTGCGGTCGCCGGGGTCGGCGGGCGGCGGCTCCGGGTGCCGGTGGCGCGGGCGGAACCGCTGCCAGGGCGAGAGCGCGTACTCGTACGCCACCGCCCGCACCCACCCCACCGGGTCCGGGTCGCGGGCCACTTCCGGCCAGTTCTCCCAGGCGGTCTGGAAGGCCCGCTCCACCGACTCGCGCGCCAGCTCCCGACGGCCGGTCAGCAGGAAGGTCTGCCGTACGAGGGCGGGGGTGCCGAATTCGTAGAGCGCGTCGAACGCCTGAGCGGGCGTCAGTGCGACCGGCTCCGGCAGTGGTTCCGGTCGCCGTTCCCGCTGCTCCTCCGTAGGCGGCGCCTTCGTCGGCAGTACCAGGGTCTCGGTGTCCTCGGCCGGGCTCCCGGGGCCGGTGCGGACGGCCACGACGACGGGCACCGGCGCCGGCTTCGCCGCCGCCGACTCCTCCTCGACCAAGGTCTTCAGCAGTGCCGCGTACGCCTCCCGTTTCCGGCCGCGTGGTGTCGTGCGACCGCTCTCCCACGTACGGACCGTCGCGCGGGTGACCCCCATCCGGTCCGCGAGCTGAGCCTGCGTCAGCGAGGCCGCCTCGCGCAGACGTCGGCGGGCCTTGGGGGGTGGGAGCGGGGTTCCAGGGCTCCGTGTCACAGGGCGCCCCTTCGTACGAAAAAGTACATAAACATATATTGAGCGACACAACGGTGCTTCGCCTGTTACGCCGGGAAAGCGCGTGTCGTTGGGAGCATGGCGGGCGTGACCCAGACGACCGCCCGCCCGGCCCCGCTGACTCTGCTGCGCACCCGCTGGCGCGACCGGTCGCCCGGCCTGGGCGCCGGCCTCCTGGGGGGTGCGGTCGCCGCGGTGCTGGGACTCGCCTCGTGCGCCGCGCTGGTCACCCTGCTGTGGATCAGTTCGCCCTACCCCGACAGCGGCCCCGAGGGCACCCTGCACATCGCCGCCTCGCTCTGGGTGCTGGCGCACGGTGCCGAACTGGTCCGCGCCGACACGCTCTCCGGCACCCCCGCTCCGATGGGCGTCACCCCGCTGCTGCTGGTCCTGCTGCCGGTGTGGCTGCTGCACCGCGCGGCCCGGGACGCCACCGACCCCGGTGACGGGGTGGGCGTGGCCGTCGGCTCCGGGCCCGGGGCGGGGGCCGGGACGGGCTTCGCGGGGGAGGGGCGCCTCCGGGACGCCGGGCCACCGCCGGTCTCCGCGCGCTTCGCCTGGGTGGGGGTCGTCGCGGGCTACCTCTGCGTCGCCGGGCCCGTCGTGCTCTACGCGACGGGCGGCGCGCTGCGGCCCTCCTGGTGGTGGGCCGCCCTCTGCCTGCCGCTGGTCGCCATGGGCGCCGCGGGCGCGGGCGTGTGGACGGCGTTCGGCCGGCCGGGCGGGCCGGTGGGCCGGGCGCTGCGCGCGCTGCCGCGGAACCTGCGGGAGCTGATGGTGGAGCCGGACGCGCGCCTGGGCGCCTCGACGCGCGCCGCGGGTGCCGGTGCGGCGGTGCTCGTCGGCGGCGGGGCGCTGCTGGTGGGGGTCTCGCTGGTGTGGCACGGGGACGCCGCGCAGGAGGCCTTCCTGCGGCTGACCGAGGGCTGGTCCGGGCGGTTCGCCGTACTGCTGCTCTGCCTGGCGCTGGTGCCGAACGCGGCGGTGTGGGCGGCGGTGTACGCCCTCGGCCCCGGGTTCGCGCTCGGTGCCGGGCATGTCGTGCACCCCTTGGCCTCCGCCCCGGCCCCGCTGCTGCCGCCGTTCCCGCTGCTGGCGGCGGTGCCGGAGGCGGGGCCCGGTACGCCGCTGCACTGGGCGGCGGGAGGGGTGCCGCTGGTGGCGGGGACGGTGGTGGGGTGGTTCACGGCGCGGGCGGCCACGGGGGCTCCCGTGGGAGCGGTGGGCGACGGCCACGCCGCCGGGGGTGAGGGGGCCGCCGGGGTGTGGTCGTGGCGGCGGACCGCCGGGGCCGCCGTCGTGGCCGCCGTGCTGTGCGCGGTGCTCGTCGCCCTGCTGGCCGCGTTCGCGGGCGGGCCGCTCGGGAGCGATGCCCTCGCGCGGTTCGGGCCGGTGTGGTGGCAGGCCGGGGGCGCGACGCTGGTGTGGATCGCGGTGCCGGCGGTGCCGGTGGCGGTGGTGGTGCGGGCCTGGCGGGGGCGGGGCGGCGCCGTGCGGGAGCCGGCCGTGCGCGAGCCGGCCGTGGACGGCGGCGAGGCCGCCGACGGAGGTGGGCGGGGGTCGGCGCCGGTGCCCCTCGTGGGGCGGTGGTGGAAGCGGGGTGGCGGGGGCGATGCGGAGGGCGGCGAGGATGCGGGGGACGTGGGCGAGGATGCCGTGCCGTTCGGGCTGTACGACGGCGACGACGAGGGTGGTGGCGGGCCGTACGACCTGCTGCCGGTCGATCCTCCGGCGGAGCCGCCGCGGGGGTAGGGGGAGGGTGTTTCGCCCCCGCCGCCCCTACCCTTCCCGTCCCTGGGGGCTGCGCCCCCAGACCCCCCTTTTTTTCGGCCTGACGGCCTCGTCCTCAAACGCCGGACGGGCTGGGAGAGAAGACCGGACGGGCTGAAGGGCAGAACCGTCGGCCGGTCAGCCCTCCGTGCCCAGCAGGTCCCGCAGTTGTTCCGGGAGCAGGCGCTCGCAGCCCTGTTTCGCCGTATTGGTCAGGGCGTCCTCGCGGCAGGTGTAGTAGTCGTTGTAGACCAGCTGGGCGCCGAAGGACGCGGCGACCAGGAGGATGGCCAGCGACGACGTGACCAGGCCGCTGATGGCCGCGGTGCGCTGCGGGCGGCCGGTCTGCTCGGCGGGGCGGGCCGGGGCGTCCGGGTCGGCGGCGGCGCGGGGCTTTGCGCGCAGGGAGCTGATGCCCCAGTACAGGGCCAGGGCGCCGAGCAGCAGAGCCACGTACGGCCAGGTGAAGAGCGCGAAGAAGAGGGCCCACATGCCGCACAGCAGGGCGTAGCGCGCACGTCGCTGGGACGGGTCCGTGGGGTCCCAGCGCGGGCCCGGGCCGCCGCCCTGCCCCTCGGGACCGGAACCGGGACCGGCACCGCCGGGCCGCTCCCCGAAGCCGCCGGAGGAGCGACCGGGCTGCCGGTCGCTCCACTGACCGCCCCACGGCGAACGCCCGCCGCCCCGGGAACCGGACGAGTCCTGCGAGTCGCCGCCGTCGCCCGACGGGTGCCGCGGCTGCCAGGGCCGGTCCGGGGTGCCCTCCGGGGGCGGGGCGAACGGGTTGTCCCGGTCCGGGGTGGCCGGGTTGTCCTGGGAGCCGTCCTGCCCGCCGCCGTTCCCGCGGTCCGAGGGCGTGTCGGGCGGTGACGAGGGGCGCTCCCGCAGCAACACGGTGCTGCGCCCCCCTGGCTGCGCCGACTGCTGGGGGAGCGTGAGCGGTCTCAGGCTGCGGTCCGGCATCAAGTGAGCGTCTTCCCCTTGGCGGCGATGAACGGGTGGAACGGGCGAACGGGTCGGCACGACTGGTGAACGCGTGACGCGCAGGTCGCGTTCCCGGTCCGGCTCCACGCAGACGCTACCTTCCGGCCACGCCCCCGTCCCGAGGGGGCCGTCCGGTGTGCCGGTATCGTTGCTGACGGTCGGCCGCTTCGTAGACTTCCCCGTATCCCGGGGCGCGAAGCATTCGTACGACTGTACAAACCGACGAACGTACCGCTTCCCCGAGAAAGGCCCTCACCGTGGCCGCCAAGCCCGTGGCCCCGCGAGCCAAGCGCCTCGTCGTGCTGGTCTCCGGATCCGGCACCAACCTCCAGGCGCTGCTCGACGAGATCGCCGCCACCGGCGTCGAGGCCTACGGAGCCGAGATCGTCGCCGTCGGAGCCGACCGCGAGGGCATCGAGGGGCTGGCCCGCGCCGAGCGCGCCGGGCTGCCGGCCTTCGTGACGAAGGTCAAGGACTACGGGAGCCGCGAGGAGTGGGACGCGGCGCTCGCCGAGGCCGTCGCCGCGCACGAGCCGGACCTCGTCGTCTCGGCCGGGTTCATGAAGATCGTGGGCAAGGAGTTCCTGGCCCGCTTCGGGGGGCGGTTCGTGAACACCCACCCCGCCCTCCTCCCGAGCTTCCCGGGAGCCCACGGTGTGCGGGACGCGCTCGCGTACGGCGCCAGGGTCACCGGCTGCACCGTCCACTTCGTCGACGACGGCGTCGACACCGGGCCGATCATCGCGCAGGGCGTGGTGGAGATCCGGGACGAGGACGACGAGAGCGCTCTGCACGAGCGCATCAAGGAAGTCGAGCGAAGGCTGCTCGTCGATGTCGTGGGGCGGCTCGCCCGCAACGGCTATCGCATCGAGGGACGAAAGGTAGTTATCCAGTGACCGCCGAGAGCAACAAGCGGGCCGTCCGACGGGCGCTCGTCAGCGTCTACGACAAGACCGGTCTGGAGGAGCTGGCGCGCGGGCTCCACGAGGCGGGCGTCGAACTCGTCTCCACCGGGTCCACGGCCGGCCGTATCTCCGCCGCCGGCGTCCCCGTCACCAAGGTCGAGGAGCTGACCGGCTTCCCCGAGTGCCTGGACGGCCGGGTCAAGACCCTGCACCCCAAGGTGCACGCCGGAATCCTCGCCGACCTGCGCCTGGACAGCCACCGCGAGCAGCTCGCGGAGCTGGGCGTGGAGCCGTTCGACCTGGTCGTGGTCAACCTCTACCCGTTCGAGCAGACCGTCGCCTCCGGTGCGTCGCCCGACGAGTGCGTGGAGCAGATCGACATCGGCGGGCCCTCCATGGTCCGCGCCGCCGCCAAGAACCACCCCTCTGTCGCGGTCGTCACGAGCCCCGCCCGGTACGCGGACGTGCTCTCCGCCGTGCAGGACGGCGGCTTCGACCTGACCGCCCGCAAGCGGCTCGCCGCCGAGGCGTTCCGCCACACCGCCGAGTACGACGTGGCGGTCGCCGGCTGGTTCGCCGGGGAGTACGCCGGTGACGGCGAGCAGTTCCCGGAGTTCATCGGCGTGACGTACGAGCGCAAGAACGTGCTGCGCTACGGCGAGAACCCGCACCAGCCCGCCGCCCTCTACACGGGCGGCTGCGGCGGCCTCGCCGAGGCGGAGCAGCTGCACGGCAAGGAGATGTCGTACAACAACTACGTCGACACGGACGCCGCCCGCCGTGCCGCGTACGACCACGCCGAGCCCTGCGTCGCGATCATCAAGCACGCCAACCCGTGCGGCATCGCGGTCGCCGCGGACGTCGCCGAGGCGCACCGCAAGGCGCACGCCTGCGACCCGCTCTCCGCGTTCGGCGGCGTGATCGCGGTCAACCGCCCGGTGTCCAAGGAGATGGCCGAGCAGGTCGCGGAGATCTTCACCGAGGTCGTCGTCGCGCCGGACTACGAGGAGGGCGCCCTCGAAGCCCTCACCAAGAAGAAGAACATCCGTGTACTGCGCTGCCCCGAGGCGCCGCAGCCGCCCGCCGAGTTCCGCCCGATCGACGGCGGTGGCCTGGCCCAGGTCAAGGACGTCTTCCAGGCCGAGGGCGACGACCCGGCGCACTGGACGCTGGCGACGGGCGAGGCGCTGAGCGACGCCGACCTGGCCGGCCTGGCCTTCGCCTGGAAGGCCTGCCGCGCCGTCAAGTCCAACGCGATCCTCCTCGCCAAGGACGGCGCCTCCGTCGGCGTCGGCATGGGCCAGGTCAACCGCGTCGACTCCGCGAAGCTGGCGGTGGAGCGAGCGGGCGCCGAGCGGGCGCAGGGGGCGTACGCCGCCTCCGACGCCTTCTTCCCCTTCCCGGACGGCCTGGAGATCCTCACCGCGGCCGGCGTGAAGGCCGTGGTCCAGCCGGGCGGCTCGGTCCGCGACGAACTCGTCGTCGAGGCCGCTAAGAAGGCCGGCGTGACGATGTACTTCACGGGGACGCGGCACTTCTTCCACTGAGCGGCACGCACAGGGCCGCCCGCCGGTATTCACCCCGACACCGGCGGGCGGCCTGGCCGGAAGGACCCGTCTAGCACGAAACGTCCGGAAGGCACCCCCGAAAAGTTACAGGTACCGCGCGACGCGGCAACTCCCCAAGCTGGTCACTGTGCTTGCCGAGGCAGGCACACGACACATCCACACGGAGGGGAACAGCATGCGAGCTCTCACGAAGGCAATCGTCGGTGTCACCGCCGCGCTCGGGATCGCCACCGGCGGCCTGGCGACCGCGGGCACGGCCATGGCGGCTCCCGCGTCGGCCCCGCAGGCGGTGACTGCCGAGGCCGTCGCACCGCTCGCGGTGGTCAACCTGGGTCTGGACACCGCCCATGCGAAGAGCTGGCAGTGCTGGCTGCGCACCACCGGCTACAACCCCGGCACGATCGACGGGCAGCTGGGCACCAACAGCTGGAAGGCGGCCCAGAGGAAGTTCGATGCCATGGGCTACTACGACGATTCCATCGACGGGATCGTCGGAACCAACACGATCAAGGCGCTGCAGAGGTACCTCAACCTCCACGGTGCCAACCTCACCGTCGACGGGGACGCCGGGCCGCAGACCAGGTCCGAGTTCTGGGACTTCGCCGGCACCCACCGCTGCTGAGCCGGCCGCTGCCGCACACACGCCGCGGCCCGCCCTCCCTCAGGGGAAGGGCGGGCCGTGGCGTCGCCAAGGCCGTTACCGGGGCTCCCCGCCCTTCCGCAACGCCCGCCACGTCGCCGGCCCCACCACCCCGTCCGCGTCCAGTCCCGCCCGCTCCTGGAAGATGACGACCCCGCTCCGGGTCTTCGGGCCGAAGTCGCCGTCGACCTCGCCGACCTCCGGGATGCCGTGCAGGTGGCGGAGCAGGCACTGCAGTTCCCTGACCTGGCTGCCGCCGTCGCCGCGTTTGACGGTGAAGTCCCAGGTGCCGCTGTGGCCAGCCATGTATCCGCGGCCGTCGGCGTTCTCGTACACCATGGGTTTCTCGCAGGTGGGAGGGGCCGCGGCGGCGGGCGCCGACTCCCACGGGGCGGTGTAGGCGAGGCTCGCCGCTCCGACGAGCGCTGCCGCGAGCCCCGCGGCCAGGGCCGGGCGGCGCCATCGCCGGGGACGCAGTCTCGGCAGCCGCGCCGAGCGGGAGGCGCCCGCCGCCTGCTCCACCCGGCGCAGCAACGCGGCGGTGTCGGTGGCGCGTTGCCCGTGGGCCGGGGCCAGGCAGTCCTGGAGGATGCCGCGCCAGGCCGCCGGGAGGGCGGGGGACAGGCGCAGTTCCCCGCGGCCGCGGGCGTACCGCATCGCCGCGTCGGAGCGGGCCTCCGAGGTGCCGCCGGGTAAGGGGAAGCCGCCGGTGAGGACGACGTGGGCGAGAACGCCGAAGGCCCAGACGTCGGCGGACGGGCGGATCCGCGTCCCGCGCTCGTCGACCTCGGGCCACAGCAGTTCGGGCGGTGTGTAGTCCGGGGTGGCGAAGGCGGGGGAGTAGGCGTGGGTGCCCTCCAGTTCGGCGGCCATGTTGAAGTCGGCCAGCCGGGCCGAACCGTCCGCCATCAGCAGGACGTTGGCCGGCTTCAGGTCGCCGTGCACCCAGCCCGCGTGGTGCAGCTGCGCCAGCCCCTCGCAGATCTGGGCCAGGAGGGCGGGTCCGGCGTCCGGACGCGGGGTCCGGGCCAGTACGGCGTCCAGGGAGCCCTCGGCCCGCTCCAGCACCAGCACGGTCGCGCCGTCCAGCTCCGGATGGTCCGGGTCGTCGACCGTGAGGGTGTCGTACATCCGGATCAGGCGGGGCGAGCGCAGCCGCCGCAGCAGATGCACCTCGCGCTCGGCCAGGTCGCGCAGATGGTGCAGCTGACGCGGGGTGCGGGTGCCCGTGGGCAGGAACTTCAGCGCCGCCCGGTGTGGCGGTTCGCCGCCGTCCGCGGCGGGGTCCCCCGGGTCCGCGGTGTGCCGGGTCCCGTCGTAGACCGTGGCGAAGGCCCCCGACGCCAGCGGCTCCCGCACCTCCCACGGCCCGACCCGGTAGCCCTTCGGCACCGGGACCGCGTACGGCCGCCCGGTCACCGGGCCGCTCCGCTCGGGGCCGGGGCGAGCACCACGAGGTCGTCCTCGCGGACCAGGTCGAAGCGGAGGGCGAGTGAGGCCAGGGACTCCTTCTTGCCGTGGGTGCGCCGGCCCGGCTCGGCGGTGTCCGGGCCGGGCCTCAGCCGCAGCTTGACGGCGAGGTAGTCGATGTTCCAGTAGACGGCGGAGCGGCTCACCTTGGGCCAGCTCGGCCGCAGCCGCTCCACGATCTCCTCGACCGCGGGCAGCGGGGCGCGGGGCTCACCGCGCAGGCGCCGCTCGCACAGGGCGGCCAGCACCGCGAAGTACCGCTTGGTGCGGTCCAGGGCGAACGCCGGGACGGTGCCGGCCCCCTCGAGACCGTGGCGCCCGACGCTGCGGAAGGCGTGCCGCGGTGCCCAGACGTCGAAGGTGAGCAGGTCCCCCGCCGCGGGCAGGGTCACCCGCGCCAGCTCGAACGGCACCGGCGCCTCCACCCGGCCCGGGCCGACCTTGATGTGCTCGCCCGCGCCTTCCGGGTTCTCCACCACGTAGGTCTGGTCCACGCTGAGATTGCTCAGCAGCCAGAACGTCCGGTGGGCCGCGATCTCCCCGGCGACCCGGGGCACCCCCGCGTGTGCGATGGCGAGTCCGCCGCCGGGTCCGGCCCTGCCGAACTCGATGCGCTCACCCGCGCCGATCCTCAGTTGTTCGGCCACACTGCCGCACGACGGCGGCACGACGATGACGCTGTACATGGAGTCGTCCCCCTCCCCCGATCCCCTCGGGGTAGCCCTTCCCCAGTCCAACGAGGGGCAGCGTACGGGAGGCGGACGAGGGCGCCCCAAGCATTCGGGCGGCGCGGCGGGTCGCCGTGAACCTGGGACCTCACAGGGTCACTTCCGCCCCTCGGGCGTGTACTCCTTGAGGTGGTGAGCGACGCGGTCGGCGTAGTCACGGTACTTCGGGGGAACCCCGCCCGCGTCGTTCACCTTCTTGTACGACGTCCGGTACGCGACGGCGACCAGGACGGAGCGGTCGCCGGGCAGGCCGTCCTCCAGACGGGGCGTGATCCAGCACAGGTAGCGGCCCATGGCGGGGATGGACTCGGCGGGCGGGAACGGCGGTTCCGGGACGGTCTCGCCGGGTGTGCCGTCCTCGTTCATCCACCAGCGCAGCACGCTCGGTGTCCAGCGGGCGATGCCGTACTCGTTCCTGGCCGGGTCGGACAGGGCGGGGTCGAAGTCGCTCTCCACCTTGAGCATGGCCGCGATCAGGGCCGGGCTGACCTCCTCGCGGTCGCAGTCGTGCGCGGTCTCGACGATCAGCAGCCGGTAGGCGGGCGGCACGCCCCGGTCGGTGCGCAGCACGTCCGCGCCGTAGGCGGCGGCGGAGACGCTCGCGGTGCCGCCGCCGGGCGGGCCCGCGGCGGGCTGCCGGCCGTCACCGGCCCAGGAGACGACGCCGTAGGCGAGCGCGGCCAGCGCCACGGTGCCCGCGGCGGAGGCCGCGACGACGCCCCGCCGGATGCCGCCCCGGGCCCGGAGCGAGAAC
Organism: Streptomyces sp. NPDC048171; assembly: GCF_043202655.1. Lineage (NCBI taxonomy): Bacteria > Bacillati > Actinomycetota > Actinomycetes > Kitasatosporales > Streptomycetaceae > Streptomyces > Streptomyces sp. NPDC048171. The sequence continues at coordinate 201,257 of NZ_JBIDAU010000002.1, forward strand.
CTCGCCGCCCCGCTCGCGGCGGCCGCCGCCGTCACCCGGCGCAGCAGGGCGGCGGTGCCGGTCCGGCCGGCGTGCGTCCGGGTCAGACAGTCCCGCACGATCTCCCGCCACGCCTCCGGCAGTTCGGGGGAGAGCCGCAGCTCGTGGGTGCCGCGGGCGTAGGCGACGGCGGCGTCGCGGCGGGCCGTCGGCGTGCCGCCGGGCAGCGGGAAGGACCCGGTGAGGACGAGGTGGGCGAGGACACCGAAGGCCCACACGTCGGCGGACGGCCGGATGCGGCGGCCGCGTTCGCCGATCTCGGACCAGAGCAGTTCGGGCGGCGTGTAGTCCGGCGTGGAGAAGGCGGGCGTGTAGGCGTGGGTGCCCTCCAGTTCGGCGGCCATGTTGAAGTCGGCCAGCCGCACCGAGCCGTCCGCCATCAGCAGGACGTTGGCCGGTTTCAGGTCACCGTGCACCCAGCCCGCCCGGTGCAGCTGTGCCAGCCCCTCGCAGACCTGGGCGAGCAGCGCGGGCCCGTCCGGTGGGCGGGGCGAGGCGGCGATCAGGGCGGACAGCGAGCCCTCCGCCCGCTCCAGGACGAGGACGGTGGCGCCGTCCAGCCGGGGTTGGCCGGGGTCGTCGACGGTGAGGGTCTCGTACATCCGGATCAGCCGGGGCTGCCGCAGCCGGCGCAGCAGCGCGATCTCGCGCTCGACCAGGTCCCGCAGGTGGGCGAGTTGCCGCGGGGTGCCGGTGCCGGTGGGCAGGAACTTGAGGGCGGCCGTGTCCGGCAGGTGCCCGCCGCTTCCGTCGCCGCCCTCGGCGCCTCCGGTGCCGTCGACGCGGCGCGCGGCGTACACGCTGCCGAAGGCGCCGGTGGCGATCGGCTCGCGCACCTCCCACCCGCCCACCCGGTAGCCCCGGGGCACCGGGACGGCGTACGGCTCGGTCATCGCGGCGCCTGTCGGGACGGAGCCGCGAGGACCGCCAGGTCGTCCTCGCGGACCAGGTCGAAGCGGAGCGCCAGGGAGACCAGCGACTCCTTCTTGCCGTTCAGCCGCGGGCCCGGTTCGGCGGTCTCCGGGCCCGGCTTCAGCCGCAGTTTCACGGCGAGGTAGTCGATGTTCCACTGCACCGACGTACGGGACGCGGCGGGCCAGGCCGGGCGGAGCCGCTCGACGACCTGGTCCATGGTCGGCAGCGGCGCGTGCGGCGCCCCGCGCAGCCGCGGTTCGCACAGCGCGGCCAGCACCGCGAAGTACCGCTTGGTGCGGTCGACGGAGAAGGCGGGCGCGGTCGGCTCGCCGTCGGTGCCGTCCTCGGCGCGCAGATAGTCGTGGCGCGGCGCCCACACCTCGACCGGCAGCAGGTCGCCCGCCGCGGGCAGCACGATCCGCGAGAACTCGAACGGCACCGGCGCGTCCAGTCGGCCCGGCGCGACCTTGATGTGCTCGCCCGCGCCCTCCGGGTTCTCCACCACGTACGTCTGGCGGGCCGAGAGGTTGCTCACGGTCCAGAAGGTGCCGTGGGCGGTGATCTCACCGGCCCGGCGGGACACCCCGTCGTGCGCGATCAGCAGCCCGCCCTCGGGCACGGCGCGTCCGAAGACGAGCCGTTCGCCGGGTGCGAGACGGAGCTGGGCGCTGCTGTGTTCGTCCTCCGAGGTCGGCGGAGGTACCACGATGATGCTGAACAAGGTGCGTCTCCCCGTGCCTGACGGCTACCCGCGTCAGACTATTGCGACGCACCAGGGCCGTGCCCCCCTCGTACGGGTGAGACACGGCCCTGTGACGTGATTGGCGAGAAGTACGCACTGGCGTACGCCGGTTCAGTACTGCGGGCGGGTGAACCAGTAGCTGCCGTTCCGGTTGGCGCAGAAGACGATGATCAGGATGCCGAGCACCAGGCTGATGAGGGCGAAGACGTTCGCCGTGAACAGGCTGATGACGCTGAACAGCACGACCACCGACGCGTAGATGATCGCGGAGACGCGCACCCCGCCCCGGCCCGTGGCGAACTTGACGCCCGTGAATATCGCCCAGAACGCAAACGCCAGCACGATGACCCCGAGGACGATCATGATGCCGGTGCCGACGCTGGCGGCGGCGTCCGCGTCCTCGGCGGACAGGCTCGGGTCGGAGTTGACCGCGTCCTCGAACTCCTCCGAGAACCAGGCGCTGGCGATCATCATCAGCAGGCCGCCGATCACCTGGAAGCCGCCCAGGACGAACAGCATCACGCGCGCTGCCTTCACCGAGCCGGGCATCGCCACCGGGGCGGGCGCGTAGCCACCGCCGTACGGCTGCTGGACCGGCGGCGCCGCGGGGTAGCCGTAGCCGGGCTGGCCCTGGGGCTGCTGCTGGGGGTAGCCGTAGTTCGGCTGCTGGCCGCCGCCCTGGGGCGGGCCGTAGGGGTTGTTCGGATCGCCGAAACTCATCGCGGGACTTCCTCCGTCGCTGTCAAGTGCGGGGACGGCGCGCGGCGCGAGTCGGAGGAGCTTCTTCGTTGCGGTTCGTCCCCCCGGTACGGCCCCGCGGCACTGTGCACCCCAATCGTTCTTGACCGATCTCTTACTTGTCCAGCCCGCTCACAAGGTGTTGTGCAAGTGCAACAACGTCGATCATGGATCGACGACCGGATGCCGGCCGGATTGGAACCGGGGGCCGGTCATCCGCGAGGATGGGGGCATGACCGCCCAGATTCTCGATGGCAAGGCCACCGCAGCCGCGATCAAGTCCGAACTGACCGCCCGCGTGGCGGCGCTGAAGGAGAGGGGTGTCACACCCGGCCTCGGCACCGTCCTGGTCGGCGACGATCCCGGCAGCCAGAAGTACGTCGCCGGCAAGCACCGCGACTGCGCGCAGGTCGGCATCGCCTCCATCCAGCGTCACCTGCCGGCCACGGCGACCCAGGAGGAGATCGAGGCGGTCGTCCGCGAGCTGAACGAGGACCCCGCCTGCACCGGCTACATCGTCCAGCTGCCGCTGCCCAAGGGCATCGACGAGAACCGCATCCTGGAGCTGATGGACCCGGACAAGGACGCGGACGGCCTGCACCCGATGAACCTCGGCCGCCTCGTCCTGAACGAGCCGGCGCCGCTGCCCTGCACCCCCAACGGCATCCTCACCCTCCTGCGCCGCTACGGCGTGGAGATCAAGGGCGCCGAGGTCGTGGTCGTCGGCCGCGGGGTCACCATCGGCCGCCCGATGCCGCTGCTGCTCACCCGGCGCAGCGAGAACGCCACCGTGACCCAGTGCCACACCGGCACCCGGGACCTCTCCGCCCACCTGAAGCGCGCCGACATCATCGTCGCCGCGGCCGGTTCCCCCCACCTGGTCCGCGCCGAGGACGTGAAGCCGGGCGCCGCCGTGCTCGACGTGGGCGTCTCCCGCAACGCCGAGGGCAAGATCGTGGGCGACGTCCACCCGGACGTGGCCGAGGTCGCCGCCTGGATCTCCCCGAACCCCGGCGGCGTCGGCCCGATGACCCGCGCCGAGCTGCTGGTCAACGTGGTGGAGGCGGCGGAGCGCCGTGCCGGCTGAGGACACCCACGCCGAGCGCCCGGGCAGGACGACGGATCGCGCGGAGGCCCGGGAGAACACCGCGGTACGCGCCGACAGCGCCGACAGCGCCGAGGGCGCCGAGGGCGCGGAGACGGTCGAGGGCACCCAGGGTGTGGAACGGGCGCCGGACTCCGGCGACACCGCCAAGTCCTCCGGGTCCGCCAAGTCCTCCGGGTCGGCCGGGTCGGCCGGGTCCTCCGGGCCCGCCGAGAAGTCCGGGCGCCCCGACCGCGCGGGGGACGCCTCGGAGCCCGAGGACGCCGAAGACCCCGACGAGATCCTCGTCCGGGACCCGGTCAGCGCGCCCGACGCCCACGGCCGGCCGAAACGCGCCACGCGCCGGTTCCCGCTCTTCACCCGCGACACCGCGCGCCCCGAGGGCGGCGGCCGGGCCGCGGCCGGCGACGCCCCGGCGCCCGCCCGGCAGTGGCCGGTGCTCACCGTGGCCGGCCTGGTCGGGATCGGCCTGCTGATCACCGGGCTCGACGTGTTCCGGTGGGGACTGGTGCTCGTCGGCGTCGCGCTGCTGATCGGCGCAGCGCTGCGCTGGTCCGTGCAGGACGTCGGCATGCTCGCCGTCCGCTCGCGCTTCACGGACATCGTCACCTACGGCGTGCTGGGCACCGCCATCGCCATGCTGGCGCTGATGGCCCAGCCGCACGCGCCGCTGAAGATCCCGTTCCTGAACGATCTGCTGCACTTCACCGTAAGTAGTTAGCGAAGCCCCGCTCGAACGGCGGCCCGTCCCCACCCCCGTGGAAGGACGGGCCGCCGTCGGGATCCACACTCCTGCACGTCGAACGCGCTGTTCAACGCCTGTCAGGGCGCTGTGGCACGGAAGTGACCGTTCCGCTACTCCGCTACGCGGGCCCCGGAAACGGCTCCGTTCAGGGGTTCCGTCACCAGCACGGGAACGCCGGTGGGAGACTGGACCAGGTGTCGGTGGGCGTGCGACCGTGCATGCCTGCGGCCTCTGTGCTCCTGTGCGCCCCCACCCCGGGAACTGAGCTCCTGACCGGGCGCATCCCTGTGGGTAGCCAGAACGGCGGGGGAACGACCAGCACGTACCGGGGGAAGAGGGGGGAAGCAGTGCCTCGTTGGAAGGCCTTGCCGGAGGAACTCGATCCGCAGATCAAGGAGTTCACCGGCCAGCTGCGCCGACTCGTGGACCGCAGTGAACTGAGCGTCGCGTCGGTGGCCGACGCCACGGGCTACAGCAAGACGTCCTGGGAGCGGTACCTGAACGGACGGCTGCTGGCGCCGAAGGGCGCCATCATCGCCCTGGCGGAGGTGACGGGGACCAACCCCCTGCACCTGACCACCATGTGGGAGCTGGCCGAGCGCGCCTGGAGCCGCTCGGAGATGCGCCACGACATGACGATGGAGGCCATCCGCATATCCCAGGCGCGTGCCGCGCTCGGCGACCTGGGCACCGCGTCCGGCAAGACCGGACCGGCCCACGGCGCCAGGAACGGCCGCGGAAGCCGCTCCGGCCGCCACGGTGGCGGCGCGTCGGCCACGTCCGGCGTCGCAGGTCCCGCCGGGGTGGCGCCCACGTTGGGGCCGACGGTCCCCGCCCAGCCGACCGCGGCGGACAGCCCCGACTCGGCCGCCGGCCCGGTCCGCGGCGGCACCACCGGCGCCCCCTCCCTCCCGTTCCCCGGCGACCCGTCGCCGGGCGGCGCCACCGACGGCAACTCGTGGGGCCTGGCCGGATACCGGGGACCGGCACCGACCGGTGACCGCACGGCACGCCCCGGGCACCGGGCCGGTTCCGGCGAGGCCGCCACGGCCATGGGCCCCGCGGCGACGCCCGGTCCCGCCGCGCCCGACGGCCGGAGCCCCTCCGGCGGGTACGGCGAGCCCCCGCGCGGCGGCTCGGGCTCGCGCGGCCGGTCGGGCGGGGGCGGCAGCAGGCGGATGACGACGTTCGTCGCGGGTGTCGTCGGTGTGCTCGTCGTGATCGCGGGCGCCTTCTTCCTGCTGAACGACGGCGGGGGCAAGGAGAACGAGGGCGCCAAGCCCTCCCCGTCCCCCACGGTGAGCAGCGAGCAGCAGCTGCCGCCGGGCGTGAAGTGCAGCGGCGACGCCTGCACCGGCAAGGACCCGGAGGTCATGGGCTGCGGAGGCGAACTGGTCACCACCGCCGCGACCGCCACCGTCGGCACGACCGCGGTCGAGGTCCGCTACAGCAAGACCTGCGGTGCCGCGTGGGCCCGCGTGACCCAGGCCGCCCAGGGCGACAAGGTCCAGGTGAGCGCCGAGGGCAGGAACCAGCAGACGGGGACGGTCTCCGGAGTCGGCGACACCGTCGCGTACACCCCGATGGTGGCGGTGAAGTCCGCGGCCGCGGCGGAGGCGTGCGTGACCACCGCGTCCGGCGTCCAGGGCTGCACGGAGTAGGCGGCGGGACGGCACGGCGCGGGCGCACCGAGCAGGCGCACCCAGCAGGCCCGCGAAGAAAGTTCGCCGGCGGCAGGCATGTCCGGCGAAGACCCGGGCACGCGAGAAGTACCCCCACGGGAGTCCGGCAACGGTATCCCCCGAAACGGCGGTCGCCTTCGTCCCCCCTCTCCCGGACGGGCGGCCGCCTTTCCGTTGCCCTGCCCGCGCGCCCGGCGCCGCCGGGACGCCCCTGTGGGCCGGGCCACACCGACCCGGACGTCCCGGACACGGTGGGCGCGATAGCCTGACGGCCGGATCGGTCTCTTGGTATCAAGAGATCGATCAAATGCCCGGGGCAGGGACGCCCCACCGCCAGCTGTCATACGGAGAACGCCATGACCCGCACTCCCGTGAACGTCACCGTCACCGGCGCGGCCGGCCAGATCGGTTACGCCCTGCTCTTCCGCATCGCCTCCGGCCAGCTGCTCGGCGCGGACGTGCCGGTCAAGCTCCGCCTCCTGGAGATCACCCCGGCGCTCAAGGCCGCCGAGGGCACCGCGATGGAGCTGGACGACTGCGCGTTCCCGCTCCTCCAGGGCATCGAGATCACCGACGACCCGAACGTCGCCTTCGACGGCGCCAACGTCGCCCTCCTCGTCGGCGCCCGCCCCCGCACCAAGGGCATGGAGCGCGGCGACCTCCTGGAGGCCAACGGCGGCATCTTCAAGCCGCAGGGCAAGGCCATCAACGACCACGCCGCGGACGACATCAAGGTCCTCGTCGTCGGCAACCCGGCCAACACCAACGCCCTGATCGCCCAGGCCGCCGCCCCGGACGTACCCGCGGAGCGCTTCACCGCGATGACCCGCCTGGACCACAACCGCGCGCTGACCCAGCTCGCGAAGAAGACGGGCTCGACGGTCGCCGACATCAAGCGCCTGACCATCTGGGGCAACCACTCCGCCACCCAGTACCCGGACATCTTCCACGCCACCATCGGCGGCAAGAACGCGGCCGAGACCGTCAACGACGAGAAGTGGCTGGCCGACGAGTTCATCCCGACCGTCGCCAAGCGCGGCGCGGCCATCATCGAGGCGCGCGGCGCCTCGTCGGCCGCCTCCGCCGCCAACGCCGCCATCGACCACGTGCACACGTGGGTCAACGGCACCGCCGACGGCGACTGGACCTCCATGGGCATCCCGTCGGACGGCTCCTACGGCGTCCCGGAGGGCCTCATCTCCTCCTTCCCCGTCACCACCAAGGACGGCAAGTACGAGATCGTCCAGGGTCTCGACATCAACGAGTTCTCCCGCGCCCGCATCGACGCCTCCGTCAAGGAGCTGTCGGAGGAGCGCGACGCGGTCCGCGGTCTCGGCCTCCTCTGAGCCCACCCCGCCCGCAGACGGGCCCCGCTCCGGTTCGACCGGAGCGGGGCCCGTTCGCGTTTCCGTCTCCGGTCCGCCTCGGGACCGTTATGCACCCTTCACGCCCTTCCTCAGTGATGCGCCGCACTTTCGATGTCCGAATCGGCATGCCTGGGGGGCTCCGGGGCAGGGGCTCGGTCCCCGGGGTGGCACGCGTGTGACACAGGGGCGTTGATCAGGAACGGAAGGCAATCCCACCATGGCGAACAGCACGGAAACCCAGGCGGACCGGGGGCACCGGACCATCCACGCCGGCGGCCGGTGGCTGGCCGCGTCCTCCGGCGCGACCCGCGACATCCTCGACCCCGCCGACGGCCTGCCCTTCGCCGTGGTCGCGGAGGGCGACGAGAAGGACACCGACCTCGCGGTGGCCGCCGCCCGGCGGGCGTTCGACGAAGGCCCGTGGCCGCACACCCCGGTCGCCGAGCGGGCCGCCCTGCTGCGCCGCGTCGCCGACCTCCTCGTGCGCGACCGCGAGACCCTCGGCCTGCTGGAGAGCCGCGACGCGGGCAAGACGGTCGAGGAGGGGCGCGTCGACATCGACTGCGTCGCCGACGCCTTCCGCTACTTCGCCGACCTGGTCGCCGGCGAGGCCCCCGGCCGGGTCGTCGACGCGGGCTCGCCCGAGATCCACAGCGTCGTGGTGCACGAGCCGGTCGGCGTCTGCGCCATGATCACGCCCTGGAACTACCCGCTCCTCCAGGCCAGCTGGAAGATCGCCCCGGCCCTCGCCGCCGGCAACACCTTCGTGATCAAGCCGAGCGAGATCACCCCGCTCACCACCGTCGCCCTGATCGACCTGCTCGTCGAGGCCGGCCTCCCCACCGGCGTCGCGGGCATCGTCACCGGTCCCGGCCACACGGTCGGCGCCCGGCTCGCCGAGCACCCCGACGTCGACCTGGTCTCCTTCACCGGCGGCCTGGTCAGCGGCACCAAGGTCGCCCAGGCAGCCGCCGTCACCGTCAAGAAGGTCGCCCTCGAACTCGGCGGCAAGAACCCCAACGTCGTCTTCGCCGACGCCTGCGCGACCGAGGACGGCTTCGACACCGCCGTCGACCAGGCCCTCAACGCGGCCTTCATCCACAGCGGGCAGGTCTGCTCCGCCGGTGGCCGCCTCATCATCGAGGAGTCGGTCCGCGAACGCTTCGTCGCCGAACTCGCCCGCCGCGCCCAGAAGATCCGCCTCGGCCGCGGCACCGAGGACGGCGTCGAGTGCGGCCCGCTCGTCTCCGAGCAGCAGCGCGCCAAGACCGAGGACTTCGTCGCCTCCGCCCTCGCCGAGGGCGCCGTGCTGCGCAGCGGCGGCAAGCGCCCCGAGCCGTCCCCCCAGCGGCCCGGGAGCGGCTACTTCTACGAGCCGACCGTCCTCGACCAGTGCCACCGCGAGATGCGGGTCGTCCGGGAGGAGGTCTTCGGACCGGTCCTCACCGTCGAGACCTTCCGCACCGAGGACGAAGCCATAGCCCTGGCCAACGACACCGAGTACGGTCTGGCCGGTGCCGTCTGGACCGCCGACGCGGGACGGGCCCGCCGGGTCGCGGGCCGGCTGCGGCACGGCACCGTCTGGATCAACGACTTCCACCCCTACCTGCCGCAGGCGGAGTGGGGCGGCTTCGGCAAGAGCGGCGTGGGCCGCGAACTCGGCCCCGCGGGTCTGGCCGAGTACCGCGAGAGCAAGCACGTCTACCAGAACCTCGCGCCGAAGCCCGTCCGCTGGTTCACCGGCTGATATCGCGCACCTCCACGCATCTCCCCGCACCATCCGCTCGCCCCACTGGAGTACCCCCATGCCAGATACCACTCACGTCTACGACTACGTCGTCATCGGCGGTGGCACGGCGGGATCGGTGATCGCCTCACGGCTCACCGAGAACCCGGACGTCACCGTCGCCGTCATCGAGGGCGGCCCCAGCGACGTCGGCCGCGACGACGTACTCACCCTGCGCCGCTGGATGGGCCTGCTCGGTGGCGAACTCGACTACGACTACCCCACCACCGAGCAGCCGCGCGGCAACTCGCACATCCGGCACAGCCGCGCCCGCGTGCTCGGCGGCTGCTCCTCGCACAACACCCTCATCGCCTTCAAGCCGCTGCCGTCCGACTGGGACGAGTGGGAGGCAGCGGGCGCCAAGGGCTGGGGCGCGGTGCAGATGGAGGCCTACTACGCGCGGCTGAAGAACAACATCGTCCCCGTCGACGAGAAGGACCGGAACGCCATCGCCCGGGACTTCGTCGACTCCGCGCAGAAGGCGCTCGAGGTCCCCCGGATCGACGGCTTCAACAAGAAGCCGTTCACCGAGGGCGCCGGCTTCTTCGACCTCGCCTACCACCCCGAGAACAACAAGCGCTCCTCCGCCTCGGTCGCGTACCTGCACCCGGTGATGGACGAGCGCCCCAACCTCACCCTGATGCTGGAGACCTGGGCGTACCGGCTGGAGCTGGCCGGCACCCGCGCCGAGGGCGTCCACGTCCGCACCAAGGACGGCGAGGAGATCCTGGTCAAGGCGCGCAACGAGGTGGTGCTGTGCGCCGGGGCGGTCGACTCGCCGCGCCTGCTGCTGCACTCCGGCATAGGCCCCCGCCAGGACCTCGAAGCGCTCGGCATACCCGTGGCGCTCGACCTGCCCGGCGTCGGCGAGAACCTGCTCGACCACCCCGAGTCGGTGATCGTCTGGGAGACCGAGGGACCCATCCCGGACAACTCCGCGATGGACTCCGACGCCGGTCTCTTCGTGCGCCGCGATCCCGAACACGCGGGCCCCGACCTGATGTTCCACTTCTACCAGATCCCGTTCACGGACAATCCGGAGCGCCTCGGCTACGAACGCCCGGAGTTCGGCGTCTCGATGACCCCGAACATCCCCAAGCCGAAGTCCCGCGGACGCCTCCACCTCACCAGCGCCGACCCGTCCGTGAAGCCCGCCCTGGACTTCCGCTACTTCACCGACGAGGACGACTACGACGGCCGCACCCTCGTCGACGGCATCAGGATCGCCCGCGAGATCGCGAAGACGCAGCCGCTGGCCGGCTGGCTCAAGCGCGAGGTCTGCCCCGGCCCGGACGTCACCGGTGACGAGGAGCTGAGCGAGTACGCCCGCAAGGTCGCCCACACCGTCTACCACCCGGCGGGCACCTGCCGGATGGGTGCCGCCACCGACGAACAGGCCGTCGTCGACCCCGAGCTGCGCATCCGGGGCCTGCAGGGCATCCGCATCGCCGACGCCTCCGTCTTCCCGACCATGCCCGCCGTGAACCCGATGATCGGCGTCCTCATGGTCGGGGAGCGCGCCGTCGAGCTGATCGGTGGTGACGCCCGATGAGTACCTCCACCAGCACCAGCGCCAGTACGCCGCCGGGTACGGACGAGAGCGCGGCTCCCGTCTTCGCCGTGGACGGGCTGTGGAAGGTCTTCGGACCCAAGGCCGACCGCGTCCCCGCCGACCCCGAACTGGCCGCCCTGAGCCCGGCCGAGCTGCGCTCGCGCACCGGCTGCACGGCCGCCGTGGCCGATGTCTCCTTCGACGTCCGCAAGGGCGAGGTCTTCGTCGTCATGGGCCTGTCCGGCTCCGGCAAGTCCACCCTCGTACGCTGCCTGACCCGGCTCATCGAGCCGACCGCCGGCTCCATCGCCATCGACGGCGAGGACGTCCGCGCCATGGACAAGTCCCGGCTGCGCGAACTGCGCCGGCACCGGGCCGCGATGGTCTTCCAGCACTTCGGCCTGCTCCCGCACCGCACGGTCCTCGACAACGTGGCCTACGGCCTGGAGGTCCAGGGCGTCGCCCGCGCCGAGCGCCGCGAGCGCGCCGCCGCCATCGTCGCCAAGGTCGGCCTGGAGGGTCTGGAGCAGCGGCGCCCCGGCCAGCTCTCCGGCGGACAGCGCCAGCGGGTCGGCCTCGCCCGCGCCCTCGCCGTCGACCCCGAGGTGCTGCTCTTCGACGAGCCGTTCAGCGCCCTGGACCCGCTGATCCGGCGGGACATGCAGGAGGAGGTCGTCCGGCTGCACCGCGAGGAGGGCCGCACGATGGTCTTCATCACCCACGACCTCCAGGAAGCCCTCAAGCTCGGCGACCGCATCGCCCTGATGCGCGACGGCCGCGTGGTCCAGCTCGGCACCCCGGAGGAGATCGTCGGCTCGCCCGCCGACGACTACGTCCGCGAGTTCGTCCGCGACGTCCCGCGCGAGCAGGTCCTCACCGTCCGTACGGCGATGCGCCCCGCGTCCTCGTCCGACGAGGCCGGCACCGGCCCGGCGATCCGCCCCGAGGCCACCGTCTCCGAGGCCATCGAGGCCGTCGCCCGCGCCGGCTCCCCGGCCCGCGTGATGTCCGACGGCCGCTGCCTGGGCGTGGTCGACGCGGAATCCCTGCTGTCGGTGGTGGCGGGCACGGCCGGCGCGGCCACCGCGGCCCCGGCCGACGGTGCCGACGCAGCGGACGAACCCACCCCGCCCCTCGCCACCAGCGAGGAGCCGGTCTGATGGCAACGATCACCGCACAGGCCCAGAAGGCCGCCCCGCCGGGCTTCCTCACCCACCCCGCCGTCCGCAAGCTCCTCACCCTCGGGGTGCTCGCCGCGATCCTCGTCCCCCTGGCCGTCACCCAGTGGGGCGGCGCCACCTGGCCGAGCGCGCTGACCGTCGACGTCTCCGAGCCGCTCGGCAAGGCCAGCGACTGGATCATCGACAACCGCGACAGCCACCCCCTGTTCCTCTATTTCTTCGGCCACGTCAGCAACGTCGTCGTCCTCGCCGTACGCGCCGTGTACCTCGCCCTCCTCGCCGTCGGCTGGGCCGGGGTCACCGCGATCGGCGCTCTGGTCGCCTGGCGCGTGGCCGGCGTGAAGCTGGCGCTCGGCACCGCGGCCGCGTTCCTGGCCTGCGGCCTGCTCGGCATGTGGGTGCCGACCATGCAGACCCTCGCCCTGATGGTCGTCGCCGTCCTCGCGTCGGTCGTCGTGGGCGCCCTGCTGGGTCTCGCCGCCGGCCTGTCCGACCGGATGGACCGCGTCCTGCGCCCGGTGCTCGACACCATGCAGGTGCTGCCCGCCTTCGCGTACCTCCTCCCCGTCGTCCTGGTCTTCGGCATCGGTGTCCCCGCCGCCGTCCTGGCCACCGTCGTCTACGCCGCCCCGCCCATGGCCCGGCTCACCTCGCTGGGCCTGCGCGGCGCCGACAAGGAGGTCCTGGAGGCCGTCGAGTCCCTCGGCACCACCGCCCGCCAGCGGCTGCTGACCGCCCGTGTCCCGCTGGCCCGCAAGGAACTCCTGCTCGGCGTCAACCAGACGATCATGATGGCGCTCTCCATGGCCGTCATCGCATCGGTCATCGGCGCCGGCGGCCTCGGCGACCGCGTCTACCAGGCGCTCGCCTCGGTCGACGTCGGCGCCGCCCTCGCGGCCGGCATCCCGATCGTGCTGCTCGCCGTCGTCCTGGACCGGGTGACCGGCGCGGCGGGGGAGGAGCGGCTCGGGGAGCCCGGCAGGTCGCCGCTGACCTGGCTGTACGCCCTGGCCGCCGCCGCGGCCGTCGCCGTCGCCGGACGCCTCGCCGGCTTCCTGGAATGGCCCGAGGGCTGGGAGGTGAACATCGCCGAGCCCGTCAACCGGGCCGTCGACTGGATGACCGCCCACCTGTACTCCGGCGTGCCCGTCGTCGGCGGCACCGCCGACTGGGCGGCGCACTTCACCAGCTGGGTCCTCAACCCGGTCCGGGACGGCCTGCAGTGGCTGCCCTGGTGGTCGGTGCTCCTCGTCGTGGCCGCCCTCGCGTGGCTGATCGGCACCTGGCGCACCGCGCTCACCGCCGTCCTCGCCATGGCCGCGATCGGTGTGCTCGGCGTGTGGAACCCGTCCCTGGACACGCTCTCGCAGGTGCTCGCGGCCGTCGCCGTGACCCTGGTCCTCGGCTTCGCGACGGGTATCGCCGCCGCCCGCAGCGAGCGGTTCGAACGCCTGCTGCGGCCGGTTCTGGACGTCTTCCAGACCATGCCGCAGTTCGTGTACCTGATCCCCGTCGTCGCCCTGTTCGGCGTGGGACGGGCGCCCGCGGTGGCCGCCGCGGTCGTCTACGCCCTTCCGGCCGTGGTCCGCATCACCGCCCAGGGCCTGCGCCAGGTCGACCCGGCCGCCCTGGAGGCGGCCCGCTCGCTCGGAGCCACCAGCGGACAGCAGCTGCGCCAGGTCCAGCTCCCGCTGGCCCGCCGGTCGCTGCTGCTCGCCGTCAACCAGGGCGTCGTCCTGGTCCTCGCCGTCGTCATCATCGGCGGCCTGGTCGGCGGTGGCGCGCTCGGCTACCAGGTCGTCTTCGGCCTGGCCCAGGGCGACCTGGCGAGCGGTCTGGTGGCCGGCGCGGCCATCGTCTGCCTCGGTCTGATGCTCGACCGGGTCACCCAGCCCACCGGACGCCGCGCGACGAAGGGAGCCTGACATGCGCGTACGTACCACCGCGGCCGTCGCCTCGGCCGCCGCGCTGACCCTGCTCACCGGCTGCGGCGCCGCCGACATGACCAAGCAGGCGTCCCCGTTCGCCAACGCCCAGGGCGCCAAGACCGTCACCCTGTCCGTGCAGTCCTGGGTCGGCGCCCAGGCCAACGTGGCCGTCGCCCAGTACCTGCTGGAGCACGAGCTGGGCTACCGCGTCGACACCGTCCAGGTCGACGAGGTCCCCGCCTGGGACGCGCTCAGCCAGGGCCGCGTCGACGCCATCCTGGAGGACTGGGGCCACCCCGAGCAGGAGCAGCGGTACGTCAAGGACAAGAAGACCATCGCCCCCGGCGGCGACCTCGGCGTCACCGGGCACATCGGCTGGTTCGTCCCGACGTACTTCGCGAAGAAGCACCCGGACGTCACCGACTGGAAGAACCTCAACAAGTACGCCGACCTGCTGCGCACCGCGGAGAGCGGCGGCAAGGGCCAGCTGATGGACGGCTCGCCGTCCTACGTCACGAACGACAAGGCGCTGGTGAAGAACCTGAACCTGGACTACCAGGTCGTCTTCGCCGGCTCCGAGGCCGCCCAGATCACCCAGATCAAGCAGTTCGCCAAGGAGCAGAAGCCCTTCCTCAGCTACTGGTACACCCCCCAGTGGCTGTTCGAGAAGGTCCCGATGACCGAGGTGAAACTGCCCCCGTACAAGGAGGGCTGCGACGCCGACCCGGAGAAGGTCGACTGCGCCTACCCGGTCACCCCGCTCCAGAAGTACCTCAACGCCGACTTCGCGAAGAAGGGCGGCAAGGCGGCGGACCTCCTCGAGAAGTTCAAGTGGACGACCGAGGACCAGAACCAGGTCTCCCTGATGATCGCCGAGCAGAAGATGCGGCCCGAGGAGGCGGCGAAGAAGTGGGTGGAGAGCCACGAGTCCGTCTGGAAGGAGTGGCTGTCCTGACGCTCACCGCGTCACGAACGTGACCCGGGTGGCCCCGAGTCCGCCCAGCTCGGCGGACTCGGCGCCACTCCCGGGCCGCGCGCACGTTCAGCGGTCCCCGGATCGGAACCGCGCGGCGCCGGTCGTCACCACCGCGTGCTCCCCACCGGGATCCGCCGCGCGACCATCAGCCGGTTCCAGCTGTTGATCGCCGCGATCAGCGCGAGCAGGTGCGCCAGGCCGTCGGCGTCGAAGTGCCGCGCGGCCTCCTCGTACACGTCGTCCGGCACGAAGCCGTCGGTCAGCACCGTCACCGCCTCGGTCAGCGCCAGCGCGGCCCGCTCCCGAGCGTCGAAGACCTCCCCGGCCTCCTCCCACGCGGCGAGCAGATCCAGCTGCTGCTCGCTCACCCCCTGCTTGCGGGCGATGCCCAGATGCATGTCGAGGCAGAAGGCGCAGTGGTTGAGCTGCGAGGCGCGGATCTGCACCAGCTCGGCGAGCCGGGCGTCACCGAGGCCCCGCTTGGCGGCCGCGCCCATCCCCTGCAGCGCCGAACGGACGCCTGCGTCCAGTCGGGTCGTACGGGTCGTCACGCGTACTGGCCCGGCGTGTAGTGCCCCGGCGTCAGCCGGCAGGTCACCCCGAAGCGGTTCCAGGCGTTGATCACCGTGATCGCGGCGATCAGCTGTGCCAGCTCCGGCTCGTCGAAGTGCGCGGCGGCCTTCTCGTACACCGCGTCCGGCACGAAGCCGTCGGTCAGCACCGTCACGGCTTCGGTCAGCTCGATCGCCGCCAGCTCCTTCTCCGTGTAGAAGTGCCGCGACTCGTCCCAGGCGCCGAGCTGCACGATCCGCTCCACGCTCTCCCCGGCCGCCAGCGCGTCCTTGGTGTGCATGTCCAGGCAGAAGGCGCAGTGGTTGAGCTGGGAGGCGCGGATCTTCACCAGCTCCCCCAGCTTCGGGTCGAGCCCCTGCGTGGCGGCCTTGTCCAGGCGGAGCATCGCCTTCCAGACCTCGGGGGCGTGCTTCGCCCACTCCAGCCGGGGTGCGTGCTCGGCGGCGAAGGCCTCGGGGGCGGTCGTGGTGTTCTCGTTCGTCGTCATGCCACCGAGCCTAGAAGTGAGGCAGCCCAGGAGTATGGTCCATTCCCATGGCGAAATCCTGGGCCACTTTCGGCGTCGACCTGCACTTGGACCGCTCCGGACCCGGCCTGCGCCGGAGCCTCACCGAAGCGCTGCGCGAGGCCGTCCGCGGCGGCCGGCTGGCCCCCGGCACCCGGCTGCCCTCCTCCCGCTCGCTCGCCGCCGACCTGGGCGTGGCCCGCAACACGGTCGCCGAGGTCTACGCCGACCTGATCGCCGAGGGCTGGCTGGCCGCCCGGCAGGGCTCCGGCACCCGGGTCGCCGACCGCACGCCCGCCACCCCCGCACACCGCCCGGCACCCCACCCGCGCGAGCCGGGCCGCCCGGCCTACGACCTCGTCCCCGGCACGCCCGAACTCGCCTCCTTCCCCCGCGCCCAGTGGCTCAGGGCCGCCCGCCGCGCCCTGGCCGCCGCCCCCGACCAGGCCCTCGGCTACGGCGACCCACGCGGCCGCGTGGAACTGCGCACGGCGCTCGCCGGATACCTGTCCCGCGCACGGGGCGTGCACGCCGACCCCGACCGGATCGTGGTGTGCGCCGGCTTCCTCGGCGGCCTCGGTGTCCTCGCCGAACTGCTGCGCCGCCGGGCCGGGAACGCGGTCGCCGTCGAGTCCTACGGCCTGCCCCACCACCGCCGGCTGCTCCGGCGAGCGGGCTGCGGAACTCCCCCGCTGTCCTTCGACGACCGCGGCACCCTCCCGCCCGACGACCCGGCCGCCGCCGGCGCGGTCCTGCTGACCCCCTCCCACCAGTTCCCCCTCGGCCTCCCGCTGCTCCCCGAGCGCCGTACGGCGCTGATCGACTGGGCCCGCCGCACCGGCGGCCTGGTCCTGGAGGACGACTACGACGGCGAGTTCCGCTACGACCGCCAGCCCGTCGGCGCCCTCCAGGGCCTCGACCCCGACCGCGTCGTCTACCTCGGCACCGCCAGCAAGTCCCTCGCCCCCGCCCTGCGCCTGGGCTGGCTGGTCCTGCCGCCCGCGCTCGTCGAGGAGGTCATGGACGGCATGGCGGGCCGCACCCCGGGCGTCCTCGACCAGCTGACCCTGGCCGAGTTCCTGGGCTCCGGCGACTACGACCGCCACGTCCGCTCCGCCCGCCTGCGCTACCGGCGCCGCCGCGACGCCCTGGTCGCCGCCCTAGCCGAACGGGCCCCCGGCGTCCGCGTCACCGGCATCGCCGCCGGCCTCCACGCCGTCCTCGAACTGCCGCCCGGCACCGAGCGGCAGACCGTCCGCGCCGCCGCCTGGCACGGGCTCGCGGTCCACGGCCTCTCCATGTTCCGGCACCCCGACGCCGACGTCCCCCCGCTGGACGCCCTCGTCGTCGGCTACGGCACCCCGCCCGACCACGCCTGGGCGGGGGCACTGGACGCCCTGTGCCGGGCGCTGCCGTAAAGTCCACCCGCGACGGGGGCCGTACACTCGACCGGCCCAACTGTCGTACAAGCGCACGGACAACGGGGAGACGAGGAAATGGCAGAGACCCGGCGACGGCTGCGGTCGAGCACCGTGGTGCTCGGTGGCATGGGAATGCTCGCGGCGGCCCTGAGCGCCTGCGGCTCGGACCCCGACCGCCGCTGTGTGGACCGCGACAGCTACGACTACCTCAACGGCTACAAGGTCGTCTCCGACCAGAACTGCAAGTCGGGCTCGTCCGGCGGCTCGTACGGCAAGGGCGGCAAGAAGAAGAAGTCGGCCGACGGCGACTGGTACTACGACGCCGACGTCAGCGGCGGCTGGGCCGACGACGGCACCTTCAGCCGGTCCGAGGCCGTGGACCGGGGCGGCTTCGGCTGCTCGGGCGGCAGCGGCGGAGGCTGAGCGCGTGGAACGCCGCACCATCGCCCCGCGCACCGGCTGGCAGGAGACCGTCGAGGAACAGGGCCTGATCTACCCCCTGACCCGCTACCCCGACGGCTCCCTGCGCCCCTACTGGGACGAGAGCGCCCACTACGTCTTCTCCCTGCCGGAGGTCGAGGCGCTGGAGGAGGTCGTCGAGGAACTCCACCGCATGTGCCTGGCCGCCGCCGAGCACATCGTCACCCACGACCGGTTCGCCGACCTGGGCATCACCGACCCCCGCATCGTCCGGGCGGTCACCGAGGCCTGGCACCGCCGCGCCGAACTCCCCTCCGTCTACGCCCGCTTCGACCTGCGCTACGACGGCACCGGGCCCGCCAAGCTCCTGGAGTACAACGCGGACACCCCGACCTCCCTGGTCGAGGCCGCGTCCCCGCAGTGGTTCTGGATGGAGGAGCGCTTCCCCGGCGCCGACCAGTGGAACAGCCTGCACGAGCGCCTGGTCGACGCCTGGAAGAAGCAGGCCGCGCTGCTCCCGCCCGGCAACCCCCTGTACTTCGCGCACTCTTCGGACGACGAACTCGGCGAGGACCTGATGACGGTCGCCTACCTCAAGGAGACCGCCGAACAGGCCGGTCTCGAGACCGACTGGATCTCCATGGAGGAGATCGGCTGGGACCGCCTCTCCGGCCGCTTCGTCGACAACAAGCTGCGCTTCATCCGCAGCCTCTTCAAGCTCTACCCCTGGGAGTGGCTCACCACCGACCGCTTCGCCGGACACGTCCTGGACACCCTCGACAACGGCGGCGGCACGGGCACCACCCTGTGGATCGAGCCCGCCTGGAAGATGCTGCTCAGCAACAAGGCCCTGCTGGCCGTCCTCTGGGAGCTGTACCCGGACCACCCCAACCTCCTGGCCGCCTACCTCGACGGCCCCCGCGAGCTGGCCCACTCCACCGGCTGGGTCGCCAAGCCCCTCCTGGGCCGCGAGGGCGCGGGCGTCACGATCCACGAACCGGGCACCGCCCCCGCCCCCCGCGACGAGCCCTGCTGCTACCAGGAACTGGCCCCCCTCCCCGACTTCGACGGCAACCGCGTGGTCCTCGGCGCCTGGGTGGTGGAGAACGAGTCGGCGGGCCTGGGAATCCGGGAGTCGTCGGGCTTGGTGACGGACGAATACGCCCGCTTCCTGCCCCACGTGATCTTGTAGATGGCCCCGTAGGGGCCTGCCAGGGGCGCGGGGAACTGCGCGACCAGCCACGACGAGTCCGCACTCCGAAACGCACAGCAATCCGGCAGACGCCATCCGGTAGCCTGGCCCCGGGCCGTGACTGGCGCGCAAGGATGGGATGAACCATCGGGAAGCGGCCCGAGCGACATGTGCCGAGCGCCTGGGCCGACCTGAACGCTGATCCCAACGTCCGGAGGCCCCCATGTCCGCAGACCTCACCCCCGAGTCCGTCGCCTACCGAGCCGCGCTGCAAGCGATCCGCGCCGTCGAGCCCCGCGTCGCCGACGCCATCGGCCAGGAGGTCGCCGACCAGCGCGAGATGCTCAAGCTGATCGCCTCGGAGAACTACGCCTCCCCGGCCACGCTCCTCGCGATGGGCAACTGGTTCAGCGACAAGTACGCCGAGGGCACCATCGGCCGCCGCTTCTACGCCGGCTGCCGCAACGTCGACACCGTCGAGTCCCTCGCCGCCGAGCACGCCCGCGAACTCTTCGGCGCCCGGCACGCCTACGTCCAGCCGCACTCCGGCATCGACGCCAACCTGGTCGCCTTCTGGGCCGTCCTCGGCGCCCGCGTCGAGGTGCCCTTCCTGGAGAAGACGGGCGTCCGCCAGGTCAACGACCTGACCGACGCGGACTGGGCCGAGCTGCGCCAGGCCTTCGGCAACCAGCGGATGCTCGGCATGTCCCTGGACGCCGGCGGCCACCTCACCCACGGCTTCCGTCCGAACATCTCCGGCAAGATGTTCGACCAGCGCTCCTACGGCACCGACCCGGCCACCGGCCTCATCGACTACGAGGCCCTGCGCGCCTCCGCCCGCGAGTTCAAGCCGCTGATCATCGTCGCGGGCTACTCGGCCTACCCCCGGCTGGTGAACTTCCGGATCATGCGCGAGATCGCCGACGAGGTCGGCGCGACCCTCATGGTCGACATGGCGCACTTCGCCGGTCTCGTCGCGGGCAAGGTCCTCACCGGCGACTTCGACCCGGTCCCGCACGCCCAGATCGTGACGACCACCACCCACAAGTCGCTGCGCGGCCCGCGCGGCGGCATGGTCCTGTGCGACGACTCCCTCAAGGACCAGGTCGACCGCGGCTGCCCGATGGTCCTCGGCGGCCCGCTCCCGCACGTCATGGCCGCCAAGGCCGTCGCCCTCGCCGAGGCCAGGCAGCCCGCGTTCCAGGACTACGCCCAGCGCATCGTCGACAACGCCCGCGCCCTCGCCGAGGGCCTGATGCGGCGCGGCGCCACCCTGGTCACCGGCGGCACGGACAACCACCTCAACCTGATCGACGTGGCGTCCTCCTACGGCCTCACCGGCCGCCAGGCCGAGGCCGCCCTCCTCGACTCCGGCATCGTCACCAACCGCAACGCCATCCCGTCCGACCCGAACGGCGCCTGGTACACCTCCGGCATCCGCATCGGCACCCCGGCCCTCACCACCCGCGGCCTCGGCACGGCGGAGATGGACGAGGTCGCGGGCCTGATCGACCGCGTCCTGACGACGACGGAACAGGGCACGACGAAGTCGGGCGCCCCGTCGAAGGCCTCGCACGTCCTGGACGAGAAGGTCGCGGAGGAGATCGCCCAGAGGGCCACGGACCTGGTGGCGGGCTTCCCGCTGTACCCGGAGATCGACCTGGGCTGAAGCGCCCCTTCAGGGGCGCGGGGCCGTGTCGATGTGCGGCTGCCGCCGCGTGGGCGCGACCAGCCACACACGGCGCGCAGTTCCCCACGCACAGAACCCCCCGCTCCCTCTGAGACAATGAAAAACATGGCGACAGACCACCCCCGCGTGCTCTCCGGAATCCAGCCCACCGCAGGCTCGTTCCACCTCGGCAACTACCTCGGCGCCGTCCGCCAGTGGGTGGCCCTCCAGGAGACCCACGACGCGTTCTACATGGTCGTCGACCTGCACGCGATCACGGTCCCGCAGGACCCGAAGGAACTGCGGGCCAACACCCGGCTGGCCGCCGCCCAGCTCCTGGCGGCCGGCCTGGACCCGGACCGCTGCACGCTCTTCGTGCAGAGCCACGTCCCCGAGCACGCCCAGCTCGCCTGGATCATGAACTGTCTCACCGGCTTCGGCGAGGCCGGCCGCATGACCCAGTTCAAGGACAAGTCCGCCAAGCAGGGCGCCGACCGCGCCTCCGTCGGCCTGTTCACGTACCCGATCCTCCAGGTCGCGGACATCCTGCTCTACCAGGCCAACGAGGTCCCGGTCGGCGAGGACCAGCGCCAGCACATCGAGCTGACCCGCGACCTGGCCGAGCGCTTCAACGGCCGTTTCGGCGAGGCGTTCACCGTGCCCTCCCCGTACATCCTCAAGGAGACGGCGAAGATCTACGATCTCCAGGACCCGTCGATCAAGATGAGCAAGTCGGCGTCCACGCCGAAGGGCCTGATCAACCTCCTGGACGAGCCCAAGGCCACCGCGAAGAAGGTGAAGAGCGCGGTCACCGACACGGACACCGTGATCCGCTTCGACCGCGAGCACAAGCCGGGCGTCAGCAACCTCCTCTCGATCTACTCGGTGCTCACCGGCACGGAGATCGCCGAGCTGGAGGAGAAGTACGTCGGCAAGGGCTACGGCGCGCTCAAGACGGACCTCGCCGACGTCATGGTCGAGTTCGTCACCCCCTTCCGGGAGCGCACCCAGCAGTACCTGGACGACCCGGAGACGCTGGACTCGATCCTGGCCAAGGGCGCCGAGAAGGCCCGCGCCGTCGCCGCCGAGACCCTCTCGCGGACGTACGACATGATGGGCTTCCTGCCCGCCAAGCACTGACCCCCGGGCCACCCCCGGCCCCGGTCCCGGCCCCGCCGTGCGCCCCGGCATGCCGCCGTAGCGCTGCACATCACTCCGGTTGCGCCTGCCCCGGGCACGGTCGTGGCCGTACAGTCGATAGCCGGGTGTCCGACACAGCGACATTCGACGAGTGACACGTAACGACAGGAGACGACGTGGGGACCGTAACGATCGGCGTGTCGATCGCGGTCCCGGAGCCTCACGGCAGCCAGCTCCAGCAGCTGCGCGCGGGCTTCGGCGACGCCGCTGCTCACGGCATCCCCACGCACGTCACCCTGCTGCCGCCGACCGAGGTCGACGGCAGCGCGCTGCCCGCGATCGAGGCGCACCTGGCGGAGGTGGCGGCGCGCGGCCGCCCCTTCCCGATGCGGCTGTCCGGCACCGGGACCTTCCGTCCGCTGTCGCCCGTGGTCTTCGTCCAGGTGGTCGAGGGCGCCGCCGCCTGCTCCTGGCTCCAGAAGCGGGTGCGCGACGCGTCCGGTCCCGTCCCACGCGAACTGCAGTTCCCGTACCACCCGCACGTCACCGTGGCGCACGGCATCGAGGAAGCGGCGATGGACCGCGCCTACGAGGAGCTGTCCGACTACGCGGCCCAGTGGTCCTGCACCGGCTTCGCGCTCTACGAGCAGGGCCCCGACGGGGTGTGGCGCAAGCTGCGCGAGTTCCCCTTCGGCAGCGCCACGGTGCCCCCGCAGGCCGGGCGCGTGGAGAGCGGCTCGCTGCCCGGCCGGTGACACCGGCCCACCCGGCGGCCTGACGTCACACGGGCAGCCGCCGGAAGAGCGTCCGCGGCAGGTGCCGCACCGCCGACATCACCACCCGCAGCGCGCCGGGCACCCACACCGTCTCCGAGCGCCGCCGCAGCCCCAGCTCGATCGCCGTGGCGACCGCCTCGGGTGTCGTGGCGAGCGGCGCCTCCTCCATCCCGGCGGTCATCCGCGACCGTACGAACCCGGGGCGTACGACCATGACGTGCACGCCCGTGCCGTGCAGCGCGTCGCCGAGGCCCTGCGCGAAGGCGTCCAGGCCGGCCTTGCTGGAGCCGTAGATGAAGTTCGCGCGCCGGGCCCGTTCACCGGCCACCGAGGAGAGCACCACCAGCGAGCCGTGGCCCTGCGCCTGGAGTGCGCGGGCGCTGACCAGGCCCGCCGAGACCGCTCCGGTGTAGTTCGTCTGCGCGACCCGCACGGCGTTCAGCGGCTCGCGCTCGTCGTGCGCCTGGTCGCCCAGGATGCCGAAGGCCAGCAGCACCAGGTCGACGTCGCCCTCGGCGAAGACCTTGCCGAGCGCCGCCTCGTGGGACTCGGGGTCGAGCGCGTCGAAGGCGACGGTGCGCACCTCTGCGCCGAGGCTGCGCAGCTGCTCGGCGGCCGCGTCCAGGGCGGGGGAGGGGCGGCCGGCCAGCCACACCGTGCGGGTGCGGCGGGCCACCAGGCGGCGTGCGGTGGCGAGCGCGATCTCGGACGTACCGCCGAGGACGAGCAGGGACTGGGGGAGGCCGAAGGCGTCCTTCACGACAGCTCCAGAGGGGTCAGAGGGTGAGGCGGCGGGCCAGGTCGGACACGAACACCCCGTGCGGGTCCAGCTCCGCGCGCAGCGCGCGGAAGTCGTCGAGGCGCGGGTACATCGCGGCGAGCAGTTCGGGCCGCAGCCGCGAGTCCTTGGCGAGGTAGACCCGGCCGCCGGCCTGCGCGACCTCCTCGTCCAGCTCGTCCAGGAAGGCGCCGAGGCCGGGCAGGCCCGCCGGGATGTCCAGGGCCAGGGTCCAGCCGGGCACGGGGAAGGAGAGCCAGCCCGGGTCGGCCTCGCCGAACCGCTTGAGCACGGCGAGGAAGGACGGGCAGCGGCGGTCCGAGATGCGCTGCACGATCCGGCGCAGGGCGTCCTCCCGGCCCTCGCCGACGACGAACTGGTACTGCACGAAGCCGCCGCGGCCGTAGATCCGGTTCCAGTGCGGGACGCCGTCCAGGGGGTGGAAGAAGGTGGAGATCCGCTGGAGCCTGCCCCGGCTGAACCGGGGGGACTTGCGGTACCACACCTCGTTGAACAGGCCCACCGTGGTCCGGCCGAGCAGTCCGTCGGGTACGAGGTCGGGGGCGGCCGGGAGGCGGGAGGTGCGGAAGGCCAGCGGCGCCCGCCGCGCGCGGGAGCGGGCGGGCAACGCGTCCAGCGGGGCGTGGTCGCCGCGGGTGAGCACCGCGCGGCCGGTCGCCCGGCCGCGCGCGAGCAGGTCGATCCACGCGACGGAGTAGCGGTAGCGGTGGTCGGTGGCCGTCAGACGGGCCATCAGGTCGTCCAGGTCGTCGGCGCGCTCGGTGTCGACGGACATCAGCGCGGTCTCGACCGGGTGGAGCCGCAGCGTCGCGGTGAGGATCACCCCGGTCAGGCCCATGCCCCCGGCGGTCGCGTCGAACAGGGGCGTGCCCGGGGTGACGGTGCGGACCCCGCCGTCGGCGGTGAGCAGTTCCAGGGAGACCACGTGCCGCGCGAAGGACCCCGACACGTGGTGGTTCTTGCCGTGGATGTCCGCGCCGATCGCCCCGCCGACCGTGACGTAGCGGGTGCCGGGCGTCACCGGCACGAACCAGCCGAGCGGCAGCAGCACCTCCATCAGGTGGTGCAGGGAGACGCCCGCGTCGCAGAGCACGGTGCCGCCGGCGACGTCGACGGCGTGCACGCGGTCCAGGGCCGTCATGTCGAGGACGGCGCCCCCCGCGTTCTGCGCGGCGTCCCCGTACGCCCGCCCCAGCCCCCGCGCGATGCCACCGCGGGCCCCGCAGTCCCGCACGGCCAGGGCGGCCTCCTGGTACGTCCGCGGGCGGATCAGACGGGCCGCGGTGGGCGCGGTGCGGCCCCAGCCGGTGACGGGACCCCAGTCGGTGTCGGCAGACATGCCGGTGACCGTATCGCCCCTATGAGAACGATTAGTTCCAAAACATCACGCACATACCCGAAACGGGTGATTAATGGTATGTCGCTCGATCGTGCCGTCCTTCCGGTCCGACGGGCGGGAACAGTGAGTCGGCATGGACGACCTCGACGACATGGACCACCGGATCGTCACGGCGCTCAGAGCCTGCGGCACGGACCCGCGCGTGGCCGGCGCCGCGCGCGCCCTGTCCTGGGCCGGGGAGCACGCGGCCCTGTGGCTCGCCGCGGGTCTCGCCGGAGCCGCCGTGGACCGCGCGCGGCGGGGGGCCTGGCTGCGCGGCACCGCGCTCACCGCGGGCGCCCACGTCGCCAGCATGGCCCTGAAGCGGGTCGTGCGCCGTCCGCGCCCGGCACACGTCGTGCCCCTGGTGCGCACCGCCGGACGGCACTCGTTCCCCAGCTCCCACGCCACCTCGGCCGCGGCCGCCGCCGTCGCCTTCGGCGCGCTCGGCGTACCCGCGGTCCGGCCGCTGGCCGCCGCGGTGTGCGCCTCCCGGCTGGTCGTCGGCGTCCACTACCCCTCGGACGTAGCGGCCGGCGCGGCCCTGGGCGCGCTCACCGCCCGGCTCGGCGCCCGCTGGATGCGAGGAGGCACCCGTGACTGACACGGCCGTCCTGAGACAGCGCGCCCCGCAACGGCCGGGGGAGCCCGCGACGCCCCGCGCGAAGGGCGTGCTGAGCGGCCTCCTCCGGACCGCACGCCCCCGCCAGTGGGTCAAGAACGTCCTGGTCGTCGCCGCCCCGGCCGCCGCGGGGGAGCTGTTCTCGGTGCCCGCGCTGAGCCGGCTCGCCCTGGTCTTCGTCCTGTTCACCGCCTGCGCCTCCGCCGTCTACCTCGTCAACGACGCCCGCGACGCCGAGGCCGACCGCGCCCACCCGGTCAAGCGGCACCGCCCGGTCGCGGCCGGACAGGTCCCGGTGCCGCTCGCGTACGCCGTCGGCGGCCTCCTGGGCGTTCTCGCGCCCCTCGTCGCCGCCTGGACGTGCCCGCCGCCCGTCGCGGCCCTGCTGACCGCCTACCTCGCGATGCAGGTGGCGTACTGCGTCACCCTCAAGCACGTCCTCGTCGTCGACCTGGCCGTCGTCACCACCGGCTTCCTGATGCGGGCGATGATCGGCGGACTCGCGCTCGGCATCCCCCTCTCGCGCTGGTTCCTCATCACGACCGGCTTCGGCGCGCTGTTCATGGTCGCCGCCAAGCGGTACTCCGAGGCAGTCCAGATGGCCGGGCGGGCGGGCGCCACCCGCGCGCTGCTCACCGAGTACACCACCGGCTACCTCCGCTTCGTCTGGCAGCTCGCGGCCGGTGTCGCCGTCCTCGGCTACTGCCTGTGGGCCATGGAGGAGGGCGGCGTCCCGCACACCAGCGTGCTGCCCTGGCGCCAGCTGTCCATGGTCGCCTTCGTCCTCGCCGTCCTGCGCTACGCGGTCTTCGCCGACCGCGGCACCGCGGGCGAACCCGAGGACGTCGTCCTGCGCGACCGGGCGCTCGCGCTGATCGGCGTGGTCTGGGTGGCGATGTACGGCCTGGCGGTGGCCAATTGGTAGCCGACCGGCGCGAGCTGGCCGGCTTCGCCTCCGTGGGCCTGCTCGCCTACGCCGTCGACCTCGGTCTCTTCACCTGTCTGCGCGGCCCCGCCGGCCTCGGCCCGCTCGGCGCCAAGACGCTGTCCTTCGTGGCCGGGTGCGCGGTGGCGTACGCGGGCAACGCGCTGGGCACCTACCGGCACACCCGCCCCCGGGGACTGCGCCCCTGCGCCGTGTTCGTCGCGGTGAACCTCGCCGGGGCCGGCGTGCAGCTGCTGTGCCTGACCGTCAGCCACTACGGCCTCGGCCTCACCTCGCAGCGCGCCGACACCGTCTCCGGCGCCGGAATCGGCATGGTCCTGGGCACGATCCTGCGCTTCTGGGGCACAAGAACACTGGTCTTCCGGGCCGCGGGCGGATCCGGGGGCCCGACGAGATCATGGACCGGGACGAGCGGGGGCAGGGTCGGATCATGGACTGGCTGAAGAAGCTCCCCGTCGTGGGACCGTGGATCGCACGCCTGATGACCACGCACGCGTGGCGCTCGTACGAACGGCTCGACCGGGTGAAGTGGGCACGGCTGGCCGCCGCCATGACCTTCACCAGCTTCGTCGCGCTCTTCCCGCTGCTGAGCCTGGCCGCCGCGGTGGCCGCCGCCACGCTCAGCAAGAAGCAGCAGGACCAGCTCCAGGACAAGATCGCCGAACAGATCCCCGGCATCGCCGACCAGCTGAACATCCAGGGCCTGGTGGACAACGCCGGCACCGTCGGCCTCATCTCCGGCCTGCTGCTGCTCTTCACCGGCATGGGCTGGGTCGAGGCCACCCGCGGCTGTCTGCGCGCCGTCTGGGAGCTGCCCGACGAGGAGGAGAACCCGGTCCTGCACCGGGCCAAGGACGCCGGCGTCCTCGTCGGCCTCGGCGGCGCGCTGCTGATCACCGTCGGCATCTCCACCGTCGCCTCGGCGCTGGTGGGCTGGATCATCCGCTCGATCGGCCTGGCCGAGGGCGGCGTCGGCGGCGTCCTGCTCTACATCGCCGCCTTCGCGGTGGCCGTCCTCGCCGACTTCCTCCTGCTGCTGTACGTGCTGACCCTGCTCCCCGGCGTCCACCCCGAGCGCCGCCGTCTGGTCGTCGCGGCGCTGATCGGCGCGATCGGCTTCGAACTGCTGAAGCTGCTGATCAGCGGCTACATCCAGGGGGTCGCGGCGAAGAGCATGTACGGCGCCTTCGGCGTCCCCGTGGCCCTGCTGCTGTGGATCAACTTCACCTCGAAGCTGCTGCTGTTCGCGGCCTCCTGGACGGCCACCGGGAGCAAGGCGCAGGAGGTAGGGAGCGGGGACGACGGCGACGGTGCCGACGCCCCCGACGTCACGGGCGGGTCCGGCGGCGGACCAGGTCCGGCAGCGGCCACTTCCGGTTGACCAGGAACGCGCCGCCGGCGAGCAGCACCAGCACCCCGGCCGTGACACCGGCCGCGACCCCGATCCCGCCGGAGCCGTCCGAGGCCGTCGCGCCCGCCACCGGCCCGGTGCCCGCCGCGCCCTTCCCGGTGCCGCCGGCCTCCCCGGAGGCGTCCGGCCCGGGGCTCGCCTGCGCGGCGCTCTTCGGCCGGACCA
This sequence comes from Streptomyces sp. NPDC048171, assembly GCF_043202655.1. Lineage (NCBI taxonomy): Bacteria > Bacillati > Actinomycetota > Actinomycetes > Kitasatosporales > Streptomycetaceae > Streptomyces > Streptomyces sp. NPDC048171. The sequence continues at coordinate 229,030 of NZ_JBIDAU010000002.1, forward strand.
GCTCGCCCACCGGCCGCGTCTTGCCGGCCGCCGCGAAGCCCCAGTCGAAGAGGCGGGCCGTCTCCTTGTAGACCTCGTTGTGCTCGTCCTTGGCCGGGTTCATCACCGTGACGAGCAGCACCTTGCCGTTCCGCTCCGCGACGCCGGTGAAGGTGGCGCCCGCGTTGGTGGTGTTGCCGTTCTTCACGCCCGCGATGCCCGGGTACACGTCCATGTCCGAGTCGCCGGACAGCAGCCGGTTGGTGTTCTGGATCTCGAAGGGCTTGCGGGTCGTCTTGCCCTTCTTGTCCTTCTCCGTCTGGCCGGGGAACTTCGCGCGGACCGTCGAGGCGTACTCGCGGAAGTCCTTCTTCTGGAGCCCCGAGCGCGCGAACAGCGTCAGGTCGTACGCGGAGGAGACCTGGTGCGGCGCGTCGTAGCCGTCGGGGCTGACCACGTTGGTGTCGAGGGCCTGGAGCTCCTCGGCGTGCTCGTTCATGTCCGCGACGGTCTTGTCGACCCCGCCGTTCATCGCGGACAGCACGTGCACGGCGTCGTTGCCGGAGCGCAGGAAGACCCCGAGCCACAGGTCGTGGACGGTGTAGGTCTCCTCCTCCTTGACGCCGACCAGGCTGGACCCGGCGCCGATGCCCGCGAGGTCGGAGACAGCCACCTTGTGCTCGGTGGTCTTCGGCCACTTCGGCAGCAGCGTGTCGGCGAACAGCATCTTCAGGGTGCTCGCCGGGGCCAGCCGCCAGTGCGCGTTGTGGGCGGCGAGCACGTCGCCGGACTCGGCGTCGGCCACGATCCAGGACCGCGCGGTGATGTCCTTGGGCAGCACCGGCGCCCCGTCCGCCAGGTCGACCTGCGTGCCCGGCTGCCCGAGCCGCGCGCCGCCCTTGGTCGACATCGACGCGGGGGGAGTGGGCGTCGGGCTCTTCGAGGGGTCGGGGGCCGCGAGCGCGGCGGGGGAGAGCACGGCGAGCGCGGTCAGGGCGGCGGAGGTGACCGACAGGGTTCGCCTGAGGGCCTTCTTGGGTGCGGGCACGAGCGAGAACGTACCTCCCGGGAGCTGGCCCTTCCCACCCCCCTCCCCACCCCGCGCACGGTTCAGGACAGCGTGCGGCGATACTGAAACCATGAAGCTCAGCCGCCCCGTCTCCTGGTTCCTGCTCGCTTTCGGGGTGTGGAGCTGGATCATCTGGATCACTTTCGTCAAAAACCTGATCAAGGACAGCAGCGGGCTCGCCTTCGAGGACGGCGACCCCACGGCGTACTTCTGGGTGCACCTGCTGCTCGCCGTCGTCTCCTTCGTATTGGGGACGGTCGTCGGAGGCATCGGGTTGCGTTCGGTGCGCGTACTGCGCCGAAGCTCATAGACGTCGCGGACGTCACAACCGAGGGGATACGGCGGCATGGTGGTCGTCTTCGCGCTGGTCGCGCTGGCAGTGGTGAGCGTCCTCGTGACGTCCAACTGGTACGTGTGGCGGCGCCTGTTCCGTGACACCACCCCGGGCCCGGGCCCGGTGCGCCGGATCGGCGGGGCGGTGATCGCGGGGGGCTGGGTGCTGGCTGTCGGCGCTTTGGTCGCCGAGCGCGCGGGCGCCCCCTTCTGGCTCCAGCAGGTGCTGGCCTGGCCGGGCTTCCTGTGGATGGCGCTCTCCATCTACCTGCTCCTGGCGCTGCTGGCGGGCGAGGTCGTCCGCCCGCTGCTGCGGCGCTTCCTGGAGCGGCGCGGGGCGGTGCGGAAGGCCGGTGCGGAGCCGCCGCGGCCCGAGGCCACGGACCAGGAGCGGATACCGGCCGCCACGGCCCCGCCCGAGCAGCCGGAACCCGCCGGGCCGGGCCAGGCGGCCGAGCCGCCCCCGGCGTCCGGGGGGCCGCAGCCTCCCGAGGCGCCCGACAGCCCGCTCGCTCTCCCCTCCCGCCGCCTCTTCGTCTCCCGCGTCGTCGCCGGTGCCGCCGCCGCGGCGGCCGTCGGCACGGTCGGCTACGGCACGTACGGCGTGCTGAACGGCCCCTCGGTCAAGCGGGTCACCGTGCCGCTGGCCAAGCTCCCGCGCGCGGCGCACGGCTACCGCATCGCCGTGGTCAGCGACATCCACCTCGGGCCGGTGCTCGGCCGGGGCTTCGCGCAGAAGGTCGTCGACACGATCAACTCCACGCAGCCCGACCTCATCGCCGTCGTCGGCGACCTGGTCGACGGCAGCGTGAAGGACCTCGGTCCGGCGGCCGCCCCGCTGGCCGGGCTGAGGGCGCGGGACGGCGCGTACTTCGTCACCGGCAACCACGAGTACTTCTCCGGCGCCGAGCAGTGGGTCGAGGAGGTGCGGCGGCTCGGTCTGCTCCCGCTGGAGAACGCCCGTACCGAGCTGCGCCACTTCGACCTCGCCGGCGTCAACGACGTGGCGGGCGAGGAGGAGGGCCAGGGCCCCGACTACGCCAAGGCCCTCGGCGACCGGGACCGGGCGCGGGCGTGCGTGCTCCTCGCCCACCAGCCGGTGCAGATCCACGACGCCGTCGACCACGGCGTCGACCTCCAGCTCTCCGGCCACACCCACGGCGGCCAGCTCTGGCCCGGCAACCTCATCGCGGGGGCCGCCAACCCCACCCTGGCGGGACTGGAGCGCTACGGCGACACCCAGCTGTACGTCAGCCGCGGCGCGGGCGCCTGGGGCCCGCCCACACGCGTGGGTGCGGAGTCGGACATCACGGTGATCGAGCTGGCGTCCCGTCAGGCCTGACCCCCGGTCTTCCCGCCGGTCTTCCCGCCGGGCCTCCGGCCGGGGTCCGGCAGTGCCCGCGTCATGCCCGGCAGGAAGTCCGTGAACAGCTCGTGCACCTCGCGCACCAGGGGGCGCAGGACCCGGAAGCGGGCCAGCACGACGCCCCGCGCGGTGAGCCGGGCGCCGCGTTCGGCGAGCCGGTAGCTGCGCTCGCGGCCCTCCGTCCGGTCGAAGATCCAGTACAGGACGAGGCCCATCTGGGAGAGCCACATCAGCTCCGGCAGGATGTCCCGCAGGTCCTCCGGCACCTTGGTCTTCGCGCCCGCCAGCACCGCCCGGTGGATGCTGATGGCCTCCTTGCGCGCGTGCTCCGACTCGGGGGAGAAGGGGCTGAGCGGGCTGTCCGGGTCGGCGGCGTTCTTGAAGAACTGCACGGCGAACTCGTGGTACGGCGTGGCGATGTCCAGCCAGACCTTCAGCACGCCCGCCAGCCGCGCCTCCAGGTCGGTCTCCTTGGCCAGGACCTCGCGGACCGCCGCCTGGTGCTCGGCGGCGATCCGGTCGTAGAAGCCCTGGATCAGGTGTTCCTTGCCGGCGAAGTAGTAGTACGCGTTGCCGACGGAGACCCCTGCCTCCTGGGCGATGGCCCGCATCGTCGTCCGGTCGTAGCCGCGTTCCTGGAACAGCCGCATGGCCGTCTCCAGGATCAGCGCGCGGGTCTGCTCGGACTTGGTGGGGTGGGCGCCGCCGTCGGGGCCGTCGTTGGTCGCAGGCACGGGTACAGAGCCTATCCAGTGGCGCAGGTGCCGTCGTCACACCCCGGTCCGGCGTACATCCAGCCGAGCCCCGGCTCGTAGACCCAGCCGTCGGCGCGCCGGTACCCGTTGCCGCCCCACCGCTGCCGACCGCCCCGCCACTTCGCGGCGGCCAGCACGGCCCCGCGGGCGAGCCGGGCGCCCGCGGGCGTGCTGAGCCGGTGGGCGAGGGCCCGGTGCTCGCGCAGGGCCCACAGGACGACGACCCAGGCGGCGGCGCCCCGGTAGACCTGGCCGGCGTCCCCCACGGCGGTGACCTCGTCGAGGGTGGCCGCGTGGTCGAGGCCGGGCAGGCGCCCGCGCGCCTCGTCCGACCCGGCGGGGACCAGGTCCAGCTCCACCAGGCGGGGCTGACGCAGCAGCCAGTCCCGCACGTGGGTGCACAGGGAGCACTCGGCGTCGTAGAGGACGGTGAGCCGGCGCACGGGGTCGCCGGCCGTCCCGGTGGCGGGAGCCATGGCTCAGGCTCCGGCCGTCGGGGCCACCCAGCCCTGCGGCGGGACCGGCGGCACCTGCTCCCGCTCCATCATGCCGCGCCGCCGGATCTTGTTGAGCACGTAGACGTTGCCCAGGTGCATCACGCCGAGCACCAGCAGCACCACGCCGAGCTTGGTCGAGAGCGCCTCGAAGATGCCGCGGGTGTCGGTGATGGTCGCGTCGTCGCTCAGGTAGAGGGCGACGAAGCCGAGGTTGACCAGGTAGAAGCCGACCACCAGGAGGTGGTTGACGGCGTCCGCCAGCTTCTCGTTGCCGTGCAGGACGTCGGAGAGGAAGACCCGTCCGTTGCGGCTGAGCGTGCGGGCCACCCAGACGGTCAGCCCGATGCTGACGGCCAGGTAGATGACGTAGGCGATGACGGTGCGGTCCATGCCCCACCCCTTCTTGAACGCGTTCAAAACGCTGACAGGACTGACTGTAGACCTGTTTTTGAACGCGTTCAAGCGAGAAGTCGCTCAGGGGCGACGGCCCAGTTCCGGACGCTTGGAGTAGTCCGTCAGGCCGATGACGTTGCCCCACGGGTCGGCGAACTCGACGGTCCAGCCGGTGGCCACGGGGAACGGCTCGTCGAGCGGCGGCACCCCGGCCTCCCGCAGCGCCGTGGCCGCCGTACGGGCGTCCGTCGTCTCCAGCCACACCCGCGCGGAGGGCCACAGCGGCGGCTGCCGCCAGAACTCCTCCTCCACCCGCAGCAGCAGCCCGGGTGTCTCGCCCCCCACCTTCAGCAGTGCGATCCCGGCCTCGTCGAGCCGGTAGGCGACCGTGAACCCGGCCCGCTCGTAGAAGTCGACGGCCTCGCCGAGGTTTCCGACGGGCAGCAGCACGTTGTCGAACCCGAGCAGTTCGTACGACTCATGATCTGACATGACGTCAGATTAGGTGTGCGCGGGCGCCGTACGGACGGACCGGGCGGCGACGCAGCGGCGCCGTCACTCGCCCGGGCGGACGGCCGTTCCCGGCCCCGACTTCTCTTGTGCCGCTCCGGTCCTGCAATATGACCGGCAGTTTCCGAAGTCGACCAGGAGTGACCCCACTGTGAGCGAACAGCCGCCCCAGCCTTCCCAGCCGCCCGGCTACGGCTACCCGAACCAGGGCTCGGGCCCCGCCGGGCAGCCCGGCCCCTACGGCTACCCCCAGGGTGGCCAGCAGCCCCCGCCCGGCGGCTACCAGACCCCCGGCTACCCGCAGGGCGCTCCCGGCTACCAGACCCCCGGCTACCCCCCGCCGGCGCCGGGCTACTACGCCACCGACCCGAGCGCCCCCTACGGCTACGACCCCTACGGCCGCCCGTACTCCGAGAAGTCGAAGATCGTCGCCGGTGTGCTCCAGCTCTTCCTCGGCAGCTTCGGCATAGGCCGCTTCTACGTCGGCTCCGTCGGCATAGGCCTGGCCCAGCTGTTCACCTGCGGCGGCCTCGGCTTCTGGGCGCTGATCGACGGCATCATGTACCTCGTCAGCAACGACCGCACGGACGACCAGGGCCGCGTCCTGCGTGGCTGACACCGCGCCCTGCGCACCCCCCGGCCGGCGACGGCGGCAGTGGCATCCCGCGGCCGCACCCCTCGGGGTGCTCGTCGCGGGCGCCGCGGGTGCGGGGTACCTGTGGGGCACCGATCCGCACGAGGGCGGGCACCCGCTGCCCCAGTGTCCGTTCCGCTTCGTCACCGGGCTGCTCTGCCCCGCCTGCGGTGCCACGCGCATGGTCTACGACCTGATGCACGGTCACTTCGCCGCGGCCTGGCTGGACAACCGGGCCCTGCTGCTCGCCGCGCCGTTCGCGCTGGCGCTGTGGGCCCGTTGGACGGTGGAGGGCCTGCGCGGCCGCTCCTACCGGCCCCGGATCGCCCCGTGGGGTCAGGCGCTGATCCTGCTGACGGCGGTGGCCTGGACGGTCGTTCGCAACGTCGTGTGATCAATGATCACGAAATGGGAACGTTGGATCATAATATTTCCCAACTGACCCACACGTCTCCTACGCTTCGTCACGCACAGAGGGGGGACGGCCACGTCACTGACGTGAGCCGCCGTGCGTCGAGCGTGCGATCAGCGGTGTCCCCTCCTGGGCCGCCGGGGCCATTCCGCCCCGGTCCGTCCCACATCTCCCCAGGAGCACCACACCATGACCGTTCCCCCGAACCCCACCGCTCCCTACGGCGTCGACCCGCAGGGCCGCCCGTACTCCGACAAGTCGAAGATCGTCGCCGGTATCCTCCAGCTCTTCCTGGGCACCCTGGGCATCGGCCGCTTCTACGTCGGCTCCGTCGGTGTCGGTGTGGCCCAGCTGCTCACCTGCGGCGGCCTCGGCTTCTGGGCGCTGATCGACGGCATCATCTTCCTGGTCAGCAACGACCGCACGGACAAGGAAGGCCGCCCGCTGCGCGGCTGACCCGCCCGTAGTACGGCCGAGGGCCCCGATCACACGGATCGGGGCCCTCGGCCGTGGCGGTCGTCCCGCGGGTCAGAAGCGGCGCGTGATCAGCGCCCGCTTCACCTCCGCGATCGCCTTGGTGACCTCGATGCCGCGCGGGCAGGCGTCCGTGCAGTTGAAGGTCGTGCGGCAGCGCCAGACGCCGTCGCGGTCGTTGAGGATCTCCAGCCGCTGCTCGCCGGCCTCGTCGCGCGAGTCGAAGATGAAGCGGTGGGCGTTCACGATCGCGGCGGGACCGAAGTACTGCCCGTCGTTCCAGAACACCGGGCACGACGACGTGCAGGCGGCGCACAGGATGCACTTCGTGGTGTCGTCGAAGCGCTCGCGGTCCTCGGCGGTCTGGAGGCGCTCACGCGTCGGCTCGTTGGTGTCCTTCGTGATCAGGAAGGGCATCACGTCCCGGTACGCCTGGAAGAACGGCTCCATGTCGACGACCAGGTCCTTGAGGACCGTCAGGCCCTTTATGGGCTCGACCGTGATCGGCTTCTCGGGGCTGAGGTCCTTGATCAGCGTCTTGCAGGCCAGCCGGTTCTTGCCGTTGATCCGCATGGCGTCCGACCCGCAGATGCCGTGCGCGCAGGAGCGGCGGAAGGTCAGGCTTCCGTCCAGGTCCCACTTGATCTTGTGCAGCGCGTCGAGGACGCGCTCCTTCGGGTCGATCTCCAGCTGGAAGTCTTCCCAGGCGGCCTCGGCCGCGACCTCCGGGTTGAACCGGCGGACTCGGAAGGTGACCGTGATGTAGGGGGAGTCGGCGAAGCCGGGCTCGGGGGCCGAGTCGCTCTTCTCCATGACAGGGGTAGCCATCAGTACTTACGCTCCATCGGCTGGTAGCGGGTCTGGACGACCGGCTTGTAGTCGAGCCGGATGGACTCGGCGCCGTCGTCGCCCACCTCGCGGTACGCCATGGTGTGGCGCATGAAGTTGACGTCGTCGCGGTTGGGGTAGTCCTCGCGGTAGTGACCGCCGCGCGACTCCTTGCGGGCGAGGGCGGAGACCGCCATCACCTCGGCCAGGTCGAGCAGGTTGCCCAGCTCGACGGCCTCCAGCAGGTCGGTGTTGAACCGCCGGCCCTTGTCCTGGATCGACACGTTCTTGTAGCGGGCGCGCAGCTCGGCGATCTTCTCGACGGCCGTCTTGATCGTCTGCTCGGTGCGGAACACCATGACGTTGGCGTCCATGCACTCCTGCAGCTCGCGGCGGAGCACCGCCACCCGCTCGGTGCCGGTGGACGAGCGCAGCCGCTCGATCTGCTCGACGACCAGGGACTCCGGGTCCGCGGGCAGCTCGACGAAGTCCGCCTTCTGGGCGTACTCCGCGGCGGCGATGCCGGCCCGGCGGCCGAAGACGTTGATGTCGAGCAGCGAGTTGGTGCCCAGGCGGTTGGCGCCGTGCACCGACACGCAGGCCACCTCGCCGGCCGCGTACAGGCCCGGGACGACGGTGGTGTTGTCCGCCAGGACCTCACCCTCGACGTTGGTCGGGATGCCGCCCATGGCGTAGTGCGCGGTGGGCTGGATCGGGATCGGGTCCGTGTAGGGCTCGATGCCGAGGTAGGTCCGCGCGAACTCCGTGATGTCCGGGAGCTTGGCGTCCAGCTGCTCCGGCGGGAGGTGCGTGAGGTCCAGGTAGACGTGGTCGCCCTCGGGACCGCAGCCGCGGCCCTCGCGGATCTCCGTGTAGATGGAGCGGGAGACGACGTCACGGGACGCGAGGTCCTTCATGACCGGCGCGTACTTCTCCATGAAGCGCTCGCCGTCCTTGTTGCGCAGGATGCCGCCCTCACCGCGGGCGCCCTCCGTCAGCAGGATGCCCATGCGCCAGATGCCGGTCGGGTGGAACTGGAAGAACTCCATGTCCTCCAGCGGCAGTCCGCGCCGGTACACGGCCGCCTGGCCGTCACCGGTGAGCGTGTGCGCGTTGGAGGTCACCTTGAAGAACTTGCCGGTGCCGCCGGAGGCGTAGATCACGGACTTCGCCTGGAAGACGTGGATCTCGCCGGTCGCCAGCTCGTACGCGACCACGCCGGACGACTTCTTGACGCCGTCGACCTCGGTGATCAGCTGGTCCAGGACGTAGAACTCGTTGAAGAACTCCACGCCCTCCTTCACGCAGTTCTGGTACAGCGTCTGGAGGATCATGTGGCCGGTGCGGTCGGCCGCGTAGCAGGAGCGGCGGACGGGGGCCTCGCCGTGGTTCCGGCTGTGCCCGCCGAAGCGGCGCTGGTCGATCGTCCCGTCGGGCGTCCGGTTGAACGGCAGGCCCATCTTCTCCAGGTCGAGGACCGAGTCGATGGCCTCCTTCGCCAGGATCTCGGCGGCGTCCTGGTCGACCAGGTAGTCACCGCCCTTGACCGTGTCGAAGGTGTGCCACTCCCAGTTGTCCTCCTCCACGTTGGCCAGCGCGGCGGCCATGCCGCCCTGCGCGGCGCCCGTGTGGGAGCGCGTGGGGTAGAGCTTCGTCAGGACGGCGGTGCGGCTGCGCTTCGTCGACTCGATGGCCGCGCGCATGCCGGCGCCACCGGCGCCGACGATGACGGTGTCGTACTTGTGTACCTTCATGATTTTCGCAGCCCCGTGCCTAGCGGATGTTCGGGTCGAAGGTGAAGATCACCAGCGTGCCCAGCAGGATGGTGAACACCGTGGCGGTGTAGAGCAGGCCCTTGAGCCACAGCCGGGTGTTGGGGCGCTCCGCGTAGTCGTTGATGACCGTGCGCAGGCCGTTCGCGCCGTGCAGCATCGCGAGCCAGAGCATCAGGAGGTCCCAGACCTGCCAGAACGGCGAGGCCCAGCGGCCGGCCACGAAGGCGAAACCGATCTTCGAGACGCCGCCGTCCAGCACCAGCTGGATGAGCAGGTGCCCGATGACCAGGACGACCAGCACCACGCCGGACAGGCGCATGAAGAGCCAGGCGACCATCTCGAAGTTGCCACGGGTGGACTTCGGGGTCTTCTTCGTCCGCGCGCGGGGGGCTTCGATCAGCGGCGCCGGGTTGTCGACCGTGTAGAGGGAGGCGCCCTCGACGGGGCCGATCCCGGATGCGGGGGATTCAGTCGTGGACATTGGCGTCAGCTCCCGAACAGTTCACGAGCGGCGTGGCCGAGGACGGGGTAGATCGCCCCGATCATCAGCACGACCCACAGGGCGACGACGGTCCAGAGCATCTGCTTCTGGTAGCGGGCGCCCTTGACCCAGAAGTCGACGGCGATGACACGCAGGCCGTTGAGCGCGTGGAAGAGGATGGCGGCGACGAGGCCGTACTCCAGCAGCGCGACGATCGGCGTCTTGTACGTGGCCACGACGGTGTCGTAGGCCTCGGGGGACACCCGCACGAGAGCGGTGTCCAGCACGTGAACGAACAGGAAGAAGAAAATGAGGACGCCGGTGACTCGATGAGCCACCCAGGACCACATTCCTTCCCGGCCGCGGTACAGCGTTCCAGCCGGCACGGAAATTTCCTCCGGGAGCGGGGATTGGGGCCGCGCCGGCTTTCCTTGTCGGTCGGGCCCGGCCGGGTACGGTCCACCGGCCCCCAGCATGGTAGCGACGGTTGCCTGCGGCGCTTACGGGGGGCCTGCCTGTGTGATCAAAGTTGCACTCAAAGGAGCAGCGGATGGGGGGTGGGGCGGGTCAGGGGGTGGGGGTTTGGGTGGTTTGCCGGGTGCGGGCCGTCAGTGGCTGGTCGCGCAGTTCCCCGCGCCCCTGAGGGCGTTGCTCAGCCGCATCCTGGCGAGTCGCCGGAGTTCTTCGGCCGCCACTGGGCGCTCCTCCTCCGGATCGTTGGACAAACGTGACCGGATGCCCGCGAGTACGTGGTCCAGGGCCTCGTTCGCCTTCAAACCGTCCAGGCAGATGACGAACGCGTGTCCGAAGCGGGATTCGTAGGCCGCGTGGGCCGCGCTCAGGGCCGTGTGGGCCGCCGCGTAGGTGCCGGCCGGGAGGGCGGGCTGGGTCTCCGCCGACAGGGCCTCCGTCAGTGCGGTCGGCGTCAGGTCGTATGCCGCCTCGTCCGCCGCCGCGAGGAGGGCGGGGAGATCCGGGTACGGGCGGTGCGCCGTCAGGCGGTGGGCCCAGTCGTGGCTTCCCAGGCAGGTCAGGAGGGTCCGGGCGGCTTCGTCGGCGGGGGCCGTGTTGAAGCGGTCCAGTGATGAGGGCGTTGCCGGAGTGGCGCGTGTTTGCACCGGTACCGGTATGGCCACTCGGCCGGAGAGATCTGGGAGACGGTGCACGGGCAGCGTGGTCCTCGTGTGCGAAAGATGTGGCGTCACGTTATCGAGTGACGGCATGACGTGTCCGACCGATGCCCGAATTTCACCCGAACGGGAGAGTTTCAGAACATGTGGTGGACGCATTGCGGCAGCAGCGCCCTTAGGTTGGCGCTGTGAGCGAGCACGGACGCCGGATACCGGCGAACAAGGTGAGGCAGCGGGCCGTGATCGCCGGTGCGGTGGTCGCCTCGCTCGGTGTGGGAGTCGGCCTGTGGGCCACCGACGGAGACGGTGACGGCGGGCCGGGAGGCCAGGCCGCGCGGTCCTCCGCGGAGGCGGCCGCGCCCAGCCCGAGCCGTTCCTACCCGCTGTCCGAGGAACCGCGCACCATACCCGCCGTACGCGAGCACACCGCGGCCCGCGGCCCCGGCTGGCAGCCGGAGAAGGAGCACCGGGTCGTCGTCGCCGACGCCGCCCTCGCCGACGAGGGACGGCAGATCGCCGGTGACCTCGGGCTGACGTACGCGGGAGAGAAGGACGACGAACGCGCCGGAGACGTGCTGCTCGACGTCAAGGCCGACAAGGGCGCGAACCCCGAGTCGTACACCATGACCGTGCGCGACGGCCGGGTCACCGTGAGCGGGCCGGCCGAGGCCGGCGTCCACTACGGCACCCGCACCCTGAAGCAGGCCGTGGACGGCGGCGGCACCGCGCCGGAAGGCGTGGTGGAGGACGAGCCCGCCAAGCCGAAGCGCGGCTTCTCGCTCGACATCGCCCGCAAGCACTACGACGCCGACTGGATCAAGGACCGGATACGCGAGCTGGGCGACCTCAAGTTCAACGAACTGGGCCTGCACTTCTCCGACGACCAGGCCTTCCGCATCGAGTCCGACTCGCACCCCGAGATCGTCTCGGACGACCACCTGACCAAGGCGGAGATGACGGAGATCATCGATCTCGCCTCCTCGCGCCACATCACCGTCGTCCCCGAGATCGACTCGCCCGGCCACCTCGGCGCCGTGATCGCCGCCCACCCGGACCTCCAGCTGCGCAACGCGCAGGGCACGCCGACGCGCGGCGCCATCGACATCTCCAAGCCCGAGTCCGCCGAGATAGTCGACGACCTGCTGAACGAGTACGCCGACCTCTTCCCCGGCTCCCAGTTCCACCTGGGCGCCGACGAGTACCAGGCGCTCGTGGTGCCCGACCCCGAGGCGTCCTACCCGGACCTGGCCGCCGCCGCCCGCAAGGCCTACGGCTCCGGCGGCACCGTCGCCGACCTCACCACCCAGTGGCTCAACGACCGCGCCAAGACGGTGCAGGCCCACGACCGCGTCCCGCGCGCCTGGAACGACGGCTTCTTCAAGGACACGTCCGTCGAACCGTCGAAGGACATCAAGGTCGCCTACTGGACCGGCAAGGAGATCGGTGCCCGGCCGCCCACCGAGTACCTCGCCGAGGGGCGCCAGGTCCTGAACTACAACGACGAGTTCCTCTACTACGTCCTCGGTGAGCCGCAGACCTTCGTCTACCCGACCGGCGAGCGCATCTACGAGCAGTGGACCCCGCGCGTCATCCGCGGCACCACGGCCGTCGACGCCAAGTACGACGACCAGATACTCGGCGGCAGCTTCGCGGTCTGGGGCGACATCCCGAGCGCGCAGACGCAGGCGCAGGTCGCCGAGGGCATCAGGCTGCCGCTGGCGGCGACGGTCCAGAAGCTGTGGGATCCCGGCGAACCCGAGCTGTCCTGGGCCGACTTCAGCTCACTGGCGAACCGGCTCGACTGATCTCCTCGGCTGACCTCTCCGGCTGATCTCCTCAGCTGGTCTCCTCGGCGGACCTCCTCGGCTGGTACGAGATTGTCCTATCCGGCTGCGAACTCCCGTACGGCTGTGGTGGTCTTTGGGCAGCCGAACCGACACCGGGGGGAACCGGGACATGGGGTACTGGGGCTATTTCGTCGTGGGCCGCGGGGCGCGGCCGCTGGCCGAACTGGACGCGCTGGCCGGCGCCTCGGACATGGCGCTGCGTCAGTCCGCGCCGGACGGCTGGCAGGTGTGGGAGTTCCCGGGCGGCGACGGAGACGTCGGCAACATGAACGACCTGGCCGGACAGACCGGCGCCCCCGCCCTGTTCGGGTACGTCATGGACAGCGACTGCGTGGTCGTGGAGGCCGCGGCGCCCGAGAGCGGGGCGTGGACGACCTGTCTCGCGCGGTCCGCGATGGCCGGGTACCTCGGCGCCGAACGGGACGGGCTCACGCTGGAGGACTACTTCCTGGAGCCCCGGGACGCCGCCGAACGCGCCGTCGCCTGGGCCGCCGAGGCGGGGCGCACCGCGAGCGCCGTGGACTTGGCGGAGGTGCTCGCGGCGGAACCGGCCGCCGGTGCGGACGCCGGGGGCGACGACTCCGGTCCGGTGGCCGAAAAACTCTTCTTCCGGTTCCTCGACCGGCTGGGCGTCGTCCCGCTGTGACACTCCCGGGTCGTCGCACGCTGTAAGGGTCAGTGCGGGCTCCGTGGTGGTGAGCGGGGCGAATCGGCGGGAACAGGGAGGCAACCGATGAGCCTGGTGGAACTGATCGCGCAGGCCGACGCACGCGGACTCGCCGCGAGCGGACTGGCTTGTTTGGATCGCTGCCTGCCGCTCCTCGACGGCGACGACGAGGTCCTCAGACCCCTGTGGGCCAGCCTCGCCGACGACGCCGAACCGGACTGGGCGGGGGAGCTGGCGAAGGTGCGCGCCGCACTCGCGGCGACCGGTGGCGAGGGCGAGGACGAGGCCGTGGTGCTGGCCCGCGTGATGCTGGCCGACGCGCCGGACGCGTGCTCCGGCCCGGCGCTGCGGTCCTGGGCCGACGCCTGTTCCGCCGCCGCTCTGCGCGTCCACCGGCTCCTGGACCCGGCGGCGGACACGAACGGGCCGGCCCCGCTCGTCGCGGGCGAGCTGCGCCGCCAGGTCACGGTCCTGGACCTGCTCGCCGCGCACGGCCCGGCCGGGCTGCGACCCGCCCTCGAGGTCTCCACGGAGGGCCGCCGGGTCCTGCGTGCCGTGGTGTCCCGCCGGGCCCGGGGGCGGGACGCCCGCCTGTGACGGTCGTGCGGCGAACGCGCGGCGGCGGTGCGGCGGACATGGTGGAGGTGGGGCGGTCCTGCGCCGGTTGCGGGACGGCCCCCGCGATCCTGTGACGAAACTCGGCCCGGTGGCGCTCTAGCCCATATGACTACTGTGACCAGCGGATTGACGACCCAGCAGGAGAACCGGCCGTCGGCCGCCGCGAAGCCGGTGCGGTGGGCGGCGGACGCGGTGGCCACGATGCGGGAGGGCGCCCGGCTGCGCCTCGACTACTCGGCGCAGAGCCTGTGGCGCGTCGACCGCGTGATCGACGGCATCCGCCGCGAGGGGGCCCCGTACGCCGCCGTGGAGACCGCGCTGCGCGGCCTGGGCGCCTACGCCGGTGAGGTGATCGCGCGGGAGTCCGGCGGCGAGTGGTGGGCGACCGGGGGCGATCACTGGGTCCGCACCCCCGACGGCCGGCTGTGGGACCCGGTCGACGAGGCCCGTCGCTGCTTCGCCGGTGACGGTTCGCTCCGGCTGCTGTGCCGGGACGCGACGGCGGACCGGTGAGGGCGGCGCGGTCCGGCGCCAAGGCAACGGCCGGGGCCGCCACCCCCCACAGGAGAGGCCCCGGCCGTCGCGCGGCACGGGCCGCGCGGCGGCCCGTACTCCCTTCAGCGCCGGGAGTGCGTTTTCTGTCACACCTCAGCGCGTCACGGGTTAGTTGCATCTTGTACGGCAATGCGATCAGGACATGGACGAGTGGCGGTTTCAAGACGTAACGTGCCATTCGTGCCGACCAGCGGGGGGCTCGCTCCCGCGAACGGGGTTGCGGGAGACCACCGCGACCATCAAGTGCGAATCCACGACGGCGAGGACCACGTCCGCGAGAGCGGCGCCGGTTTAGGCGCAGAAAGGCTTCTCGGTGCTGGGGGACGACGCGGAGTTGACCGCCGCGCTGCGTGCGGCACAGGACGGGAGCGAGAGCGCGTTCCGGACTGTGTACCGCGCCGTGCATCCGCGGCTGCTCGGGTACGTGAGGACGCTCGTCGGCGATCACGACGCCGAGGACGTGGCGTCCGAGGCCTGGCTGCAGATCGCCCGCGACCTGGAGCGGTTCGACGGGGACGCCGACCGGTTCCGCGGCTGGGCCGCCCGGATAGCCCGCAACCGGGCCCTGGATCACATCCGGATGCGCGGTCGCCGGCCCGCGATCGGCGGTGACGAGACGGAGCTGGCCGGCAGGCCCGCCGAGTCCGACACCGCGGGCGAGGCCATGGAGGCCCTGGCCACCGACAGCACCCTCTCGCTCATCGCGCGGCTGCCCCAGGACCAGGCCGAGGCCGTCGTCCTGCGCGTGGTGGTGGGCCTCGACGCCAAGAGCGCCGCCGAGACGCTCGGCAAGCGGCCCGGCGCCGTCCGCACCGCCGCGCACCGCGGCCTGAAGCGGCTGGCCGAACTGCTCTCCTGCGATCCGGAATCCGGCGGCGGGCTCGACGCCCTGCCGCCGCAGCGAGAACCGCGCGGTCGTGCGGTGACGTCCGCCAGTGTGACGCATACGCGTGCGCGGACGCAGAAGGACATGTGATGGCCGACGAGCAGGACAAGTGGCTGGACCGCGAAACAGCGGAGCTCTTGCTGCGCGGAGAGTCACCGGACGCTGTCCGCCCCACGGACCGCGAACGCGCCGAACGACTCGCCCTGGCCCTGGGCGCGCTCTCCACCCCACCCCCGCAGAGCGCCGACGAACTCCCCGGCGAGGCAGCCGCGTTGGCCGCTTTCCGCAAGGCGTACGCCGAACGGACCGACCTCTCCGCGGTGGCCCCGGGCACGCCCGCGACCGGCACCGCGACCCGGCCCTCCGACGCCGGTCTGGTGCGGATCGGCCCGCGCGTCGACGGCCTCCGGCGTCCCCGCCGGAGCCGGCCCCTGCGGCTCGGCCTGGTCGCCGCGCTGACCGTCGGCATGATCGGCGGGGTGGCCGTGGCGGCCGGAACCGGACTGCTGCCCACGCCGTTCGACCGCGGCCAACCGGAACCCGGCGCCAGCGCCTCGGCCGCCGCGTCCCCGGACCGTCCGCTCCTCTCGCCCTCCCCGATGGAGAGCGTGCAGGGCGGGGCGGTACCCGACGGCACCCCCTCGGGCTCGCCCGGCGCGAACACTCCGGGCGACGGCGGCACCGCGGCGAACCGGACCCCGGAGCGCCGGGACGCGGAGGACCGGGGGACCGGCGGTGCCGACAGCCGGCGTTCCGGACATGTCGCGGTGTGCCGCAAGGTGCGGGCCGGCAAGGACGTCGACGGCGCGCACCGGCGCGCCCTGAAGGAGGCGGCAGGCGGCTCGTCGCGGGTCGGGAAGTACTGCAGGCACCTCCTCGCCGTCACCGGGGCCGACGGCCGGGCCGGCGACCTCCGGAGGGGTGACGGCGACGGGGACGACAGGACCGACCGCCGCGACAAGAACGGCAAGAGCGAAAAGGACGGCAAGGGCGACAAGGACGACAAGGGCGGCGAGGGCAAAGGCAAGGAGAGAGGCGGAAAGAAGGGCGACGACGGCGACGGCGACGAGGGCAGGGACGAGGACGACGACGACCGCCGCCCCGACGCCGTCCGCCCCCACCAGCGGCACACCCCGTCCGCCTTCCGCTCCCTGACCTGCGCTTTCACCGACGTCAGGGATCCGTGCCCGACGGGTGTGACACTTTCGGCCACCCGGGCGCAGTAATGAGTGAGCCGACTGGTCATCGGCTTCCGCACCGAGCCGGGGTTCCCCCCGTACCTACGGCTCGTGCACCTGGCGCGGGCGGGACACGTTCCCCCGGTCCCGCCCGCGCCCCATTCACCCCGCCCCGCGCCTCACCGGTACACGACGACCTTGTCGCCGTTCCTCACCTGGGCGAACAGATCCTTGATCGCCGCTTCGTCCCGTACGTTGACGCAGCCGTGCGAGGCTCCCGCGTAGCCGCGGGCCGCGAAGTCGTACGAGTAGTGCACGGCCTGGCCCCCGCTGAAGAACAGCGCGTAGGGCATGGCCGTGTCGTAGAGCGTCGACCAGTGCTCGCGGGACTTCCAGTACACCTCGAAGACGCCCTCGCGGGTCGGTGTGCGCTGCGAGCCGAAGCGCACCGCCATTGTCGAGACGGTCCGGCCGTCGACCATCCAGCGCAACGTCCGGCTCGACTTGCTGACGCACAGCACGCGGCCGGTCGTGCAGCGGGGGTCGGGCGCGGCGGCCGGCTGCCCGCCCATCAGGTACAGGTCCCACTTGTCGGGCTCGCGCGTCATGTCCAGCAACCGCTGCCAGGTCACGGTGTCCGTCCTGCCCGTCCTCGGCAGCCCGCGCTTGCCCTGGAAGCCGCTCACCGCGCGCTCGGTCAGGTCGTCGTACGTGCCGGTGGGCCCGTCGACCAGCCACTCGACCTGACGCAGCCGGGCCTGGAGTTCGCGCACGTCCCGGCCGGAGTCGCCGCGTGTCCACAGCACCCGGGCCGGGAGCGGCTCGGGGTCGGAACGTGGTTCGTCCGTACGCGGCTGGTCCGTACGCGGCTGGTCCGTACGAGGTTCACCCGAGGGCGGCCCGCTCGACGACGGCCGGTCCTCGGCCGGGGTGTGCTTCGGCGGGGCGCCGGTGACGTCTATGCGCACCGACGAGTGCCCCTTGCCGTCCGGGCCCGTGCCCTGCACGGTGCAACCGGCCGCCACCAGCGCGGCCCCCAGGGTGAGGGCGACCGCCCTCCCCGCGTTCCCCATGCTCGCCTCACGCATCACGGCCCCCCGTCGTCCCACGGCTCCGCACGGATGTCCCCTGAGATGTTCCCCGCGGATGACGCCGCCTGAACGGAGCGGCATTGTTGTGACCGGGACCGCTCGGAGCAGGAGTCGGTGGCCCGATCGGTTCGAACAGGTGCTCAGAGGGAGGCGACACACCATGACGCGCGAGTCGGGCGGTGCTCGGTCCACCGAGAGCGGACTGCCCATCGAGCCGGTCTACGGGCCGGACGCCCTGGCGGGCTGGGACCCGGCCGAGCGGCTGGGTGAGCCGGGGGAGTACCCCTTCACGCGGGGTGTGTATCCGTCGATGTACACGGGCCGGCCGTGGACGATGCGCCAGTACGCGGGTTTCGGCACGGCCACCGAGTCCAACGCCCGTTACAAGCAGCTGATCGCCAGCGGGACCATGGGTCTGTCGGTGGCCTTCGACCTGCCGACCCAAATGGGCCATGACTCCGACGCGCCGCTCGCGCACGGCGAGGTCGGCAAGGTCGGTGTGGCGATCGACTCGGTCGACGACATGCGGGTGCTGTTCGGCGGGATTCCGCTGGACAAGGTCTCGACGTCGATGACGATCAACGCTCCGGCCGCGCTGCTGCTCCTGCTGTACCAACTGGTGGCGGAGGAGCAGGGGGTGAGCGCGGACCGGCTCACCGGCACGATCCAGAACGACGTGCTGAAGGAGTACATCGCGCGCGGGACGTACATCTTCCCGCCCAAGCCGTCGCTGCGGCTGATCGCGGACATCTTCAAGTACTGCCGGGCCGAGATCCCGCGGTGGAACACCATCTCGATCTCCGGCTACCACATGGCCGAGGCGGGTGCCTCGCCGGTGCAGGAGGTCGCGTTCACCCTGGCGGACGGCATCGAGTACGTGCGCACGGCGGTCGCGGCCGGTATGGACGTGGACGACTTCGCGCCCCGTCTGTCGTTCTTCTTCGTGGCGCGTACGACGGTCCTGGAAGAGGTCGCCAAGTTCCGTGCGGCCCGCCGGATCTGGGCGCGGGTGATGCGCGACGAGTTCGGCGCGCGCAACCCCAAGTCGCTGATGCTGCGCTTCCACACCCAGACGGCCGGGGTGCAGCTGACCGCGCAGCAGCCCGAGGTCAACCTGGTCCGCGTCGCCGTGCAGGGCCTCGCCGCGGTGCTGGGCGGCACGCAGTCGCTGCACACCAACTCCTTCGACGAGGCCATCGCGCTGCCCACCGACAAGTCGGCGCGCCTGGCGCTGCGTACCCAGCAGGTCCTGGCCCACGAGACCGACGTGACGGCGACCGTGGACCCCTTCGCCGGCTCCTACGCCGTGGAGAGGATGACCGACGACGTCGAGGCCGCCGTCCTGGAGCTGATGGCCAGGGTCGAGGACCTCGGCGGCGCGGTCGACGCCATCGAGCACGGTTTCCAGAAGAGCGAGATCGAGCGCAGCGCGTACCGGATCGCCCAGGAGACCGACTCCGGGGAGCGGGTGGTCGTGGGCGTCAACCGCTTCCAGCTCGACGAGGAGGAGCCCTACGAGCCCCTCCGGGTCGACCCGGCCATCGAGGCCCGGCAGGCCGAACGACTCGCCAGGCTCCGCGCCGAACGCGACCAGCAGGCCGTCGACACGGCCCTGGCCGCGCTGAGGAAGGCCGCCGAGGGCGAGGACAACGTCCTCTACCCGATGAAGGATGCGCTCAGGGCCCGTGCCACCGTGGGAGAGGTGTGCAACGCCCTGCGGGAGGTCTGGGGGGCGTACGTGCCCTCCGACGTCTTCTGACGCCGTAGGGGCCGTTCTCGAACAGTGGAACATGTGGGCGGAGTTTCGTGACTTCGTGCGACACTCCGCCCATGTTCGGCGTCATCGATCTCCCCACCTACCTCGCAGGTCTCGCTCTGATCGTCCTGCTCCCCGGTCCCAACTCGCTCTACGTCCTCTCCGTCGCCGCCCGTCGCGGCGTGCGCGCCGGGTACACGGCCGCCGCCGGCGTCTGGTGCGGGGACACGGTGCTGATGACGCTGTCGGCCGCCGGGGTCGCCTCGCTGCTCCAGGCCAACGCGGTGCTGTTCGGCATCGTGAAGTACGCCGGTGCCGGATACCTCACCTGGATGGCGTTCGGCATGCTGCGCGCCGCGTGGGGCATGTGGCGCACACGCCGGGAGCAGGCCGCGCGGGACACCGACGCCCCCGCCGCCGCCGGCGGTGACGAGCGGCCCTTCCGCCGGGCGCTGGTGGTCAGCCTGGTCAACCCCAAGGCGATCCTGTTCTTCGTCGCCTTCTTCGTGCAGTTCGTCGACCCGGGCTACGCCTATCCCGCCCTGTCCTTCGTCGTCCTGGGTGTCTTCGCGCAGGTGGCCAGCTTCCTGTACCTCAGCGCGCTGATCTTCAGCGGCACCCGGCTCGCCGCCGCCTTCCGGCGCCGCAGGAGGCTCTCGGCGGGGGCGACCTCGGCGGCGGGCGCGCTGTTCCTGGGCTTCGCCGTGAAGCTCTCGGTCGCGAGCGCGTAGCCGCCGGGCTCCCTCAGGACCGGCCGAAGCGCGCGAGATGGGCGTCGAGGCCGGCCGGGGAGTCGCCCGCCCAGCCGACGTACCCGTCCGGGCGTACGAGGAACAGGCCCGTGCCGTACGCCGGGTGCGGCTCCCCGCGCACCACCCGCACCGCGCCGTCCACACCGCCGGGCGCCGCGGGGGCCTCCGCGCCCAGCGCCAGCAGCGTCCAGTGCGGTCCCCGGAACGCGTCGAAGAGCCGCACGCCGTCCACCTTCCCGTCGGGAGCGCGGTCGCCGGCCCGCAGCGCGTCCCCCGGGACCGCCGACCGCGCCTCCACGGTCAGGGCCGAGTCCCGGTATCCCAGCCCCAGCTGGCGGGTCGCGTCCCCGCGCCGCACCTCGCCGCGGTGGACGCCGGTGGACAGGCCGAGCATCCGGTCGGCGACCGGGCGCCGTTCCGCCTCGTAGCTGTCCAGCAGCGCCTCCGGGGCTCCGTCGCGCAGGACGGCGCCCAGCTTCCAGCCGAGGTTGTAGGCGTCCTGGACGCTGGTGTTCAGACCCTGGCCGCCCGCGGGTGAGTGCACGTGCGCCGCGTCCCCGGCGAGGAAGACCCGGCCCGCGCGGAAGCGGTCGGCCAGGGCGGCGCGGGGCCGGAAGTCGGAGGCCCAGCGCACCTCGGTGACGGCCTCGGGGGCGAGGTGCGAGCGGGCGGCGACGACCGCGCGGATCCCGTCCGGGGTGAGGTCGACCGCCGTGGCCTCAGGGAACCGGGCGACCACCTGGAAGTCCTCGGTGCCGGCCAGCGGGCAGACGGCGAGGAAGCCGACGCCCTCGTCGCCGTCGCGGGGCGGGAAGATGTGCCAGTTGTCGCGGTCCAGGCCGGTGATCCGGACGTCCGCGACCAGCGTCGGGTGCGGGTCGACGGCCTCCCCGGTTATGCCGATGCCCACCGCGCGCCGCACCGCCGATCGTCCGCCGTCCGCCGCGACCAGGTAGCGGGCCCGGACGGCCGGACCCGAGGCGAAGTGCGCGGTGACGCCGTCCGCGTCCTGCGTCACGCCGGTGACCTCCCGGCCGAAGGACACCCCGCCGCCCAGCTCGGTCAGCCGCGCGGCCAGGATCTCCTGCGTCCGCCACTGCGGGACCATCCACGGCGCGTCGTACGGCGCGCCCTCGCTCGCCTTCGCCGGGTCGAACATCCGGTGCTCGCCGACCCGCTCGCCATCCCGCCAGACCATGCCGACCGGATAGGTGCCGCCCGCCGCGTGGACGGCGTCGAGGACTCCGAGGTCGTCGAAGACCTCCATCGTGCGCGGCTGGATTCCCTTGCCCCGCGAGCCGGGGAACAGCGTGCCGGCGCCCTCCACGACCAGCGCGTCCACCCCGCGCCTGGCCAGGTCGATGCCGAGGGCGAGACCGGTGGGACCCGCGCCGACGACCAGAACGTCCGTGTCCACGGCCACTCTCCTTAACGTTGTTAAGTGCTACGTGGGTCCGAGAATGGACTTAACGCCGTTAAGCTGTCAAGCGTGAGTACCGAACGACGCACCCCCCTGGACCGCCGACGGGTCGCGGACACGGCGCTGAGACTGCTGAACGACGTCGGTCTGGACGGCCTGACCCTGCGCACCATCGCCAGGGAGCTGGACGTCAAGGCGCCCGCCCTGTACTGGCACTTCAAGGACAAGCAGGCCCTGCTCGACGAGATGGCCACCGAGATGTACCGGCGGATGGTGGCGGGGACCCCGCTCGACCCGGCCGACACCTGGCGGGAGCGACTGCTCAAGACCAACCGCGGCCTGCGCGCGAGCCTGCTCGGCTACCGGGACGGCGCCAGGGTGTTCAGCGGCTCACGCTTCACCGGCGCCGAGCACGCGGAGCAGATGGAGGACAGCCTGCGCCTGTTCACGGCCGCCGGGCTCACCCTCGCCCAGGCGGTGCGGGCCAGTACGACGGCGTACCTGTTCACGCTCGGTTTCGTCACCGAGGAACAGGGCGTCCAGCCGCTGCCCGACGAGCGCCGGGAGGGTTTCGACGTGGACGAACGCGCCCGCCTGCTGGCCGCCTACCCACTGACGGCCGCGGCGGGCGCGGAGATCTTCACGGACTACGAGCGGCACTTCGAGGAAGCGCTCGCCCTGGTGATCACGGGCATCGGCACGGCCTACGGCCTGGACTGACCCGGCCTGCCCGCCTTCGTCCGCCGGGCGGCCAGGTACCTGCGCACCGCGCGGGTGACGATCGGCGGGAGCAGGTCCAGGGCCAGCCGGCGGGTCCGGGCGCGCGGGCTCGGCGGCCGGGTGGCCCGCGGCGTGCGGCCCGCCGGGCGCGGCTGGGTGGTCTGGCCCGGTACGGGTGCGGTGTCCGCCGGCGGTGCCTCCGGCTCGGCCGGCGCCGGGTAGCGGGAGACCGGCAGCGGGGGCGGGCTCAGCCGCTTGCTCTTGGCGCGGGTCCGCACCAGCCGCTGTCCCGCGGCCCGCTCCACCGTCACGGCGATGTCGTCGCGCCCGCGCAGCGCGGCCAGCAGGGCCTCCTGCACCGGCTCCGGGTCGCCCCAGGTGCCGTACAGCTTCTGGCTGCTCAGGCAGACCGGGCGAAGCCCGCGGTTGAGCACCGCCTCCCAGGCGGCGACGGCCACGCCCGGGGTGTGCTCGCTGCGGAAGTCGTCGAGGACGACGATCCCGTCGGGCCCCAGCAGATCGCGGGCCGCGCCGATGTCGCCCTCGACGTGCTCGTACAGGTGCGAGGCGTCGATGTGGACGAAGCGGCAGCTGCCCGGCGCGACCTCGTCGACGATCGCGGAGCTGGGCGCCTGGACGATGGTGGGCAGGGTCTTGTGGAAGGAGAGGTAGTTCCGTTCGAAGGCCTGCCGGGTGAGGGAGGAGTACGACTTCGCCGCCTCCGCCCGGTTGGCCGCGTCCGGCGGCTCGGCTCCGAACAGGTCGCAGACGGTGAGCGTCTCGCCGTCCCGCAGCCGGTGCCCGAGCAGGATCGCGCTCTTGCCCAGATAGGCACCCAGTTCCAGCAGGTCGCCGCGGGTGTCCATGGTCTCCTGGCGCTCCAGGAACCAGGAGAACAGCACCTGGTCCAGCGGCCAGAACCAGCCGGGGACGTCGTTCAGCTCACCGGGGTACTCGTGCGTCTCTTGCGCAGTGGCCATGAGGGGAGGATGCCTCCTCCAGGCCCGAAAAGGGGTCGGCGCGCACGATTCGATGGAAGGAAAATCGCACGAATTGCTCAACGCGTCCGGGCAGGCACCGTCCGCAACCCGGGCGCCGGTGGCCGCTCCGACGGCATCCGGGAGGGCGCCGACGGCACCCTCGGACCGCGGGTTCGGGGCATCCCCCATCACCCGTCCGGGGTGCCGCCGAACGGCGCTCGGGACGCCCGCAGGAAGGCGGAGTGGGCCGCCCTGCCCAGGTAGGTGAAGCGCGTGCCGTCCCGCAGATGGTCGTCCAGGGCCTCCTTGATGCCCGGCCAGCTCGGGTCGCCGTAGTCGTCCAGGACGACGATCCCGCCCGGCGCGGCGATCTCCTCGGCCCACTGGAGGTCCTGGCGGACCCCCTTCGCCGAGTGGTCGCCGTCGACGACGATCACGCCGTACGCGCGGTCCGAGACGGCCGCCCGGGTCTCGGGGTCCTCGGAGTAGCCGCGCCGGATCCGGGCCTCCGCGCCCGCCCGCCCGGCGAGGGCCAGGTTGGTGCGCACGGCGTGCTCGTCGACCGGGGTGCCCGTCGGGTCGGGACGCACGGTGGTGCCGGGCTGGAGCTGCACACCGGCGAAGGGGTCCACGATGGTCAGGCCCGGGCTGCGGCCGTCGCGCTCCAGCATCCGGACCAGCCCGGTGGAGAACATGCCGTACAGCGTCCCTATCTCCAGGATCTCGTCGTTCGGCGGGCCGAGCAGCGGGACGGTGGCGAGCTTGCCGCAGATGTTCATGGTGCCGCCCGCGATCCGGCCCACGCCCAGCGACTCCAGCGCGATCAGGAGACGGTAGGCGGTCGTGACGTTACGGGTGGCCGCGGCACGGTCGCCGGACAGCGCCGCCACCTCGGCGCGCAGCCGCTCCAGCGGGCCCTCGGCCAGCACCCGGGACAGGCCCCGGCCGTCCGCGCCGAGCAGCACGTCGCAGGTCAGCCGGTGCGGAGTGGCCTCCCGGACCGCCGAGCGCACCCGGCGGTCGATGCGCTGGTCGATCAGATCCGCCACGGGACGCAGCAGACGCCGGGAGACCGGACTGCGGAGCAGGGAACGGCTGTTCATGGGCGAACGACCTCGATCCGTCACGGGGAGCAGGTGGGTACGCGGAACGCCAGTGGGGTGGGTGCGGCCAGACTAGGGAGGTCCCCGGCCGGACGCGCTGCCTCCGGACGGGCCGCCGGGCGAACTTCTGCGGAACTCCGGGAGGCCGCCGGACGACGTCTCCCGCCGTTCACCGGAAGGTCACGCACAGGTGGCCGATGTTCATCCGGCACGGCTTCCGGCCGCTCACGGCGCCCTCATAGCCTGCACCGATGTCCCCGCGCGTCCTACCCGGGAGTGACCACCCATCGCCGCCGAGCCCCTGACCGCCGCCGACTCCGTACGGCCCGCCGCCCCCGCCGCGGCGCCCCCGCCCCCGCCCCCGCGCGTCCGGGGGGAGCACCGGTACGACATCGACCTCGTCCGCGTCCTGGCCTCGGTCGGGGTCATCGTCTGCCACGCCGCGGGCGAACTCATGAAGGCCGTGGACCGCACCCCCGCGGGCGGCGGGCCCGTCTACTGGACCGCCCTCACCGGGGACGCGCTGAGCCGGTGCGCCGTGCCGCTCTTCTTCGCCATCGCCGGGTGGGTCGTGCTCAGCGGCGCGCCGCCCCGTGACGACGGCCAGGTCCGCAAGCGGCTGATCCGCATCGTCGTCCCGATGGCCGTGTGGACCGCCGCGTACCTCCTCTGGGACCGGGCGCGGGACGCCCACACCGACCCCGTGCGCGACCTCGCCCTGGACGCGGTGTTCGGCTCCGTCCGGCCGGCCTTCCACCTCTGGTACCTGTACGCCTACGTCCCCGTGATCCTGCTGCTCTCGGTGGCCGTCCTGGTCCGGAGCGGCAGAAGGCCCTGGGGCGCGGGTGCCGCGCTGCTCGGCATCGCCCTCGCGCCGACCGTGCTCGGCGACCTCGGGCGCCTCCTCGACGTCCGGGTCCCGCCCTTCGCCTGGCAGTTCGGCGTCTACCAGATCGTGTACGCCGTCGCCGGGGCCGCCCTGCTCTCGCTGCCGGGTTCCGCCGTCGGCGGCCGGGGACGACGGCTGCTGTGGCTGGCCGGCGGGCTGTGCGCGTGGGCCGCGGTGGCCGTCTACGAGCACCGGGTGCACTTCCCGGGCCCGTACGGCTCGCTCGTGGTGGCGCTGCTGGCGGGGACCCTGCTGATGGCCCTCAACCGGATCAGGGTGCCGGAGCGCTTCCGTCCGCTCCTCGCCCGGCTCGCCGGGGCCTCCTTCGGGGCCTACCTGGTCCACCTGATGTTCCTGGAGGCGCTCGCCCCGCGCGTGGTCTCCGCGGACGCGGGCTGGGCGGGCGCCGTGGGCGGGCTCGCCGGGCTGACGGTCGCGACGGTCGTGCTGTCGTTCGCCGCCGCCCTGCTCTGGACCCGGCTGCGGCTGGGCCGCTGGCTGGGCTGAGCGGCGGGGACCGCGACGACGGCCGGGCCGCGGGCGGACGGCGCCCGCGGCCCGGCCCGGGTCACTTCTTGCCGGCGCCGCGCCGCACCGCCCTGCGCACCATCCGCCGGGCCCGCCGCACCTGGAGCCTCGCGCGCAGCTGCGGGCGGCTGCCGGGCAGCCCCAGCTCCGTCAGCCGCAGCTCGGGGAAGTAGTGGGCCGGGGTGGCGGCCAGCTGGGCGCGCAGCCACGCCTCGGTCGGCTCCCGCAGGTCCGCGTACGTCTTGGGCTGCATGCAGAAGCCGATCGCCCGCACCAGCGGTGACAGCGTCTCGGGTGCCGCGCCGACGCGGGCCGGCTCCTCGCCGCGCTCCAGGTCGGGCACCAGGTGGTCGACCACGGCCAGTGGCACCCGGTTGCTGTTCGGGTACGGCTTGAGCCGCTCCATCACCAGCGCCGTCCCCACCCGGGCGACGGGCACGTCGTAGTAGGCCGAGGCGGTCACCATCGCCGTCGAGAAGCAGCCGACGACCAGTTCGGGCGCGCAGCGGTCGTACAGCGTCTCGGCCAGCAGCGGCGCGTCCAGCACGGTGAGCCGTACGCCCGCGTCCGCCGCCGCCTTGCTCAGGGCCGCCGTGTAACCGGCGGGGGCCGTCGGGTGCGGCTTGAAGACCACGGACCGGTGCCCGGCCCGCGCGGCCCCGGTGAGCATCCGGACGTGCAGGTCCTCCTCCTCCTGCGCGGTGAGGATGTTGATCGCCGCCAGGTACTGGCCGAGCAGCACGGCCGTCGGCTTCTCCCGGATCACCGGGGCCAGTTCGGAGTCGTCCGCCGCGTCCCGGGAGATCTCGTCGAGCACGGCGCGGAACGCGTCGTCGGGGACGATCTCGGGCTCGACGCCGTACTCGGACAGCAGCAGGGGCCGCAGCCCCGGGATCAGGTCCAGGTGGAGGAGGCGCCGCACGCGGCTCGCGATGGTCAGCGGGAGCTTCTCGCGGGTCGGGCCGTAGCTCATCAGGCCGTCGGCGTACACGTGGACGGCGCTCTCGGAGAAGATCGCCGCCAGTGCGCGGGCCGGGTTGACCTGGATCGACTCGACCGCCAGCTCGACCAGGTCCCGCTCGTCGATGCCCCAGGCCAGCCGGAAGGCCTCCTGCCACAGTGCCGTGTCGTTTCCGCGCGGGCCCCAGGCGCTGGGGTGGTGCGGGCGGATCGCCTCGTTCCAGCTGACGACGGAGTCGAACCGCGCCGTTATTCGCCCGTACCCGTGCATCTCGTCCAGCCGCAGCGCGGTCTCGGGTATCGCCGCGTTGTTCGAGATCAGCAGCACCCGCCGGGCGCCGTGGCGCGGCCCGAACAGGCCCGCGTCGAGCGCCGCGGCGAGGGTGGCCGCTCCGTACAGGGTGGAGACCTGGAAGATCTGGGTCCGGTGGGGCGTGGAGGTGGTGTGGGACATGGGTCAGGCAGCCTTCCGCCCGTCACGCAGGCGGTTGAGCAGCCTGCCGCGAGTCCTGTCGATGGTCCGGAGGGTCTCCTCCAGCACGTGCTGGGGCATACGGTGCAGCGCGTCCCGTGCCTCCCGGCGCAGCCGCTGGGCCGCCGCCGACTCGTACTCGTCCACCTTGCCGAGGTGGAAGGCGATCATGGCGCAGTACGTCCGCACGGCCTTCGGCAGGAAGCGCTCGGCCTCCGGGTCCTTCAGCAGGTCCGCGAGGAGCATGTCGTAGGCCGGGATGAAGTCCAGCTGCCGGGAGTCCTTGATCTGCGTCAGCGAGGTGGCGACGCCGCGCCGGTAGAACACGCCGTGCAGACCGACGGACGCGTACGAGCGGGCCTTCAGATGCAGGCGCCAGATCCACAACCGGTCCTCCGCGGTGCGCAGTTCGGTCGCGAAGCGCATCCCGCCGTCGGCGAAGAGGTGCCGGCGGTAGATCCCCGCCCAGACGAAGGGGTAGTCCACCATCGTCTCCATGTGCGGCGGCGCGATGCCGTCGCGCGGGTCCATCACGGTGTTGCGCACGGGCGCCGGCGGCCGCTTGATCACCCGCTCCGTGCCGGTGGCCTGCACATGGTCGGTGCGGGCGAAGTCGCAGCCCAACTCGTCCATACTGCGCACGAGTTCGGGCAGGTAGCCCGGCCAGTACCAGTCGTCGCCGTCGAGGAACGTGACGTACTCGCCCCGGGCCGCGTCGATTCCGCTGTTGCGGGCCTGCGCTATGCCCCGGTTGGTCTCGTGCCGGATCACCCGGGTGTCGGGGCGTCGCTCCGCCCAGCGGTCGATCACCCATGGCGTGGCATCCGTGGAGCAGTCGTCGACGAGCAGGAACTCGAAGTCCGGGTCCGCGTTGTTGGCGAGACTTCTCAGAGTGCTCTCGGCGAAAGTCTCCACATTGTGCATGGGGACGACGACGGACAGTTTCGGCACGCGGGCCTCTCACGCTCGAAGGTCGGGGATTGGAACAGGCTAACGACGCCGCCGAATCCGCCGGTGTCCAATCGGGCGCGGAAAAGCGAACTCCGTTCGCGGTGGAAGTGAATTCTTGGTGATTCGCGCCCGTGGTTCACGTCGGGTCGAACACGCCCCGGAGTTCCTGGAGGTTCGCCTGCGTGGTCTTCCACAGGAATTCCTGCGCGCGGTGCACGTCGGCGACCGCCGTCGCGTGGTCGTCGAGCACCGCGGACGCCCGCTCCGCCAGGCGCGGTCCCAGCTCCCGGTCGTGCACCGACAGCCCCCACTCCGGGCGCCCGATGTCCGACAGGAAGTAGGCCAGCTTCGGATGGGAGACGAGGCTCAGGATCGGAGTCCCGCAGCCGAACGGGATCATCCCGGCGTGCCCGCGCATCCCGATCACCAGTCGCGCACGGGCGTACAGGTCGCGGATCGCGTCGTTCGACAGGGCGTAGAGCCGCTCGACGGGCAGGGCGATGCCGTGCTCCCGGCGCAGGTCGTGCACGAACCGCTCGTCGGCCGGCATGTGCGCCGCGTACCGGACGTCCGCCCGCTCCCGCAGCGCGCCGAGGGCGTGGGCCGTCTGGGCGAGGAAGTGCCCGTAGTCGTGGCCGAACCGCAGGCCCGCGCGGTCGTAGGCGCAGTTGACCAGGACGGTGTCGGACCGCTCGGCCGCCTCGAAGCGGCCCGGGAGCAGTTGCCGGGCCACCGTGGTCGGGCAGGGCTGGTAGCGCACCCGGTCGCGCAGCGAGGCGGGGAGCAGCTCGCGGACGCGGTCGATGGAGCCGTGGTTGCGCAGCCCGAAGAACGCCGACCGCTCCACGAGGACGCGCAGGCTCTCGGCGAACCGGCGCCGCCGGTACAGCTGTCCGTCGAAGACGTTGTAGCCGACCGCGAACACCGCGAGCGGCGCGGTGACGCGGGCCAGCAGGTCGTCCGGCACGTTCCACTGCCAGTGGCTGTTGCCGTTGGGCGAGGTGTCCGGGAGGAAGAGCCCGCCGCCGCCCACGACCACCCCGCGGCGCGCGTTCAGTTGCTCCAGGGCCGCCTCGTCGACCAGCCGGTGCACCGGCTGGGGGTACCAGTGGCGGGGGCCCGTGTCGGGGCCGAAGCACATGCGTACGGCCTCGGGCAGGACCTTGTCCCCGGCGTTCTCGTCCCCCTCGGCGAACAGCGCCACGTGCGCGAGCTGTTCGGCGGGGTCCGGCTCGGGAGCGGCGGCACCGCCCTCCGGCTCCCGCGTCCGGGTGCGGACGTACCAGGCGTGGCAGCCCGCGTCGGTCGGGTCGGCGTCCAGGCCCTCGCGGGCGTAGGCGTGCGCGTCCGCCTCCCGGCCGCGGAGCCAGGCCAGCCGGGCGAGCTGCGCGAAGGCGCGCGGGGCGACGTCGGGGGAGGCGGCCGCCAGCAGCAGGTGGGCCTCGGCCTCGTCGTAGCGGGACAGCGCCATCAGGCAGACGCCCAGGGTCTCGTGGCAGCGCGGCGCGTCCAGCCGGTCCGCCACGACGGGCGCGAGGACCTCGACCGCCTCGTCGTACCGGCCCTGCCCGCGGTACACGTCGGCGACCGTGCGGGCCAGGTCCAGCGAGGGACGGGCCTTCAGCAGGGGCGGGGCGTAGTGCGCCAGCAGCTCGGGGTGCTTGCGGCCGCGCAGGGCGCGGAAGGCGGCGCGGAACTCCTCGTCGCCCAGCTCGAAACGGTGCCGCGCCTCGGCCGCCGGGCCGTGCCCGGGGGCGTCGGACGGTCCCGTGAGGCGCAGGACGACGACGTCCTCGGGCACCGGCAGGTCGTCGTGCAGGCGGCGGGCGGGGAAGTCGTACCGCGCGTCGAGCGGGGTGAGGGCGCCGTCGGACGCCATGCCCTCGCCGGAGCCGGAGCCGGAGCCGGAGCCGGCGGCGAGCCGGGTCGCCAACGCGTCGTCCACGTCCGCGCGCTGGACGACGATCAGCCCGTCGGGCAGCACCCTCGGCCGCTCCCCGTCCTGCTCTCCGGCGTGCCGTCCGTCGTGCGGCGACCGCGGTACGGCGGCCACCTCGCGGCGCATCCGCAGCAGCTCGCCGAGGTCGCCCAGGACGACCATGCCGGGATCGAGGGCGATGACGGTGTCGTACCCCTCCAGCCGGAGGACGTCCCCGCGGCCGCCCTCCGCGCGGCGGGTGACGAGGCGCGGGTGCAGCGGCCGCAGCGCGTCGAACGCGTCGTCGGGCAGACCGGGGTGGAGGACCACGAAGTCCTCGCACACCCCCGGGTTGGTCAGCGCCAGACTGCGTATCAGCGTGGAGAGGCGGGACAGGCCGTCCCGGTCGGTGTGGACGGCGAAGGCGATCCGGCGTCTGCCGGTGACGGTGCTCCGGTCGTCCGCCGAGGCGGGGGAGTGGGTCATCTAAGCCTTCCTTCGTGGATACCCCCGGTTTCAGCCGGGGGAGGCAGCGAAGTTCGCTTGGAGCGGGGAAGGGCGGGCCGGTTCGCTGCCAGGGCGGACCGATGTTCACCCGCAACTGTCTGTGCACCTTCACTAACTGAAGGTTCAATGTGTGAATCGTGAAGACCATCCACGTGAAGCGGGCGTTCAAGTACCGCTTCCGTCCGACCGATGCGCAGGCGGCAGAGCTGTCCCGCACGTTCGGATGCGTGCGAAAGGTCTACAACCTCGCCCTGGCCGCACACACGGAAGCGTGGACGCGGCAGGAGCGGGTGAACTACAACCAGACGTCGGCGATGCTCACGGCCTGGAAGAAGACCGAGGAACTCGCGTACCTCAACGAGGTCTCCTCGGTCCCCCTCCAGCAGGCCCTGCGGCACCTCCAGACGGCGTTCGCCAACTTCTTCGGCAAGCGTGCCAAGTACCCGCGCTTCAAGTCGCGGAAGAAGTCGCGGAAGTCGGCGGAGTACACCACCAGCGCCTTCCGGTTCAGGGACGGGAAACTGACCCTGGCGAAGATGGCGGAGCCGCTCGGCATCGTGTGGTCCCGTCCCCTGCCCGAGGGCGCGACGCCGTCCACGGTGACCGTGTCGCAGGACGCCGCCGGACGCTGGTACGTGTCCCTGCTGTGCGAGGACCCGACCGTGATGCCGCTGCCCGCCACCGGCACTGCCGTCGGTATCGACGTCGGCCTCGACCACCTGCTGACCCTCTCGACCGGTGAGAAGGTCTCCAACCCCCGGCACGAGCGGCGTGACCGCGCCCGCCTCGCCAGGGCCCAGCGGCAGCTCGCCCGCAAGGCCAAGGGCGACGGAGCCAACCGGGCCAAGGCCCGCCGGAAGGTCGCCCAGGTTTGCGCCCGCATCACCGACCGCAGGCGTGACCTTCTGCACAAACTCACCACACAGCTCGTTCGTGAGAACCAAACGATCGTGATCGAGGACCTCGCCGTCCGGAACATGGTGAAGAACGGCAGCCTGGCCCGTGCCATCAGCGACGCGGCCTGGTCGGAGTTCCGGAGCATGCTGGAGTACAAGGCCCAGTGGTACGGGCGCGACGTAATCGCGATCGACCGCTGGTTCCCCTCCTCCAAGCTCTGTTCCGCCTGCGGCACCTTGCAGGACAAGATGCCGCTGAACGTCCGTGCATGGACGTGCGCCTGTGGAGCGACCCACGACAGGGACGTGAACGCAGCGAAGAACATCCTGGCCGTCGGGCTGACGGCGTCTGTCTGTGGAGCTGGTGTAAGACCTCAACGGAGTACTCCGGGCGGGCAGTCGGCGATGAAGCAGAAACTCCTGCGGCGCGAGCCGTAGGACCCCCCTCCCTCAGGAGGGGAAGGAAGTCAACGCAGGGCGATCCTCATCTTGCTGTCGTCTACGTGCGTCGCGCGGTCCATGACCCACTCGGCCTCCCTCGGCCGCAGCCGCCCGGGCAGGGTGAAGCCGATCAGGTCGAGGCGGGGGCTCGCGTCCAGGAAGTCCAGGAGCCTGAGCACGGTGAAGGCGGTGGTCGTCGCCGGCTCCCAGCCGCCCTCGCCCAGCAGGGCCGGATCGGCGAGCGGGCGGCGCAGGGAGGCGTCGCCGACGTGCTCCTGCGCCCCGGGGGCCAGCCGGGTCCGTACGGCGCGGCGCCAGTCGGCGGCCGGGTCGCCGAAGACCAGCCGGATGCCGGCCGGCCGCGTCCAGGCGGGCTCCTCCCAGGGGGCGCCGCCCCGCAGCGTGACGGCGTGCAGGCCGGTGCGCTCGCCGGTGCCCTCGGCGCGGACGCGGTGGCCGTCGCAGCGCACCACCAGGTCGTAGCGGTCGATCTCGGGGCCCAGGGTGCTCGCGGCGACGTCCGCGGCGTTCGCGACCAGGCACGCCGTCCGCCCCGCGATCAGGCCCCGCAGGCCGGCCACGCCGACGGGGGTGGCGCCGCCGAGCAGTGGTTCGGGTGCGGCGCCCTGCTCGACGAGGCGCCGGTGGCGGCCGTGCAGCTCCAGCAGGCGCCGCACCGCCGGGTCGCCCGGGCCGTGCTCGGCCAGCCTCTCCCGTACGAAGGAGGCGAACCGGGGTTCGACGACCGCGGTGGTCGCTGCGGGCTCGCGGAGCAGGCCGGCGAGACCGGCGCCCGCCTCGGGGAAGAGCGCCACGGCCGCTTCGAGGCAGGCCCGGCGGCGGCGCAGGGTGTCCATCCCGCGGGCGACCTCGGGCGCCGGGGCGCCGCCGCCGAGGAGCGTGACGTAGCGCTCGTAGCACTGGAGCGCCTCGTCCCCGCGGCCGAGCCCGTCCAGCGCCAGGCCGCGCAGCCGCCAGGCGCCCTTGGACCGCTGCCGGATCCCGGCCGCCGACTCGGCGAGCCCGAGTGCCAGGCCCAGCCCGCGCTCCCCGCCCGCCTCCAGCGCCCGCTCGCCGACCTGGAGCAGGGCGTCGAAGGGGTCGGCCGACGGGCTGTCCAGCGAGGCCGCGAACACGCCGATCGCCCGGGTGAGCCGCACCTGCGGGACGCCGGCCCCGTCGCCCTCCCCGGCGAGGTGCTCACCGCACAGACGCATGCTCCGCGCGTACAGCACCGGCCTGGCGGCGTCCTTCTGCCGTGCCCTGAACAATCCCGCCAGGGGTTTCGTCATGCGCTCCACCGTTCTCCGACCGGAGCCCGAATGTGCCGCAGCCCAACGCTCCGCGGGTGTCCGGGGGACGGACACCGGGTGAACACTCGCCCCGTCCAGGAGCCCCGCGCCCACCCGGCATCCGGCCGCCTCAACGCCCCAGGGACCGCCGGACCGCCCGCGCCCGTCGCACGACCCTCCGGGCCGTCGAGTTGTGCGGCAGGAACGCCAGGCGGGACGGGATGCCGCCGGGGAGGCCCAGGGACGTGAGGCGGCGCTTCTTGAAGTAGCGCCAGGTGTGTGGGGTCAGGCTGGTGCGGAGGTAGGTCTCGGCGGCGGGGCGCAGCTCCGGGAGGACCTTCGGCTGCATCGCGAAGCCGACGGTCCGCAGCAGCGCGGTCAGGGTGTCGGCGTCCGTGGCGGGCCGGCCCTCGGCGACCGCCGCGGCGTCGGAGAGGTCCGGCAGCAGCGCGTCCACGAGGGTCGCGGGGACGCGGTTGCTGTTCTCGTACGGCGTCAGCCGGTCCAGCAGCGTCTCGGTGCCGACCCGCGCCACCGGCAGCCCGTACAGCGTCGACGCGGTGAGCAGCGCCGTGGAGAAGCAGCCGACGACCAGCGCCGGGCGGGTCCGCTGGAACAGCACCTCCGCGAGGACCGGCGTCTCCACCACGTGCAGCTCGACGCCGAGTCTCCCGGCCTCCCGCTCCAGCGTCCGCGTGAACCGGGCCGGCGCGGTCGGGTGGGACTTGAACACCACGCGGGTGTGCCCGAGCGCCGCCGCACCGGTCAGCATCCGCACGTGCAGGTCTTCCTCCTCCTCGGCGGAGAGCACCCCCAGCGCCGAGAGGTACTGGCCGAGCAGCACCGCGGGCCGCTCCACGTCCGGCAGACCCGCGCCGGTCTCCGCCAGCTCGGCGAGCACCTTCGTGAACGCCGGGGCCGGCACGATCTCCTGCTCGACGCCGAACTCCGTCAGCAGCAGCGGCGCGAGCCCCGGCACCAGGTCCAGGTGGAGCAGCCGTTCGACGCGCGTGCCGACCAGCGGGGCCAGCTTGGTGCGGGTGGGCCCGTGGCTCATCAGCCCGTCCGCGTAGACGGTGAGCGGCGCGTCGGTGAAGATCTGCGCCACGCCGAGCGCGGGGTGCACCTGGATCGACTCCACGGCCAGCGCCACGTCGTCGTCGCCGATGCCCCAGGCCAGCCGCAGATGCCGCTCCCACATCGGTACGTCGTCCAGCCGCGGCGACCAGCCGCCGGGGTGGAAGGGGAAGATCGCCTCGTTCCACGACACCACGTCGTCGAACCGGTCGCGCAGCCGCTCGAATCCCGGCATCCGGTCGACGGACGGAGCCGTCTCGGGCGTCGCCGCGTTGTTGGAGACCAGCAGGATCCGCCGGTCGGCCGGGGCGAAGCAGCCGGTGTCCAGGGCCGCCGCGAGCGTCGCCGTGCCGTACAGCGTCGACGCCAGGAAGATCTGTGTGGTCACGCCGCCGCCCCCGTCCCCGCACGCCGGCGCAGCCGGCGCAGCCGCGTGGCGCGCTCGGCGTCCATCGACCCGAGCGCGACGTCGAGCGCGTCCTGCGGCATCCGCCGCAGCGCCGCCGCGCTCATCTCCTTGAGTTTCCGCGCCACGGCAGGCTCGAACCTTTCGATGGAACCGAGATGGTGGGAAATGATCGCGCAGTACGTCCGCACGGCCTTGGGCAGCAGCAGCTCCGCCTCCGCGTCACCCGCCGCCCCCGCGACGACCTCGTCGAACGCGCGGATGAAGTCGAGCTGGCGGACGTCACCGATCTGGGTGAGCGAGGACGCCACCCCGCGCCGGTAGAAGGAGCCGAGCAGCCCGGTCACCGCGAAGGAGCCCGCCTCCCGGTGCAGCTTCCAGATCCACGGCCGGTCCTCGGCCGTGCGCAGCCCGTCGGTGAAGTGCAGCAGACCGCGCTCGGCCAGCCGCCGGTGATAGATCCCCGCCCACGCGTACGCGTAGTCCACGGAGGTCGAGCGGTGCGCGGGCAGGATCGCGTCCCGCGGACGCAGCGCCACGTTGCGGCGGCCGTGCGGGACGCGGTGCAAGGTGCGCGCCCGGCCTGTGCACTGCACGTGGTCGGTGCGCACGAAGTCGACGTCCAGGCCCTCGATCGCGGCCACCAGCCGGGCGCAGTGGCCCGGCGCCAGCCAGTCGTCGCCGTCCAGGAAGGCGATGTACTCGCCGCGCGCCCGGTCGATGCCGGTGTTGCGGGCGGTCGCCAGGCCGCCGTTCTTCTCGTGTATGACCAGCACCGCCCCCGGCAGCTCGCGCTCGGCACGGACGAGGAGGTCCGCGGTCCCGTCGGTCGAGCAGTCGTCGACGAGAATGAATTCGAAGTCGTCCCGCGCGTTTGCGCGCAGACTCCGCAGAGTGTCTGGTGCGTACTGCCGAACGTTGTAGAACGGCACGATGACGGAGAGCTTGGGCACGTGAGCGACGTTATGCGCCGGCCCGGCATTCGGTTTGACCGCCGCCTTGATGTGAGGTGAACGCGGCGTGGCGAAGCAGTGAAGCGAACATTTTTACGGATGCCGGGCGAGCTGATTCCCCTGTCGGCGATGTGCTGTTCACCATTTGTTGGATTCCGGTTGGGCGGTTCCTAGAAATGGCTTCCTAGCGTCTACGGCGTGCCAGCAAGTGCAACGAAGGCCCTGCGAGTCGCCGTCCTGGCGGACTCCGACACCCGGTGGAAATGGGGCGCGCTCACCGCGACCCGGATCTCCCCCGCGGAACCGGAGTACATCCGCCTCGACGGCTACCTCCTGCGCGGCCGAGCCACCCCCACCGCCCGCCAGCTGCAAGAGGTCGGCGTCACCGCGGACTCGCTCCGCGAGGTGACCGCCGTCGAGTTCCTGCGCGCCATGGAGGCGGCGACGGGCGAGGAGTCCTACGACGTCCTCGTCCTCGCCCTGGTCGGCGGCGGCGTCCAGGCGATGCTGCACGGACTCGGGCGCGTCTGGCGGGACCGGGCCGACCGGCCCGTGGTCGTCACCGGCTACGTCGGCGTCGTCTACGAGAAGCTCGCCGACGGCCTGCTGCTGCGCCACGGCGCCGACCTGGTCCTCGCCAACTCCCGCCAGGACGCGGAGCGTTTCCGTTCCGTGTACGAGGGGGTCGGCGCCGGCGCCGACGCCGTGACCGAGGTGGCCCTGCCCTTCCTGGGCGGCGCGGGGTACCCGGGCGAGCCCGACGGCACCGACCGCCCCTACACGGTGGTCTTCGCCGCCCAGCCGTCCGTCCCGGACAGCCGCAAGGACCGTACGTACCTCCTCGAACGGCTGATCCGGCACGCCCGCCGGCACCCCGAGCGCGAGGTGCTGCTCAAGCTGCGCTCCAAGCCCGGCGAGCACACCACGCACATCGAGGAGCTGCCGTACCAGAAGCTGGTGCAGCGGGCCGATCCGCCGCCCAACTTCCGCCTGGTCTACGGGCACATGGGCGAGGTCCTGGACCGCACCGACCTGCTGGTCACCATCAGCTCCACGGCGGCTCTGGAGTCCCTGCACCGGCGCATCCCGACGGTCGTCCTCACCGACCTGGGGGTCCGCGAGACCCTCGGCAACCACCACTTCGTCGGCTCCGGCTGCCTCGCCTCCTGGGACCAGCTCGACGAGGGCCACCGCCCGGCACCCGACGCCGAGTGGGTCGCCCGGCAGGGCGTCGCGGCGGACGGCGGGTACGCGACCGCCTTCGACGAGGCCCGCGACCGCATCGCCGCCCTGCTCGGCCGGTCCGGCGGACTGCCGCCGCTTACCCCGTACTACACACCCGTCACCGCCCCCGGCTACCTGCCCGGCATCCTCGCCCGCCACCACCTCGGCACCGACGGCACCCCGCTGCCCGGCGCCCCGGCCGCCGACCGCGAGCCCGGCCCCGTCCGCCAGGTCGTGCGCAGGGCGGCACGCGGCGCCTACCGCCACGGCGTCCAGCGCGTCGCCCCGGTGATCCGCCGCATGGGGGAGCTGTGACCGCCTCCGCGCCCCACCCGGCTCTCGGGCCCGCCCCGGCGCCCGGGTCCGCTCCGGCCCCCTCACCCGTCCCGCACCCGCCGGGGCCCGCCCCGGCGCCCGGGTCCGTTCCGGCGTCCGGGTCCGTTCCGGCGTCCGGGCCCGTTCCGGCGTCCGGGCCCGCTCCGGCTCCCGGGCCCGCCCCGGCCCCCGCACCCGTCCCGCACCCGACGGGGCCCGCCCCGGCGCCCGGGTCCGTTCCGGCGTCCGCGACCGGCCGGGCGCCCGTCCCGGGCCCGGCGTCCGCGGCCGACCCCGCCCCCCAAGCCTCCACCCCCGCCCAGATCCCCGCACAAGGAGCAGACCCCATGTCCAACCCGCAAGCGGGCCAGGGCGCTTCGGTGCGCCGGGTGCTCGCGGTGATCCCCGCGCGCGGCGGCTCCAAGGGAGTGCCCGCGAAGAACCTCGCCCCCGTCGGCGGCGTCCCGCTGGTGGCCCGCGCGGTGCGCGAGTGCCGGTCCGCCCGCCTGGTGACGGACGTCGTCGTCTCCACCGACGACCAGACCATCGCCGCGGCGGCCCGGGAGGCCGGCGCCGAGGTCGTGCTGCGGCCCGCCGCCATCGCCGGGGACACCGCCACCTCCGAGGCCGCCGTGCTGCACGCCATGGACGCCCACGAGGCGCTGCACGGCTCCGCCGTCGACGTGGTCCTGCTCGTGCAGTGCACCAGCCCCTTCATCGTCCGGGAGGACATCGACGGGGTGGCCGGCGCGGTCGCCGAGGCCGGCGCCGACACCGCGGTGACGGTGGCGCCGTTCCACGGCTTCGTGTGGCGCGACGGCGGGGACGAGCCCGAAGGGGCCAGCGCCCCCGACGGCGGCTACGGCGTCAACCACGACAAGTCGTACCGCCCCCGCCGCCAGGACCGCCCCCAGGACCTGCTGGAGACCGGCGCCGCCTACGCCATGGCCGCCCCCGGCTTCCGCAAGCACGGGCACCGCTTCTTCGGCCGCACCGAACTGGTCCGCACCGACCCGGCCCGCGTCCTGGAGATCGACGACCCGCACGACCTGGCCCGCGCCCGGGCCCTGGCGCCGCACTTCGACGCCGCCCGGCCCGGCGCCCTCCCGACCGCGCGGGACATCGACGCGGTCGTCCTCGACTTCGACGGCACCCAGACCGACGACCGGGTGCTGATCGACTCCGACGGACGGGAGTTCGTCTCCGTGCACCGCGGCGACGGACTCGGCATCGCGGCCCTGCGCCGCAGCGGCCTGACGATGCTGATCCTGTCCACGGAGGTGAACCCGGTCGTCGCCGCCCGCGCGCGCAAGCTCAAGCTCCCCGTGCTGCACGGCATCGACCGCAAGGACCTCGCGCTCAAGCAGTGGTGCGAGGAACAGGGCATCGCGCCCGAACGCGTGCTCTACGTCGGCAACGACGTCAACGACCTCCCGTGCTTCGCCCTCGTCGGCTGGCCCGTGGCGGTCGCCAGCGCCCACGACGCCGTACGCGGCGCGGCCCGCGCGGTCACCACCGTCCCCGGCGGCGACGGCGCCGTCCGGGAGATCGCGAGCTGGCTCCTCGGCCCCTCGCTCGACTCCCCCGACACCCCCGACTCCCTCGAATCCCCCACGATCACCCAGTCCAAGTAAGGAACCACTGCCATGAGCACCAACTCCCGCATCCGCACCTTCGGTACCCGCGAGGCCGGCCCCGGCCGCCCCGTCTACGTCACCGGTGAGATCGGCATCAACCACAACGGCGAGCTGGAGAACGCCTTCAAGCTGATCGACGCCGCCGCCGAGGCCGGCTGCGACGCCGTCAAGTTCCAGAAGCGCACCCCCGAGATCTGCACCCCGCGCGACCAGTGGGACATCGAGCGGGACACCCCCTGGGGCCGGATGACGTACATCGACTACCGCCACCGCGTGGAGTTCGGCGAGGACGAGTACCGCCAGATCGACGAGTACTGCAGGACCAAGAACATCGCCTGGTTCGCCTCCCCGTGGGACACCGAGGCCGTCGCCTTCCTGGAGAAGTTCGACGTCCCCGCCCACAAGGTCGCCTCCGCCTCGCTCACCGACGACGAGCTGCTGCGCGCCCTGCGCGCCACCGGCCGCACGGTCATCCTCTCCACCGGCATGTCCACCCCGAAGCAGATCCGCCACGCGGTCGAGGTGCTGGGCAGCGACAACATCCTCATGTGCCACGCCACGTCGACGTACCCGGCGCAGGCCGAGGAGCTGAACCTGCGGGTCATCAACACCCTCCAGCAGGAGTACCCGAACGTCCCGATCGGCTACTCCGGCCACGAGACAGGCCTGCAGACCACGCTCGCCGCCGTCGCCCTCGGCGCCACCTTCGTCGAGCGCCACATCACCCTCGACCGCGCCATGTGGGGCTCCGACCAGGCCGCCTCCGTCGAACCGCAGGGCCTGACCCGCCTGGTGCGCGACATCCGCACCATCGAGGCCTCCCTCGGCGACGGCGTCAAGAAGGTCTACGAGTCCGAGCTGGGCCCGATGAAGAAGCTGCGCCGCGTCACCGGTGTCGTCGCCGAGGCGGAGATCGCCGACGCCGCGGGCGAGCCCGTCACCGTCTGACACCAGGCCCCACCACCCCACAAGGCCCTCACCACGGGACGGTCGTACGCCGATGAGCCCCCGCGCCGGGAATGCCGGCCCCCGCACTCTCACCTTCGTCGAGAGCCCGGTACAACTGCTGAACGTGCTGGAGTGGGCGCACACCCGCGCACCCGGCGCGGAGCTCACCCTCGTGGTGCTGTCACCCGTGGACCCGATGACCCGCGGTCAGCTGCGCCGCATGGCGGAACTGGCCCGCAAGGAGGGCCACACGATCCGCTGGGAGGAGGCCCGCGGCGGTGCCACGGCACCCTTCCGCACCGTGGGCGGCCTCACCACCGCCCTGCGCCAGGCCGAACGGGTCGTGATGGGCGACCCCTTCTCGCGCTACGTCCAACTGCTCCTGACCATCACCCGCGCCCACGACCTCGTGGTCGTCGACGACGGCACGGCCACGATGGAGTTCGTCACCCAGCTCGCCCAGGGCGAACGCCTGGTGCGCTGGCACCGCAAGGGCAGCCGACCAGGCCCGCGCGACCTGCTCTTCGCGCCCGTCTCCCGGTCCGCCCGGCACCGCCTGACCCCGACACCCGACCGGCAGGTCTCGGTCTTCTCCTCCATGCCGATCGAGGACGTCCCGGACGGCGTCACCGTCACCGCGAACGACTTCGCCTGGACCCGCGCCCGCTTCGGCCCGCCGCGCATCACCAAGGGCGCCGACATGGTCGGCACCTCCCTGGTCGAGACCGGCGTCGTCGAGGCCGACCGCTACCTGGACGCCGTACGCGGCCTGGCGAAGGCGCACGGGGCCGCCCGCTACTTCGCCCACCGCCGGGAGAGCGCCGAGAAGCTGCACCGGCTGGCCGTGGAGACGGGCCTGCAGATCGTCCGCCCCGACCTCCCCCTGGAGCTGATCGCCCGCCGCGGCCCGATCGGCCGAACGGTCCTCAGTTTCCCCTCCACCGTCGTCCACACCCTGCCGCTGGCCCTGGCCGGCACCGAGGTCCGCGTCGCGGTCTGCGACATCGACCCCGCCTGGCTCACCCAGCACGCCTCACCGCGGGCCCGGGGCTTCCTGTCCGGGGTCACGGGCTCGGCCCGGGACGTCCACCGGCTGTCGGCGGTGGCACACGCGGGGTAGGCCGTCTCATGGGCGTCTCACGGGCATCTCACGGGCCATCTCACGTGGACGGTCCAGCGTGGCTCAGCCGTACCGTGGTATGCGTGAGAGGAGCAAGTAAACAGGAAAGACGGAGCCGGGTGCCGAGGCCAGAAGCGGGTGAGTGTACCCACCCCCGTTGAGAGCCATGCGCCGAGCGGCCAACTTTCTTCGCCCAGCGGGCTGAAATTTTGTTGATCGCGGGACAGTTGACCACCCCGGCGTCCTACCCTTCAGAGGGTGAAGCAACTGATGTCCCGTGAGACCGAGGCCGATCCGTCAGGGGAAGCGCAACTTCCCGGTACGTTGCCGGAGGCGTTGCGCGCAGAACTCGTGGCCTTCCGCCGCGACCTGCACATGCACCCCGAGCTGGGCAACCAGGAGTTCCGCACCACCGCGGCGATCAAGGAACGGCTCGAACGAGCCGGCCTCAAGCCGCGCGTCCTTCCGGTCGGAACCGGGCTCGTCTGCGACATCGGCACCAACACCGAATCGGGACAGTGGGCCGGCGGGCCGCGCATGCTCGCCCTGCGGGCCGACATCGACGCCCTGCCCATCCCGGACACCAAGACCGACTGTGCGTACCACTCGCGGGTGCCGGACCGAGCCCACGCCTGCGGCCACGACGTGCACACCACCGTCGTCCTCGGCACCGGACTGGTCCTCGCCGCGCTGCACGAGCGGGGGCTGCTGCCCCGGCCCGTGCGGCTGGTCTTCCAGCCCGCCGAGGAGGTGCTGCCCGGCGGCGCCGCCGACGCGATCGAGGGCGGCGCGCTCGACGGGGTGCGCCGGATCCTGGCCGTGCACTGCGACCCCCGGGTGGACGCCGGGCGGATCGGACTGCGGGTGGGGCCCATCACCTCCGCCTGCGACCGGCTGGAGATCGCCCTCAACGGCCCCGGCGGCCACACCGCCCGCCCGCACCTGACCACCGACCTGGTCACCGCCGCCGCGCGGGTGGTCACCGACGTGCCCTCGCTCGTCGCCCGGCGCGTGGACAGCCGCAGCGGCCTCGCCCTGACCTGGGGCCGGGTCGAGTCCGGCCACGCCCCGAACGTCATCCCGCAGCACGCCGAACTCGCCGGGACGGTCCGCTGCCTCGACCTCGACGCCTGGCGGCAGGCCCCCGACCTGGTCGTGGGCGCCATCGACGAGATCGCCAACCTGTACCGGGCGAAGTCCGAGATCACCTACGTACGGGGCGTGCCGCCGGTCGTCAACGAGGTGACCAGCGTCGAACTCCTCCAGACCGCCATGATCGCCCGGCTCGGCACGGACTCGGTGGAGAGCACCGAGCAGAGCCTGGGCGGCGAGGACTTCTCCTGGTACCTGGAGCACGTGCCCGGCGCCATGGCCCGCCTCGGCGTCCGCCCGCCCGGCGAGCGCACCGTCCGCGACCTGCACCAGGGCGACTTCGACGTGGACGAGCACGCCATCACCGTCGGCGTGGAGATGTTCACCGCGGCGGCGCTCATCGACGCCGTCAACTGAGCGGCACCCGTCCACCGAGCCCGTCGCGGTTGCGGCCGCGGCGGGCCGGGGGCAGCCTGATGCGGTCGTTCACAAGGTCGTAACCGGCCAGCGGCACGAATGGGTAACGGCCACGCGGAACCCCGTTCCCAGGAGTTTCTACGCGCGTTAATCTGCGCCGAACCGAGCGCCCGCTGCGGGGCTTTGGAGAATGGGGAACTTCAGATGCGTCGGATATCGAGACTCACCCGCGTCGCGGTGGGGGCCGCGTCGCTCGCACTCGCCGCCACGGCCTGCGGAGGCACCAGCAGCGACAGCGGCGACGGCAAGGACGACAAGGGCCTCGCCATCGCGTACGACATCGGCGGCAAGGGCGACCAGTCCTTCAACGACGCCGCGTACGCCGGTCTGGAGCGGGCGAAGAAGGAGTTCGGCTACCAGACCGCCGACATCGAGCCCACCGACGGTGAGACGGACGCCGACAAGGAACAGCGTCTGACCTCCCTGGCCAAGCAGGGCTACAACCCCGTCATCGGCGTCGGCTTCGCCTACGGCCCGGCGATGAAGGCGGTCGCCTCGAAGTACCCGGACACCACCTTCGGCATCGTCGACTCGGTGGTCGAGGGCAAGAACGTGGCGTCCCTCGTCTTCGCCGAGAACGAGGCGTCCTACCTCGCCGGCGTCGCCGCCGCCAAGGCCACCAAGACCAAGACGGTCGGCTTCGTGGGCGGTGTGGACATCCCGCTGATCCACAAGTTCGAGGCCGGCTACAAGCAGGGCGTCCAGGACACCGACCCCAAGATCAAGGTCATCTCGCAGTACCTGACGCAGACCGCCGAGGAGGGCGGCTTCTCCAGCCCCGACAAGGGCCGCGCGGCGGCCGAGGGCCAGATCGAGAAGAAGGCCGACGTCGTCTACCAGGCGGCCGGGCTGTCCGGGCAGGGCGTGATCGAGGCGGCCGCCAAGGCCAAGGTCTGGGCCATCGGCGTCGACTCGGACCAGTACGAGCAGGAGGCCCTCGCGGCCTACAAGGACTACATCCTGACCTCCGCCCTCAAGGACATCAACGGGGCGGTCTTCGCCCTGGCCAAGTCCGTCGAGGACGACAAGCCGCTGACCGGCACCCACACCTTCGACCTGAAGTCGGACGGGGTGGGCCTGTCCGACAGCAACCCGAAGTTCGCCGAGGTCGCGGGCGCCAAGGACGCCGTGGCCAAGGCCAAGGAGGGCATCACCGGCGGCTCGATCAAGGTGAAGACCGAGTAGCGCGGGCCTCCACGGCACTTCCTGAAGCGGGCGGGCGCCCCGGGCGCCCGCCCGCTTCGGCATGCCCCGCCCGGGCGCCCGGCACCGCCCGCTGTGTCACCCTCCGCCACCCTCCGTTTGCGTCCGGCAAGACTTTCCCGCTCCTCCGGGCCCCCTAGCTCACGGGCGGATAACAAGGTGGACAGAAGGGGTTTTCAGGCAGGTCTACGCGCGTTAATCTGCGGCGAAACCAGCGCCGCAGCCGAACCGTCCCAGGCGCTTGTACGACAGGAGCACCAGACATGCGCCGGATTTCCCGGATCACGGTCGCAGGCGCAGCGACCGCCTCCCTCGCCCTCGCGCTCTCCGCCTGCGGTGGTACCTCGACCTCCTCGGGGTCGGACTCCGACGGCGACAAGGGCCTCGCCATCGCCTACGACGTCGGCGGCAAGGGCGACCAGTCCTTCAACGACGCCGCGTACGCCGGTCTGGAGCGGGCGAAGAAGGAGTTCGGCTACGAGACCGCCGACGTCGAGCCCACCGACGGCGAGACCGACGCCGACAAGGAGCAGCGCCTGGTCTCCCTGGCCAAGCAGGGCCACAACCCGGTCGTCGGTGTCGGCTACGCGTACGCCGCCGCGATCAAGAACGCCGCCGAGAAGTACCCGGACACCACCTTCGGCATCGTGGACGACGCCACGATCGAGTCGAAGAACGTGGCGGACCTGGTCTTCAACGAGGAGCAGGCCTCCTACCTCGCCGGTGTCGCCGCGGCCAAGACCACCAAGACCGACACGGTCGGCTTCGTCGGCGGTGTGGACATCCCGCTGATCCACAAGTTCCAGGCCGGCTTCGCGCAGGGCGTCAAGGACACCGACCCGAAGGTCAAGGTCCTCTCCCAGTACCTCACGCAGACCGCGGAGGAGGGCGGCTTCTCCAGCCCCGACAAGGGCAAGACCGCCGCCGAGGGCCAGATGGAGAAGAAGGCCGACGTGGTCTACGCGGCCGCCGGCCTCTCCGGCCAGGGCGTGATCGAGGCCGCCGCCGCCAAGAAGATCTGGGCGATCGGCGTCGACTCCGACCAGTACAAGCAGGAAGCCCTCGCCAAGTACAAGGACTACATCCTGACTTCGGCCACCAAGGACGTCGCCAAGGCCGTATACAACCTCGCGAAGTCCGTCGAGGACGGCAAGCCGGAGACCGGTATCGTTCGGGGCGATCTGAAGTCCGGCGAGGTCGGTCTCTCGGACTCCAACCCGAAGTTCGCGGACGACGCCGAGCTCCAGGCAGCCATCAAGACGGCCAAGGAGAAGATCATCAGCGGCGAGATCAAGGTCAAGAGCAGCTGAGCACCGAGCAGCTGACCAGCAATACCTCGAACAGCGTGTAACCGCGC
Source organism: Streptomyces sp. NPDC048171 (assembly GCF_043202655.1). NCBI lineage: Bacteria > Bacillati > Actinomycetota > Actinomycetes > Kitasatosporales > Streptomycetaceae > Streptomyces > Streptomyces sp. NPDC048171. The sequence goes on from NZ_JBIDAU010000002.1 coordinate 273,902, forward strand.
CGGTCGCACCGCTCGGCGGGGTACGGGGAAGGGCTTTCCGGCTCTCCTCGTACCCCGTCGTGTCGATGTGCCGCCGCTTTTAGATGCCGTAGGGGCGCTACGCGCGTAGACGGCCCCCGTCCCCAGGAGTGTGCGCCATCAACGCGTCCAGCAGCCCTCCGGCCAAAGCGGCGGTCAACGACCCGGTGACCGCCGTCGAACTCGCCGGGATCACCAAGCGCTTCCCCGGCGTCGTGGCCAACCACGACATCCACCTCACCGTCCGCAAGGGCACCGTGCACGCCCTCGTCGGCGAGAACGGCGCCGGCAAGTCGACGCTGATGAAGATCCTCTACGGCATGCAGAAGCCGGACGAGGGCACCATCGCGGTCGACGGCGAGAAGGTGGCCTTCTCCTCGCCCGCCGACGCCATCGCCCGCGGCATCGGCATGGTCCACCAGCACTTCATGCTCGCCGACAACCTCACGGTCCTGGAGAACGTGGTCCTCGGCAGCGAGAAGCTGTACGGCATCGGCGCCAGGGCCCGCCGGAAGATCAAGGAGATCTCCGAGCGGTACGGCCTCGGCGTCAAGCCCGACCTCCTGGTCGAGGAGCTGGGCGTCGCCGCCCGGCAGCGCGTGGAGATCCTCAAGGTCCTCTACCGCGGCGCCCGCACGCTGATCCTGGACGAGCCGACCGCCGTGCTCGTGCCGCAGGAGGTGGACGCCCTCTTCGACAACCTGCGCGGGCTGAAGGCCGAGGGCCTGTCCGTCATCTTCATCTCCCACAAGCTGGGCGAGGTCCTGTCGGTCGCCGACGAGATCACCGTCATCCGCCGGGGCACCACGGTCGGCACCGCCGTCCCCGCCGAGACCACCCCGCGCCAGCTCGCCGAGCTGATGGTCGGCAGCGAACTGCCCACCCCGGAGACCGCCGAATCCACGGTCACCGACCGCCCGGTCCTCACCGTCGACACACTGCGCCTGGCGGCCCCGGGCGGCAAGGCTCTCCTCGACGACATCTCCTTCACCATCCACGCCGGTGAGGTGCTGGGCATCGCCGGTGTCGAGGGCAACGGCCAGACCGAGCTGGTCGACGCGCTCATCGGCCTGCGCCACGCCGACTCCGGCTCCATCCGCTTCCTCGACGAGGACATCACCGCGCTGCCCACCCGCAAGCGCCGCGAGCAGGGCGTCGGTTACATCCCCGAGGACCGCCACCGCCACGGCCTGCTCCTGGAAGCGCCCCTCTGGGAGAACCGCATCCTCGGCCACGTCACCGAGAAGCCCAACAGCAAGGGCGTCTGGCTGGACCCGAAGGGCTCCCAGGAGGACACCCGCCGCATCGTCGAGACGTACGACGTCCGCACCCCCGGCATCGACGTCACCGCCGCCTCGCTCTCCGGCGGCAACCAGCAGAAGCTGATCGTCGGCCGCGAGATGAGCCACAAACCGCGCTTCCTGATCGCCGCCCACCCCACCCGCGGTGTGGACGTCGGCGCGCAGGCCGCGATCTGGGACCACATCCGGGAGGCCCGCCGCGAAGGGCTCGCCGTCCTGCTGATCTCCGCCGACCTGGACGAGCTGATCGGCCTGTCCGACACCCTCCGGGTGATCTACGACGGCAGGCTGGTGGCCGACGCCGACCCCGCCTCCATCACCCCCGAGGAGCTGGGCTCGGCCATGACCGGCGCCGCGAGCGGCCACCTGGAACACGAAGAGACGCCGACCGACGACGGTCCGGGTGCGGAAGACGAGGCCCGCTGATGAAGAAGTTCGACAAGGAGCGCGTGCTCCTCGCGGTGGCCGGACCGGTCATCGCGCTCGCCGTGGCCTTCGTGCTCAGCGCGATCGTCCTGATCGCCTCGGGCAAGAACCCGGTCGAACCGTTCGCCCTGATGTTCGAGCAGGCCGGATTCTCCGACATCCAGGTCCTGATCATCAACCAGGCGTCGATGTACTACATCGCCGCCCTGGCGGTCGCCATCGGCTTCCGGATGAACCTGTTCAACATCGGCGTCGACGGCCAGTACCAGCTGGCCGCCATGATGGCCGCGATCGTCGGCGCGCACGCCAACCTGCCGGCGTTCCTCCAGATCCCGCTGCTGCTCCTGACCGCCGTGTGCACCGGCGCCTTCTGGTCCGGCATCGCCGGTGTCCTCAAGGTCACCCGCGGCGTCAGCGAGGTCGTCGCGACGATCATGCTGAACGCCATCGCCACCTCCGTCATCGGCTACCTGTGGCTGCCGGACGTCTTCGGCGTGAAGATCGGCAACAACAACACCACCGGCGAGATGCACGAGTCCGGCTGGGTCCCCGGCATCGACATGGGCGCGGCCGGCGAGATCTACGGCCTGGTCGTCCTCGCCGTGCTCCTCGGCATCGCCTACTGGGTCGTCCTCAACCGCACCCGCTTCGGCTTCGACCTGCGCGCCTCCGGCGCCTCCGAGTCCGCCGCCGCGGCCAGCGGCGTCGACCCCAAGCGCATGGTGCTCACCGCGATGCTCCTCTCCGGCGGCCTCGCCGGTCTCGCGGGCCTGCCGATCCTGCTCGGCGGCACCCACACCTACAGCCTCAACTTCCCCACCGGCATCGGCTTCCTCGGCATCGGCATCGCCCTGCTCGGCCGCAACAGCCCGGTCGGCATCGCCTTCGCCGCCCTGCTGTGGGCCTGGCTCGACAAGGCCTCGCCCGAACTGGACTTCCACGGCTACGACAAGGAGATCGCGGTCATCATGCAGGGCCTGATCGTCCTCTCGGTCGTCGTCTCCTACGAGGCCGTCCGCGAGTGGGGTCTGCGCCGCCAGCAGCGCCGGGTCGGCGCCGAGCTGGCCGCCGGACACGTCCTCGGCGCCACCGACAACACCAAGAAGGAGGTGGCTGGCCGATGACCACCGCAACCGACCTCAACCAGCCCACGCTGGAGCACGGCGCGCCGGCCGGCCGCCGGATCTCGCTGGGGGTCCTGATGCTGGTCATCGCCGGCGCCCTGGCGCTGACCTCCATCGTCCGCCTCATCACCGGCGCCAACGGCATCACCAACGTCAGCCAGATGTCCACCGCGCTCCAGCTCGCCGTGCCGATCGGCCTCGCCGGTCTCGGCGGCCTGTGGGCCGAGCGCGCGGGTGTGGTCAACATCGGCCTCGAGGGCATGATGATCCTCGGCACCTGGTTCGGTGCCTGGGCCGGCTTCCAGTGGGGTCCGTGGACCGGCGTCCTCGTCGGCATCGTCGGCGGCGCGCTCGGCGGCCTGCTGCACGCCATCGTGACGATCACCTTCAACGTCAACCACATCGTCTCCGGCGTGGCCATCAACATCCTCGCCCTCGGCGCCACCCGCTACCTCGCCCCGCTGGCCTTCGAGGGCCACCAGGGCGGCTCGGCCAAGCAGTCCCCGCCGGTGGACTCCCTCGGGCACTTCACGGTGCCGGGCCTCTCCGACGGGCTGGTGAGCCTGAACGACCGGCACTGGTTCCTGATCTCGGACATCGCGGGCCTGCTCGGCGGTCTGGTCACGAACGTCTCCTGGCTCACCCTGATCGCCGTCGCGCTGATCCCCGCCACCTGGTACATCCTGTGGCGAACCCCGTTCGGCCTGCGCCTGCGCTCCTGCGGCGAGAACCCGATCGCGGCCGAGTCGCTCGGCGTCAACGTCTACAAGTACAAGTACCTCGCCGTGATCATCTCCGGCGGCCTGGCCGGCCTCGGCGGCGTCTTCCTCTCCATCGTGGCCAACCCCTTCTACCTGGAGGGCCAGACCAGCGGCCGCGGCTACATCGGCCTCGCGGCGATGATCTTCGGCAACTGGATGCCGGGCGGACTCGCCATCGGCGCCGGGCTGTTCGGCTACACCGACAGCCTCAACCTGCGCGGCGGCTCCGCCAACGTGCACGCCCTGCTGCTGCTCGGCGCGCTGCTGCTGGTGGCCGGCGCCATCTGGCTCGCGATCCGCAAGAAGTACGTCAAGGCCGCGATCACGGTGCTCGTCGGCGCCCTGGTCTTCGCCTGGTACGCCGGCACCGACGACGTCCCCAACCAGGTCGTCTCCGCCACGCCGTACGTCGTCACCCTCGTCGTCCTCGCGCTCTCCGCCCAGCGGCTGCGGATGCCCAGGGCGAACGGCATGCCGTACCGGAAGGGACAGGGCAAGTGACGGCCGTCGACTGGGACGGACTGCGCGCGGCCGCCCGGGACGCGATGTCCCGGGCGTACGCCCCCTACTCCGGGTACGCCGTCGGCGCCGCCGCCCTGGTCGACGACGGCCGCACGGTGACCGGCTGCAACGTGGAGAACGCCAGCTACGGCATCTCCCTGTGCGCCGAGTGCGGGCTCGTCTCCCAGCTGCGGCTGACCGGCGGCGGCCGTCTGACGCACTTCGTCTGCGTCGACGGCGAGGGCGCGGTCCTCGTCCCGTGCGGCCGCTGCCGCCAGCTGCTCCACGAGTTCGGCGGCCCCGAGCTGCTGCTGGACACCCCGGCGGGGATCGTCCCCCTGTCGGAGATGCTCCCGCAGGCCTTCGGCCCGGACCACCTCACCAAGTAACTCCCGCAATCCCGTTAGGAAAGCCATACATGGGCATGGACGTCATCTCCGTCATCCGCACCAAGCGGGACCGCGGCGAACTCAGCGGCGAGCAGATCGACTGGGTCATCGACGCCTACACGCGCGGCGAGGTGGCCGACGAGCAGATGTCGTCGCTGGCGATGGCGATCCTGCTCAACGGCATGAACCGCGGCGAGATCGCCCGCTGGACGGCCGCCATGATCGCCTCCGGCGAGCGGATGGAGTTCTCGTCCCTGTCCCGCCCCACCGCCGACAAGCACTCCACGGGCGGCGTCGGCGACAAGATCACGCTGCCGCTCGCGCCCCTGGTGGCGGCGTGCGGCGCGGCCGTCCCGCAGCTCTCCGGCCGCGGCCTCGGCCACACCGGAGGCACGCTGGACAAGCTGGAGTCCATCCCGGGCTGGCGCGCCCTCCTCTCCAACGAGGAGATGCTGAACGTCCTGGACACCACCGGCGCGGTGATCTGCGCGGCGGGTGACGGCCTCGCACCCGCCGACAAGAAGCTGTACGCCCTCCGGGACGTCACCGGCACGGTGGAGGCGATCCCGCTCATCGCCTCCTCCATCATGTCCAAGAAGATCGCCGAGGGCACGGGCTCCCTGGTCCTGGACGTCAAGGTCGGCTCGGGCGCCTTCATGAAGACGCTGGACGACGCCCGCGAACTGGCCTCCACGATGGTCGGCCTCGGCACCGACCACGGCGTGAAGACCGTCGCGCTGCTCACCGACATGGCGACCCCGCTCGGCCTCACCGCGGGCAACGCCCTCGAGGTCCGCGAGTCGGTCGAGGTCCTGGCCGGCGGCGGCCCCTCCGACGTGGTGGAACTGACCCTCGCCCTGGCCCGCGAGATGCTGGCCGCGGCGGGCCTGCCGGACGCCGACCCGGCGAAGGCGCTGGCCGACGGCTCCGCGATGGACGTCTGGCGGCGCATGATCGCGGCCCAGGGCGGCGACCCGGACGCGGCCCTGCCCACGTCGAAGGAGCAGCACGTGGTGAAGGCGGGTGCCTCCGGCGTCCTGACCCGCCTCGACGCCTACGACATCGGCGTCGCCGCCTGGCGCCTCGGCGCGGGCCGCGCCCGCAAGGAGGACCCGGTGCAGGCCGCGGCGGGCGTCGAACTGCACGCCCGGCCCGGCGACACCGTCACGGCCGGCCAGCCCCTCCTCACCCTCCACACCGACACCCCGGACCGCTTCGAGTACGCCCTCGCGGCGATCGAGGGCTCCTACGACGTCGCCCCGGAGGGCACGGACTTCACGGCGTCGCCGGTGGTGCTGGAACGCATCGCCTGACCAGGCGTTTCCCTATTCGGGTGAACGGGACCGGTTGACCCTTGCCGGTCCCGTTCGGCATGTTGACTGCCCGCATGCGGGAGTTCGACGGCGACTACATCCTGGCCGACAACGTGTGGGACGAGATCGCCGGACCTCGCTGTGATGCCGGAGAAGTCGCTCTGTGCAGGGGACGCACGGGTGATTGCCGCGTCCGAGGCCGAACTCGTCGGGGAGATCGTCTCCCCGGCCACGGCGAACAACGACCGGATCCACAAACTGGCGGGCTACGCACGAGCAGGAGTCCCGCTGTATCTCCTGATCGACGGCCTGGCACCCGGCGGCCCGACGGTCACGCTCCACAGCGAACCCGAAGGCGACACTTATCGCTCCCTGCGTGAGGCACGGTTCGGCGATCCGGTCGCGCTGCCGGCACCCTTCACGTGCACGCTGCACACCAGCGAGTTCCCCGAAGCGTGACTCACCCCAGCACCGCCGCCACCCCCACCAGCACCGGCACGGACACCACCGTCGACACCAGGATCGCGTCCCGGGCCAGGCGTTCGCCCACACCGTACGTCGACGCGTACGTGTACAGGTTCTGCGCGGCGGGCAGTGCCGACGTCACCACCACGTCCAGGAGTTGGGCACCCCGCAGGCCGAACACCCCCGACGCCAGCGCCCAGGCCACCGCGGGCTGGCCGACCGCCTTCAACGCCACCGCCAGCAGCACCGGTTCGCGGTCCGCGCCCCGCATGGGCATCGTGGAGCCGCACAGGGAGATGCCGAAGGCCAGCAGCACCGCCGGGACGGACATGTTGCCGATCAGGGTCACCGGGTCCATCACCGCGTCCGGCACCCGCAGCCCGGTCGCGGCGACCGCGACGCCGGCGAGGGAGCCCAGCGCGATCGGATTGCGCACCGGCGTCAGCAGCCGCCGCCACAGCGGGCCCTTGCCGCCCCCTGCCGACAGGTCCAGGATCGTCACCGCCACCGGCGTCACCAGCACCAGCTGGAACAGCAGCACCGGCGCCACCAGGGAGGCGTCGCCCAGCACGTACACGGCGATCGGGATGCCGAGGTTGCCGGAGTTGACGTAACCGGAGCACAGTGCGCCGATCGTCGTCCTGCCCACGCCCCAGCGGCGTGCCACGCCCACCGCGACGAAGACCCCGGCCACCGCCACCGTGGACAGCGCCGTCACCAGGAGCCGGCTGGAGAAGACCACCGACAGGTCGGCCGTCGCGAGGGTGGTGAACAGCAGGGCGGGGGACGCCACGTGGAAGGCCAGCTTGGTCAGCACCTCGCGCCCCTGCGGCCCCAGGTGGCCGCGCAGCCCCAGAACGTAGCCGACGGCGATGACGACCGCGATGACCGCGAACCCGGTCAGCACCCCCTGCACGGCGACGTCTCCTCGGCGAGGACGCGGACGTCCGGCGGCACGGCGGGGCACGGGGATGCATGGGGCATACAGCAAACCCTCCGGCGGAGGGCATGCGCAGGTCAATGTGATCTCTGCCCGCGGACACCGATGAGTTCGGGGCGCATGCCGGGTCTACCGCACGTGGACGCCGTGACACCCGCCGTACTCGTGCTGCCGGGGCCCGTCTCCCGAGGGGAGACACCCCGGCTCTGCGACGAGGCGCGCGCGCTGCTGGAAGCCACCCGCGCCGGGGTGATCGTCTGCGACGTCGGGGGGCTCGGACCGCCGGGGCTGGCGGTCGTGGACCTGCTGGCCCGCCTGGAGCTCACCGCCCGGCGGGTGGGGGGCCGGATACGGCTGCGGGACCCCGATCCCGCCCTGCACGCCCTACTGGACCTGGTCGGCCTCCGCTTCGAGACGGAGGGGCAGGTCGAACAGCGGGAACCACCGCTTCGTGTCGAGGAAGCAGTGGAACCCGGTGATCCGGCCGTCTGAGATCTCCAGCACCTGGACCGCCCACGGCGTGTATCCGCCCGCCTCGGGGTCCGGCTTGTAGTGCGCGAAGGCGGGCAGCCCGTTGGCCTCCACCCGCACCAGCCGGGAATCCGCGCAGGCCGCGCCGAGCGTCGTCATGAAGCCGGTGATGTCCTCGGGACCGGCCAGCCAGAGGTCGAACGGCGGCATGGTCATGACCGCGTCCTCGTGCAGCAGCGCCGTCAGCGCCGTCATGTCGTAGCCCTCGAAGGCGGCGACGTAGCGCTCCAGGAGCTTCTGCTGCTCCTCGTCCAGCGGGTCGGAGACTGCCGCGCCGTCCCCGCGGTCCGCCCGCTCGGCGAGGGTGGCGCGGGCGCGCTGGAGGGCGCTGTTGACCGACGGGACCGAGGTGCCGAGCAGCTCGGCGACCTCGCTCGCCTTCCACGCCAGCACCTCGCGCAGGATCAGCACGGCCCGCTGCTTGGGCGGCAGCTGCTGGAGGGCGGCCATGAAGGCGAGCCGCACGGACTCCTTGGCGACCGCGGCCTCGGCCGGGTCGGCGGTCGAGGGCAGCACGCGGGCGTCGGGCATCGGCTCCAGCCAGGTGTGGTCCGGGCGGGGGGAGAGGGCGGCCTGGGCGAGCGGCGTGGACTCCGTCAGGTCCATCGGACGGGCCCGCTTGTTGCCCGCGGTCAGCATGTCCAGGCAGACGTTGGTCGCGATCCGGTAGAGCCAGGAGCGGAGACTGGAGCGGCCCTCGAACTTGTCGTAGCTGCGCCAGGCGCGGACCAGGGTGTCCTGCACCGCGTCCTCGGCCTCGAAGGAGGAGCCGAGCATCCGGTAGCAGTACCCGGTCAGCTCGGTCCGGTGCTTCTCCAGCGCGGAGTCCAGCTCCGTCGTCATGGTGCCGTTGGTCATCGTCCACCCACCCCTGTGGCCGTCCCGTCGTGCGCGTCTTCGCGCCCCGCACTTCGGAAGCTACCGCAGGGGACTGACAATGGCCTGTGCAGCGAATGAAACCGCAGGTCGAGGCGGTCCCTACAGTCCGGCCCCCGACCTGCCCCCGGCCCTCGGGGAACCCTCAGGCCCCCGCCGCGACCGCCCCCGCCGTGCGCCGTGCCGCCACCGAGCCCGTCACCGTGATCGCCACGACGCCCAGTACCGCCAGCAGGCCGATGCCGACGGTGCCGGTCCAGCCGCCCGTGTGGAAGGCGACCGCGCCGACCGTGCTGCCCGCGCTGGAGCCCACGTAGTAGGCGGACTGGTACAGGGCCGAGGCCTGGGCGCGGCCGTGCTGGGCGGTCTTGCCGACCGCCGAGGAGGCCACCGCGTGGCCGGCGAAGAAGCCCGCCGTGATCAGCACCAGGCCCAGCAGGACCAGGGGGAGGGAGGGGGCGAGGGACAGCAGCAGGCCCGCCGCCGTCGTGCCGCCGCCCAGGTACAGCGCGCCGCGCCGGCCGAGGCGGCCCACCAGGCGGCCCGCCGTCGAGGCCGACACCGTACCGACCAGGTAGACCAGGAAGATCGAGCCGATGAGGCCCTGCGGGAGGGAGAACGGCGCCTCCGCCAGCCGGTAGCCGATCACCGTGTAGACGCCGCCGAAGACCGTCATGAACAGCGCGCCGATCGCGTACAGGCGCCGCAGCAACGGGTTGGCGAGGTGGTCGCGGACCGTGCGGACCAGCACGCGGGGGCGCAGCGAGCCCGCCCTGAAGTGCTTCGGCGCCGGGAGCAGCAGCCGGAAGGCGACCGCGCACGCCACCGCCACGACGCCGATCACGCCGACGGCGACCCGCCAGCCCCACTCCTGGGCCACCCAGCCGGTGATCACCCGGCCGCTCATCCCGCCGACGCTGTTGCCCGCGACGAACAGGCCGATCGCGGTGACCAGCGCCCGCGGCGTGACCTCCTCCGCGAGGTACGCCGTCGCCGAGGCCGGCAGCCCCGCCAGCGCCGCGCCCTGCACCGCCCGCAGCGCGACCAGAGCCGGCAGCGAGGGGGCGAAGGGGACCAGCAGACCGACGGTCACCGCGACCGCCAGCGACGCCGTCATGACCGTACGCCGTCCGAAACGCTCCGAGAGCGCGCTCATCGGCAGCACGAACACCGCCAGACCACCGGTCGCGGCGGCCACCGTCCAGCTCGCGTCGCTCGCCGTGACGCCCATGTCGCCCGAGATCAGCGGCAGCAGCGCCTGCGTGGAGTACAGCAGCGCGAAGGTCGCGACGCCCGCGAGGAAGAGGGCGAGGCTCATCCGGCGGTAGCCGGGCCCGCCCGGGGCCATGCGCGCGTCGGAGGTGTCGGGGACGGAGACTGCGGGTGCGGCGCCCACGGTGGTGGACGCCCCGGTATCGGCGGGAGTCATACGGTGACCGTACGGAGCCCGTGACTCATCCGTCCAATGCATGGAATGGGCATAATCGTTCCCATGGTGCATCAGCAGAGCTCACAGGCCCGCCTGTCACGGTCCGGTGACACAGAAGACATCGTCGCGCTGCTCGCGCCCCGCCTCGCGCACTTCGCCGGCGTCGCCCGCACCGAGCACGTGACCCGGGCCGCGCAGGAGATGAACGTCCCCCAGTCGACCCTCTCCCGCGCCCTCGTCCGCCTCGAAGCCGACCTGGGCGTCGACCTCTTCGTCCGCCACGGCCGCACCCTCGCGCTGACCGTCGCCGGTCGCACCTTCCTCGGCTCCGTCGAACGCGCCCTCGCCGAGGTCGAGCGCGCCGCCGAGGAGGTCCGCGCGGACGCCGACCCGGCCACCGGCAAGGTCGCCTTCGGCTTCCTGCACACCATGGGCGCCGAGACCGTCCCAGGCCTGCTGCACGCCTTCCGCGCCGACCACCCCCGCGTCCGCTTCAGCCTCGTCCAGAACTACGGCGAGGCCATGCTGGAGCGCCTGCGCGCCGGTGAGCTCGACCTCTGCCTCACCTCCCCGGTCCCGGACGCCCCCGACCTGGTCGCCCGCCGCCTCGACGAGCAGAAGCTGCGCCTGGTCGTGCCGGCCGACCACGCCCTGGCCGCCCGCAGGCGCATCCGGCTCGCCGAGGCGGCCGACGAGAACTTCGTGACCCTGGAGCCCGGCTACGGCCTGCGCCGCATCACCGACGCCCTGTGCGCGGAGGCCGGGTTCCGTCCCAAGGTCGCCTTCGAGGGGGAGGAGGCGGAGACGCTGCGCGGCCTGGTCGCGGCGGGTCTCGGCGTCGCCCTGCTGCCCCCGCCCGCCGTTCCCCGCCCCGGCGTGGTCGAGTTGACGGTCACCGCCCCGCGCGCGGCCCGGGAGATCGGCGTGGCCTGGCTGGCGGGACGCGCGGACACCCCGCCCGTGGCCGCCTTCAAGAGGTTCCTGCTCTCCAGGAGGGGGAGCCTGCTGCCGTCCTGACCCCAGGGGCCCACCAGGCCCCTACCGCCGTAACGACTTCCCGAACCCCACCGCCAGCGGCATCCGCAGCCCCAGCGGCGGCGGAGCGGCCAGCGCGTCCTCCACCGGGCGCGAGAAGGACTGCCCGAAGAGGGTGCCCATCACGAAGTCCTCCGCCAGTGCGGCGACTTCCTCCCGGTACTGACGCAACCCGTGGCCGTCGGAGTGCACTTCGAAACGGCACACCGCGCGGTTGGCCTTCTTCGCCCGCGAGGCCAGCCGGAACGACAGTTCGGGGTCGCTGCGTTCGTCGTTCGTGCCGTGCACGATCAGCACCTGCCGGCCGACCAGCTGCTTCACCGGTTCGGGCGGTGCGGCCACATCCTCCTCCGGCAGCCAAGGAGCGATCGCCAGCACCGAGTTGACGGCCTCGTGCCCGGCCGCGCGCAGGGCCGCCCGGCCGCCCATGCCGATGCCGGCCAGGCAGACGGGCACGTCTCCGTAGCGCCGTACCGCCTCGTCGGCGGCCCAGTCGGCGTCCCGGGCGAGGTGCGCCTCGGTGCCGTTCCAGCCGCGGTAGCGGTAGTGCACGACGTGCGCGGCCAGCCCCTCGCCCCGCCCCGCCCGCGCCACCCGGCGCCCCAACGCCCGTACGGACGCGGCCGCCAGCAGCGGGGAGGGTCTGCGGCCGGACACCTCGTCACCGCCGGGGAGCAGCAGCACCACTCCGCTCACCGCCGTCCCCTCCGGGCCGAGCGTCCGCCCCAGCCGGGCCTGTCGGACCGGCGTCGCTTGCTGTGCCATGGCAGAACATTCTCAGAAGACCGGGTGTACGCCACCTGTCCGTGCAATCACCGTTACATATCGGCGCGGCTGTACACCGGGGCGCCGCGTTCCGCCCGCATTCACGTTCCTGTGCGTTCGCCCCGCGTTCTACGCGCGTAGGAGTTAGAGTGCGGAAATGACGAGCCAGAACACCGCGCATAGCGCCGCGGCGAACACCGCGAAGGCAGGGAACGCGCCGACACCGGACCGGATCCGCCGGGCGCCGAAGGTTCTGCTGCACGACCATCTCGACGGCGGGCTGCGCCCCGGCACGGTCGTCGACCTCGCCCGGGAGGCCGGGTACCCGGGCCTGCCCGAGACCGACCCCGACCTGCTCGGCACCTGGTTCCGGCAGGCCGCCGACTCCGGGTCGCTGGAGCGGTACCTGGAGACCTTCTCGCACACCGTCGGTGTCATGCAGACCCGCGACGCCCTGGTCCGGGTCGCCGCCGAGTGCGCCGAGGACCTCGCCGAGGACGGCGTCGTCTACGCCGAGGTGCGGTACGCCCCCGAGCAGCACCTGGAGGGCGGGCTCACCCTGGAGGAAGTCGTCGAGGCCGTCAACGAGGGCTTCCGGGAGGGCGAGCGGCGCGCCCGGGAGAACGGCCACCGCATCCGCGTCGGCGCCCTGCTCACCGCGATGCGGCACGCCGCCCGCTCCCTGGAGATCGCCGAACTCGCCAACCGCTACCGCGACCTGGGCGTCGTCGGCTTCGACATCGCCGGCGCCGAGGCCGGCTACCCGCCCACCCGGCACCTGGACGCCTTCGAGTACCTCAAGCGCGAGAACAACCACTTCACCATCCACGCAGGCGAGGCCTTCGGGCTGCCGTCCATCTGGCAGGCCCTCCAGTGGTGCGGCGCCGACCGGCTCGGCCACGGCGTGCGCATCATCGACGACATCCAGGTCCACGGGGACGGCACGGTCAAGCTCGGACGGCTCGCCTCGTACGTCCGGGACAAGCGCATCCCGCTGGAGCTGTGCCCCAGCTCCAACCTCCAGACCGGCGCCGCGGACTCCTACGCCGAACACCCCATCGGCCTGCTGCGCCGGCTGCACTTCCGCGCCACGGTCAACACGGACAACCGGCTGATGTCCCACACGAGTATGAGCCGGGAATTCGAGCACCTGGTCGACGCCTTCGGTTACACGCTCGACGACATGCAGTGGTTCTCCGTCAATGCGATGAAATCAGCGTTCATTCCTTTCGATGAACGACTGGCCATGATCAATGACGTCATCAAACCCGGATATGCCGAGCTGAAGTCCGAATGGCTGTTCCAGCAGACCGCTTCGACCAGCGACTATTCGGAAGGCGAGGGGTGAGCGGGGCCGCACGGTAATACGGAAACACCGTCCGGCGTTCACAATCCGTCCGCATTTCGATGTTTGCCGGGCGAGGTGGGGCGTGTTTACGGTCGAGCACCGCTCACATCCCCGTCACCCCAATACGAGGACGCATTTCATGAAGCAGTCTGCTGTCAGGACCCTCGGTGTCGCCGCACTCGGTGCCGCCTTCGCCGCCGCCGGTGCCGGCGCGGCCACCGCGGCCCCCGAGCTCCCCAACACCGCGCAGACGGTGGACTCCGTCGCCCGCACCCTCCCCGCGGAGACCGTCTCCCAGGTGGCACCCGGCGCGGGCAACGCGCTGGAGCAGGGCCGCCGCGTCTCCGGCACCGGCCTGACCGCCGCGCAGCCGGTCGTCGAGCAGGTGGTCGCCGAGCAGCTCGCCGAGGGCCCGACCGAGCCGGTCGCCAAGCAGCTCGGCGGTGTACCGGTGCAGGGACTGCCCACCAAGGGCCTGCCGGTCAACGGCATCCCGCTCGGCGGCTGAGTCCCGCCCTCCCCGCACGCGCCGACGGGGCGCACCCGGTGTCGCCGGGTGCGCCCCGTCGGCGTACCAGAGGGGAGGGGTGCGCGTCACCAGGCCGTGCGCGCCGCCTTCTCCTCGGAGGGGAGCAGCAGCCACAGGGCCAGGTACAGCAGGAACTGCGGGCCGGGCAGCAGGCAGGAGACCACGAAGATCACCCGCATCGTGGTGGTGGAGGTGCCGAAGCGCCGGGCCAGCGCGGCGCACACTCCGCCGATCATGCGGCCGTGGGTGGGGCGGGCGAGGCGGGACATCGCGGCTCCTTCGTGAGCGTGTGGGCGGGGCTGCCGTTCGGCTTCCCCTTCATCTGCCCTCCACGCTACGGAGACGAACGGAACATAGCGTCGCTCTACGGGGCGATCCCGACCCTGGGAATTGTCGGGGTCCGACCCTGAGCGGGCTCCTCCCGGGGGACGTCCTGCCGCCCCTCCCGCCGGTACCTGCGGCGTAGCCGGGCGCGGCCCGCCGGGACGACGGCCAGGTGCACGAGGGCCACGCCCGCCGTGTTCAGCAGCAGCGAGTCGACGTCGACGAACTGCCCGGGCACCCCGGTCTGCAGCAGCTCGATGCCCAGCGACAGCAGGATGGCCGCGGCCGTGGTGCGCAGGAGGGAGGCCAGCGGCGAACCGGTCAGCCGCCCCCCGGCCATCGGCAGCAGTACGCCGAGCGGCGCCAGCAGCGCGAGCGCCCCGCCGAGCGAGCGGGCCGCCCCCGGCCAGCCCAGGGCCACGTCGGCGCGGATCCCGTCGAGCGGGCGCAGGTTGGGCGGCAGTACCCAGGGGACGTCCAGTGGGCGCAGCGTGTACCAGGCGACGAACGCGAGATGTGCGACCAGGAGAACACTTCCTGTCACACGGATGCGGAGCGGGGCGCTGCCGCCGAGGAACCCATGACGCTGCACGTCCCCCTAGACGCGGCCTCCGCCACGCGCGGTTCCGGTCTCTCCCGCGCGAGGATGAGGCTTGCGCCACACGGCCCCCACGCGGGGTGGTCAGCCGTCCTTGACCTCGGTGGCCGGCGGCTCGTTGCTGCCCGGCCGGGCCCGCACCTCGTCCGTGCAGGCGTAGCGGCGGGCGGGCCGGTCGCCGGGCCCGGCCAGGACGACCGAGCCGTCGCCCTCGGCCGCCGCCGAGTCGGAGAAGGTGCAGACGACCTGGGCGAGGGCGTACGAGGTCAGGTCGTCGGGCGCGGTGCTCAGCCGCAGCGTGTCGTCGGGGTCGCCGGCGCGCGGCCCGGTCACGGCGATCCCGCGGTGGACGTCCGTCGTGTACCCGGCCTCCTTCTCGGCGGCCGACGGCGACGCCGCGAGCCGGTCGAGCAGCCCCTGCGCCACCAGCACCCGCCGCCCCGAGTCGGACGCCCCGTCCGGCACCCGCACCGTGCGGTCCACCGCCACCAGCGACGAGCCGCACAGCAGGAACACCTGGGCCGGCACGCCGGTCGCGTCCTGCGCCGACATGTCCGGCTCGGCGAGCGAGCAGCGCACCCGCGACGGCGCCGGACCGTAGTCCGTGGGCACCTCCGTGGCGCGGATGCCGCACCCGGCCAGCAGTGCGGTCAGCGCGGCCAGCACCGCGAGCCCGGGCAGTGCCGGCAGGCGGCGTACGGTCATCAGACCTGTCCCTTCGCGTCCTTGCCCCTGCTCCCGTCGTCCGGGACGCCCCCGGTGCCGCCGTCGTCGCCGTCGCCGGCGTCCTCGTCGGTGGGCGGCGACGGGTCCTGCGGCAGCCGCAGTACGAACACCGCACCCCCCTCGGGCGAGTTCTCGGCGGTGATACCACCGCCGTGGATGTGCGCGTTCTCCAGGGCGATCGACAGGCCGAGCCCGCTGCCCTCGGAGCGCGGCCGGGAGGCGCTCGCCTTGTAGAAGCGGTCGAAGACGTGCGGCAGGACGTCCTCGGGGATGCCGGGTCCGTGGTCCCGCACCCGGATGACGATCTCGTCGTCCGCCCGCGCCACCGACACCCTGACCGGCGAACCGCCGTGCTTGAGCGCGTTGCCGATCAGGTTGGCCAGGATCACGTCGAGCCGGCGCGGGTCGAGGCGGGCGTGGATGCCGCGCTCGGCGTCCAGGTCGACGGCGTCCAGCCAGGCGCGGGCGTCGATGCAGGCGGTGATCTGGTCGGCGACGTCGACGTCGTCCAGGACCAGCCGGGCGGTGCCCGCGTCGAAGCGGGTGACCTCCATCAGGTTCTCCACCAGGTCGTTGAGCCGCCGGGTCTCGCTCACCACCAGCCGGACCGCGGGCTCGACCATCGGGTCGAAACTCCCGCCCTCGCCCTCGAACTCCAGCTCCTCCTCCAGGACCTCCGTCACGGCGGTGAGCGCCGTCAGCGGCGTACGCAGCTCATGGCTCATGTCCGCGACGAAGCGCCGGGAGGCCTGCTCGCGGCCCGCCATGTCCGCGACCCGCTTCTCCAGGTTCTCGGCGGCGCTGTTGAACGTCCTTGACAGATCGGCCAGTTCGTCGGTGCCGGACACCCGCAGCCGGGTGTCCAGCCTGCCCTCGCCCAGGCGCCGCGCCGCGACCCCCAGCCGGTGCACGGGCTTGAGCACGGTCGTCGCCAGGGCCTGCGCGAGCAGCGCGGAGCCGAGCAGGGCGAGCGCGGTCGCGATGCCCAGCGACCAGGCCAGCGAGTTCAGGTCCTTGGCCTCCGGTTCCAGCGACTTGAGCATGTAGCCGGTCGGCCCGCCGCCGATCACCTTCGTGCCGGCCACCAGGTACGGGGTGTCGTCATCGGTGATCCGCTGCCAGTACAGGTGGTACGGGTGCTTGTTGGCGGAGGTGAGCTTCTGCTCCTTGTTCACCGCGGTGCGCAGCGACTCGGGCACGTCGGACAGCGCGAAGCCGTCCAGGCCGCCGGAACTGCCGTACACGGTGTCCCCGTCGGCGTCCTCGGCGACCAGCAGCACGCCGAACCGCTGGCTGCTGTTGGCCATCTGCCCGGCGGTGTGCTGCAACTCGTCCTGCGTGGGGTGCTCGGAGAGCGCGCCCGCCCGGTTCTGCATCTCCTGCTCGAAATCGCGCAGCACGGCGTCCTGGGTGCGGGTGAGCACCGCCTCCCGGTTCAGCCAGTAGGCGATGCCGGACGCGGACACGGCGGCGGTCAGCGCGACCAGTCCGAAGACGAGGACCAGCCGCAGCCGCAGGCTGGTGAAGCGCAGCCAGGACCAGACTCCCTTGCGAGCCGCGGTCCAGCCGCGTGAACCCCCCTGGTGTTCCTCCGTCACTGAGGCGGATCCAGCCGGTAGCCGACACCCCGCACGGTACGGATCAGGGTCGGCGACGACGGTACGTCCTCGACCTTGGCGCGCAGCCGCTGCACGCAGGCGTCCACCAGCCGGGAGTCACCGAGGTAGTCGTGCTCCCACACCAGCCGCAGCAACTGCTGACGGGACAGCGCCTGCCCAGGCCGCCGGCTCAGCTCCAGGAGCAGCCGCAGCTCGGTCGGCGTCAGCTGGAGGTCCTCGCCGTTCTTCGTCACGGTCATCGCCGAACGGTCGATGACCAGGCTGCCGAAGCTCGCCGAATCACTGGACTCCCGTTCCCCGCGCCGCAGCACGGCCCGGATCCGGGCGTCAAGGACCCGGCCCTGGACCGGTTTGACGACGTAGTCGTCGGCGCCCGACTCGAGGCCCACGACCACGTCGATGTCGTCGTTGCGCGCGGTCAGCAGGATGATCGGCAGCTGGTCGGTGCGCCGGATGCGACGGCACACCTCGAAGCCGTCGATGCCGGGCAGCATCACGTCCAGCACGATCAGGTCCGGCCGCTGCTCGCGCAGCAGCTTCAGACCGTCCTCACCGCTGGCAGCCGTGGCCACCCGGTGACCCTGGCGGCTCAGGGAGAGCTCCAGGGCCGTGCGGATGGCGTCGTCGTCCTCGATCAGCAACAGGGAAGGCACGGGCTCATTCTGGCCCATGGAGGGGCCGGTGTTCGACCTGTGGGTGCGGAAGCGGGCCCAGCGCGCCGCCGGACCCTGTGAAGGAACGGTGATCCAGCCGTGAGAGACCCCTGTGACAGGTCTGTGACAGTCGACGGACACGGCCATTAAATCGCCGCGGCAGGATTTTCGTCACGAGCAACACAGCAGGTCGCAGTAAGGCACGACGCACCACAGCAGGCCGAACACCGGAAGTCCACGACGGGGGGCGCGAGATGAACACGCTGAAGGGCACCAGCACCAGCGCAGTGGTCACGCGTCTGCACGACGTGCACGGACACCGGGGTTCCGACAAGTCCGGTGCCGTGAGCGGGCGGGGGTGCGCTCGCGGCACCGGGCGTCAGCACACCGGTTACATGACGGTGGTCGACGCCCGCCAGGGGGAGACGCACGGGGGAACCGCGTACGGGGAGGCAGAGGGGGAGCGCCGCTCCCTGTCGGAGGCGGAGTTCACCGCCTACGTCCAGGAGCGCCGCGCCTCCCTGTACGCCACCGCCTACCACCTGACCGGCGACCGCTTCGAGGCCGAGGACCTGCTGCAGAGCGCGCTGTTCTCGACCTACCGGGCGTGGGACCGGATCAGCGACAAGGCGGCGGTCGGCGGATACCTGCGCCGCACCATGACCAACCTGCACATCAGCGCCTGGCGGCGCCGCAAGCTCAACGAGTACCCGACCGAGGAACTGCCGGAGACGCCCGGCGACATGGACGCGATGCGCGGCACCGAGCTGCGCACGGTCCTGTGGCAGGCGCTCGCCCGGCTGCCCGAACTCCAGCGCACCATGCTGGTCCTGCGCTACTACGAGGGCCGCACGGACCCGGAGATCGCGGACATCCTCGACATCAGTGTCGGCACGGTGAAGTCCAGCATCTGGCGCTCGCTGCGTCGGCTGCGCGAGGACGAGGTCCTCAGCTTCGGCCGTGACCGGGAGGACGCCTTCGGCGAACTGGTCGCCTGAGGGCAGGGGGGCCGGGGGGCCCGCGAAAAAAAGTAGGAGCCGGGGTGTATCAGGGGGAGGATGCCGGGCTCTTATTCACGGGGAAGCACCACGGGGGAACAACGGGGGACCGCCCCGGGGGGACACGGGGGAACGGAACCACGGGGGTCACGGGGGATACGGGGGACCCACGGGGGAGCGGAAAGAGAGCGGGACTGGAGGGCCGGGGGGTCCGTCCAGTCCCGCTCTTCCGTTTGCCCGGGAGGGTGTGCCGTTTGTCCGGGAGGGTGTGCCGGCGGGCGGGGTGCGGCGCCTTACGCGGCCGTACGCGCCGTCGCGCACCGTCCGGCCGCGGCGTCCGCCAGCCGTCCCATCGCCTCGTCGCGGTCGCACGCGTACGCGCCCAGCGCCGTCTGCCGGGCGATGACCGACCGCTCCTGCCGCATCAGCCGCCACCCCCTGCGCAGCAGGAACGGCACGGACTTGCGCCCCTCGCGCAGATCCCGCACGAAGCGGCGGCGGAACGTGGTCACCGGCCCGCGGCTCAGGCACAGGGCGTCCGCCAGCAGGCCCAGTTCCCGGCAGCGCGTCACCAGCTCGGCGGCGAAGATGCCCTCCGCGAGGAACAGCGGCGTCCGCCCGATGTCGACCGCTTCCGCGCCGGTGCGGGCGCTCAGCGAGAGGTCGTAGACCGGCACCCGGGTACGGCCGGTGCCGCACAGTTCCGCGATGGCGGCGACGGCCGCGTCCGCGTCCCACGACCCGGGGTGGTCCCAGTCGATGTCGGAACTCTGGGGCACCGTCGGCAGCGTCGGGTCGGTCCCCTCCTTGTAGAAGTCGTCGAGGCGCAGCACCGGGAGACCGGAGCGGGCCGCGAGGAGGGACTTGCCGGAGCCGGAGGGGCCGCAGAGCAGCACGACTCGGGTCGGTATGGGCGGATGGGAGCTCACGGGACACCAGTCTGAGGCATCGAACGGCCGTCGTACGACCCCGCGGGTGGACTTTGCAACCCGCGTCACATCTCGACCGCGCCGCGCGGTGACCTGATCGCGGTGTGCGCTGTTATCAGGGCAGTCCGTAGCAATCCACATCAAGAGGTGGCAGCAGGCATGGCCCGACACGCGTCCCCCCGCACCCCGCACGCACAGCGCGCCCTGGTCGCCCTCGCGACCGCCGGGGCCGCCCTGGCCGCAGGAGCGGCGACGGCTTCCGCGGACAGCGGTGAGACGATCGCCGGCCTGGCCCACACCCGCCCCACCTCGCTGGGCAACATCGACCCGCAGGCCGGGGCCGAGGCCCTGACCGGAACCGTCGGTTACGTCACCGGGCCGGTCTCCGACCTCAAGCCCAACCCGCTGGCAGGCACCGGCGTCGACCCGCTGGACAACGGCGTCGGCACGAAGGTCGCCGACTTCCAGCCGCTGACGTCCACGGCGCTGACCGGGCCGGTGGCTCAGGCCCAGTCCCTCGGCAGCATGCCGGTGCTGGGGCAGGCGACGGAACTGCTGCGCTGACGCGCCCGCACGCGAAGAGCCGCGCCCTCCCCGGACGGAGGGAGGGCGCGGCTCGCTCTCGGTGCGCGCGGTGCCGCGGCTGTCTCAGTACGACGACCCGGACGCGCCCAGCGCGCCCGTCGGGTGCCAGACCGTCTTCGTCTCCAGGAACGCCGTCATGCGGTCGGTGCCCGGTGCCGCCGACCAGTCCACGTTGTCCACAGCCTGTGGACGCAGAACGCGCTTGAGGTTGTCCGCCGCCGCGATCTCCAGCTCCTTCGCCAGCGCCTCGTCGGCGCCCGCGAGGTCGATCGCGTTGACGTCCTGGTGGGCTGCGAGCGGGGCGGCGATCTCCGCCGTACGACCGGAGAGGACGTTGACCACGCCGCCGGGGAGGTCGGAGGTGGCCAGCACCTCGCCGAGGGAGAGGGCGGGGAGCGGCGACTTCTCGCTCGCGATCACGACCGCGGTGTTGCCCGTCGCGATGACCGGGGCGACGACCGAGACCAGGCCCAGGAAGGACGACTCCTGCGGGGCCAGGACGGCGACGACGCCGGTCGGCTCCGGCGAGGACAGGTTGAAGAACGGGCCCGCGACCGGGTTGCCGCCGCCCACCACCTGGGCGATCTTGTCGGTCCAGCCCGCGTACCAGACCCAGCGGTCGATCGCCGCGTCCACCTGCGCCGCCGCCTTCGACTTCGACAGGCCCTCGGCGCCGGCGACCTCCGCGACGTACTGCTCGCGGCGGCCCTCCAGCATCTCGGCGACGCGGTAGAGGATCTGGCCGCGGTTGTACGCCGTCGCGCCGGACCAGCCGCCGAACGCCTTGCGCGCGGCGACCACCGCGTCACGGGCGTCCTTGCGGGAGGAGAGCGGGGCGTTCGCCAGCCACTTGCCCTTTGCGTCGGTCACCTCGTACACCCGGCCGCTCTCGGAACGCGGGAACTTCCCGCCGACGTACAGCTTGTAGGTCTTCAGCACGCTGAGACGCTGCTCGGACTTCTCAGACATCGAGGTACGCCTCCAGGCCGTGGCGGCCGCCCTCGCGGCCGAAGCCCGACTCCTTGTAGCCGCCGAAGGGCGACGTCGGGTCGAACTTGTTGAACGTGTTGGACCAGATCACACCCGCGCGGAGCTTGTTCGCGACCGCCAGGATGCGCGAGCCCTTCTCTGTCCAGATGCCCGCGGACAGGCCGTACGGCGTGTTGTTGGCCTTGGCGACCGCCTCGTCCGGGGTGCGGAACGTGAGGACGGAGAGGACCGGGCCGAAGATCTCGTCGCGGGCGACGGTGTGCGCCTGGGTGACGTTGGTGAAGAGCGTCGGCGCGAACCAGTAGCCGGAGGACGGCAGTTCGCAGGCCGGGGACCAGCGCTCGGCGCCCTCCGCCTCGCCCTGGTCGGCCAGCGCGGTGATACGGGCCAGCTGCTCGGCGGAGTTGATGGCGCCGATGTCGGTGTTCTTGTCCAGCGGGTCGCCCAGGCGCAGGGTGGCCAGGCGGCGCTTGAGCGAGTCGAGCAGCTCGTCGTGGATCGACTCCTGGACCAGCAGGCGGGAGCCCGCGCAGCAGACCTGGCCCTGGTTGAAGAAGATGCCGCTCACGATGCCCTCGACGGCCTGGTCGATCGGGGCGTCGTCGAAGACGATGTTGGCGCCCTTGCCGCCCAGTTCGAGAGTGAGCTTCTTGCGGGTGCCCGCGACCGTGCGGGCGATCTCCTTGCCGACGGCCGTGGAGCCGGTGAAGGCGACCTTGTTCACGTCGGGGTGGGCGGTCAGCGCGGCGCCGGCGCGGCCGTCGCCGGTGACGATGTTGACGACGCCCCGGGGCAGGCCCGCCTGCCGGCAGATGTCCGCGAAGAACAGGGCGGAGAGCGGGGTCGTCTCGGCGGGCTTGAGGACGACCGTGTTGCCGGTCGCCAGGGCCGGGGCGATCTTCCACGCCAGCATCAGGAGCGGGAAGTTCCAGGGGATGACCTGGCCCGCGACGCCCAGCGGGCGCGGGTTCGCGCCGTAGCCGGCGTGGTCGAGCTTGTCGGCCCAGCCCGCGTAGTAGAAGAAGTGCGCGGCGACCAGGGGGAGGTCCGCGTCGCGCGTCTCCCTGATCGGCTTGCCGTTGTCCAGGGTCTCCAGGACGGCCAGCTCGCGACTGCGCTCCTGGATGATCCGGGCGATGCGGAACAGGTACTTCGCGCGCTCGGCGCCGGGGAGCGCCGACCACTTCTCGAAGGCCTTGCGGGCGGCCTTGACGGCCCGGTCCACGTCCGCCTCGCCGGCCTCGGCGACCTCGGAGAGGACCTCCTCGGTCGAGGGGGAGACCGTCTTGAAGACCTTGCCGTCGGCGGCGTCGGTGAACTCGCCGTCGATGAACAGGCCGTACGACGGGGCGATGTCGACGACCGCGCGCGACTCCGGCGCCGGTGCGTACTCGAAAACAGGTGCCATGGTGATCAGTCCACCGTCACGTAGTCGGGGCCGGAGTAGCGGCCGGTGGCCAGCTTCTGGCGCTGCATCAGCAGGTCGTTCAGCAGCGAGGAGGCGCCGAAGCGGAACCAGTGGTTGTCCAGCCAGTCCTCGCCCGCGGTCTCGTTGACCAGGACCAGGAACTTGATCGCGTTCTTGGCGGTGCGGATGCCGCCGGCCGGCTTCACGCCGACCTGGACGCCGGTCTGCGCGCGGAAGTCGCGGACCGCCTCCAGCATCAGGAGGGTGTTGGAGGGCGTGGCGTTGACCGCGACCTTGCCGGTGGAGGTCTTGATGAAGTCGGCGCCCGCCAGCATGCCGAGCCAGCTCGCGCGCCGGATGTTGTCGTACGTCGACAGCTCGCCGGTCTCGAAGATGACCTTCAGGCGGGCCGCCGTCCCGCAGGCCTCGCGTACGGCGGTGATCTCGTCGTACACCTTCATGTAGTGCCCCGCGAGGAACGCCCCGCGGTCGATGACCATGTCGACCTCGTCCGCGCCCGCGGCCACGGCCTCGCGCACGTCGGCCAGCTTGACGGCCAGCGAGGCGCGGCCCGCCGGGAACGCGGTGGCGACCGAGGCGACCTTCACGTCCGAGCCGGCGACGGCCGCCTTCGCGGCGGGCACCATGTCGGGGTAGACGCAGACCGCGGCCGTGGCGGGGGCCGTGCGGTCGGTCGGGTCGGGGCGGACCGCCTTCGCGCCGAGCGCCCGGACCTTGCCCGGGGTGTCCGCGCCTTCCAGCGTCGTCAGGTCGACCATCGAGATGGCGAGGTCGAGGGCGTACGCCTTCGCGGTGGTCTTGATGGAACGGGTGCCGAGCGAGGCGGCGCGCGCCTCCAGGCCGACCGTGTCGACGCCGGGCAGTCCGTGGAGGAAGCGGCGCAGCGTGCTGTCGGACGCGGTGACGTCGGCGAGTCCGTGTGCGGATGCCGCGGGTGCGGCGGATGCGGCGGGTGCAGTGGTGGGCATGGTCACCAGGCGAGCATATCTACGCGCGTAGCGGCTGTACAGTCCCGGGCGCTTATTCGTCCTGACGGCATCGCCCATGAGCGTCCCGGCGGTCGGCGGCGGCAACCGGTCGTGCACAATCGGCAGCATGACGACCCCGGAGCCCCAGTCCCCCTCGCCGCAGCCGCCGGTGCCCGCGTCCAAGGACCGCGTCTACCGCTCGCCCGCGGGCATCGCCGGCGGCGTGCTGCTGCTCGCGCTCGCCCTGTGGCTCGGTATCGACGCCGTCGTCGCCGGCGAGGGGCGCACTCCGTGGACGGCTGCCGCGGCGCTGCTCTTCCTGGTGCCCCTGATCGCCGCCTACACGGTGCGGCCCGCCGTCTTCGCCGGCGACGACCGGATGCGGGTGCGCAATCCCTTCCGCGTGATCGTGCTGCCCTGGGGGCAGGTCGAGTCGTTCCGGTCCGCCTACTCCAACGAGGTCTTCAGCGAGGCCGGCGACAAGTACCAGCTGTGGGCCCTTCCGGTCTCGCTGCGCGGGCGCAAGAAGGCGGCCCGGCAGGAGTCCCGGCGGGTCGCCGGGGGTGGCCGGGGGCGGGGCGGTCTGCTCGGGGGCGGTCGGGGGGCCGGTTCCGGCGGGGCCGTGCACGAGGGTCCGGTGCGGGCCGAGGCCGACAAGGTCATGGACGAGCTGCGGGAGCTGTGGGAGGCCCGGAAGGACGCCGAGACATCGCGGGGTGAGGTGGCTGTGCGGTGGGCGTGGGAGGTCGTGGTGCCGGTGGTGGTGGGGGTTGTGGGGTTGGCGGTGTTGTTGGGGACTGGGTGACGGGGGGGCTGGGGGACTGGTTGGGAGGGGGTCCGGGAGCCCGGGGGCCCGGGAGCTCGGTGGCGGTAGCCCCGTGGCCCTGTGGCCCTGTGGCCCTGTGGCCCTGTGGCCCTGTGGCCCTGTGGCCCTGTGGCCGGGTGGCCGGGTGGCCGGGTGGCCGGGAGGTCGATGGCCGGTGGCCGGTGGCGGTACCCCTGTGCTTGGGAGGCGGGTGGCCCGGCGGGCCTGTGCTCGGGAGGCGGTGGCCTGGCCTGTGCTCGGGAGGCGGGTGGCCTGGCGGGTCTGCGCACAAGAGGCGGGTGGCCCGGCGGGCCTGTGCCCGGGAGGTGGTGGCCTGGCGGGCCTGTGCACAGGAGGCGGTGGCCCTGTGACCGGGAGGGCGGTGGCCAGGTAGCCGGGTGGCCGGTGGCCGGGTGGTTTGGAGGGGGGTGCGTCGTCTTTGGTGCGCACCCCCCGGGTGGGTCAGATGCCTGCCGCTGCCGAGAGGTCTCGCTTGAGTGTCGTCAGCAGGTCCGTCGCCTTCGCGCGGGCCGCGGGGAGGTCGGCGTGGTCGCCGACCGGGACGACCACCTCCAGGTAGCACTTCAGCTTCGGTTCCGTGCCGCTGGGGCGGACGATGACCCGTGCGCCGTCCAGGGTGTAGCGCAGGCCGTCCGTGGGCGGGAGCGTGGCCGTGCCCCGGGTGAGATCCTCGGCGTCCGTGACCGGCAGGCCCGCGAGGTGGGTCGGGGGCTGCTCGCGCAGCCGCTCCATCGCGGCCGAGATGAGGGACAGGTCCTCCACGCGTACCGAGAGCTGGTCGGTGGCGTGCAGGCCGTGCTCCACGGCCAGGTCGTCGAGGAGGTCGAGGAGGGTGCGGCCGTCCTCCTTGAGGGTGGAGGCCAGCTCCGTGATCAGGAGCGCGGCGGTGATGCCGTCCTTGTCGCGGACGCCCTCCGGGTCCACGCAGTAGCCGAGGGCCTCCTCGTAGCCGTAGCGGATGCCGTCGACGCGCGCGATCCACTTGAAGCCGGTGAGGGTCTCGACGTGCGGGCGGTCCGCCTTCTCGGCGATACGGCCGAGGAGGGACGACGACACGATCGACTCCGCGAACGTGCCCTGCGCTCCGCGGGTGACCAGGTGGGCGGCGAGGAGGGCGCCGACCTCGTCGCCGCGGAGCATGCGCCAGTCGTCGGTGGCGTCCCGTACCGCCACCGCGAGGCGGTCGGCGTCCGGGTCGTTGGCGATGATCAGGTCGGGGGCCGTCTCGCGGGCCCTCGCGAAGGCGAGGTCCATCGCACCGGGCTCCTCCGGGTTGGGGAAGGCGACGGTGGGGAAGTCCGGGTCGGGGTCCGCCTGCTCGGTGACGAGGGCGGGGGTGGGGAAGCCGGCCCGGGCGAAGGCGGCGAGGAGGGTGTCCTTGCCGACGCCGTGCATCGCGGTGTAGACCGTGCGGGCCGTGCGGGGGGAGTCGGGGGAGAGGACCGCGTCCGTGCGGGCGAGGTAGGCGTCGAGGACGTCGTCGCCGAGGGTCTGCCAGCCGGTGGTGGGGCGCGGGACGTCGTGCAGGGAGGCCACGGCGTCGATCTCCGCGGCGATGCCGGCGTCCGCGGGGGGCACGATCTGGGAGCCGTCGCCCAGGTACACCTTGTAGCCGTTGTCGCGGGGCGGGTTGTGGCTGGCCGTGACCTCCACGCCGGCGACCGCGCCGAGGTGGCGGATGGCGAAGGCCAGCACCGGGGTGGGGAGGGGGCGGGGGAGTACGGCCGCCCTGAGGCCGGCGCCGGTCATGACCGCGGCGGTGTCGCGGGCGAAGTCCTCGGACTTGTGGCGGGCGTCGTAGCCGATGACGACGAGGCCGGCTGTGTCGTCCCCGTGAGGGGTTCCCTGCTTCTTGAGGTAGGCGGCGAGGCCCGCTGCGGCGCGGATGACCACGGAGCGGTTCATGCGCATCGGGCCGGCGCCTAGCTCGCCGCGGAGGCCCGCGGTGCCGAACTGGAGGGTGCCGGAGAAGCGTGCGGTGAGCTCTGCGTGGTCCTCGGCGTCGATGAGCTTGGCGAGTTCGGCACGGGTGTCCGCGTCGGGGTCCTCGGCCAGCCATGCCTTGGCCCGTGCGAGGAGGTCGTCTTGCACGTCGGTCAGCCTCTCGTGTGTCGGTTGTTCCGTGGGTGGATGCCTGCGGCGGCCTGTGGCTGCTTCGGTGGGGGTGCGCGTAGCGCCGTGCGTTGTGTTGTGGGTCGGGGGCGCGCCGGGGGGTGTCCGTCCTCGGAACGGCGCGGAATCGGTCGGCCACAGAAGTGACCTGTGTTGACGCGCCAACCGCTGCGGGCGGACACCCCCCGGCACGCCCCCTTCTCGCCGTACGCGGCTCTCCCGCGTACCCGCGTAGCTGCGGGCAGGCGTGCCGCTGGGGCGGCACGGGTGGCACCCGGCAGGCGCCAGGTCGCGTCCCACCCCCGGCGCCCGCACCCACGCCGGGGGTGGGTGAACGCCGGGTTGCGAGGCCGGCCCTGGTGTCCGGTTACAGCCGGCCCAGGACCTGGGTCAGGAGCGCGCCCATCCGGGTGGCGGAGTCGCGGCCCGCCTGGAGGACCTCCTCGTGGTTGAGCGGCTCGCCCGTCATGCCCGCGGCGAGGTTGGTGACCAGGGAGATGCCCAGTACCTCCGCGCCGGCCTCACGGGCGGCGATCGCCTCCAGGACCGTCGACATGCCCACCAGGTCGGCCCCGATGACGCGGGCCATGCGGATCTCGGCCGGGGTCTCGTAGTGCGGGCCGGGGAACTGGGCGTAGACGCCCTCCTCCAGCGTGGGGTCGACCTCCTTGCACAGGGCCCGCAGGCGGGGGGAGTAGAGGTCGGTGAGGTCGACGAAGTTGGCGCCGACGATGGGGGAGGTGGCGGTGAGGTTGATGTGGTCGCTGATCAGGACCGGCTGGCCGGGGCGCATGCCCTCGCGCAGGCCGCCGCAGCCGTTGGTCAGGATGATCGTCTTGGCGCCGGCCGCCACCGCGGTGCGGACGCCGTGGGAGACGGCGGCGACGCCGTGGCCCTCGTAGTAGTGGGTGCGGCCCAGGAAGACCAGTGCGCGCTTGTCGCCGATCGAGTACGAGCGGATCTTGCCGCCGTGACCCTCCACCGCGGGCTTGGGGAAGCCCGGCAGGTCGGTGACCTGGAGATCGGCCTCGGGGGCGCCCAGGGCGTCCACGGCCGGTGCCCAGCCGGAGCCCATCACGAGGGCGACGTCGTGGGTCTCGGCGCCGGTGAGTTCGCGCAGGCGGGCCGCGGCGGCGTCGGCGGCGGCGTAGGGGTCGCCCTGGATGTCGTCCGGAAGAAGAGATGCGTTCACGCCGAAGAGGGTATCCGGTTTCCGCCTACGCGCGTAGATGACAGAGGTCACGGGATGGTGATGGTTCGGTTGGAGGATCTGACAGGGGTGGCGTCAGCAGGGGCGTTTGCGGAGTTCCATCACGTAGTCGTGAGGGGCGCCCGCCGATTCGGCCGCGTCCGCCACCTCGCCCAGGTAGCGGGCGGAGGGCAGGCCGCCCTCGTAGGCGTTCAGGACGTACGTCCATGCCTTCTCCTCGCCCTCCAGGGTGTGGACGCGCACCCGGGTGCGGCGATAGATGTCCAGACCCACGCCCTCCCACCGGTCGAGCGAGTCCTCGTCCATCGGGGCGACGTCGTAGAGCGCCACGAACACCTGTGAGATCGGGTCCTCGACCAGGGTCGCCAGCGCGCCCTCCCAGCCCATGTGCTCGCCCCCGAAGGTCAGTCGCCACCCGTTCAGCCAGCCGGTCGCGCGCAGCGGCGAGTGGGGAGCGCGGCGGGTCATGAGCCGCGCGTCGAGGTTGCCGGCATAAGCGGCGTAGAGCGACATGGGGGAAGGGTACGACAGGCGTCACGCGCATCACGTTCGTAACGGTGGTCCCCCCGGGCAGCCGCCCGTTGAAGGGTGCGGGACAATGGAGTACGTGACTCGGATCGTGATCATTGGCGGCGGACCCGGCGGATACGAAGCGGCGCTGGTGGCCGCGCAACTCGGTGCGGAGGTGACCGTCGTCGACTGCGACGGTCTGGGCGGGGCGTCGGTGCTGACCGACTGCGTGCCGTCCAAGACCCTCATCGCCACGGCCGAGGTGATGACCACCTTCGACTCCTCCTACGAGGAGCTGGGGATCATCGTCGCCGACGACACCCCGCCCATGGAGCAGGCCGCCCGGGTCGTGGGCGTCGACCTCGGGAAGGTCAACCGACGGGTCAAGCGGCTCGCGCTCGCCCAGTCGCACGACATCACCGCCTCCGTGACGCGGGCCGGCGCACGGGTCATGCGCGGGCGCGGCCGGCTGGAGGGGATGCAGGCGCTCGACGGGTCACGGAAGGTCGTGGTGCGCGCCGCCGACGGGAGCGAGGAGACGCTGACCGCGGACGCAGTGCTGATCGCCACCGGCGGGCATCCGCGTGAGCTGCCGGACGCGCGGCCCGACGGGGAGCGCATCCTGAACTGGACCCAGGTCTACGACCTGGACGAGTTGCCGGAAGAGCTGATCGTGGTCGGGTCCGGTGTGACCGGTGCCGAGTTCGCCGGTGCCTACCAGGCGCTCGGGTCGCGGGTCACCCTCGTGTCGTCGCGGGACCGGGTGCTGCCCGGTGAGGACCCCGACGCCGCCGCCGTGCTGGAGGACGTCTTCCGGCGGCGCGGCATGAACGTCATGTCGCGGTCCCGGGCCCAGTCCGCCAAACGGGTGGGGGACCGGGTGGAGGTCACGCTCGCCGACGGACGGGTCATCACCGGGTCGCACTGCCTGGTGGCCGTCGGCGCCATCCCCAACACCGACGGGATGGGTCTCGAGGAGGCCGGGGTCAAGCTCAAGGACTCCGGGCACATCCGCACCGACCGCGTGTCGCGGACCTCGGCTCCCGGTGTGTACGCCGCCGGTGACGTCACCGGTGTCTTCGCGCTGGCTTCGGTGGCGGCGATGCAGGGGCGCATCGCCATGTACCACTTCCTCGGGGACGCGGTCACTCCGCTGAACCTCAAGACCGTCTCCGCCAACGTCTTCACCGACCCCGAGATCGCCACCGTCGGCTACTCCCAGGCCGACGTCGACGCCGGCAAGATCGACGCCCGCGTGGTGAAGCTGCCGCTGCTGCGCAACCCGCGCGCCAAGATGCAGGGCATCCGGGACGGCTTCGTCAAGATCTTCTGCCGGCCCGGCACCGAGATCGTGGTGGGCGGTGTCGTGGTGGCGCCGCGTGCCTCGGAGCTGATCCACCCCATCTCCCTCGCCGTCGACAACAACCTGACGGTCGAGCAGATCGCCAACGCCTTCACCGTGTATCCGTCGCTCTCCGGATCGATCGCGGAGGTCGCCCGGCAGCTGCACACGCGGAAGGCGGGGGGAGAGGGCTAGCGTCCTGGGGCGCGGCTTGAAGTGACTCCCCGCTGGTCACAGGGAGTTGTGGCGTTTGCGGGTGGCATAGGCGGGCAGAGTAGGCGCTTATACCACTTCTGGTACTCCCTTGCGAACAACTTCTGTTATTCGGCGCATACTGCTGAAAGCAGACGGTCGTTGGGGTTACTGTCAGTTTCGTGTTCGCTGCAGAACGTCGCCAATTGATCCTCGAAATGGTGCGCGCGAACGGGGCCGTGTCGCTCCGTGAGCTCGCCCGCGTCGTCCAGACCTCCGAAGTGACCGTACGGCGGGACGTGCGCGCACTGGAGGCAGAAGGACTCCTCGACCGCCGGCACGGCGGTGCGGTACTGCCGGGTGGGTTCACGCGAGAGTCCGGCTTCCCGCAGAAGTCCCATCTCGCGACCGCCGAGAAGACGGCCATCGCCGATCTCGCCGCGGGCTTCGTCGAAGAGGGCGAGGCCATCGTGGTGGGTGCCGGGACGACCACGCAGGAGCTGGCCCGCCGGCTCGCGCGGGTGCCCGGGCTGACCGTCGTCACCAACTCGCTGCTGGTGGCCCAGGCCCTCGCGCACGCCAACCGGGTCGAGGTCGTGATGACCGGCGGCACGCTCCGCGGGTCCAACTACGCCCTGGTCGGGTCGGGTGCCGAGCAGTCCCTGCAAGGGCTGCGGGTGTCCAAGGCCTTTCTGTCCGGGAGCGGGCTGACGGCGGAGCGGGGGCTGTCCACGTCCAACATGCTGTCGGCGTCCGTCGACCGCGCGCTGGTGCAGGCCGCCGCCGAGGTCGTCGTCCTCGCCGACCACTCCAAGCTGGGCACGGACACCATGTTCCAGACCGTGCCCACGGACCTCATCACGCGCCTGGTCACCGACGAGGCGCCGGCTCACGACGACCGTGCCGCCACCGAGTTGCAGGCCCTTGCCGACCAAGGGGTGCAGATCGCCGTGGCGGGCGCGTCCGGCGGTGCGGCGTCCGGCCCGGGGGGCTCAGGGGCCCCGGGGGGTGATGCCGTCCCGGCGCGTCAGCAGCGCCGCGACGTGCCGCTTCCGGGGCCGCGCCGACAGGTTCCGGGCGCGGCGGCGGGGCTCCGCTCGGCGACCGCCCTGGGCGAACAGCCGGCCGGGCCGGAACGGGCGCGCGTCGCCGACATGCGCCGACGCTAGCCGTCGTACGGCCGCCCCGGCGGCCGCCGCACTGCCTCGGCGGCCGTCGTACGGTCCCGGGCGCGCCCCCCCGAAAACGGCGGGGCGCCCGGCGGGACCGGTTGGTCGGTCCGCCGGGCGCCCCGGATGCATTCCTGCGGGTGCCTCAGTCCTTGATCTCGCAGATCGCCGCGCCGGAGGTCACGGAGGCCCCGATCTCGGCGCCCAGGCCCTTGATGGTGCCGGACTTGTGGGCGTTGAGGGGCTGCTCCATCTTCATCGCCTCGAGTACGACGATCAGGTCGCCCTCCTGGACCTCCTGGCCCTCCTCGACGGCGATCTTGACGATGGTGCCCTGCATCGGCGAGGCGAGGGTGTCGCCGGAGGCCGCGGGGCCGGACTTCTTCGCCGCGCGGCGCTTGGGCCGGGCGCCGGCCGCCAGTCCGGTGCGGGCCAGGGACATGCCCAGGCTGGAGGGCAGGGAGACCTCCAGACGCTTGCCGCCGACCTCGACGACGACCGTCTCGCGGCCCGACTCCTCGTCCGCCTCGGTGTCGGCGGGCGCGTTGAAGGGCTTGATGTCGTTGACGAACTCCGTCTCGATCCACCGGGTGTGGACCGTGAAGGGGTCGCTGGAGCCGGTCAGCTCCGGTGCGAACGCCGCGTCACGCACGACCGTGCGGTGGAACGGGATGGCCGTGGCCATGCCCTCCACGGTGAACTCGTCCAGGGCGCGGGCGGCGCGCTGGAGGGCCTCCTTGCGGGTGCGGCCGGTCACGATGAGCTTGGCCAGCAGGGAGTCCCACGCCGGGCCGATCACGCTGCCGGACTCGACACCGGCGTCGAGGCGGACACCGGGGCCGGTGGGCGCGTCGAAGAGGGTGACGGTGCCGGGGGCGGGCAGGAAGCCGCGGCCCGGGTCCTCGCCGTTGATGCGGAACTCGAACGAGTGGCCGCGCAGCTCAGGGTCGTCGTAGCCGAGCTTCTCGCCGTCGGCGATGCGGAACATCTCGCGGACCAGGTCGATGCCGGCGACCTCCTCGGTGACCGGGTGCTCGACCTGCAGACGGGTGTTGACCTCCAGGAAGGAGATCGTGCCGTCCATGCCGACGAGGAACTCCACGGTCCCGGCGCCGACGTAGCCGGCCTCCTTCAGGATCGCCTTGGATGACGAGTACAGCTCGTCCATCTGCGCCTGGGACAGGAACGGGGCGGGGGCTTCCTCGACCA
Source organism: Streptomyces sp. NPDC048171 (assembly GCF_043202655.1). NCBI lineage: Bacteria > Bacillati > Actinomycetota > Actinomycetes > Kitasatosporales > Streptomycetaceae > Streptomyces > Streptomyces sp. NPDC048171. The sequence continues at coordinate 306,042 of NZ_JBIDAU010000002.1, forward strand.
GCTTCTGGTGGCGGCGCTGCAGCGAGCAGTCACGGGTGGAGACGACGACCACGTTGCCGTGCTGGTCGGCCAGGCACTGGGTCTCCACGTGGCGGGGCTTGTCGAGGTAGCGCTCGACGAAGCACTCGCCGCGGCCGAACGCGGCCACCGCCTCACGGACGGCGGAGTCGTACAGCTCGGGGACCTCGTCCAGGGTGCGGGCGACCTTCAGGCCGCGTCCGCCGCCGCCGAAGGCGGCCTTGATCGCGATCGGCAGGCCGTGCTCCTCGGCGAACGCGACGACCTCGTCCGCGCCGGAGACCGGGTCGGGGGTGCCCGCGACCAGCGGGGCGCCCGCGCGCTGCGCGATGTGCCTGGCCGCGACCTTGTCGCCCAGGTCACGGATGGCGTGCGGGGGCGGACCGATCCAGATCAGGTCCGCGTCCAGGACCGCCTGGGCGAACTCGGCGTTCTCGGAAAGGAATCCGTAGCCGGGGTGGATGGCGTCCGCGCCCGACTCCCGCGCGGCCTTGAGGACCTTGTCGATGTCCAGATAGCTGGTGCCGGGGGTGTCACCACCCAGGGCGAACGCCTCATCAGCGGCACGGACGTGCAGAGCGTCCCGGTCCGGGTCCGCGTAGACGGCCACGCTCGCGATCCCCGCGTCCCGGCAGGCCCGGGCCACACGGACAGCGATTTCGCCACGATTGGCGATGAGCACCTTGCGCACGATTGAGGCTCCCTCCTTGAAACAAGCCGATTTTAGGGACTGCCGACACGGCACTTCGACCCGTCCCCAATGGTGAGCTTGCCCACACGGAGCGTGATTCGAGGCTCGCTCGACCTGCGAAAGCCCTTGTAGTACCGCGCTACGCAGGACTCATGGGGGAAACCCTAGCTCCCTCGTGTGGTCAAGGTCTCTGTAAGAGCGTGCTGCGGGCCACTCCGTTTCTTTGTCGAGTCCCTACTAATGGCCCAATGATTCTTTGCTCGCGGCAGACCCCTTGTCGCGAGGTTTACCCGTTAGTAGCGTGCTGGCTGTCTCGGACGTACTTGGGGTAACAGCTGTCCCGTGCGGCAGCGGTCGAAAGTGGGTGGGGGCCGGTGTCAGTGCGCAGGCCGGTGGCGTGGATCGTGACGGTCGTGCTCTTCCTGGAGGCGGTCGGCGTCGCGGCGCTGAACTGGTTCCTGGGGATCGTCGTCGACAGGCAGGACATGTCCCTGGCCGGTCTCGATCCGGACGCGATGTCCGTGTCGTCGAAGATCGGCGGAGTGGTCTTCGGGCTCTACTTCGCGCTGTGCGGGCTGGTCGCCCTGCTGGTGGCGCTCCGCGACCGCGCGCCGGCCGGGCTCGGCCGGATCCTGCTGATCAGCGCGGCCGTGGTGCACGGGCTGCTCGGGGCCTTCACCTGGGGACTGGTGGGCCCCGGCGCCTTCGTCTTCATGATCGTCGTGCTCGGGCTCATCGTGCTGCTGCTGATGACCTACGACGCCCACGAGCGGCCCGCGCCCGCGGCGCGCCCCGAGGACGGCGCGGGCGACGACGGTACGCCGGTCAGCCCGCCGCCGGCGCCCACAACTCCGTGATGCCGGTCCCCAGCTCGGCGAGCAGCCGCCGCAGCAGGGGCAGGCTGAGGCCGATCACGTTGCCGTGGTCCCCGTCGATGCCGTCGATGAACGGGGCCGAGCGGCCGTCCAGGGTGAACGCCCCGGCGACGTACAGCGGCTCTCCGGAGGCCACGTAGGCCGCGATCTCCTCGTCGGTGGGCTCGCCGAAGCGGACGAGGGTGGAGGCGGTGGCCGAGACGTGGCGGCCGGAGGCGGTGTCCCAGACGCAGTGGCCGGTCTGCAGGGTGCCCGCCCGGCCGCGCATCGCCTTCCAGCGGGCGGTCGCCTCCTCGGCGTCCGCCGGCTTGCCGAGGGCCTGGCCGTCCAGGTCGAGCACCGAGTCGCAGCCGATCACCAGGGCACCGTGCACCTCGGGCTTCGCGGCCACGACGGAGGCCTTGGCCTCGGCCAGGGCGAGGGCCAGCTCGGCGGGGGTGGGGGCGGTGACGGCGTCCTCGTCGACCCCGCTCACCAGCACCTCGGGAGCCAGGCCGGCCTGGCGGAGCAGGCCCAGTCGGGCCGGGGACTGGGAGGCGAGGACGAGGCGGCGGCGCGGCTGCTGGTCGGTCATGGGACCAGGGTATCGGCGGCGCGGGGATCGCCGGCGGCTCAGTGCAGGCCGGCGACCAGCATCGCGAGAACCATCGCCAGCGCCAGGAAGACGCCCAGTCGCCGCAGCCGGTGCTGCATGTCGCGCAGTTCCTCGGGCGGCTCGTTCTTCGGGTCGGACCACAGCATGGCACCAGCGTGCGGCTTGGGCGGGGGGCTGCGCTTGAGTACGGGTACCTAGATCGGGGCGCGGGGTTCCGCCGCCGTGCGCCCACGCGGCGGAGCCGCATATCGGCACCGCCTCGCGCCCCTGGGCGTTCGCCCTCAGGCCGGCCAGTAGGTGCGGCCCCATGTCGCCGGCCCCGGCTGGGGCAACCGGTGGGCGGCGATACGGGCAGGGTCGGACCACGCGTCCCTGCTGCCCGGCGCGGCCGCGGGCGGCGCTTCCGCCGCGACCGCGCGGGCCCTGACCACCGTCAGGGCCGCGGCCAGTTCCTCCGGGGTCGGGTTGCCCCGTACGACCTTGATCACAGCGGCTCCTTAGAGGGGGATGTTGCCGTGCTTCTTCGGGGGGAGGGATTCGCGCTTGGTACGCAGTTGGCGCAGGCCGCGGACGATGTGGCGGCGGGTGTCGGACGGCATGATCACCGCGTCGACGTAGCCGCGTTCGGCCGCCGTGTAGGGGTTGAGGAGGGCGTCCTCGTACTCCTGGATCAGACGGGCGCGGGTGGCCTCGACGTCGTCACCGGCCTCGGCGAGGGTGCGGCGGTGCAGGATGTTGACCGCGCCCTGCGCGCCCATGACGGCGATCTGGGCGGTCGGCCAGGCCAGGTTGAGGTCGGCGCCCAGGTGCTTGGAGCCCATGACGTCGTAGGCGCCGCCGAAGGCCTTGCGGGTGATGACCGTGATGAGGGGGACGGTGGCCTCGGCGTAGGCGTAGATCAGCTTGGCGCCGCGGCGGATGATGCCGTCGTGCTCCTGGTCGACGCCGGGCAGGAAGCCGGGGACGTCCACGAAGGTGATCACGGGGACGTTGAAGGCGTCGCAGGTGCGGACGAAGCGGGCCGCCTTCTCGGAGGCGGTGATGTCCAGGCAGCCGGCGAACTGCATCGGCTGGTTGGCGACGATGCCGACCGGGCGGCCCTCGACCCGGCCGAAGCCGGTCAGGATGTTCGGCGCGAACATCGCCTGGGTCTCGAAGAACTCCGCGTCGTCGAGGACGTGCTCGATGACCGTGTGCATGTCGTACGGCTGGTTCGCCGAGTCCGGGACGATCACGTCCAGCTCGGCGTCCTCGTCGGTGACCGCGAGGTCGGCCTCCTCGGGGAAGGCGGGCGGCTCGGAGAGGTTGTTGGACGGCAGGTACGACAGCAGTTGCTTGACGTACTCGATGGCGTCCTTCTCGTCGCCGGCCATGTGGTGCGCCACGCCCGAGTTGGTGTTGTGGGTGCGGGCGCCGCCCAGCTCCTCGAAGCCGACGTCCTCGCCGGTGACGGTCTTGATGACGTCGGGTCCGGTGATGAACATGTGCGAGGTCTGGTCGACCATGACCGTGAAGTCGGTGATCGCCGGGGAGTAGACCGCGCCGCCCGCGCAGGGGCCCACGACCAGGCTGATCTGAGGGATGACGCCGGAGGCGTGGGTGTTGCGGCGGAAGATCTCGCCGTAGGCGCCGAGCGAGGCGACGCCCTCCTGGATGCGGGCGCCGCCGGAGTCGTTGATGCCGATGACCGGGCAGCCGGTCTTCAGCGCGAAGTCCATGACCTTGACGATCTTCTGGCCGTAGACCTCGCCCAGGGCGCCGCCGAAGACGGTGAAGTCCTGGGAGAACACGGCGACGGGGCGGCCGTCGACGGTGCCGTAGCCGGTGACGACGCCGTCGCCGTAAGGGCGGTTGGCGTCCAGGCCGAAGTTGGTGGAGCGGTGCCGGGCGAACTCGTCCAGCTCGACGAAGGAGCCCTCGTCGAGCAGGAGCTCGATGCGCTCACGGGCCGTCAGCTTGCCCTTGGCGTGCTGCTTCTCCACGGCACGTGAGGAACCGGCGTGCGTCGCCTCCTCGATACGGCGCGTCAGATCCGCGAGCTTGCCCGCGGTCGTGTGGATGTCGGGCTGCTGCTCTTCCGGCTCGGACATCGGGATGCGGCTCCCTGCCTGCTCAAAAGGGGGGACGGTTACTCGTTCGTAGAGTAGTAGGGGGTCTTCCGTTCGGCAGTGCGGTCTTTCCCACACCTAGGGTGGGTTGCATGACGCCGCGCGATGCCTCTGGCTCCCCGAGCAACCGCTGGTCCGACCTGGACCGGCCGCCCCTCAACGGCACGGCCCTGCGCCGGGCGCTGGTGCGGCAGGGAGGGCTGTGGCGGCAGGTGGACGTGGTGCAGCGGACCGGCTCCACCAACTCCGACCTCGTGGCCCGCGCCGCCGACGAGGAGCTGGAGGAGGGGGCCGTCCTGGTCGCCGAGGAGCAGACCGCCGCACGGGGCCGCCTGGACCGGCAGTGGACGGCACCGCCCCGCTCCGGGCTCTTCTTCTCCGTGCTGCTGCGGCCCACCGAGGTGCCGGTGGCCCGCTGGGGCTGGCTGCCGCTGCTCACCGGCGTGGCCGTGGCGACCGGTCTCTCCCGGGTGGCGGGCGTCGACACGGCCCTGAAGTGGCCCAACGACCTGCTGGTGACCGTCGGCGACGAGGAGCGCAAGGCCGGCGGCATCCTCGCCGAGCGGGCCGGCGACGGGGTCGTGATCGGCGTCGGCGTCAACGTCAGTCTCCGGGCCGACGAGCTGCCGGTCCCGCAGGCCGGCTCGCTGGCGCTGGCCGGCGCCGCGAACACCGACCGGGACCCGCTGCTGCGGGGCGTCCTGCGGTCGCTGGAGGACTGGTACGGGCGGTGGCGGTCGGCGGAGGGCGACCCGGTGGCCGCCGGGCTCCAGGAGACCTACGTGGCGGGCTGCGCCACGCTCGGACGCGTGGTCCGGGCCGAGCTGCCCGGTGACCGGTCACTGGTCGGGGAGGCGGTGGCCGTGGACGGCGACGGGCGGCTGGTACTGGCCACGGGTGCGGGCGTGCAGGAGCCGGTGGGGGCCGGGGACATCGTGCACCTGAGATTGGCGTGAGCGAGGCTCGGCGGGAGGCCGGGCGGGGCGGGAACGGTCCGGTGCCGGGCCGGGCGCGCGCGAACGGGAGTGCCGGCTTGCAGGGCGGGGGCGCGGGAGAGCCCGTGGGGGCATCGTGCACCTGCCGTTGGTGTGAGCCCGGTTCAAGGACATGCTCGGGGCGCGCAGGGGCCGGTGCGGGTTCGGGCTTCCGCCGCGCGGGGGCACGCCGGCCGCAGGACGGGGCCGGGGATGCGGGAGCCCTTGAGGCCGGGGGACCGCCCGCGGCTGCGGGTGGCGTGAGTGCCGTTCCGGGCGCAGGCTCGGGCGAGCGGGGTTCGTGCGCGCTCCGGCCTGTGGCTGTACGGCGAGGGGGCGTGTGCCGAGTGGGAGAACGGTGGCGTCCGTGCGGGACCGGGGACCCGGGATCCGGGATCCCGGATCCGGGATGCGGGGCGGGCCCGGGGACGGCGGGCCCGGAGTGCCGCCGCACGGCAGTGAGCTGGGGCACACCTGACGTAAAGTTGTGGCCGGTCGATATCTGACCGCGGCAGATCGGAAGGGCAGCAGGCTTGAGCGTCGACGACACGGGCTCCGGCGCGGACGGGGACGGCCGGGTGGACCCCGAGCCCGCCCCGGACTCCGCCGACTCCGGCGAGGACCCGCTCGCGCTGCGCCTCGAAGGGCTCATCCTGGGCGCCGAGCGCCGCTACACCCCCTTCCAGGCCGCCCGCAGCGCGGGCGTCTCCATGGAGCTGGCGTCCCGTTTCTGGCGGGCCATGGGCTTCGCCGACATAGGCCAGGCCAGAGCGCTCACCGAGGCCGACGTCCTCGCCCTGCGGCGGCTGGCCGGTCTGGTGGAGGCGGGCCTGCTCAGCGAGGCGATGGCCGTGCAGGTGGCCCGGTCCACCGGGCAGACCACCGCCCGGTTGGCCGAGTGGCAGATCGACTCCTTCCTGGAGGGCCTGACCGAGCCCCCCGAGCCCGGGATGACGCGCACCGAGGTGACGTACCCGATCGTCGAGCTGCTCCTGCCCGAACTGCAGGAGTTCCTCGTCTACGTCTGGCGCCGCCAGCTCGCCGCCTCCGCGGGCCGGGTCGTGCAGGCCGCCGACGACGAGGAGATGGTGGACCGGCGGCTCGCGGTCGGCTTCGCCGACCTGGTCGGCTTCACCCGGCTGACCCGCCGGATGGAGGAGGAGGAACTCGGCGAACTGGTCGAGGCCTTCGAGACCACCGCCGCCGACCTGGTCGCCGCGCGCGGTGGACGGCTGATCAAGACCCTCGGCGACGAGGTGCTCTACGCCGCCGACGACGCCGGAACGGCCGCGGAGATCGCGCTGCTCCTCGTCGAGACGCTGGCGAACGACGAGACCATGCCGGAACTGCGCGTCGGCATCGCCTTCGGCACGGTCACCACCCGGATGGGCGACGTCTTCGGTTCGACCGTGAACCTGGCCTCCCGGCTGACCTCGATAGCTCCCCGTGACGCCGTCCTCGTCGACGCCGCGCTCGCCGAGGAGCTGATCCGCACGCAGGACGCGCCGGCCTCGGAGGCGGTCGCGGCCGAGGAGGCCGCCGCCGCGGAGAAGGCGGGCGAGGACCCGCCGTCGTACCGCTTCGCGCTCCAGCCGATGTGGCAGCGCCCGGTGCGCGGTCTCGGCGTGGTCGAGCCCTGGCTGCTCACCCGCCGGGGCGACGACGGCGACGGGTCCTGAGGCCCGAGGGGCGTCCCGGTGGCGGTCAGTTGCCGCCGCGCAGGTCCACGCAGAGGCCGATGACCGGCACGCACAGCCCCGGATCGTGGGGTTCCGGGGCGGGGGCCGCAGGTGTGCCGCGGTCCGGGGGCCGGGTCGGTGTGGGGTGCGGGGCGTCGGAGTGCGGGGGCCGTGGGGCGTGGGTGGAGCCCGGCGGCCGTGCGGTGTCCGGCGCGGCCGTGGCGCCGGACAGGTCTTCGGGCGGGTTCGGAGCCACGGGGACGGTCGTCGTACCGGAGGACGAGAACGAGGACGACGACGAGGCCGAGGGGTGGGGCGGGGACGGGGCCGGTATCGGTCCGCCCGCCGGGGAGCCGCTCAGACCGCCCATGGCGGACGTCGCCGAGGGGCTCACGTCGGACGGACCGGCGGTGCGGGCGGCGCCCGGTGTCCCCGCCCGGTCCGTCGCGGTCTCCCCGCCCCCGCGCGGGTCCACGCGCGGCGCGGCCTCGGCGCCGTGGCCCCCCGCGTCGCCGTCCGGTCCGGGCAGCAGGCGTACGAGGCTCAGCGCGCCGGCCGCGAAGGCCAGGCCGCCCGCGGCCAGCAGCACCTTGCGGGGCCGCGGTCGGCGGTGTCGGCCCCGGCGGCCCCAAGGGTGCGCCCGTCCTGTCGGTGTGCCGGTCGTCGTCATGAATCCTCCCCGGTGCCACGGCCCCCCGCCGCGCCGTGGCGGGGCGACGCTACGCGGTGCCGGTGGTCCCGGTACGACGGTCGGTCGGATGTCACTCGAACGGGTGGACGGCGTGGCGCGGGGGCGGGGCGGGTCCGGCCTTCCGTCGCGCGGGCATGCCTGCGATGATCGGACGGTCGGCTGTTAACACGCGTTAACCGGAGGGTGTCATGAGCGAGGAGCGGTTCGGAGATTTCGTCCTGGTGCGGCGGCACGGGGACGGGCATGTCGCGGAGCTCGCGCTCGACCGGCCGAAGGCCATGAACGCCGTCTCGACCGCGATGGCCCGCTCCGTCGCCGAGGCGTGCGCGGCGCTCGCCGGGGACCGCGGCGTGCGGGCGGTGGTGCTGACCTCGACCCACGATCGGGCGTTCTGCGTCGGCGCCGATTTGAAGGAGCGCAACTCCTTCTCCGACGCCGACCTGCTGCGCCAGCGGCCGGTGACGCGGGGCGCGTACACCTCGGTGCTGGAGCTGCCGGTGCCGACGATCGCGGCCGTGCACGGCTTCGCGCTGGGCGGCGGCTTCGAGCTGGCGCTCTCCTGCGACGTGATCGTGGCCGACCCCACGGCGGTCGTGGGGCTGCCCGAGGTGTCCGTCGGGGTGATCCCGGGCGGCGGCGGTACGCAGTTGCTGCCGCGCCGGGTGGGGGCGGCGCGCGCCGCCGAGCTGGTGTTCACGGCGCGGCGCGTGGAGGCCGCGGAGGCGCGCGAGCTGGGGCTGGTGGACCAGCTGGTGGACGAGGGGCGGGACCGGGAGGAGGCGCTGGAGCTGGCGTCCCGGATGGCCGCGAACTCGCCCGTGGGGCTGCGGGCGGCCAAGCGGGCGCTGCGGCTCGGACACGGACTGGACCTGCGGGCGGGGCTCGAGGTCGAGGACGCGGCGTGGCGCGCGGTGGCGTTCTCGGGTGACCGCGCGGAGGGGGTGGCGGCGTTCAACGAGAAGCGGGCGCCGCGGTGGCCGGGGGAGTAGCACGCGGGTCGCATGCGCCCCGTTCGCCCTGCTTGAGTCACATTTCGGGCTGAATCTCCCTAGCCTGGAGTGATGGGTGAGGACAGACGGCTGGCGGCGGTGGTGGCACTGGCGCAGGGCATGGCCGCCGCGCACAGCTCCCGCGAGGCGTGGCGGGCGGCGGCGGCCGGTGCGTGTCTGGCGCTGGGCGGCAGCTTCGCCGCGCTGTCGGTGTGGGAACGCGAGCTGGGCCGGCTCCGCGTCCTGGTGAACGTGGGCAGGCGGGCCGAGGACGAGGAGGAGTTCCCGGAGGACGAGTCCTACCCGGTGCACCAGTTCGCGGAGATCACCGAGTTCCTGCACGAGCGCTGGGCCGGCGGTGGTGAGCCCGACGCCTGGGTGGAGACGGCCGAGGGGCCCGCCACCGGGCGGCCGGGGTACGTCCATCAGCGCGTCGCCGCGCTGCGCCGCCGGGGGCGCGGCTGCTGCGTCGTCGCCCCGATCGTGCTGCACGGCCGCGCCTGGGGTGAGCTGTACGTGGCCCGCCCCGTGGGGGACCCGGTCTTCGCGCGGCCCGACGCCGACTTCGCCACCGTGCTGGCCTCGGTCGTGGCCGCCGGGATCGCGCAGGCCGAGCGTCTCGAGGAGGTCCGGCGCCTCGCCTACACCGACGCGCTCACCGGGCTGGCCAACCGCCGCGCCGTGGACGCGGCGCTGGACGAGGCCGTCGAGCGGCACCGCAGGGACGACGTGGTCGTGAGTCTCGTCGTCTGCGATCTGAACGGCCTCAAGCGGGTGAACGACACGCACGGGCACGCCGTCGGGGACCGGCTCCTGGAGCGGTTCGGGTCGGTGCTGTCGCTGTGCGGGGCGATGCTGCCGGGGGCGCTGGCCGCGCGGCTGGGCGGGGACGAGTTCTGCCTGCTCGCGGTCGGGCCGTCCGCCGACGACGTGGTCAAGGCCGCCGAGGAGCTGTGCCGCCGGGCGGCCGAGCTGGAGCTGGGCGACGGGGTGGCCTGCGGGGTCGCGTCCACGGAGGACGAGGTCGGGCCGGTGCGCTCCGCCCGCCGGCTGTTCCGGCTCGCCGACGCCGCCCAGTACCGCGCCAAGGCGGAGCGGTCGGCGGGACCCGTCGTCGCGGGCCGCGAGGGACCGGACGACCCCGTCGTACGGCTGGCCGACGAGCCGTCCCGGGAGGAGGGCGGGGAGCGCCGGCGCTTCCGGGGGCGGCACTCGCCGTAGGGCGGGGTCCCGCGCGAGGGTCACCTCCGTAAGGGGTGCGGGCGGTAAGGGGTGAAACCGCTGCCCGATGGTGACGCATCCCCTCGTCGTCCCCTCGTGACATCAAGGAATTCACTGCGTACGCTCCTGAATATGGATATGCACACTGTGGTGGTGGGGACGTCCGGGGTGACCGCGTCCGACGTTCTCGCCGTGGCGCGCGCCGGCGCCCGGGTCGAGCTCTCCGACGAGGCCGTGGCGGCCCTGGCCGCGGCCCGCGACATCGTGGACGCGCTGGCCGCCAAGCCGGAACCCGTCTATGGGGTGAGCACCGGCTTCGGCGCCCTGGCGACCCGGCACATCAGCCCGGAACTGCGGGCACAGCTCCAGCGCAACATCGTCCGCTCGCACGCCGCCGGGATGGGCCCGCGGGTCGAGCGCGAGGTGGTCCGCGCGCTGATGTTCCTGCGTCTGAAGACCGTCTGCTCCGGCCGGACCGGCGTCCGCCCGGAGGTGGCGCGGACCATGGCCGACGTGCTGAACGCCGGGATCACCCCGGTCGTGCACGAGTACGGCTCCCTGGGCTGCTCCGGCGACCTCGCGCCGCTGTCGCACTGCGCGCTGACCCTGATGGGCGAGGGGGACGCCGAGGGCCCCGACGGCACCGTGCGCCCGGCCGGTGAACTGCTCGCCGAGCACGGGATCACGCCGGTCGAGCTGCGCGAGAAGGAGGGCCTCGCCCTCCTCAACGGCACCGACGGCATGCTCGGCATGCTGGTCATGGCCCTCGCCGACCTCGACACCCTCTACAAGTCCGCCGACGTCACCGCCGCGCTGACCATGGAGGCCCTGCTCGGCACCGACAAGGTGCTCGCCCCCGAGCTGCACGCCATCCGCCCGCACCCCGGGCAGGCCGCCAGCGCCGCCAACATGCTCGCCGTGCTCGACGGCTCGGGCCTGACCGGCCACCACCAGGACGACGCCCCCCGCGTCCAGGACGCCTACTCGGTGCGCTGCGCCCCGCAGGTCGCCGGTGCCGGACGCGACACCATGGCCCACGCGGGGCTGGTCGCCGAGCGCGAGCTGGCGGCCGCCGTGGACAACCCCGTGGTGCTGCCCGACGGACGGGTGGAGTCCAACGGCAACTTCCACGGCGCCCCGGTCGCCTACGTCCTGGACTTCCTCGCCGTGGCCGTCGCCGACCTCGGGTCCATCGCCGAGCGGCGCACCGACCGGCTGCTCGACAAGAACCGCAGCCACGGCCTGCCGCCCTTCCTCGCCGACGACGCGGGCGTCGACTCCGGGCTGATGATCGCCCAGTACACGCAGGCGGCCCTGGTCGGCGAGTTGAAGCGGCTCGCCGTACCGGCCTCGGCGGACTCGATCCCGTCCTCCGCGATGCAGGAGGACCACGTGTCCATGGGCTGGTCGGCGGCGCGCAAGCTGCGCACGGCCGTCGACAACCTGGCCCGCGTGATCGCCGTCGAGCTGTACGCCGCCACCCGCGCGATCCAGCTCCGCGAGGGCCTGACCCCGGCCCCGGCCTCGCGGGCCGTCATCGACGCCGTACGGGCCGCGGGCGTGCAGGGCCCGGGACCCGACCGGTACTTGTCACCGGACCTGGCCGCGGCGGACGCCTTCGTGCGGGCCGGGCACCTGGTCGCGGCGGCGGAGACGGTCACCGGACCGCTGCGCTGACGCCGACGCGCGAGGGGCCCCGTCCGCGGACGGGGCCCCTCGCGCGTGACCGGCGGCGTCGGAACCTCTCAGAACTCGAGGCGTTCCCGGCGCACCGAGTACCCGACGAAGCCGGCGCCGAGCCCGAGGCACAGGGCGCCGCCGATGACGTACGGGGTGCTGTCGAAGCTGCCGGTGTCGGCCAGGCGGGTGGTGCCCCCGTCGGTGGCCGTGGTGGCCGCCGTGTCCGTGGACGCGGCTCTGGCCTGTGCGGTGACCTGCGGAGACGGGGTCGCGGCCGCGGACTCGAACGCGGGTGTCTCGGGTGTCGCGTTCGCCGACGGGACGAACCACAGGGCGCACAGGAGGCCCCCCGCGGCGGCGGCGGTCAGCAACGGACGGCGAGCGGATGACACGGAATATCGATCCCCTTGTGGCGCTGGCGAATTGGCCGTGTGGGCAGATGTTAGTGAAAGGCGCGGGTCACAGGAAAGTCACGGGAGCGGTCGGCCTTACGCTCCGGGCATGACCACTCCAGAGACATCCCGGTTCGTCCGTATTCGCGTCGAGCTCGTCGTCGAGATCGACGACGAGGAGGCCCTCACCGGGGCCGCGCTGCAGCGCCTCGCCGACGACGCGGACCTGCCGGACGCGGAACGCACCCGGTCCGAGCACGCTGTGACGGAGGACACCGCCGAGGCCCTGGCCCATCTCGTCGACCCGTTCGACCTGGTCGGAGGGGTGCCGGGGGTCGAGCTCCAGCAGGCCTCCTGGAGCAGCGAGCAGATCGACTACGACCCCGACTCGCCCGAGTGGGACCTGCACGAGGATGATGACGACGAGAACGACCCGGAGGACGACGAAGTGAGGGTCGGCTGACGCCGCGTGGGGAAATTCGTGACCCCGGGTGGCAACCACCACCCGGGGTTTCGTCGTCTCAAAGTGCGCACTGACCGACCCCGCGCCCCGACCCGATGGGTAAACGTGGCGTGACCCACACCCGCGAGCGATGTGGAACGGGACGAACCGGTCGTAGCGTTGAAAGTTATTGACGGGGTATCTCGGGGTTTCGGGAATCGGCAACGATGGAGAAGCGTGTGATGACGGACGGTAAGCGGCGCAAGGGCCTGGCGGCCGCGTCCGCACTGCTCGGCGGTGTGCTGGTGCTCTCTGCATGTTCCAGCGGCGACGCCGACACCTCCGGTGGGGACGGGAAGACCTCGCAGGCCGAGGTGGACGAGGCGGCGGCCAAGAAGACGTCCGAGGCCCAGATCAAGATCACCCCGAAGGGCGGCTCGGACGGCGCCTCCATCAACAACGGCACCGGCGTCACCGTGAGCAAGGGCACGCTCACGGAGGTGAAGATGACCGCCTCCGACGGCACCGCCGTCGAGGGCGCGATATCCGCCGACAAGACCAGCTGGAAGCCCAGCGGTCAGCTGGAGCGGGCCACCAAGTACCAGATCACGGCGACCGCCGAGGACTCCGACGGCCGCGCCGCCCACGAGAACGCCTCGTTCACCACGGTCTCCCCGGAGAACAGCTTCATCGGCACCTTCACGCCGGACGACGGCAAGACCGTCGGCGTCGGGATGCCCGTGTCGATCAACTTCGACAAGGAGATCACCGACAAGGCCGCCGTCCAGAAGGGCATCACGGTCAACAGCAGCAGCGGCCAGGAGGTCGCCTGCCACTGGTTCAGCACCCAGCGCATGGACTGCCGCCCGGAGAAGTACTGGACGGAGAACTCGACCGTCACCCTCAAGCTGGCGCTCGACGGGGTCGAGGGCGCCGACGGCGTCTACGGCGTGCAGCAGAAGACGGTCACCTTCAAGATCGGCCGCAACCAGGTCTCGTACGTCGACGCCAAGACCAAGCAGATGAAGGTCACGCAGGACGGCAAGACCGTCAAGACCATCCCGATCTCCGCCGGTTCGCCCGACAACAAGACCTACGAGGGCGAGATGGTGATCTCCGAGAAGTTCAAGGAGACCCGGATGGACGGCTCGACCGTCGGCTTCACCGACGACGACGGCAAGGGCGAGTACGACATCAAGGACGTGCCCCACGCCATGCGGCTTAGCACCTCCGGCACCTTCATCCACGGCAACTACTGGGGCAAGGGCATCTTCGGCCAGGCCAACACCAGCCACGGCTGCGTGGGTCTGGAGGACGCCAAGGGCGCCAACGACCCGAACACGCCGGGCTCGTGGTTCTTCAACAACTCGATCATCGGTGACGTGGTCGTCGTCCAGAACACCGGCGACAAGACCGTCGCCCCGGACAACGGCCTCAACGGCTGGAACATGGACTGGGCCCAGTGGAAGGCCGGTTCGGCCGTCTGACCCGAGCCCGTCCGGCCGGACCAGCCCAACGCGGCGCGGTCCACCACCACTTCACCCAGGCGCCCGTCGCCCCCTCACCGGGGCGGCGGGCGTCCGGCGTCTCCCCGGCTTCTCATCCTCCTCTTACGCGGGCCTTATCCCTTCATCACGAGCCGTCCCTACTTTGCGGCCATGTTCTTCACCTACCTGAGGCGCGAGCTGCGCCGCCGCAGAAAGGCGGCCCTCGTCGTCGCCTCCGGCCTGGCGCTGGGCATCGCGCTGGTCATCGTCGTCGACTCCGTCTCCTCCGGCATGGGCCGGGCCCAGGACAAGGTCCTGCAGTCCCTGTACGGGCTGGGCACGGACATGACGGTCACCAAGGCCGCGGAGCCCTCGTCCGGCACCACCGCGGAACGCCCCCGCTTCCGCTTCGACGCCCAGGAGGACGGCTCCGAGGAGGAGCAGAGCACCGACCGCGTCATGGTGCAGGGGTTCCAGACGCTGGCGGACTCCACCGTCGGCAAGGTCGCCGGCCAGAGCGGTGTCGCCGACGCCGTGGGCGGACTGAGCCTCCAGGTCGTCAAGGTGAGCGGCGAGTTCACCCGGGGCCAGTTCCAGCAGGAGGGCGGCTCCGGCGGCCAGGGCCAGGGTGAGGGCCAAGGGCAGGGCGGCGGTCCGGGCGGCGGGCAGTCCCCGCAGGGCCGGGTCCAGGGCGGCGGCGCCGACTTCGACGTCAACAGCTACTCCGTCTACGGCACCGACGTCACCGAGCCCGCCCTCGGACCGCTGACCTCCTCCACCATCACCAGCGGCCGCACCTTCAAGGAGTCGGAGACCGACGCCGCGGTCGCCGTCGCCGACTCCGCCTACGCCAAGGAGAAGAAGCTCAAGACCGGCAGCACGGTCACCGTGAAGGGCGTGAAGTTCGAGGTCGTCGGGATCGCCACCGCCGACAGCGGCGACGCCGCGGCCAACCTCTACGTACCGCTCCAGCGGGCGCAGACCCTGGGCGACGCCGAGGACAAGGTCACCACGATCTACGTCCAGGCGGCCGACTCGCAGAAGATCGACGGCGTCAAGTCCGCCATCCAGAAGAACGTCCCGGACACCACCGTCACCACCTCCGCCGACCTCGCCGACACCGTCTCCGGCTCCCTGTCCACGGCCTCCTCCCTCGCCGCCGGTGTCGGCAAGTGGCTGTCGATCGTGGTGCTGGCCGCCGCCTTCCTCGTCGCCGGCCTGCTCACCTCCTCGGCGGTCTCCCGCCGGGTCTGCGAGTTCGGCACGCTGAAGGCGCTGGGGTGGCGCTCGGGCCGGGTCACCCGGCAGGTGGTCGGCGAGGCCGTCGTCAACGGCCTGGTCGGCGGCGTCCTCGGCATCGCGCTGGGCCTCGCGGGCGCGTACGCCGTGACGGCCGTCAGCCCGACGCTCCAGGCCCAGCTCGGCGGCGGCGGGGGCGCGGGCGGTCCCGGCGGCTTCGGCGGCGGCATGGGCGGTCCCGCCCGGCAGAGCGCCGCGAAGACCCTGGACATCGCGCTCACCGCACCCGTCAGCGTGACCACCATCGCCCTCGCGGTCGCCCTCGCCGTGGCGGGCGGCCTGGTCGCCGGTGGCTTCGGCGGCTGGCGTGCCTCCCGGCTGCGCCCGGCGGACGCGCTGCGCCGCGTCGAGTAGCTCCACCTTCCCCGTACTCCAGGAGTCCCACCATGTACGAACTCACCGGCGTCACCAAGCGCTACACCCGCGGCAAGGACGCCGTGACCGCCCTCGACGGCGTCGACCTGACCATCGCCGACGGCGACCGCCTGGTCATCCAGGGCCCCACCGGGGGCGGCAAGTCCACCCTGCTCCAGATGCTGGGCGCCCTCGACCGGCCCAGCTCCGGCCGGGTCGTCCTCGAAGGCACCGACCTGGCCGCGCTGCCCGAGGCCCGGCTGACCCGGGTGCGCAGCGAGAGCATCGGCTTCGTCTTCCAGTCCTTCAACCTGATCCCGACCCTCACCGCGCAGGAGAACGTCGAGACCGCGCTGGTCCCGCTCGGCGTCAAGGCCAAGGAGCGGCGCGAGCAGGCCGCCGAGGCGCTGGCCTCCGTCGGCCTCGGCGAACGGCTCGCCCACCTCCCCGGCGAGATGTCCGGCGGCCAGCAGCAGCGCGTCGCCATCGCCCGCGCGCTGGTGAAGCAGCCGAAGGTGCTCCTCGCCGACGAACCCACCGGAAACCTCGACGAGTCGACGCGCGACGAGATCATGGACGTACTCGACCGCATGTGGAAGGAGCTGGGCCTGACCTTCGTGATGGTCACCCACGACACGGCGATCGCGAAGAAGGCCCCACGGGTGGCGACGATCCGCAAGGGCCGGATCACCGTGCGGGAGAACGCCTCGGCGTGACGGGAGGGGCGTACGGCGGGCGGTTCGGAGCGGTGGTCACGTCCGGACCGACGCCGCCGCGTCCGTCCCCCAGCTCGCGAGCAGCCGCAGCGCGTCCGCCGAGGGGGAGCCCGGTTCGGCGTGGTACGTGACGAAGGCCTGTTCGTCGTCGTCGACCAGGCGGAAGGTCTCGAAGGACAGGGTGAGGTCACCGACCAGCGGGTGCCGCATCCGCTTGACGCCGTAGCTCTTCTCCTTGACGTCGTGCGTGGCCCACAGCCGCCGGAACTCCTCGCTCTTCACGGACAACTCGCCCACCAGCGCGGACAGCCGCGGGTCGTCCGGGTGCCGGCCCGCGTCCATGCGCAGGAAGCTGACCATGTCGTACGCCTTCTGGTCCCAGTCCACGAACAGCTCGCGGTACTCCGGGTTCAGGAAGACCAGCCGCGCCCAGTTCCGCTCCGGGGCCGGCAGCTTGCCCCAGTCGCCGAAGAGAGCGGCGGCCATCCGGTTCCAGGCGAGGATCTCGGAGCGGCGGCCCGACACGTACGCCGGTACCGCCTCGATCGACTCGAGGAGCTGGAGCAGCGCCACCCGCACCGGGGCCTGCTGTGCACGCGCCGCCGTCGACGCCCGCCTGCGCTGCTGCTTCGGCTTCGCGAGGTGCGTCAGGTGGGCCTGCTCGGCATCGGTCAGCCGCAGCGCCCGGGCGATCGCGTCCAGGACCTCCGACGACACGTTCTGGCCGTTGCCCTGCTCGAGACGGGTGTAGTACGCCACCGACACCCCGGCCAGCTGCGCCAGCTCCTCCCGACGCAGGCCGGGGACCCGGCGGTGCCTGCCGAACGACTCCAGGCCCACGTCCTCCGGCTTCAGCCGGGCCCGCCGGGTGCGCAGGAACTCGCTCAGTTCGGCTCGCCGGTCAAGCTGTCCATCCATGGTGTCCAGTATCGCCCGACGTATTCCCGGTCGTACGCCCATGAGCCTGTCCCCGTCAGTGGTACGCACGCTGGACGTACGCAAAAGCGTGGTCTGGGTGACTGCGCGGGCCGCAGGCAGGGTGGAGGTATCACCAGACGAAGACGAGAGAATCCCGGAGAACCCGGCATGACCACTGTCGCCGCGTACGCAGCACCCGCCGCCAAGGCCCCGCTGGAGCGCACCACCATCGAGCGGCGCGAGGTGCGGGAACACGACGTCCTGATCGACATCAAGTTCGCCGGCATCTGCCACTCCGACATCCACCAGGTCCAGGAGGGCTGGGGCGAGGCCATCTTTCCGATGGTCCCCGGCCATGAGATCGCGGGCGTCGTCTCCGAGGTCGGCCCCGGCGTCACGAAGTTCGCCGTCGGCGACCGGGTGGGCGTCGGCTGCATGGTCGACTCCTGCCGCGAGTGCGAGAACTGCAAGGCCGGCCGCGAGCAGTACTGCACGGGCGGCAACGTGATGACGTACAACGGCATCGGCAAGGACGGCGAGGTCACCTACGGTGGCTACTCGCAGAAGGTCGTCGTCGACGAGAACTTCGTCCTCGGCATCCCCGAGGGCATCTCCCTGGACGAGGCCGCGCCCCTGCTGTGCGCCGGCATCACCACGTACTCGCCGCTCAGGCGCTGGAACGCGGGCCCCGGCAAGAAGGTCGCCGTCGTCGGACTGGGCGGTCTCGGCCACATGGCCGTCAAGCTCGCGCACGCCCTGGGCGCCGAGGTGACCGTGCTGTCCCAGTCGCTGCGCAAGAAGGACGACGGCCTGAAGCTGGGCGCCGACCACTACTACGCCACCAGCGACCCGGCCACCTTCGAGGAACTGGCCGGCAGCTTCGACCTGATCGTCTCCACCGTCTCCGCCCCGCTCGACCTCGGCGCCTACCTGGGCCTGCTGAAGACGGAGGGCACGCTGGCCAACGTCGGCGCGCCCGAGGAGCCGGTCTCCCTCAACCTGTTCGCGCTGCTCGGCGGCGGCAAGTCCCTCTCCGGGTCCATGATCGGCGGCATCGCCGAGACGCAGGAGATGCTGGACTTCTGCGCGGCGCACAGCATCGGCGCGGAGATCGAGCTGATCGCCGCGTCCGAGGTCAACGAGGCGTACGAGCGGGTGCAGTCGAGTGACGTGCGGTACCGGTTCGTGATCGACACGGCGACCATCTGACCGGTCAGCCGATGCATTGACAGGGCCGGGGAAGATTTCTTCCCCGGCCCTGTCACATCTTTGTCCCGCCCCGGGTCATAGCGCCACGACACCCAAGGCAGACCCCGGGAGCAGACATGACGTACCCCTCAGCCCCGTCCCCCTCCACCCCCGCGAACCCCACCACCCCCATCCTGGTCACCGGCGGTACCGGCACCCTCGGCGGGCACGTCGTCCCGCTGCTGCGGGCAGCCGGTCACCAGGTGCGGATCCTCACCCGGCGGCCCCCCTCCGCCGCGGACGACGGCGTCGAGTACGTCACCGGCGACCTCCTGACCGGTGCGGGCGTCGACGCCGCGGTCGGCGGTGTGCACACCGTCCTGCACCTGGCGGGCGGCCCGAAGGGCGACGACGAGGCGACCCGCACCCTGGTGCGCGCCGCGGCGCGGGCCGGCGTACGGCACCTCGTGTACATCTCGGTCGTGGGCGCCGACACCGTGCCGCTGGCCTGGCTGCGCACCAAGCTGGAGTCGGAGCGGGCGATCGCCGGCTCGGGCATCGGCTGGACGGTGCTGCGGGCGGCCCAGTTCCACGAGCTGACCCTGACGATGGTCGAGAAGATGTCCAGGCTGCCGGTGCTCCCGGCCCCGGGCGGACTGCGCCTCCAGCCCGTCGCCGCCCGCGAGGTCGCCGAACGCCTGGCGGAACTGACCCTGGCGGAGCCGTCCGGCCGGGTCCCCGACATGACCGGCCCCGAGGTCCACGACCTGGCCTCGCTGGCGGGCTCCTACCGCGAGGTCCACGGCCGCCGTCGGCGCCCGAGGCTGCCGGTGCGCATTCCCGGCAAGGCGGGGCGCGCGTACCGCTCCGGCGCCAACCTCACCTTGGCGGGGGCCCTGGTGTCCAAGCTGACCTGGGCGGAGTTCCTGACGGAACGGGCGGAACCGGTCGGCCGCGGCCGGTGACGGCTCCCCGGCGCCGCTCGCCTCGCCGGTCAGCGGCGCCGCAGCGAGGAGTCGAGGAGCGCGGGCGTGGCGTCGAACTTCTCGTGCGCCGCCAGATCCGTGCCGGGCGCGACGATCTCGTCGATCGCGTCGAGGACGTCGTCGGAGAGCACGGTGTCCGCGGCGGCGAGCTGCGCGCGCAGGTGGTCCAGGGTCCGGGGCCCGACGAGCGCGGCGGTGACGGCCGGATGGGCGGTCACGAAACCGAGCGCGAGCTGGATCATGGTGAGTCCGGCCTCGTCCGCGACCGCGGCCAGCTTCTCGACGGCGTCGATGCGGGCCCGGTTGGCGGGCAGCGAGGTGTCGAACCGCTCCGGCAGGACCGACGAACGGTGCGTCGCGATCTCCCGTCCCGCCCGGACCGCCCCCGACAGCCATCCCGAGGCCAGCGGGCTCCACACCAGCACCCCGAGCCCGTACCGCTCGGTCACGGGCAGCACGTGGCTCTCGACCCCGCGCTGGAGGACGGAGTAACTGGGCTGCTCGGTGACGTACCGGCCCAGGTGGTGCTCGCGGGCGGCCCACTGCGCCTCGACGATGCGGTACGCGGGGAAGGTCGAGGAGCCGAAGTAGCGGATCTTCCCCGCGCGCTGGAGGTCGGTGAGGGCGGACAGCGTCTCCTCGTCGCTGGTGGCCGGGTCCCAGCGGTGTATCTGGTAGAGGTCGACGTGGTCGACGCCGAGCCGGCGCAGGCTGTTGTCCAGCTCGGTGACCAGCCAGCGGCGCGAGGCGCCCTTGTGGTTGGGTTCGTCGCTCATCGGCATGTACGCCTTCGTGGCCAGCACGATGTCCTCACGGCGGCCGGCGATGGCCTTGCCGACCATCTCCTCCGACTCGCCGCCGCTGTACCAGTCGGCGGTGTCGATGAGGTTGATCCCCGCCTCCAGGGCGGCGTCGACGAGGGCGGTGGCGTCCACCTGGGTGGTGCGTCCGATGCTGCCGAAGTTCATGGCGCCGAGCGCGAGCGAGCTGACCTGCACGCCGGTGCGGCCCAAGGTGCGGTACTGCATGACGAATTTCCTCCGGACGGGGAGATCGGGGCATGACTTGGTGGCGGGTCCGCTGCTCTGGCATCATGGATAGCCAAGTGGAACCCTGTCCCGTTTAACGATACGGAACGGTGTCCCGTTTAGCAACGCCGTTCGGCGTCGGCGGAGGGAATGGCACGGTGAAGGACGGCCAAGAGGCCACGAGGGACGGCTCGGGCGCCGCGGGGAACGCGGCCCGCCCCAAGCGTGCGGACGCGCGGCGCAACGAGAAGACGCTGCTCGACGCGGCCGCCGCGGTGTTCGTCCGGGCGGGCGTGGAGGCCCCCGTCCGCGACATCGCGGCCGAGGCCGGCGTCGGAACGGCCACGATCTACCGCCACTTCCCGACCCGGGCCGACCTGATCATCGGCGTCTACCGGCACCAGGTGGAGGCGTGCGCCGAGGCGGGCCCCGCCCTGCTGGCGAGCGCCCCGACGGCGTACGACGCGCTCGCGCGCTGGATCGACCTCTTCGTCGACTTCCTGGTCACCAAACACGGCCTGGCCGGGGTCCTCCAGTCCGACAACGCGGGTTTCGAGGCCCTGCACACGTACTTCCTCGATCGCCTGGTCCCGGTGTGCACCGACCTCCTGGCCGCCGCGACCGCCGCCGGAGAGATCCACTCCGACGTACGCGCCCTCGCCCTCATGCGCGGCGTCGGCAACCTCTGCATCGGCGCGGAGAACGACCCGCGCTACGACGCGCGACAGCTGGTGGGGCTGCTGATCGGGGGGTTGCGGGGGCGGGGCTGAGGCGGGGGCTTCGGCGGGGCGGCACGGCGACGTGTCCGATCAGCCGAGCAGGTCGACGACGTCGCAGTAGTCGTCGTAGGCCTCGCCGTACTGTTTGGCCGCGACAAGGAACATGGAACGGTCGGTCAAGGCTCGTCCTACCTCCGCCAAGCTCTCCTCCCCACCTGCCACGTCGGCCAAGCGGCGCGCGAAGGCCACGCCCTCGTTGAAGAGCGGGCGGAGCGGCTTCAGGATGTCCTGGTTGTGCTGCTCGCAGTAAAGGGCTGAGCGAATGGTGAACCTGCGGTGCAAGAACAACAAGGCGGCAAGATGTTCGCGCGAATCTGTCGTGGCGGCCGTTTTCAGATCGGCGACCTCGGCTTCGAGGCCTGGCAGACCGTCGAAGTACGCTTTCTTGACGTCGGGTGACCAGTCGAGCAACGAAAAGCCGAACGGCGGTGCCGGCGCACTCGGACGCGGCACGGGCTCCGCCGAGCGGCCCGACAGTGCGTACAGAGTGGTCCACCACGACAGGATGTTGCTCCAGGTCTTGCGTTCCCCGGTTCTGTCCAGCTCGTAGAGGACGGCAAGAACCTCTCGCCGGATTCGATGCGCCTCGACGTGGTGCCCCGCCGCACCCAGCATGCCTGCCTGGTGGACCAACTGCCAGGCCAGGATGGCCAGGGCACTGCTGTCCTGGTCGACTTCGAGACGAGTGGTGTCCACTGTGTCCGCGAACGCTTCCAGTGCTCTGTCGTGCTGTCCGGCGGCATTTAGTTCGGCCGCCCATTCCAGCATGGTCCAGAACGAGACCTCCTCCGAGCCCTCCGGGCGAGTGGCCCGCATCAAGTCGCCGTAGAGCGCTGCGGCCTCCTGGTGCCTCCCGCTCTCGGCCAGTGCGATGGCGAGCGGCCCGTGCCCGTACAGAGGACTGAGCACTTGACCGTGCTCGAAACCCCACCGCCCGGCCGCGGCCATCTCCTCGCAGATGCCGAACACCTCGGCCCGCCGTCCAACGGCATACAACGCGGTCCGGTACGCGGACAGGGCTCTTACAAGCAGCTCGGTCCTTCTGGGTTCGCCCGCATCGATACGTCGTGCGGCGGCGGCCGCCTCCTCGTGGTGCGCCAACCGCGCCTCCGGTCGGCTTCGTACCTCTGGCGCATATCCATACGAAAGCAGCGCCTGGGTCAGCTTCGGCAGATAGGCCAGCGGACTTACCGACGCAAGAATCCGATAGGCCTCGACCTGTTTCCCGAACCCCGGTGTGCTCGATCCCAGCAGGAGCGCGCGCGCCCGCAGCACCGCATTCTCATCGACCGTTTCCACGTGATCCATGACGGGAATTGTGAGAGCCGGTAATGAAGTCGGACAAGGCTGCTGACCTGTGCCCTTGCTCCTACGAAAGCGGCCGTTGGGCTGTCATGATGGAGACGGCGTCGGGACGATGCCGTCGCTGTGTTCAGCACCGCGGGTCCACAGCGACACGTCACTGCTCGTCGCGACCGCGATGGTCTCCCCCGAGGGAGAGAAGCCGAAGGCTCGCAGTTCGGAGTAGTCGGAGTGGAAAATGTGCCACCACTGCTCTCCGTGCGGGCCGGAGTGCGGAAGCCCGCCGTCGGCGGAGAGCAGCACACGGTCGTTGGGCCATGCAGGGGCGACGGCCTCCAGGGTCCAGCCGTCCTCG
This sequence comes from Streptomyces sp. NPDC048171, assembly GCF_043202655.1. NCBI lineage: Bacteria > Bacillati > Actinomycetota > Actinomycetes > Kitasatosporales > Streptomycetaceae > Streptomyces > Streptomyces sp. NPDC048171. Next base: position 328,809 of record NZ_JBIDAU010000002.1, read on the forward strand.
GTCGTGGTGTGGAGCCCTCCGCCGAAGAGTCCTGCGATGTGTACGCGGCTGTCGGCGATCGGTCCCAGTCCGGGGCAGGTCAGGTCGGCCGCCTCGTCGGGTGTGTCGTGCTCGGGGTCGCGGTCCCTGGCGATCTTCTCGCCGGTGACGGCGTCGAAGAGACCGTGCCCGTCCCGTGAGACGACCATGACCAGGTCATGGCCACTCTCGGGATGAGACGCGAAGCCGATGCCGAGCAGCCCACCGACTGGGACTCCGTACGCGTACTCGAAGACGGGCCGCCAGGGCGCGGGCGCGGGAACGACAGGGGCGGCGAGCAGGCGGTCTCGCAGCGCCCGCTGGTAGGCGGAGAGCCCCGGTTCACTGTCTGGCTGCTCCACTGGACTCGCCTTCTTGATCCGCATCGTCACGCGTTCATGATCTCGCTCCCGGCGACTGCGGAATCGCTGGGTGCCCTAAGGCGTTGCACTGGTAGGGCAAGGGTGGCCTGTGTGTGAGCCGGGTGGCCCGAGTGATCTAGATGACTGGTATTGGAGGGCCACCATGGCTGCGCAGACACAGAGGGCCGTGCTCGCGGGCGGATGCTTCTGGGGGATGGAGGAGCTGATCCGCCGGCTTCCCGGCGTCACCGGCACCCGGGTCGGCTACACCGGGGGAGACGTTCCGAACGCGACGTATCGCAACCACGGCACCCACGCCGAGGCCATCGAGATCCTCTACGACCCGGAGCAGACCGACTACCGCGCGCTGCTGGAGTTCTTCTTCCAGATCCACGACCCGAGCACCAAGAACCGTCAGGGCAACGACATCGGTCTCAGCTACCGCTCGGCGATCTACTACGTCGACGACGAGCAGAAGCGGATCGCCGAGGACACGATCGCGGACGTGGACGCCTCCGGCCTGTGGCCCGGCAAGGTCGTCACCGAGGTGGAGCCGGTCGGGCCCTTCTGGGAGGCCGAGCCGGAGCACCAGGACTACCTCCAGCGGTACCCGGAGGGGTACACCTGCCACTTCCCGCGGCCGGGCTGGAAGCTGCCGGTGCGTGCCGACCAGTGACCTGATCGCGACCGGATGAACGCCCGGCCCCCGACGACGTCGGGGGCCGGGCGCGCCCGTCACTGGGGGAGGGTCGCCGGGCTGCCGCCGTTCGCCTCGTAACCCGCCACCGCGAGTGCGCGGTAGACCGCGAACTCCGCCGCCGGGTCGCTGGACAGGGTCCAGGGCAGGGCGCCGACGTGGCCGTCGATCACTATCAGCTGGTTCATGGCCTCGGCCCAGCGCTCACCGCGGACCAGGAAGAAGACCAGCAGGTGGCGGACGTGAGCCTGCATCGGGTCGTCCGGGCGGGCCGAGTGCACCGCGTGCAGGGCGCCGTGGACGGCCTTGGTGACGACCTCGCTCTGGTAGAAACCGCTGACCAGGTTGACCTCGGGCATGTGCTCGAAGACCGCGAAGAGCGGCATCGCCGCCAGGAGGGAACCGCGCGGGGCGCGGGCCGCGGCCGCCTCCGCGAAGGAGTACGCCAGGTCGCGCGAGCCGTGCCACTTCTCGCACCAGTAGTGCAGGGCCGCCAGGTGCGCGCCCATGTGGTTCGGGGCGCGGTCGAGGATCTTCAGCCAGAGCTGTTCGAAGTCCTCGCGCGAATAGCCGAGGCCACGGGCCACCGACAGCTCGACGATGTACGGGATCGGGTCCCCGGGGGCCAGCAGCGCCGCCTCCGAGCAGGCCGACTTCGCCTCCTCCATGATGATCCGGAAGTCGTCCGTGCCCGGCGTCGCCGTCCGCCAGGCCTGCTGCACCAGGAACTCGGCGTGCACCGCCGCCCCGCCCGCGTCCTTCGGCGCCTCGGCCCGCCACACCCGCAGCCACTGCCCGCCCGGCGTGTCCCCGACACCGCCCGGCCGCTGCCGCAGCTCCAGCGACGCGGCACCCGCGAAGGCCTGCACCCGCTGCCAGCGCCGCTCGCTCTCCGCCTCCGTGCCCGCGAGGAGCTGCTGCGCCCCCCGGTAGTCCTGTGTGCGCTGCACCAGGTCCAGGACTTCCAGCAGGTCCTGGTCGGGTCCCGGCATGCGGATGTCCAGCTCCTCCTCCAGGGCGAAGCCGTAGTTCGCGGGGTCCGCGGCGTCCGGGTGGCCGGGGGACACCAGACCGACCGCGCCTCGCCGGCGCCGCAGAACGGGGAGCAGCACCACGCACAGCATGGCCAGTGCCATCAGGACCCAGAGAATCTCCATGTCTCAAGCGAACCAGACGCCGCCGACAATTGGCCAACCTGTCCCCCGCCCTGTGGAAAACGCGCGAAGCCCGTCGCGCCGCTACCCTCGGTGCCCATGAGCGACAGGCACATCAGTCAGCACTTCGAGACGCTCGCGATTCACGCGGGCAACACCGCCGATCCCCTGACGGGCGCGGTCGTCCCGCCGATCTATCAGGTGTCGACCTACAAGCAGGACGGCGTCGGCGGACTGCGCGGCGGCTACGAGTACAGCCGCAGCGCCAACCCGACCCGTACGGCCCTGGAGGAGAACCTCGCGGCCCTGGAGGGCGGCCGCCGCGGTCTCGCTTTCGCGTCCGGACTGGCGGCCGAGGACTGCCTGTTGCGCGCGCTGCTGCGGCCCGGCGACCACGTGGTGATCCCGAACGACGCGTACGGCGGCACGTTCCGGCTCTTCGCCAAGGTCGCCACCCGGTGGGGCGTGGAATGGTCCGTGGCCGACACCAGCGACCCCGCCGCCGTGCGGGCCGCGATCACCCCGAAGACCAAGGCCGTGTGGGTGGAGACGCCCTCCAACCCGCTGCTCGGAATCACCGACATCGCCGCCGTCGCCCAGGTCGCCCGCGACGCCGGCGCCCGCCTCGTCGTCGACAACACCTTCGCCACGCCGTACCTCCAGCAGCCGCTGGCGCTCGGCGCGGACGTCGTCGTGCACTCGCTGACCAAGTACATGGGCGGCCACTCGGACGTCGTCGGCGGCGCGCTGATCGTCGACGACCCGGAGCTCGGCGAGGAGCTGGCGTTCCACCAGAACGCGATGGGCGCGGTCGCCGGGCCCTTCGACTCCTGGCTGGTGCTGCGCGGCACCAAGACCCTCGCCGTACGCATGGACCGGCACAGCGAGAACGCGGTCAAGGTCGCCGACATGCTCTCCCGGCACGGGCGCGTGACGAGCGTCCTGTACCCGGGCCTCCCGGAGCACCCGGGACACGAGATCGCCGCCAAGCAGATGAAGGCGTTCGGCGGCATGGTGTCGTTCCGCGTCGAGGGCGGCGAGCAGGCGGCCGTCGAGGTCTGCGACCGCGCGAAGGTGTTCACGCTCGGCGAGTCCCTGGGCGGCGTCGAGTCGCTGATCGAGCACCCCGGCCGGATGACGCACGCCTCCGCCGCGGGCTCGGCCCTGGAGGTGCCCGCCGACCTGGTGCGGCTGTCGGTCGGCATCGAGAACGTCGACGATCTGCTGGCGGACCTCCAGCAGGCCCTGGGCTAGTCCTGGTCCAGGGGCTCACCAGCCCTCCCAGCCCGTCACGGGTGGGGTCGTCTCCGACGGCGGCTCCACCCAGGGCTGCACGGTCAGCGCCCACACGGTGAACGCCACGACCGCGGCGCACAGCAGCAGCCACATCGCGCGGCGGGCGACGGCCCGGCGCCGCAGCATGCGGCCACCGCGCCGCACGGCGTCCGCGTACAGCTCCGGCGGCACGCGCGGCGGCGACTGCTCCATGATCCGCCGGGCGGCGTCCTCCCGCCGCGCGCGGTTCACCGCCCCCTCCTGACGCACCACACGCGCGTACCGGTGGCGGTCCCGCCGGACGCGTGGCACCCGCCAGGCCCGCCGGATGCCCCCCGCCCGCCGGATGGGCAGGCCGCGCTCGATCCGCCAGCCGCGCCCGATCCGCCGGTCACGCCGGACCCGCGGGAAGAGGCGGACGCACCCGGTCCACCCGCCCCGTTGGACCACCCTGCCCCGCCGGGCTCGCAGGCGGTTCCCGCCCCGCCGGGCTCGCACGCTGTTCCCGCCCCGCCACCGCCCCTCACGGCGTGACTGCCTTCGCCTTCGCCCCCACCGGGCGGGCCGGCGCGGCGGGCGGACGCAGCAGGGTGGCCGTCGCCCGGTCGCAGATGGTGCGTACGCGCTCCACGGGCAGGCCGAGCAGCGCCGCCGCCTGTTCCTCGGCGACACCCTCGTACAGCCGGAGGACCAGGATCAGGCGTTCCTGAGGGGTGAGCGCGCCCAGCGGGCCCACGGGTCGCCGCCGGGGCCGGACCAGGCCGCCGTGCCGGTGCCAGGCACCGCGGGCGAAGCGGGCCGCCAGATACTGCCGGGCCCGGTCGTACGGGTCCTCGCCGTGCAGCCGGTCCCAGGACGCGTACGTGTGGGCGAGGGACAGCGACAGCAGCCGCCGCGCGCGCGGGTTGGCGTCCGGTGCCTCCGCCGTCAGCAGGGTGGCGGCATGCAGCAGCCGCCCCGCCGCGCCCGCGACGAACGCCTCGAACTCCCGGGCCCGGCGGGCACCGTGGGACGCATGCCGTTCTCGCACCGCGCCTCCCGCCCAGACGGCGACGACCCCTGAGGTCTCATATCAGGCCAGGGATGCCCCGTCGGTCAAGAGTTCGGTCCGAACCGCGCGGTAAAGCCGTGGAAGGCGCCTCAGGAGCCCGACGGCGAGTCCTGCCCCGCCACGCCCGAAGGGGCCATACGGGCGGACAGGGCGCCGTTGAAGCGCGCGAGGAGCGCGCAGAACGCCTCGCGCTCCTCCGGGGCCCAGTCGTGGGTCAGCTCGGCCATCAGCTGACGCCGGGAGGAGCGGACCTCCTCCAGCCGAGACTCGCCGCGCGGGGACAGCTGGAGTACCACCGCGCGTCCGTCCTCGGGGTGGGACGTCCTCTTGACCAGGCCCGTGTCCACGAGCGGAGCCACCTGACGGGTGACCGTGGAGGAGTCGATCCCCATGCTCGCGGCCAGTGCCTTCACGCCCATCGGGCCCTCTTTGTCGAGGCGGTTGAGCAGCAGGTAGGCGGCGCGGTCCATGGAGTTGCGGACCTGCCCGACCCCGCCGAGCCGGGTCTGTTCGGCACGACGGGCGAAGAGCGCGACCTCGTGCTGGAGCGTCTCGAGAAGACCGGGGTCACCGGCGGTCGTCATGTCCATCGACATTTCAGGTGTTGTGGGCATGGCCGGGGGCTCACTTCGTGGAGGGCTGCTAATTGGGGGACAGGGTACGCGGCCGGGGGGCAGGGCGTACCGGCGCTGGGCAAAGCGGGTCTCGGAGGTTGGTCACAACGGCCTCGGGCCCCTGTGAACTGCGATGCTGGAGGCATGAGCTACAGCACGGCCGCCCTCGTCGGACCCGTCACCCTCGACGACGTGCGCGGAGCGCAGAAGATGCTCTCGGGTGTGGCGCGGGTGACGGCGATGGAGGGCAGCAGGCACCTGTCCCAGCTCGTCGGCTCGCCGGTGCACCTCAAGTGCGAGAACCTCCAGCGGACGGGCTCGTTCAAACTGCGCGGCGCCTACGTCCGGATCGCCGGGCTGCTCCCCGAGCAGCGGGCCGCCGGGGTCGTCGCGGCGAGCGCCGGGAACCACGCGCAGGGCGTGGCCCTGGCGTCGTCGCTGCTCGGGGTGCGTTCGACGGTGTTCATGCCGAAGGGCGCCCCGCTGCCGAAGATCAGCGCGACCCGGGACTACGGCGCCGAGGTGCGGCTGCACGGCCAGGTGGTCGACGAGACGCTGGCGGCGGCGCAGGAGTACGCGGAGCGGACCGGCGCGGTGTTCATCCACCCCTTCGACCACCCCGACGTCATCGCGGGCCAGGGGACGGTCGGGCTGGAGATCCTGGAGCAGTGCCCCGAGGTGCGGACCGTCGTGGTCGGGATCGGCGGGGGAGGGCTGGTGGCCGGCATCGCGGTCGCGGTGAAGGCGCTGCGGCCGGACGTGCGGATCGTGGGCGTGCAGGCGGAGGGCGCGGCGGCGTATCCGCCCTCGCTGGCCGCCGGGCGCCCGGTGGCGGTCGACCATCCGGTGACGATGGCCGACGGCATCAAGGTGGGGCGGCCCGGCGACGTGCCGTTCGGCATCGTCGGCGAGCTGGTGGACGAGGTCCGCACGGTCTCGGAGGACGAGCTGTCCACGGCTCTGCTGCTCTGCCTGGAGCGGGCCAAGCTCGTGGTGGAGCCGGCCGGGGCGAGTCCGGTGGCGGCGCTGCTCAGCGATCCCGGGTCGTTCGAGGGCCCCGTCGTGGCGGTGCTGTCCGGGGGCAACGTGGACCCCGTGCTGATGCAGGGCGTGCTGCGGCACGGCATGGCCGCGCAGGGCCGCTACCTGGCGGTCCGGCTGCGGCTGACGGACCGTCCCGGCGCCCTGGCCACGCTTCTCGGGGTGTTGTCAGTGGTCGACGCTAACGTCCTCGATGTGAGTCACGTACGGACCGATCCACGGCTCGGGCTCACGGAGGCGGAGGTCGAGCTGCACCTGGAGACGAAGGGCCCGGAGCACTGCGCCGAGGTCGGCGAGGCGCTGCGGGAGGCCGGCTACCCCGTCATCGGCTGAGGCGGATGCCGGGACTGGGGGATCCGAGGATCCCGGAACCGGGGATCCGTAGGGGTCGGCCAGCACTTCGTCACTCGTTCGTGTAAGCAGATTGTGAGACGCGATACATCGCGTTATGGTGTGTCGTAATTCGCTCGCCGAGTGCGGCGAAATCCATGAACCTAGGCTTTCCGAAGCATCCCCGACGACGTGGAGACTCATATGCCAGGCGCCATCTATGCCGAAGGCCTGGTCAAGACTTTCGGTGACGTAAGGGCTCTGGACGGCGTCGACCTGGACGTTCCCGAGGGCACGGTCCTGGGCCTGCTCGGGCCCAACGGCGCGGGCAAGACCACCGCCGTCCGCTGCCTCACGACGCTGCTGCGCCCCGACAGCGGCAGGGCCGTCGTCGCGGGCATCGACGTGCTCAAGCACCCCAACGACGTCCGGCGTTCCATCGGCCTCTCCGGCCAGTTCGCCGCGGTCGACGAGTACCTGACCGGCCGGGAGAACCTCCAGATGGTCGGGCAGCTCTACCAGATGCGGTCCAAGGCCGCGAAGGCCAGGGCCGTCGAGCTGCTGGAGCAGTTCCACCTGACGGACGCCGCCGACCGTCCCACGAAGACCTACTCCGGGGGCATGCGCCGCCGGCTCGACCTGGCGGCGGCCCTGGTGGTCTCCCCGCCCGTCATGTTCATGGACGAGCCGACCACCGGCCTCGACCCACGCAACCGCCAGGAGCTGTGGGAGGTCATCAAGCAGCTGGTCTCCGGCGGTACGACCCTGCTGCTGACCACGCAGTATCTGGAGGAGGCCGACCACCTCGCGCACGACATCGCGGTGGTCGACCACGGCCGCGTCATCGCCCGCGGCACCTCCGACCAGCTCAAGGCCTGCACCGGCGGAGAGCGCGTCGAGGTCGTCGTCCACGAGCGCGACCACATGGGGACGGCCGCCGAGGTGCTCGCCGGATTCGGCAAGGGCTCGACCACCGTCGAGGAGCACACCCGCAAGCTCACCGTCCCCGTCACCGGCGGCGCGAAGCTGCTCGCCGAGGTCATCCGCGAACTCGACGTCCGCGGCATCGAGATCGACGACATCGGCCTGCGCCGCCCCACCCTGGACGACGTCTTCCTCTCCCTCACCGGCCACGTGGCCGAGGTCGAGGCCGAGGACGAGGGCGGCGACCAGGACCCGACGGCCGACGCCGGCCACAAGGACAAGAAGGAGGCCGCCAAGTGAGCGCCGCCACCGAAGCCGCGCCGGCCGGGGCAAGCACCAACCCCGTCGGGGCATCCATCAGGGACTCCCTGGTCATCGCCCGGAGAAACCTGATCCGGATGACCCGGATCCCGGAGATGGTCCTTTTCGGGGTCATCCAGCCGGTGATGTTCGTGGTCCTCTTCACGTACGTCTTCGGCGGCTCCCTGCAGATCGGGAACACCACCGACGCGGGCGTCTACAAGGACTTCCTGATGGCCGGCATCTTCGCGCAGACCGTCACCTTCGCCACGGCGGGATCGGCCGCGGGCATCGCCGACGACATGCAGAAGGGGCTGGTCGACCGCTTCCGCTCCCTGCCGATGGCCCGCGGCGCGGTGCTCACCGGCCGGACCGTAGCCGACCTGGTGCAGACGGCGATCACCCTGCTCGTCCTCGCGATCGTCGCGCTGATCGTGGGCTGGCGCACCGGGTCCGCCGAGCCGACCAACGCCGGGCGGATCCTCGCGGGCTTCGGCCTGCTCCTGCTCCTGGGATACGCCTTCACCTGGATCGGAGCGCTGATCGGGCTCTCCGTACGCACCCCGGAGGCGGCGACCTCGGGCGGGATCATCTGGCTCTTCCCCGTGACGTTCGTGTCGAACGCCTTCGTGGATTCCAGCCAGATGACCCCCTGGCTCCGGCACATCGCCGAGTGGAACCCGTTCAGCGCCACCGTGCAGGCCTGCCGCGAACTGTTCGGCAACCCCGGCGTCGTCCAGTCGGACGCCTGGCCCATGCAGCATCCCGTCTGGGCGTCGGTGATGTGGTCCGTCCTGATCATCGCGGTCTTCCGGACCCTGTCGGTGCGCAAGTACCGCTCGGCCGCCTCATGACAAGGAGCCCCCGGCGTCACCAGGACACCGGGGGCTCGCCAGAAGGCAAGGCGGATCAGCCGTCGTACGGCTCGGCCTTGAGGATCTTCACGGAGGCCGGCTTGCCGTTGGGCAGCTCGTACTGCGCGTCCTCGCCGACCTTGTGGCCGATGACGCCCGAGCCCAGCGGGGACTGCGGCGAGTAGGTCTCGATGTCCGAGCTCGCGTACTCGCGCGAAGCGAGCAGGAAGGTCAGCGTGTCGTCCTCGTCGCCGTCGAACGCGATCGTGACGACCATGCCGGGGGCCACCGCGCCGTTCGCGGCCGGGGCCTCGCCCACCTTGGCGCTTTCGAGCAGCTGGGTCAGCTGGCGCACGCGGAGCTCCTGCTTGCCCTGCTCCTCCTTCGCCGCGTGGTACCCGCCGTTCTCACGGAGGTCACCCTCCTCACGGGCCGCGGCGATCTTGGCAGAGATCTCGGTGCGCGCAGGACCAGTAAGGTATTCAAGCTCCTCCTTGAGCTTGTTGTACGCCTCCTGGGTCAGCCAGGTGACGTTCTCGCTGGTCTGGGTCACGGGTGCTCCTCGTTGGTACTGGGAATACAAATCAACGCCCTACCCAGAAGGATGTTCCTTCACGGAAGGGCGAAACCACGAGCCTAACAATTCAGTGGCCAAAGGGGGAGGACATAAGCCGCTAGAATCCCGTCATCGCAGGTGGGAGCCCATGGATTCGCGCTGGCGTTCGCCGTCGGGTCACTCCGGGTGGCAGCCGAGCAGCTCGGCCGTCGTGCCCGCGGCCTTGGTCCGCAGCGTGACGACCTTGTCGATGCGGGTGGCGTCCCCGTCGAAGCGGAAGTCGGCGCGACCGACCTCGTCGCCGTCCTCCGCCTGGGAGCGCACCGTGCAGTAGCCGGTGACACCGGCGTCCTTGCGGACCTCCAGGTGCACCTGCACCGAGTCCTCGGCGAGCTCGAAGCCGATCAGCTCGCCACTGATCTTGTTCTGACCGACGTAGTGGTAGCCGAACCAGCCGATCACGGCGAGCAGGACGGCACCGAGCACCGCGCCGACGACCTTGAGCGTGCGGTCGGCCCGCTCGTCCGAGGAACGGCCGTAGCGGCCCTCGGGCCTTCGCGTCGTGGCCGTGCTCATGATCGTCCTCTCGGCAGGAGCCGGTCTTCCCGGGCCCCGGAATTATTCGGCTCCCGATTCGGTCACTATAGAAGCCTCCGATTGCGCCGATGCACACGGGCGCCGACTGACCCGAGGATTGAGTCTTGACTGACCAGCTGCGACTGATGGCCGTCCACGCCCACCCCGACGACGAGTCGAGCAAGGGCGCGGCCACCATGGCGAAGTACGTGTCCGAGGGGGTGGACGTGCTGGTGGTGACCTGCACGGGCGGGGAACGCGGCTCCATCCTCAACCCCAAGCTCCAGGGCGACCCGTACATCGAGGAGAACATCCACGAGGTGCGCCGGAAGGAGATGGACGAGGCCCGGGAGATCCTGGGCGTCAAGCAGGAGTGGCTCGGCTTCGTCGACTCCGGGCTGCCCGAGGGCGACCCGCTGCCGCCGCTGCCGGACGGCTGCTTCGCCCTGGAGGACGTCGACAAGGCGGCCGGTGAGCTGGTGCGGAAGATCCGCTCCTTCCGGCCCCAGGTGATCACCACCTACGACGAGAACGGCGGGTACCCGCACCCCGACCACATCATGACCCACAAGATCACGATGGTGGCGTTCGAGGGCGCGGCCGACACCGAGAAGTACCCGGAGGCCGAGTACGGCACGGCGTACCAGCCGGTGAAGGTGTACTACAACCAGGGCTTCAACCGCCCCCGCACCGAGGCGTTGCACCACGCGCTGCTGGACCGCGGTCTCGAGTCGCCCTACGGGGACTGGCTCAAGCGGTGGTCGGAGTTCGAGCGCAAGGAGCGCACGCTCACCACGCACGTGCCCTGCGCGGACTTCTTCGAGATCCGAGACAAGGCGCTGATCGCCCACGCCACGCAGATCGACCCCGACGGGGGCTGGTTCCGGGTGCCGATGGAGCTCCAGAGGGAGGTCTGGCCCACGGAGGAGTACGAGCTGGCGAAGTCCCTCGTCGATACCTCCCTCCCCGAGGACGACCTCTTCGCGGGCGTCCGGGACAATGCCTGACATGAGTGCAAGCGCAAGCCTGGCAATGACGCACCTCGTCACCCTCGCCGAACTCGACGAGGACAAGGTCACCCCCGGTGTCCTCGGCTTCATCGTCTTCGCGGTGATGGCCCTGGCGGTGTGGGCCCTGATGAAGTCCATGACCCGTCACATGGGCAAGGTCGACTTCAAGGAGGCCCCGGACCCCGAGACCCGGGCCGCCGACGGCGAGCAGGCGAAGCCCAGGCCCTAGCGACGGCCGGGGGGCGGCACCCCCGGTCACGAGCGGGCCGTCACCGCCACTCCCATGACCTCCCGGGCCTGGCGGTTCGGGACCATGCCCAGGCGCCAGGCCTGCCAGCCGGACTCCAGCTGGACGCCGCGTTCCAGGAGCAGCTGGTACGCGTCGACGTACTCGTCGAGCTTCGTGTCCCGTGCCGGGTGCCCGGCGCGGGACAGCTGGGCCAGCTCCTCCTGCGCCACCGCCGTGCCGATCTCCACCCCGCCCGGGGCCGCGTACGGCAGCAGCGTGCAGCGCAGGAAGCGGGCCCAGTCCTCGCCCCGCCGGTCGCCGTACGCGGCGAACAGGGCGGCGGCCTCGTCGCACAGCCCCAGTGCCTGCGGCGTACGGGCGTTGCCCGCGTCCACCACCGCCAGCTCCAGGCAGGTCCACGCCTCGCCGTGGCCGACGCCGATGCGCTGGAAGTCGGCGCGCGCGTCCACCAGGAGCTGCCGGGCGAAGCCGGAGTTGCGCAGCGAGCCGGTCTGCGCCGCGCGCTGGTCGCGGGTGACCCGCGCCGAGTGGTGCCGCGCGCAGGCCAGGCCGTACACGTCCCGCATCCGGGAGAACATGGTGCGCGAGCGTTCCAGCTCGCGCACCGACTGGTCCAGGTCGCCGGTCTCCTCCAGCGCCTGGCCCACGTAGTAGACCGTCCACGCCTCGCCGCGGGCGTCCTCGTTGTCCCGGTGCCGGGCCGCCGCGCGCCGCAGCTCGTCGACCGCCTCCCAGGCCTCCCCGTCCACCAGCCGGGCCCGCGCCAGCTGGGTCAGCGCCCAGGCCTCGCCGCGGGCGTCCTGGGTCCGGCCGTACAGCTCCAGGGCCGCACGCAGGTCCGACTCCGCGTGCGGCACGTCGCCCATGCGCAGGTGCAGCTGCCCGAGCTGGAAGTGGGCCCACGCCTGCCCGTGCAGCGACTCGCCCGCCCGGTGCAGCACCAGTGACTCGGTGAGCAGGTCCAGGGCCTCCGCGAGCCGGGCCCGGTCGCGCTGCACCGCCGCCAGCGCGTGCAGCGTCCACGCCCGGTCCGTGTCCAGCTCGGGCGGGGCCTGGAGGTCGAGGGCCTCCCGCAGCTTCGCCGCCGCGTCGGTCAGGTTGCCCTGGTGGTGCAGCGTGATGCCGAGCGAGCACAGGGCACGGGCCGCGCCCGCGTCGTGATGCGCCTCCCGGTACAGGTCGACCACGGAGGCCAGCGTGGTGCGCGCCTTGTCCAGCTCGCCGAGCTGCCGGGCCGCGATGCCGGTGCGCCACTGCACCGAGCGCACCAGCAGCCCCTGGTCCACGGACTGCGCCAGCTCGCTGATCTCGCCGAGCCGGTAGAGGTCGCCGCGCAGCAGGCAGTAGTCGCACAGCGCGCCCAGCAGGTTCAGCACCGCGCCCTGGTCGACGCCCTCCGCGTGCCTGAGCGCCACCGTGATGAAGCTCGACTCGTCGTCCAGCCAGCGCAGCGCCTCGTCCAGGGACGTGAAGCCGTACTGCCCGAACTGGTTGGAGCGGGTCGACATGTTGCCGTCGACCAGGCGCAGCACCGAGTCGGCCAGCTCGCCGTAGTTGGCGATCAGCCGCTCCTGCGCCGCCGTCCGCTCGCCGGGCTCCTCCTCGTCGGCGAGCCGGGCGCGGGCGAAGGCACGGACGACGTCGTGCAGCCGGTAGCGGCTGCCCCGGACGTGGTCGAGCAGGCCCGCCCGGGACAGCGCCGTCAGCTGCTTGGTCGCCTCGGTCTCGTCCGTGGCCAGTAGCGCGGCGGCGGCCGCGGCCCCCATCGAGGTGCGGCCCGCGAGCGCCAGCCGGCGCAGCAGCCGCCGGGCCTGCTCCGGCTGGTCGGTGTAGCGCAGCCACAGCGCGCGCTCGACCGGCTCCACCGGTCCGTACGCGCCCAGGTCGGCCGCCAGGGCGCGCGGCGAGCGCGGGCCGATCGACGACCCGGCGACCCGCAGCGCCAGCGGCAGCCCGCCGCACAGCTCCCGGATCCGGTCGCTGGAGTCGGCGTCGTACGGCCCCGTGGAGTCCTGTGCGGCGGCGCTCAGCAGTTCCTCGGCGCCCGCCGCGTCCAGCGCCTCGACGGGCAGCGCGTAGACGTGCGCGGGCAGGTCGGGCGGCAGCGCCAGCGGCTTCCGCGAGGTGACCAGCACCAGGCTGTCGGACCGCTCCGGCACCAGGGTGCGCACCTGCTCGGGGTCCGCGGCGTCGTCCAGGACCACGGTGACCGGTACGCCCGTCAGATGCTGGTGGTACAGCTCGCTCAGCCGCTTGACCTGCTGGTCCGCGGAGGAACGCTCGCGGAAGAGCAGCTGTTCGCGCGGCGCCCCGAGCCGGTTGAGCAGATGCAGCAGGGCGTCCCGGGTGTTGAGCGGCGCCTCGCCCCCCGACGCGGCGCCGTCGCCGCGCAGGTCGACCAGGCAGGCCCCGCGGAAGTAGTCGCGCAGGTCGTGGACGGCGCGCACCGCGAGCGTCGTTCGGCCGCTGCCGGGCGCCCCGTGCAGCACCACCACCGTCGGCTTCGTCTCGGTGCTCGCGCGGGCCGCCTGCACCCACTGCCGCAGCTGGGCCATCTCCCGGCGGCGGCCGGCGAACGCCTCGTCCGGCTCCGGCAGTTGACCGAACGACTGCTCCAGCGCGCTGCGCCCCCGGGCCGCCGCGCTCTTGTCGGCGCCCCGCAGTTTCGGGCCGGTCTTGGCCGGAGCGGTGGACGCGGCGAGCATCCGCTGCTGGTCCAGGAAGGGCCGGATGCCGCGCACCTCCAGGGCGGTGAGCCACTGCAGCCGCAACTGTTCGGGCCCGCCGGGCTGGCTGACGGCCCCGGCACGGTGGTGGGCGGCCGGCAGGTGGGACCCGACCACCTTCAGCACGGTCGCCGCGGCGCCGACGACGCCGACGGCCACGCCCGCGCCCACCGCGGTGCCGGTGCCGGTGCCGAGCGCCACGTCGGCCACCACCGCGGCGACCGCCGCGACGGCGGCGACCAGCAGGGGAGTGCCGGCGCCCTCACGGGCGTACCGCTGCCGGAACGTGAGCTGCCCGGCCGCCGCCTCGTCGAGGGCCTGGGTGTAGGCGTCGTACTCCTCGGCGGACGTGCCCGCCATCGCGTCCAGTGCCGCGCGGGCCCGGGAGAGCAGGACGTTCCCGTCCGTGCGTCCGCCCGAGCGGCGTACCTCCTCCTCCACGGCCCGCCTCAGCAGCCCCTCGGCCTCTGCACGATGACTGTCCCGCATGTCGCGCCCCCTCCGGCGGCATCCGCGTCCTCCCGGGTGCCCCGGCGACCCCAGGAGCCCCAGGGACCTCCCGGCCCCATCCCCGGGTCCTTCCCCGGTTGTGCGTGGGTCAAGTGTGCTGCGTTGGGGAGAGCCTGGGGAGGGGGCGGTTCGGGAGCGGGCCGCCGCCCGGCTTCCGGGCGGCGGCTTCCGGGCCGTCAGTCCGAGGTGACGGAGTAGAGGAACAGCCGCTCACCGTAGAGGTCGTGAAGCCAGAGGCGACGGTTCTCCTGTGCCTTGCGCAGACGCAGGTTGTCGAACCGGGAATCCTCGCCGGTGGCCGAACGGACGCTGACCTTGACGCGCTCGACGCACCAGGGCGGATTGCTGCCGGCCTTGGCGAAGCGGATGTAAGCGGGGGCGAGTTCGAGGTCCTCGGTGTCGAGCTGGGGCTTGCGGGGGTCGTTCCACTCCGCGTCCGACACGGGGACGTTGGTGAAGCCCGGTTCGCCGTCGTCGGAGCCGCCCTGTTCCCCGAGGACGAAGCAGGTCTTCGCTCCTTGGGCGAAGTAGTCGTTCCCGCTGCCGGGATCGAGGCAGAACTCACGGCCTGCGATGGACAGGTAGATCCAGCTGTCCGTACCGGCGCCCTGGACGTTGGCGGTCTCGATCCATACGCGGATCTGGGTGATGTCACTCATGGGTACTGCTCTTCCTGTTCGGGGACGGGGTGCCGCCCCGGTCGTTGAGGACGGGGTGTGTCCTCGCGGACGCCCGGTTGTGGAGGGCGTTCCGTACGGACGGTATCGCCGCAATCGCGATGAGTAATCGGACGAGTGCGGGGTGTGATGGTGTGCGGTGCCGGTGAGGTCGTACGACCGTCGTGCGCGTCCCGAGCCGTACGCGGGCGCGCGAGCGGCGTCCTCGTGGCGGGTCCCTGAACGCGCGGGCGGTGCGCTTCCTCGTTCGGGTGAAGCGACCCCCGGGTGCCGCATCGCGCGCCGCCCGGGAGGGCAGCCGGGACGGAGGTGAACCCGGCTACAAGGAGCAGCGATGGCGAACGATCGGGCGGTCAACGCGTTTCTCAGTCTCCGGCTCCCCCCACCCCTGGTCGACGCCCTCGTCGCCCTTCAGGAGGCGCAGCGGGAACGCGTCGATCCGCAGGACCCGGACCGGATGCACGTCACCCTGGGCTTCCTGCACGACGCCGACGCCGGACGGCTGGCCGACGCGGCCGCGCTGTTGAGCGACGGCGACTGGGCCGCCCCGCGCGTCCGGCTGACCGGCGAGGTGCGGCACGGGAGCTGGCGGCTGCAGAAGGACCCCGCGTACCGCTACGACGCCCGCTCCGTCCAGCGTCAGGAGCAGGTGCGGCTGGGGATCGAGCACACGCCGGAGCTGGCCACCCTGTACACCGGCACCGTGCGGCGTCTGGGCATCGAGGAGGACGACTTCTGGCCGCATCTCACCCTGGGGCTTGCGAAGTACGACTTCCCGACGGAGGAGGCCGAGTCCATGAACCTGCCCTCCGTGACGGGAGCGGCCTCCGGTGTCGAACTGCAGCAGGAGATGTCCGTCACCGAGTTCAGGGTCCTCGTCGCCAAGCCCTTGGTGTGAACGGCTGGGCGTACGCCCGCGCCGGCAGCGGCATGACCGGCCGCTCGCTCACGCCGTCCCGAACCGACCGGGCGACAGCCCGCCACCTTCCGCACCCACCTGGAGTGTGCCTGGGCCCGGGTGGACCCGGAGCTCACGTGGTCGGAGCAGAGGTGGCGGACTCGATCAGATGGTCCACGACGTCGGTGATCCTGTGTCGCTCCCGGTAGGCCCGCCGCTGCCGGTCGGCGCCGTTCCCACCCGTGTCCAGGCGGGTGCGCGCGTCTCTCAGGAGCATCGACTCCGCTCCGTCCAGGGTGGGCAGGACCGTTTCCCAGAGCCGGTCGAGATGGGATGCGGTGGGCTCCAGGCGGTTCGTGCGCAGGTCGAGGCTGTGGCCGGCCAGGCCGTCACGGGCCGCACGCCAGCATGCCGCCCGCAGCACCTCCGGCTCGGGACGTTGCGCCTCCTGGTCGCGTCCCGGCCCGGACAGCCAGTGGATGGCCAGTCCCCTGACGGCCGCGGCGAGCAGCAGGGTGTCGTGGACGGTGTGGCAGGCGTCGGCGACCCGGATCTCGAGGGTCGGCACGTGGTGGGAGGGGCGGATGTCCCAGTACAGGCCGCCGCGGTCCATCACCGATCCGGTGGCCATCAGGTTGCCGACGAGGTCCTCGAAATGGCCCGGCGACTCGAGGTACGGGGGTGGTCCGGCCACCGGCCAGCGCCACCGGGTCAGGGTGCGCCAGCTGGCGTATCCGGTGTCCTGGGCGTCCCAGTAGGGCGAGTTGGCGGTCAGGGCGATGAGCGCGGGCAGCCGGCAGCGCAGTTGGTTGCTCAGGCGGAGCGCGGTCGCCAGGTCGGGCACTCCGATGTGCACGTGGCACGCGCACGCGGTCTGCTCGTGGTCCAGGGCGCGGAAGGTGGCGGAGCTCCGGGCGTAGCGAGGGCCCGGGGTCAGCGGCGGAGGGGTGTGCTGGCCCAGGACGGGGGTGCCGCTGGAGACGGCGCGCAGGCCGAGCCTTCTCGCCGCCTCCGCCACCGCACGGCGCGCGGCGGACAGCTGATCGCCGAGATCGGTCAGGCTGGTGTGCGGGTCGGTACGGATCTCGACCTGGTAGCGCGTGAGTTCGGTGGTGACCCGGTCGCCCAGTTCGGCGGCCGTCAACGCGACGACCTTGTCGGCCCTCGCGCTCAGGTGCCGGGTGACCGGGTCGACCAGCAGATACTCCTCCTCGACCCCGACGGTCAGCGGTAGCGGTCCGTGCGCGCCCCGAGGGCGGGCGGCGCCGGCGGTCGCCCGAGCGGTGCCCTGTGGCCACTTGTCGCTCTTCATGGTGAACAGCCTGACACGTAGAGTGAGCTGAGACTCCGTTGATCGCCCATCGATCCGTCTGGGGGAGTGCGTGCGGGAGGAAACCCAGGTACTCGTCGTCGGCGGCGGACCAGCGGGATCGACCGCCGCCTCCTTCCTGGCCCGGCAGGGCATCGCGGTCACCCTGCTCGAGAAGGACCGATTCCCCCGTTACCACGTCGGCGAGTCCCTGCTGCCCTCCCTGTTGCCGCTGTTGGACGCCATGGGGGCACGCGAGGCCGTCGAACAGCACGGCTTCGTCCGCAAGACGGGGGCCTTCTACGGCTGGGGCGGCCAGCAGTGGTCGCTGGGGTTCGACGAGCCCGGCCGGCCCGCCCCCTACAGCTTCCAGGTCGTCCGTTCGCAGTTCGACGAGCTTCTGCTGCGGCACGCGCAGCGGCAGGGAGCCGACGTCCGCGAGGCCACCTCCGTACGGCGCGTCCATCTCACGGACGACACGGCGCGGTCGGCCACCTGGACCACCGCCGACGGACACCGCGGCGAGATCGCCTTCCAGCACCTCGTCGACGCCTCCGGCCGCGCCGGACTACTGGCCACCCGCCACCTCCGCAGTCGCCGGTTCCACGACGTCTTCCGCAACGTGGCGGCGTGGGGCTACTGGCGGGACGCCCCGCCCCTTCCCGAGGCGCCCCAGGGGGCGATCGGTGTCTTCTCCCTGCCGGACCACGGCTGGTTGTGGGCCATCCCGCTGCACGACGGCACCCTCAGCGTCGGCCTGGTCACCGACAAGCACTCCTTCAAGGAGGCACGACGGCACACCGGCTCCACCGAAGCGGCCTACCACCAGGCCCTCACCCAGTCCCCCCTGCTCGCCCGCGTCCTGCGCGGGGCACGCCTGGTCTCGGACCTGAAGGTCGAAAGCGACTACTCCTACGTCGCCCAGCGATTCAGCGGCCCCGGCTACTTCCTCGCCGGTGATGCCGCCTGCTTCCTGGATCCGCTGCTGTCGACCGGGGTCCACCTGGCCATGTACAGCGCCACCCTCAGTGCCGCCTGCACCGCCGGACTGCTGCGCGGAGACGTCGGGAGCGATGCCGCCCACACCTTCTACGACACCGCCTACCGCCACGCCTACGAACGCCTCCTCATCCTGGTCAGCGCCTTCTACCGCATCCACGACGGCCGCAACGCCTACTTCCAGCGGGCGCAGACCCTCAGCCACCGCGACCAGGACCGACTGCGGCTGCACGAGTCGTTCCTGAACATCGTCACCGGCCTCGACGACCTGCACGACGCACAGCAGGGCGCCGCCTCCCTGCTGCAGCGGCGACTCGCCCGGCCGCGCACCGGACGGCAGCACGGACTGGCGGGCCACGGCACCAGCGACATGATGCCCCTGCCCACCACCGCCGACCACGCCGCGGGAGGCCTCTACCTGGCTCTCGACCCCCACCCCCGACTCCTGTCCGCGCACTGACCGTTCACAGTGTGCCGACCCCGCCCCGACCGCTCGTGGCCGCCACGACCGAACGGTGCCTCCGCGGAAGTCGATCTCGCATGCTGGGCCAGACTCCCCGATCATGCGACGATGCCGGGTATGAATCGCCTGGCTGATTCCCAGTCGCCCTATCTGCTCCAGCACGCCGACAACCCGGTGGACTGGTGGCCATGGGGAGAGGAGGCGATGGCGGAGGCAAGACGGCGGGACGTGCCGGTGCTGCTGAGCGTCGGCTACTCCGCGTGCCACTGGTGCCACGTGATGGCGCACGAGTCCTTCGAGGACGAGGCCACCGCCGCGTACCTCAACTCGCACTTCGTCAGCGTCAAGGTCGACCGCGAGGAGCGGCCCGACGTGGACGCCGTCTACATGGAGGCCGTGCAGGCGGCGACCGGGCAGGGCGGCTGGCCCATGACCGTCTTCCTCACGCCGGACGCGGAGCCCTTCTACTTCGGCACCTACTTCCCGCCCGAGCCACGGCACGGCATGCCGTCCTTCCGCCAGGTGCTCCAGGGTGTCCAGCAGGCCTGGGCGGAGCGGCGGGACGAGGTCACCGAGGTCGCCGGGAAGATCGTGCGGGACCTCGCGGGACGGGAGATCTCCTACGGCGACGCGCAGGCGCCCGGCGAGGAGCAGCTCGGGCAGGCGCTGCTCGGGCTGACCCGGGAGTACGACGAGCAGCGCGGCGGCTTCGGCGGGGCGCCGAAGTTCCCGCCGTCCATGGCCGTCGAGTTCCTGCTGCGCCACCACGCCCGCACCGGCGCCGAGGGCGCGCTGCAGATGGCGCGGGACACCTGCGAGCGGATGGCCCGCGGCGGCATCTACGACCAGTTGGGCGGCGGCTTCGCCCGCTACTCCGTGGACCGCGAGTGGGTCGTGCCGCACTTCGAGAAGATGCTCTACGACAACGCGCTGCTGTGCCGCGTCTACGCCCACCTCTGGCGCGCCACCGGGTCCGACCTCGCCCGCCGGGTCGCCCTGGAGACCGCTGACTTCATGGTGCGCGAACTGCGCACCGCGGAGGGGGGATTCGCCTCGGCGCTCGACGCCGACAGCGACGACGGGACGGGCCGGCACATCGAGGGCGCGTACTACGTGTGGACGCCCGCGCAGCTCACCGAGGTGCTCGGCGCCGAGGACGCCGAACTCGCCGCCCAGTACTTCGGCGTGACCGACGAGGGCACCTTCGAGCATGGTGCGTCCGTGCTGCAACTGCCGCAGCAGGAGGGCGTCTTCGACGCCGCGCGGATCGCCTCGGTGCGGGCACGGCTGCTGGCCGCGCGGGACGGCCGGGCCGCCCCCGGCCGGGACGACAAGGTGGTCGCCGCCTGGAACGGCCTCGCGATCGCCGCGCTCGCCGAGACCGGCGCCTACTTCGAGCGCCCCGACCTGGTGGAGGCCGCCGTGGCCGCCGCCGACCTGCTGGTCCGGCTCCACTTCGACGAGCAGGTCAGGCTCACCCGCACCAGCAAGGACGGCCGGGCCGGCGCCAACGCCGGGGTGCTGGAGGACTACGCCGACGTGGCGGAGGGCTTCCTCGCGCTGGCCTCGGTCACCGGGGAGGGCGTCTGGCTGGACTTCGCCGGGTTCCTGCTGGACCACGTCCTGACCCGCTTCACGGACGCCACGGGCTCCCTGTACGACACCGCCTCCGACGCGGAGCACCTGATCCGCCGCCCGCAGGACCCCACCGACAACGCGACGCCGTCGGGCTGGAGCGCCGCCGCGAACGCCCTGCTCTCCTACGCCGCCCACACCGGTTCCGAGCCGCACCGCACCGCCGCCGAGCACGCCCTCGGCGTGGTGAAGGCGCTCGGCCCGCGGGTCCCGCGCTTCGTCGGCTGGGGGCTCGCCGCCGCCGAGGCACTGCTGGACGGGCCGCGCGAGGTCGCCGTCGTCGCACCGGACGCCGCCGATGCCGCCGCGCGCGGACTGCACCGTACGGCGCTGCTGGGCACGGCACCGGGCGCGGTCGTCGCCTTCGGCGCGGAGGGGAGCGACGAGTTCCCGCTGCTGGCCGATCGGCCGCTGGTCGGCGGGGCGGCGGCCGCGTACGTCTGCCGGAACTTCACCTGTGACGCGCCGACGACCGATCCGGAGCGGCTGCGGGCCGCGCTGAACGGCTGAGGCGGCCCGTGCGGGGGTAGACGAAGGGTGGCGGGCGGACGCGTGCGGGCCCGCGGCGGGGCGGGCCGATCCGCCCGACGTCGCGTCCGCCATGAACCTTTCGGCTCCGGCCGCCGTCTTCGGCATCGGTGCGGACCGCATGGAGATCCGCCGAACCCAGCCCTCCGGAGCCGCCCGATGAGCCACGAGTCCACCGTCCCCGGCGCGTTGGGCCGTCCGGCCGTACGTCCCGCGGAGCCGCCCGCGGTGCCGCCCGAGCCGGCCGCCGTCACCATCGTCGTACCGACCTTCAACGAGTCGGGGAACATACGGCAGCTGCTGCGGCGGACGGCCGAGTCGGTGCCGGCCCGGCTGCCCTGCGAGGTGGTCTTCGTGGACGACTCCACCGACGACACCCCGGACGTGATCCGCGCGGCGGCGCCCGACTGCCCCTTCCCGGTCACCGTGCTGCACCGGGACGAGCCGGTCGGCGGGCTCGGCGGCGCCGTGGTCGAGGGCATGCGGGCGGCCGGGGCGGACTGGATCGTCGTCATGGACGGCGACTGCCAGCACCCGCCCTCGCTCGTGCCGGAACTGGTCGCCACCGGCGAGCGGACGAAGGCCGGGCTCGTCGTCGCCTCCCGCTACACGCCGGGCGGCAGCCGCGCGGGCCTGGCCGGCGGCTACCGGGTGGCGGTCTCACGGGCGGCGACCTGGCTGACCAAGGCGCTCTTCCCCCGCCGGCTGCGTGGCATCAGCGACCCGATGAGCGGCTTCTTCGCGATCCGCCGCGCCGAGGTCACCGCCGACGCGCTCAAGCCGCTCGGCTACAAGATCCTGCTGGAACTGGCCGTCCGCGACCGCCCCGGTACGGTCGCGGAGGTGCCGTTCGTCTTCGAGGAGCGGTTCGCCGGGGAGTCCAAGTCCACCGCGCGGGAAGGGCTGCGCTTCCTGCGCCACCTGGTCGGGCTGCGCACCGCCGCGCCGCCGGCCCGCATGATCGTGTTCGGGCTGATCGGGCTGAGCGGCTTCGTGCCGAACCTGGCCGCCCTGTGGGCGCTGACGTCGGCCGGACTGCACTACCTGCCGGCCGAGATCGTCGCCAACCAGTTCGGCGTGGCCTGGAACTTCCTGCTGCTGGAGCGGCTGCTCTTCCACGACCGGCGGCGCCACCGGCACTGGGCCGACCGCACCCTGCGCTTCGCCCTGATCGCCAACGCCGACCTGGTGCTGCGCATCCCGCTGATCGCCCTGCTCGTCGCCCAGTTCGGCCTCGCCGTACTGCCGGCCACCGCCCTGGCCCTGGTCATCACCTTCGTCCTGCGCTTCGCCGGCACGGAGGCGCTCGTCTACCTCCCGCGACGGCGACGCGGCGACCGCCGCCCTCGCTAGGGCCCGTCCCGCCCGGCCTCCGTGAGGGCCCGTGCCACGATCGCCTCCAGCTGGTCGTGGTGGGCGCCCTTCCAGTACGCGCGGCCGCAGTCGCCGCACCGGGCGAAGACGTCGTACGACCGCTGCGTGCCGCCCTTGAGCTGGTCGGCCACCTCGGCCTTGGTGGCCGGCGCCAGGGGGCCGTTGCACGCGGTGCACCGGGTCCACGGGCGCAGCTCGGGCCGGAACCGGGCCAGGACCTCACGGAGCTGTTCCTCGGGGCGGGTGCTGTAGACGTAGGCGCCGGCCCACAGCTCGCGGCGGCGCAGCAGGCCCCGGTCGCGGCTGAGCATGACCCGCCGCTCGGCCGCCGAGAGGGAGGCGAGGGCCGGGTCGCCGGGGTCCGCCGACTGGTAAGCCGTGTCCACGCCGAGCAGCCGCAGCCGGCGGGCGAGCGTGCCGAGGTGGACGTCGAGCAGGAAGCGCAGGGGAGCGCCGGGTACCTCCTGGGGGTGCGCGACGGTCCTTACGCGCACCGACTCGCCGCCCGCCGGGACGTGTCCGGGCGGGACCTCGCGGCCGTCGACGAGGAGGGTCCCGACCTCCGTCAGCGGGACGCCGAGGGACTCGACGACGTGCCCGAGGGTGGAGACCCCGTCGGCGGTGGCGCGGGCGACCCCGGTGGGGCGGGCGCGCGGTACGAACAGGTGCAGTTCGGGAGGGAACTCGACGCGGATCTCGGGACCGTTCACCCGGTGACCTTCCTCGTGCCGTCGGCCGCTCAGTAGGCGACCAGCGAGATCCCCACGTAGTGGGCGATGAACGCGGCCAGCGTGAAGGAGTGGAAGACCTCGTGGAAGCCGAACCAGCGGGGGGACGGGTTGGGGCGCTTGAGGCCGTAGATCACGCCGCCGGCGCTGTAGAGCAGGCCGCCCGCGATCACCAGGACGAGGACGGCGATGCCGCCGGCCCGCATGAACTCGGGCAGGTAGAAGACGGCCGCCCAGCCCATGGCGAGGTAGCACGGGGTGTAGAGCCAGCGCGGGGCGCCGACCCAGAAGACGCGGAAGACGATGCCCGCGGCCGCGGCGGCCCAGATGCCCCAGAGCAGCCACTCGCCCTGGGCGCCGGGCAGCAGCAGCATCGTGAGCGGGGTGTAGGTGCCCGCGATGATCAGGAAGATGTTGGCGTGGTCCAGGCGCCGCAGCACGCCGTCCATGCGCGGGCTCCAGTTGCCCCGGTGGTAGAGCGCGCTGACGCCGAAGAGCAGACAGGCCGTCAGGATGTAGATCCCGCAGGCGACGCGGGCCTGGGTCGACTCGGCGAGGGCGGTGAGTACGAGGCCGGCGACCAGCACGGCCGGGAACATGGCCAGGTGCAGCCAGCCGCGCAGCTTCGGCTTGACCGGATGCGGCAGGGAGATCGCCACAGGGCCGCGGCCGTCGGCCGGCGTGTCCCTGGGCTCGTCGGGGACGGACGCAGTCATGAGCGCATCGTACCTACGGTTCCGTAAGTTACGTATCAGTACGGACGTATGACGAACGGCGAGTGGCCATCGTCTCACGGTGCCCCCTGCCCCGCACCCCCGCCGCGTGCACGTGGCGATCCTCACTCCGCTCAAGTGTGACGCCCTCTGGACAGATGGGCGCTCGCGTCGGATGATCAAATGAGTGCGGTCGACACCGGATGAGCACCCACGAGGTCAACGTCACGTGTCCGGGTCGCAGCCCCCAAGGGGCCTCCAACCACAAACCCCTCATCTAGGAGCAATCGTGGCGCGCGACATCGCTGCTCCCCCCGTCCCCACCAACCACCAGGAGCTGATCTCGTGGGTGAACGAGATCGCCGAACTGACCCAGCCGGACGACGTGGTCTGGTGTGACGGATCCGAGGCCGAGTACGAGCGCCTGTGCGGGGAGCTCGTGGCGAAGGGCACCTTCCGCAAACTCGACCCCATCAAGCGGCCGAACTCCTACTACGCCGCCTCCGACCCCACCGACGTCGCGCGCGTCGAGGACCGGACCTTCATCTGCTCCGCCAAGGAGGAGGACGCCGGCCCGACCAACCACTGGAAGGACCCCGCCGAGATGCGGGACATCTTCAGCGGTGAGAAGGGCCTGTTCCGCGGCTCGATGCGCGGCCGCACCATGTACGTCGTGCCCTTCTGCATGGGCCCCCTCGGCTCCCCGCTCTCCGCGCTCGGCGTGGAGATCACCGACTCCGCGTACGTCGCCGCCTCCATGCGCACGATGACCCGCATGGGACAGCCGGTCCTGGAGGAGCTGGGCGACGAGGGCTTCTTCGTCAAGGCCGTCCACACCCTCGGCGCCCCGCTGGCCGAGGGCGAGAAGGACGTGCCCTGGCCCTGCAACAGCACCAAGTACATCTCGCACTTCCCCGAGGACCGTGAGATCTGGTCCTACGGCTCCGGCTACGGCGGCAACGCCCTGCTCGGCAAGAAGTGCTACGCCCTGCGCATCGCCTCCGTCATGGCCCGCGACGAGGGCTGGCTGGCCGAGCACATGCTGGTGCTGAAGCTGACCCCGCCCACCGGCGAGCCCAAGTACGTCGCCGCCGCCTTCCCGTCCGCCTGCGGCAAGACCAACCTCGCCATGCTGGAGCCCACGATCTCCGGCTGGACGGTCGAGACGATCGGCGACGACATCGCCTGGATGCGCTTCGGCGAGGACGGCCGCCTGTACGCGATCAACCCCGAGGCCGGCTTCTTCGGCGTCGCGCCCGGCACCGGTGAGCACACCAACGCCAACGCGATGAAGACCCTGTGGGGCAACTCCGTCTTCACCAACGTCGCCCTGACCGACGACGGCGACGTGTGGTGGGAGGGCATGACCGAGGAGACGCCCGCCCACCTGACGGACTGGAAGGGCAACGACTGGACGCCCGAGTCCGGCACCCCGGCCGCCCACCCCAACGCCCGCTTCACCACGCCCGCCGCGCAGTGCCCGATCATCGCGCCGGAGTGGGAGGACCCCAAGGGCGTGCCGATCTCGGCGATCCTCTTCGGCGGGCGCCGCGCCACCGCCGTACCGCTGGTGACCGAGTCCTTCGACTGGAACCACGGCGTCTTCCTCGGCGCCAACGTGGCCTCCGAGAAGACCGCCGCCGCCGAGGGCAAGGTCGGCGAGCTGCGCCGCGACCCCTTCGCCATGCTGCCGTTCTGCGGCTACAACATGGGCGACTACATGGGGCACTGGATCGACGTGGCCAAGGACAAGGACCAGTCCAAGCTGCCGAAGATCTACTACGTCAACTGGTTCCGCAAGGACGACGAGGGCCGGTTCGTCTGGCC
This sequence comes from Streptomyces sp. NPDC048171, assembly GCF_043202655.1. Lineage (NCBI taxonomy): Bacteria > Bacillati > Actinomycetota > Actinomycetes > Kitasatosporales > Streptomycetaceae > Streptomyces > Streptomyces sp. NPDC048171. Next base: position 354,208 of record NZ_JBIDAU010000002.1, read on the forward strand.
CGGCTTCGGTGAGAACGGCCGCGTCCTGAAGTGGATCGTGGAGCGTCTGGAGGGCCGCGCGGAGGGCGTCGAGACGCCGATCGGCGTGCTGCCGGCCAAGGGCTCCCTCGACACCGAGGGCCTCGACCTCCCCGAAGCCGACCTGGAGTTCCTGCTCAGCGTCGACAAGGAGGTGTGGCGCGAGGAGGCGGCGCTGGTGCCCGAGCACCTCAACACCTTCGGCGACCACACGCCCACCGAGCTGTGGGACCAGTACCGGGCCCTGGTGCAGCGCCTGGGCTGATCTTCCGCCTCCCCTGCTTCGCGGCCGGTTCGGCTTGCCCTGACCAGTGAAGTCGTCACGAAAGCCGGCCGCGATGGGGTCTCGCCCGCTCCTGTAGCTCGATGTCCCGGAGCCGGGCGGACACCCCGCACGGGCCGGGTCCCCGCACAACGGCGTGCGATGGACCCGGCCCTTTGGCGTCCCCCTCGGCCGGTCACCGCTCGGAGCGGTCCTCCAGATACCGGGTGTGCGCCTCCTGCCGCCTGGCCTCGGCCTCCCGCAGCCGGTCCGTCAGCCCCGCCGCCTCGTCCCGGAGCAGCGCCAGCTGGCGGTCCAGATGCGTCTCCGGCGGCTCCTGCCCGGGCGCGATCCGCGTCCACCACCGGGCGCGCACGTACGCGTCGACGGCCTCCGGCACGTCCTGCCGCACAGCCCGGGACACCGCGTGCACCCCGTCCGGGTCGGTCGCCAGCACCTCGGCGACCCAGCCGGGCTCCAGCAGCGCGTCCAGAAGCCCGGTCAGTTCGTCCAGCCGCTCCCGCACGCCCGGCGGCACTTCCACGTCCGACAGGTAGCGGCGCAGCCGCCCGAAGTCGCCGCGCACCTCCTCCAGCTGGGCCGACGGGCCCGGGAACGCGGGCGGCGCGGGCCGCTCGGGCGGGGCGAGCAGCGCGCCGGCGCCGTACAGCCCCGCGACGACCACCGGCCAGTACGGTCCCGCCGCGTCGGTGAAGGTCAGCACCACGCCGGCGAGTCCGCAGGCGCTGCCGGTCAGGTTCTTGCGGGACTCCAGGTAGCTCCAGAGCCCGCCGCCGCTCCTACTGGTAGCCACGGATCTCCTCGAAGGCCCCGTCCAGCGAGCCCTGGCCCGCGTCGAAGAGCCGCCCGCCGGTGAGTTCGGCGATGTGGGTCAGCTCCGCCCGGTCGGAGTCGCCGAAGAGCACCGGGAAGACCGGGATCTCCCGACGGTGGCCGGTCAGCGAGGCGTAGAACCGGTCGAAGTCGGCCGCGTCGGCGCCGGTGGTGTTCTCGCCGTCGGTCATCAGCACGATCGAGGTGAACGCGTCCCGTCCGGTGCCGAGACGGTCGTACGCCTTCTCCAGCGAGCTGTAGACGGCGGTGTCCCCCTCCGCGCCGAGCCGGCCGGCCTCCCGGCGGATGCCGTCCAGGCCGGGGCGCGGGTCGGCGGGGTCGACCACGTGGGTCGTCACCCGCTTGACCTCGGAGCCGAACGGCATCAGCGTCACCTCCTCGCGGTCGCGGAAGTCGCCGGTGAGGGCGGTGAGCGCGCTCTTCAGGCGGCGCAGCCGGTCGCCCTCCATCGAGCCGGAGGTGTCGAGCACGTACACCGTCCGCGACGGGCGCCGCAGTTCGTTCTCGTACGCGTCGAGCAGTCCGTCGGCGACCGACTTCGCCCCGGGGAAGGGCAGTTCGCGCCGCCGTCCGGTGTCCAGGCCGGGCGCCGGCGGCACCGAGGCGAGGACCGGGCGGCGGTGCGTGGTGGCGGTGATCTCCCGTTGGACCGCGGGTCCGCGCAGCGCCTCGGCGACGCGGCGGACGTCCTCGCGGGTGCCGGCGGCGGTCGAGGCGAGCGTGGAGAGCGGGTAGTCGGCGGTGACCACGCCGTCGGTGGGGCGGATCACGGTGAGGCCCGGGATGCCCTTGAGGACGGACTCGTAGTTGAGCAGCGCGTCCACGTTCCCACGCCGTTCGTACGCCGCCGCCAGCCAGCCCGACGAGCCGGAGGTGAGCTTCTGCCCTGTGAAGAACCGCTTCAGCCGCGGCGTCGCGCGCGCCACGTCGGCGTCCGTCAGCGCGGACTGCGCGCCGGAGAGCGCGGAGGCGACCGAGACGAGCGTGGCGAAACCGGAGTTGGAACGGGCGGGGTCGGTCATGCCGTACGTCAGCCGGCCCTCCGCGACGGCCCGCTCCACCTGGGACCAGGTGACCCGGTCGGGCCGCCCGCCCAGGATCCCCAGGGCCTCGTCCCGGACGCCGATGGCGACGGGGCTGGTCATCACCGGCGTCTCGGAGACGACCCGCTTCGCCGCCTCGGGGCGCAGCCGCAGCGCGTCGTTGGACGACAGCCACAGCGCGTCGTACTTCCCCTCCGTGCCGCCCTCGGCCAGCAGGTCCACGGCGTCGAGGGTGCCGATCGGGGTGAGCCGGACGGTGACGCCGGTCTGCTCGCGGACCCGGTCCAGGACCGGCCCCATGTCGCTGAGTTCACTGGAGGCGAGGACCCGCAGCGTGCCGGGTTCGGCGGTGCCCGGCACGCCGGGGGTGGGCACCGCGTCCGTGCGGTCCGGGCCGCCGCCGTCCGTGCAGGCGGTGAGGAGGGCGAGCGCGGCGAGGCAGCCGGCGAGGGCGCGTCTCATGCGAGGCCCCCCGTCCGGGTGTCCGGTGCGTTCCGGGAGCGGCTGCGGTCCAGGCGGGCGCCCGCGTCGCGCAGTTCCCCGGTCAGGGACTCCACCGTCGCCTCCATCGCCTCGGTGGCGCGGACCTTGTAGGTGTCGATGGCGTCGAGGGTGCGGTAGATCTCCTGGAAGGCGGTGCGCAGGGTCTCGGCCCCGACCGCCGGGTCGGCGGCGATGCGCTGGATCTCCCCGCTCTGCGTGGCGAGCATCTCCGCGTTGCCCCGGATCAGCTCCTCGGTGGTGCCGCGCAACGCGTCGACCTGCTCGACGACCTTCTTCTGGTGGTCCAGCGCGGAGGCCAGCATCACGGAGATCCGCAGCGCGGACACCGTCGTCGTGGCGGCCCGGTCCACGCCCTTGACCAGCTCCTCGTTGTTGCGGCGCACGACGTCCATGGCGAGGTAGCCCTGCGCGCACACCGCGAGCTGGGTGAGCAGGTCCTGGTGCTTCTGGCGGACCGGGAAGAGGACGTCGGCGCGCAGGGCGTCGGCGGCCTGCGGATCGGCGGCCTCCACGGCGGCGACGTGGCGCTGGACGGCCGTGTCCAGGGCCTCGGTGAGCACGACGTACTCCTGGAGCCTGCCCATGGTCTCCCACAGGCGGACCCGCTCGGTCTGCAACGCCGCGTTGTCCCGCAGCAGTTCGTCCTGCCCGCCGCGCAGCGCGCCCACCACGGCGTTCAGGGTGCCCTGCGCGGAGGCGTACTTGGCGACGTGGTCGCGCAGCCGGTTGCCGCCGGGCAGCCGGGACAGGAGCCGGCGCCCCTTGGAGGCGGGCAGGTCGCGCGGGTCCAGGTCCTCGACCACGCGCCGCAGCTCCACCAGCGAGCCGGCCACCCGGGCCTGGGCGTCGCCGCCCTTGCCGGGCAGGCTGCGCACGGTGCGCTCCAGCATGCGGTTGGACTGCGCGCTCGCGGTGCGCATCTCGGCGGCGCCGAGCCCGGTGATCTCGCCGACCCGGCCGGCGAACTCCGGCGACCGGGCGTCGAGCGCGGCGAGTTCCTCGACGTAGGCGGCGGCCTTGCGGGTCATCTCCTGCCGGGCCGCCTCGTCGACGGGCACGAGGCCGCCGGCGCGTTCCCGGGGGACGGGCGCGACGGGCTCGGGCGGGGTGAGGGTGAGGGTGAAGTCGTCTCCGGTGCCGTTCACTTGGCCGATCCCCCTGTGGTCCGCTGTCATCCGCGCGCCCGGCGGGCCATGTCGCGCAGCACCTCGTAGGTGGGCACGGGCGCCTGCCGGACGCCGGTCAGCTGCTGGTTGAGAAACGCGGTGTGGGCCTCGGTGGCCCGGGTGAACTCGCCGGTGGCGCCCTGCGGCCGGAAGCCGTGGCGCACGGCCAGGCGGCGCAGCTCCGGGTCACTGGTGAGCAGGTCGCCGAGCGCGCGGCCCTGTTCGGTCAGCGGCACCACCGTGTGGTCGCTGGTGGCGGTGGTGTCCGGGTAGAGGACGGTCATGTCGGCGACGCTGTCGCCGCCCTCCCGCAGCAGCGCGGAGACCTGCGACTCGTAGACCAGCACCAGCGGATCCCCGACCCCGCTGGTGAAGTCCCGGAACGCGGCGTCCGAGCTGGACTTCTGGGCGCCCTGCACCTGCACCAGGGTGCGCATCAGGGGTGCGGTCCGCTCCACGTCTGCGGTGCTCGCGACCACCCGGTTCCCGTTCGCCACGTAGGAGGCGGCGGCCAGGTACAGGGCGCCCGAGTTGGAGGTCTCCGGGTCGGTCGAGGCGATGTAGAGCGTTCCGGTCAGCTCGCCGTGCTCTCCGGCACCCTTGAGCTGCTGCCAGGTGCGGTCGGCGCGGGCCGCGTCGAGGAAGGCGCCCATCCGCAGGGTGCCGCCGCGGCTGCGGTCCAGCGTGGCGATCCCGTTGGCGGCGAGCACCCCGGCGGCGGCCCTGTGGGCGACCACGATCAGCGGCGAGTAGAAGGGCCGGGGCAGCGGCTCCCGCACGTCGTACTTCTCGGCGAGTTCGTCGGCCGGGGCCTGGCTGGACGGGAAGGCGAGGTCGTACTCCCCGAGGTCCAGCTCGTCCATGGCCCAGGACCCGGAGGTCTCGGTCCGTACGGTGTAGCCCTTGGCGGCGAGGGCCTGCACCACGTCGGGGTCGGCGAAGAACGCTGCCTTCTCCGATCCGATCACCGCGCGCACGGTCTTCGTTGCCGTGCCTTCGTCCTCGGTCTGCCGGCCCGCGACGACGGCTGCCACCACTCCGCCGATCAGCAGGACCGCGAGGATCACTCCCGTGATTCGTCTCACGCCCGGAGCATCCCTGCGGAATCCGACGTTCCACGGCGTCCCGGGTGAACGGGAGGTGACCGGGCCATACCGGTATGCAACGGGAACCGGCCACTCCGTCCCGGGTCCGGCTGAGGGCGCCCGGTCCGCGCGTCGCTGCGGTGCACGCGGACCGGGGCCGTCCGTGGGCGGCCGGGAGGCTCAGTGGGCGGCGAGCTCGCGCGGCTCCAGGGCCGCCGTGTGCGCGTCCATCCGCTCGGCGCTGAGGATCGCGGCCGCCGTGTCGGCACGGGAGGCCGCCACCACGAGGGCGCGGCCCGCCAGTGTGTGCGCGCGGCGGTGCAGGGCCGGCGGGTGCGGCTCGGGGTGGGCGGCGGTCACCGGCACGCGCACCGGCGCCCGGCCTCCGCGCAGCCGGGTCACCTGCTCGGCGAGCCGCTCGGCCGCGGCGTCCAGGTCGGCGGTGGGGGCCAGTGCGCGCAGCTCGTCCGTGACGGCGAGCAGGGCCGCGAGATGACCGGCGAGCTGGATGTCCAGCTCTTCCTCCCGGGACCGGTGGGGGAAGTCGGAGGTGGTGCCGGCCGTCGTGCTGTGGACCGACTTGCTGCGGATCGCTTCGTACATGGGACGGCCTCCTGATTGCTCCAGGAAGCCATCCTACATTAGATCCATTCTAAAGTTGAGGGTGTTCGGGATCTGGCCGGACTCCGGCCGTACCCGGCCGTCCGGGCTCAGGGCTGGCTGTAGCCCTCCAAGAAGTTCCCGATCCGGTCGACCGCCTCGCGCAGGTCGCCGGCCGTGGGCAGCGTCACCACCCGGAAGTGGTCCGGCTCGGGCCAGTTGAAGCCGGTGCCCTGGACGACCATGATCTTTTCCTGCCGCAGCAGGTCCAGGACCATCCGCCGGTCGTCCTTGATCTTGAAGACCTTGGGGTCGAGCCGTGGGAAGAGATACAGCGCTCCCTTCGGCTTCACGCAGGTCACGCCGGGAATGCTGGTCAGCGCCGCGTGCGCGGCGTCCCGCTGCTCGCGCAGCCGCCCGCCCGGCAGCACCAGTTCGTTGATGGTCTGCCGCCCGCTGAGCGCCGCGACCACGCCGTGCTGCCCCGGCATGTTGGCGCACAGCCGCATGTTCGCCAGCACCGTCAGGCCCTCGATGTAGGACTCGGCGTGCGCGCGCGGACCGGAGATCGACATCCAGCCGACCCGGTAGCCGGCCACCCGGTACGCCTTCGACATGCCGTTGAAGGTGAGGGTCAGCAGGTCGGGGGCGATCGCCGCGGTCGGGGTGTGCGTGGCCTCGTCGTACAGGATCTTGTCGTAGATCTCGTCGGAGCAGACCAGCAGGTTGTGGCGGCGCGCGATGTCGGTCAGGCCGCGCAGCACCGCCTCGTCGTAGACCGCGCCCGTGGGGTTGTTCGGGTTGATGATCACGAGCGCCTTGGTGCGGTCGGTGATCTTCCGTTCCACGTCGGCGAGGTCCGGCATCCAGTCGGACTGCTCGTCGCAGCGGTAGTGGACCGCCGTGCCGCCGGAGAGCGAGACGGCGGCCGTCCACAGGGGGTAGTCGGGCGCCGGGACGAGGACCTCGTCGCCGTCGTCGAGCAGCCCCTGCATCGCCATCACGATCAGCTCGGAGACGCCGTTGCCGATGAAGACGTGCTCGACGTCCGTCTCGATGCCGAGGGTCTGGTTGTGCATGACGACCGCGCGGCGGGCGGCCAGCAGACCCTTCGCGTCGCCGTAGCCGTGCGCCGTCGAGACGTTGCGGAGGATGTCCTCCAGGATCTCGGGCGGGCACTCGAAACCGAAGGCCGCCGGGTTGCCCGTGTTCAGCTTCAGGATGCGGTGCCCGGCCGCTTCCAGCCGCATCGCCTCCTCGAGCACCGGGCCCCGGATCTCGTAACAGACGTTGGCGAGCTTGGTCGACTGGATCACCTGCATGTCCGTGAGCTTACGACCCGGTTACGTTCCATGGGTCGTGTTATCCGCCACTTGAGACGTTCGGTATGGGCGGGTTTGGTCACTCACCGGGAACTCCGCCGCACCGAGCGCCCCGCCAGCACGTCCGTACGCCGTCCGTCCGCCATCACGAACCGTCCGTCGACCAGCACGTACGGGATGCCGGTCGGCAGCACGCGCGGGTTCTCGTAGGTGCTGCCCGCCGCGACCGTCGCCGGGTCGAACAGCACCAGGTCCGCGCGGTACCCCTCGCGGACCAGTCCCCGGTCCGGCAGCCGCAGCCGGGCGGCCGGGCGCGAGGTGAGGTGGGCGACGCACTCCTCGAGGGAGAGCACGCCCAGCTCGCGCACGTAGTGGCCCAGGTAGTGCGGGAAGGTGCCGTAGGCGCGCGGGTGGGGTTTGGTGCCCTGGAGGATGCCGTCCGAGCCGCCGGTGTGGACGCGGTGCCGCATGATCGCGCGCACGTTCTCCTCGTGACCGACGTGCTGGAGGATGGTCGGGGCCAGCCGGTCGGCCAGCAGCAGGTTCCTGGCGACCGTCCACGGGGCCTCGCCGCGCACGGTGGCCGACTCCATGACCGTGCGGCCGACGTACTCCCCGAGCGCCGGGTCGCTGGTGCCGGAGATCTCGATCCTGTCCCACTCGATGGGCACGCCGTGACAGCCGTCGGCGCCGATCTCCTCCATGTGGTGCCGGATGCGTTCGGCGGTGTCGTCGTCCGACAGCCGCTTCATGATCTGCTCCGGGCCGCCCTCGCTCGCCCAGCTCGGCAGCATCGCCACGAGGGTGGTGCAGCCGGGGGTGTAGGGATACGTGTCGAGCGTGATGTCGGCCCCGGCGGCCAGCGCCTCGTCGAGCAGCGTCAGCAGCTCGGGGGCCCTGCCCTTGTTGACGCCGAAGTTCATGGTGGCGTGCGCCAGGTGCAGCGGGCAGTCCGCCTCCCGGGTCAGCTCCACCATCTCCTCGTACGCCTGGAGCGCCCCGGCACCGTACGAGCGGTGGTGCGGGCAGTAGTAGCCGCCGTACTCGGCGACCACCCGGCACAGCTCGGTCAGCTCCGCGTCCTTCGCGTACATGCCCGGCGTGTACGTCAGCCCGGACGACATGCCGACCGCGCCCTGCTCCATGCCCTCGGCGACCAGCCGCCGCATGCGCTCCAGCTCGGCGTCGGTCGCGTCCCGGTCGTCCCAGCCGACCGCGAGGGCGCGGACCGTGCCCTGCGGGATCAGGTACGCCGCGTTCACCGCGATGCCCCGGTCGAGGCGGTCCAGGTACTCGCCCACCGACCGCCAGTCGAAGTCGATGTCGTCGCCGGGGCCGTTCCACCCGGCGATCGCGCGGCGCACCTCGCCGAGGGTGCGGTCGTCGACCGGCGCGTAGGAGAGCCCGTCCTGGCCGATGACCTCCAGGGTGACGCCCTGCGCGGCCTTGGCGCTGTGGTCGGGGTCCCGCAGCAGCGCCAGGTCGCTGTGGGCGTGCATGTCGATGAAGCCGGGGGAGAGGACCAGGCCCTCGGCATCCAGCTCGCGGCGCGCCTCGGGGCGCTGGCAGCCCGCGGCCGCCGCCTCCTTGACGATCGAGACGATGCGGCCGCCGTCGACCACGACGTCGGCGCGGTAGGAGGCGGCGCCGGAGCCGTCCACGACCTCCGCGTCCCGGATGACCAGCTCTTCCATGTCCCGGTCCCTTCCTGAAAGAACGTGCTTCTAGAAGAACGTGCGGATGTACTCGACGACCGTCCCGTCCGCCTCGGCGACCGGGATGAGCTGCCACTTGTCGAAGGACGTGCAGGGGTGGGACAGACCCAGGCCCAGCCAGTCCCCGACCGCCAGCTCCGCCTCCGGGGCGGTGCGCAGCCAGGCGTGCTGGTCGGACAGGCCGGTGACCGTGATGCCGGTGGCCGGGCGCTCGGGCCCGCCGTCCGCCGGACGCACCACCTGGGCGAACGGCAGGTCGAGGTCGTACGCCGCGTCCCGCTTGCCCGCGTTGGCGAAGGCCTGTTCGGGGGAGGGCCGGGAGACCACCTGGGTCCACAGCCGGAACGCGGGCTCCAGGGCGCCCTCGGCGGGGACGCGGTTGAAGGGGGTCACCTCCCGGTAGTGCCCGTCGTCGTGGGAGACGTAGGCGCCCGAGCGCAGCAGCTTCAGTACGGGCAGGGACAGGCCGGGGACCTCGGCGAACACGTCGGCCACCGCGTCGAACCAGGCGCTGCCGCCCGCGCTCAGCACGATCTCGTCCAGGCCGCCCGCGCCGAACCGTCCGGCCTTGTCGAAGTCCGCTGCCAGCGCGACCAGCCGCCGCAGCCAGGCGTGCACGCGCTCCGGGTCGGCGTCGGGCACCTCGCCCTCGTAGCCGGCGACCCCGGCCAGCCGCAGGGTCCGGGTGCCGGCCACCGCGTCCGCGACGGCCGCGCAGTCCGCCTCGGTGCGCGCCCCGGTCCGGGCCCCCTCACCGGCGGCCAGTTCGACCACGACGTCCACCGGCCGGGCGGCCCCCGCGCCGGTGAGCGCCGCGTCCATCAGCTCGACGCCGCGCACGGAGTCGACGTAGCAGACGAAGCGGAAGTCCGGGTCGGCGTCCAGCTCGGCGGCGATCCAGCGCAGGGCGGCGGCGTCGACCAGCTCGTTGGCGAGGAAGATCCGCCCGACACCGAAGGCGCGCGCCACCCGCACCTGGTGCGGCACGGCCAGGGTGATGCCCCAGGCGCCGTGCTCGATCTGGCGGTGGAAGAGCTGCGGCGCCATGGAGGTCTTGCCGTGCGGCGCGAAGGCGAGGCCGTGCCGGGCCGCGTACGTCTCCATCAGCGCGAGGTTGTGCTCCAGGCGCTCGGCGGAGAGGGTCAGCACGGGGGTGGCGAAGCCGTCGGTGAAGAGGTTCCGGCGCTGTCCGGCCAGCTCCGCGACGGTCAGGCCGTCGGCGTCCGGCGGGAGGCCCTTGAAGCGGTGGTCGACGTGCTCCTCGGCCAGACGGGCGAGGGCATCGGTGCCGGTGTCGAGGGCCATGGAGCCTCCATGAGGTGCGGTGTTGCATTCAGTGCAACGGTCATTGCGTATGTCGCTTACTGGTGTCTAACATCTCGGCCAACGCGGGGTCAACGGATCCCCCGGGACCCGCCGGACCCGCGGGAGCCGCAGACCCCGAAGACCCACAGAGCCGCAAGGGAGCCCTCACCATCGTGACCGCCACCGGACCCACCAGCACCGCCCCCGACGTCGTGGACGTCGTCGCGCTCGGCGAGTCCATGGTCACCTTCCTGCCCTCGCGGCCGGGACGCCTCGCCGACGTCCCCTCCTTCGACCGGGCCATCGGCGGCGCCGAGTCCAACGTGGCCTGCGTGCTCGCCGCCGCCGGGCACACCACGCGCTGGGCCGGCCGGGTCGGCGCCGACGGCTTCGGCGACCACCTCGTCGAGGCCATCGGCGCCTACGGTGTCGACGTCTCCCTCGTCCGCCGGGACCCCGACCGCCCGACCGGGATCTACTTCCGCACCGCCGGCGACCGTGCCACCGACGCCCACGAGGTCGCGTACTACCGGGCGGGCTCCGCGGCCTCCGCGATGTCCGTCGACACCATGGACCTCGACGCCCTCCGCTCCGGCCGCGTCCTGCACGTGTCCGGGATCACGCCCGCGCTCTCCGCCGACTGCCTCGGCCTGATGCGCGAACTCACCGCCCGGCACCCCGGCCGGGCCCGGGGCCCCCTCGTCTCGTTCGACGTCAACCATCGTCCGGGCCTGTGGCGGGAGTCCGCCAAGGCCCCCGAAGTACTGCTCGAACTGGCCCGCGGCGCCGACATCGTCTTCGTCGGCGAGGACGAGGCCTGGGACCTGGGCGGCCCCGAGGCCGTGCGCGCCGCGCTGCCCGAACCCGGCCTCCTCGTCGTCAAACAGGGCGCGACCGGCGCCACCGCCTTCCACGGCGACGACGTCACCACCGTCCCCGCCCTCACCGTCGACGTCGTCGCCGCGGTCGGCGCGGGCGACGCCTTCGCCGCCGGGTTCCTCTCCGCCACCCTGCGCGGACTGCCCGTGCGCGAGCGGCTTCGCCACGGCCACCTCATGGCCGCCGCCGCCCTCACCGTCCCCGGCGACCTCGCCACGCCCCCCGCCCGCGACCACGCCGACCGCCTCGCGGCCCTCGACGACGCGGCGTGGGGGAGACTGCGACTCGGCCCCGGCTGGACCCAGGCCGGCGACAGGGCCGACGAGGAGGCACCCACACCATGAGTCAGACCGTCGACCGCGCGCTCAGCATCCTGCCGCTGCTCGCCGAGGGCCCCGCGGACCTCGGCCGGGTCGCCGACCGCCTCGGCGTGCACAAGTCCACCGCGCTGCGCCTCCTGCGCACCCTGCACGACCACGGCTTCGTCTACCGCCAGTCCGACCAGCGCTACCGCCTCGGCGCCCGGCTCATCTCCCTCGCCCAGGAGGCGATGGAGAACCTGGACGTCCGCGAGATCGCCCACCCCCACCTCGTACGCCTCAACGAGCAGGTCGGACACACCGTCCACCTCGCCGTCCACGAGGAGGGCGAGGTCCTCTACATCGACAAGGTGGAGAGCCGCTACCCGGTCCGCATGTACTCCCGGATCGGCAAGCCCGTCGCCATCACCGTCGCCGCCGTGGCCAAACTGCTGCTCGCCGACCTCCCCGAGAACGAACGCCGAGCCGTGGTCGACCAGCTCGACTACCCCATGTACACGGCCCGTTCGACACCGAACGCCGACGGCTTCCTCAAGGAGCTGGCCAAGGTGCGCGAACAGGGCTGGGCCACCGACCTCGGTGGCCACGAGGAGTCCATCAACTGCGTCGCCGCCCCCATCAGGGGCGCCGACGGCAGGGTGGTCGCCGCGATGTCGGTCTCCGCGCCGAACGTCGTCGTCACCGCCGACGAACTCCTCACCCTGCTCCCGCTGGTGCGCCGTACGGCGGACGCCATCAGCGGCGAGTACTCCGGCAGGACCCCAGTCAAGGAAGTCACCACATGACCGACAAGATCGCCCTCACCCCGGCCACCCACACCACCCCGCCGGCGAAGTTCTCCCACGGCGTCCGCAAGGGCAACATCCTCCAGGTCGCCGGCCAGGTCGGCTTCCTCCCCCACGAGGAGGGCAAGGCCCCCACCCCGGCCGGCCCGACCCTGCGCGAGCAGACCCTCCAGACCCTCGCCAACGTCAAGGCGATCCTGGAGGAGGGCGGCTCCTCCTGGGACGACGTGATGATGATCCGCGTCTACCTCACGGACGTGGACCACTTCGCGGAGATGAACGAGATCTACAACGCGTACTTCGCCGAGCAGGGCCTCACCCAGCCGCCCGCCGCGCGCACCACGGTCTACGTCGGCCTGCCCGCCGGCCTCCTCATCGAGATCGACGCGCTCGCCGTCCTGGGCTGACCCCCTCCGGCCCCGGCCGCCCGCGCTCCGAACCGCCTGTCGCACGGCACGGCGCTCCCCGTCCCCAGGGAGCCGCCGTGCCGCGCCCCGCCCTGCCCGAAAGCACCATGTGTTTAGCCAGAGGACCCCCGAATGTCCCACGCGCCCCTCCAGCTCGCCGCCGCCGAGACCCCACCGCACACCGGCGGTCTGCTCACCCTGATCGACGGCACGGCGGGCCTGCTGACCGTCGCCGCGATCGGCATCGTGCTGCTGCTCTTCCTGATCATCAAGGTGCGGCTGCAGCCCTTCGTCGCGCTGCTCGCCGTCTCCATAGCCGTCGGCCTGCTGGCCGGCCTCTCGGTCACCGAACTCTTCGGCACCGTCCAGAAGTCCGACGCCGTCTCCACCATCGAGTCCGGCATGGGCGGCATCCTCGGACACGTCGCCATCATCATCGGCCTGGGCACCATGCTCGGCGCGATCCTCGAAGTCAGCGGCGGCGCACAGGTGCTGGCCTCCCGCCTGCTGGGCCTCTTCGGCGAGAAGCGCGCCCCCCTCGCGATGGGCCTCACCGGCCTCATCTTCGGCATCCCGGTCTTCTTCGACGTCGGCATCTTCGTCCTCGCGCCGATCGTCTACGCCGCCGCCAAGCGCTCCGGCAAGTCGGTGCTGATCTACTGCCTGCCGCTGCTGGCCGGCCTGTCGATGACCCACGCCTTCCTGCCGCCCCACCCCGGTCCGGTCGCCGCCGCCGGGCTGCTGAAGGTGGACCTCGGCTGGGTGATCCTCATGGGCATCGTCTGCGGCATCCCCGCCGTCCTCGCCGCCTGGGTGTTTTCCGCCTGGATCGGCCGCCGCATCTTCGTGCCCGTCCCGCAGGACATGGTCGAGGCCGCCGACGAGGCCAAGCAGGCGGTCCTCGAGGAGCAGCGGGCGTCCGGCGTCGAGCCGCACGAGAGCCCGGTCGCGCTCGGCACGGTCCTCGGCATCATCGGCACTCCGCTGGTGCTGATCCTCGCCGCGACCTTCTCCTCCATCGCCCTGGACCCGTCCACGCTCCGCTCGGTCATCGAGTTCTTCGGCAACCCGTTCGTGGCGCTGACCATCGCGCTCCTCCTCGCCTACTACCTGCTCGGCATCCGGCGCGGCTGGTCCCGCAAGTCCCTGGAGACCGTCTCGACGGCCTCGCTGAAGCCGGTCGGCAACATCCTGCTGGTCGTCGGCGCGGGCGGGGTGTTCGGTGCCGTCCTCAAGGGCAGCGGCGTCGCCCAGGCGCTCTCCGACACCTTCAACGACGTCGGCCTCCCGGTGCTCGTCCTGTCGTACCTGATCTCCCTGGTGCTGCGGGTCGCGCAGGGCTCGGCGACCGTGGCCATCGTCACGACGGCGGGCATCGTGGCTCCGCTGCTGGCGGAGGGCGACCACTCGCAGGCGTTCGTCGCGCTGGTCATCATGGCCATCTCGGCGGGCTCGATCTTCGCCTCGCACGTCAACGACGGCGGCTTCTGGATGGTCGCCAAGTACTTCGGCATCACCGAACGGGACACCCTGAAGACGTGGACCGTCCTGGAGAGCGTGCTGTCGCTGGCGGGCTTCGCGGTCGCGGCGGTTCTCAGCCTGTTCGTGTAGGCGCGTGTGTAGGCGTCTGATAACGAAGTCGGGGCCGACTGTGTCCGGCACAGGTTTGTCGACCATACTGCCCGCTGTGGAGCAGCGCAGAGGATCGAGCAGCCAGCCCCTGGAAGGCGCCGGATTCGACCCGGCATTCATCCCCGGGCTCACCGCGCCCGTGTCCGGTGGGCCCGAGGACGTGAGAGGCGAGAAGCCGGACGCGGACGCCGAGGCGGAGGCGGACCCGGAGACGGACGGCGTCGAGGACGCCGTACCGTCCGCCCGGGAGTCCGCCGAGGATCTGGCGGAACCGGAGGAGGAGGCCGCCCCGGTGGACGGCCCCGTCTTCGAGGCCGCCGACCGCCGCGCCCGGATCGTCGCCGACCACAAGGGCGTCCGCCTCTCCCTCGACGACCAGGCCTGCGAGTTCCGCTGGGACGAGGTCGGCGCCGTGGAGACCGAGACGGGACGCTTCGGGAAGCGGTTCACCGTCACGGTGCACACGCCGGACCGGCGCTGGTACCCGATCGAGATCGAGGCGGACTCCCGCGGCCGCTTCGCGGAGTGGGAGTCCGCCCTGGACGAGGTCCTGGACGCGTACTTCGAGGACGGCGAGGCGGCAGCGGCCACCGAGCCGGATGCGGAGACGGACGCCGAGCCGGACGCGGAGTCCGACGAGAAGCCCGGCGCGACCTCGCTCTCCAAGTCCGACGCCAAGCCCGAAGGAAAGTCCCCGGCGGACGCCGAGGAGTAAGCGCATCGGGTGAAGATCCGCGCACGCCCTCTTGTCCGACCGGCGGCCATGGGCTTTCTTGACCCTCATGGCGGACCTCACGGGCAACATCCGAGAATCAGGCGCGGCGGGCGGGACCGACTCGGCCCCGCGTAAGTCCAGTTGGCGCTACATCGGCCCCGGCATCGTCGTCGCGGCGACCGGGGTCGGCGCCGGCGACCTCGTGGCCACCCTGATCGCGGGCAGCAACTTCGGCTACACGCTGCTGTGGGCCGCGGTCATCGGCTGCCTGGTCAAGATCTCCCTGGCCGAGGCGTGCGGCCGGTGGCACCTGTCCACCGGGACCACGCTCTTCGAGGGCTGGGCCAGCCTCGGCCGCTGGACCACGTGGTTCTTCGCGATATACGCAGTGATCTGGGGCTTCGTCTACGGTGCGGCCGCGATGTCGTCCAGCGCGCTGCCGCTCCAGGCCCTCTTCCCGGACGTGATGGACCTCGAATGGTGGGGCATCGCCTGCGGTTTGGTGGGCCTGGTGTTCGTCTGGTTCAACAAGTACAACGTCTTCGAGAAGGTCATGACGGTCCTGGTGGGCGTCATGTTCGTCGTGACCGTCTACCTGGCCATCCGCGTCACGCCCAACCTCGGCGACGCCTTCGCCGGCCTCCTCCCGGTCATCCCGGACGAGAAGGACTCGATCCTCAACACCCTCGGTCTGATCGGCGGCGTGGGCGGCACCATCACGCTGGCCGCGTACGGCTACTGGGTCAACGCCAAGGGCTGGACCAACACCGGCTGGATGAAGGTCATGCGCCTGGACAACCGGGTCGCGTACACCACGACGGGCGTCTTCGTCATCGCCATGCTCTTCGTCGGCGCGGAACTGCTGCACTCGGCGAACATCGCGATCGCGAGCGGCGACAAGGGCCTGATCCAGCTCGGCGACGTCCTGGAGCAGGAGTACGGCACGGCCACGGGCAAGCTCTTCCTGATCGGCTTCTTCGCCACCTCCTTCACCTCGCTGATCGGTGTCTGGCACGGCGTGAGCCTGATGTTCGCCGACTTCCTGGCGCGCCTGCGGGGCGAGCGCGAGGCACGCGGCGACGAACTGGCCTCGGGCCGCCGCGAGCGCTCCTGGGCGTTCCGCGCGTACCTGCTCTGGCTCACCTTCCCGCCCATCGTCCTGCTCTTCCAGGACGAGCCCTTCCGCCTGATCATCATCTACGGCGTCCTGGGCGCCGCCTTCATGCCCTTCCTCGCCCTGACCCTCATGTGGCTCCTCAACTCCGCCCGCACTCCACGCGAGTGGCGCAACGGCTGGCTGAGCAACGGCATGCTGACCGTCGCGGGGCTGCTGTTCCTGGTCCTGTGCGTGAAGCAGGTGTGGGACCAGCCGTGGTCGGAGTTCTTCTAGGGGCGCAACGGGCTGTGGTCAATGCCCACGAGCACCGTCCGGCACACCCCGTAACTCCTTCCAAGACGCCGGGAACGGGGGGAGGATGGCCTCAACCACCCTCCTTGTGGAAGGACTTGCCGTGCACCACCGTGACGCACACCCCTCGCACGCGGCTGACCGGGCCCGCGCCCACTCGACGGCCGCCCGCCCGTCGGCCAGGACCGGCGGGCCCGCGACCGTCCTGCAGAGGCTGCAGCGCGATGCGGGGAACGAGGCTGTGGCTCGCGCGGTGACAGCTGCCAGGACGGACGGGCAGCGGCCCGAGGAGGCCGCCCCGCCGGTGCAGAGGGCGGCGGAGTGGAACATGCAGGCCGCGCCCACGGGCGAGTCGACAGGCTTCGGCGGGGCGCTCGACGACAGCGACGTCGCTCTGCTTGCCGAAGCAGCCCAGAAGGTCCAGGCCATCATGGACAAGGCGCAGGCCAGTGAGAAGAAGGTCCTGCTGTTCATCGGTGTGGGAACGGGCAACCCGGCGGAAGCGTGGGGCAACCCCACCTCCGGCGGCACCGGCGGAATCACCGACGAGAGCCAGCGCTCCCCCGGCTTCCTCTCGAAGGCCGGAGAGGGCTACACGGTGATCTCGGTCAACTTCAACGTCGGATCCAGCAAGGAGATCTCCCAGTCCGGCGACTCCGGCCCCGTCATCAATCTGACGGTACCCGCCCGGTTCCCGCTCGACGCGGACGGCAAGAAGAAGGCGAACGACGCCATGCAGCGCCTCCACCAAGCGGCCGGCAAGGCCACCCGTTTCGCCGTCATGAACGCCGTCACACAGGCCGACTACCAGCCCCTGATCGACCTGGTGAACGCAAAGAAGAAGGGCGAGTCCGCCTATCTCAAGTCGTATATGCAGAACGGTGAGACCAGCGCCTTCTCCCCGATGAACAAGAAGATGGGGATGCACCTCCAAGGCAGCGCGTTCGCGTCCATGGGCGACGTCTTCGCCGCGGACCAGGAGTAGTAGCCAGGCGCCCCGGGGGCGGGCACACTACCCGGTCACATTCAACGCTTGTTCCACTTGTGGCCCGCCCCCTGCCAGCCGGCCTTGTCGGGCGGGGACAACAATGCGCCGTTGTTTGTCGACCGGTGGAGATTCTGTGCCTCGCGGAGGGCGTCCGCGAGCTTTTTCCAGTCGATGGCCGCCGCGCTGCCGATCTCCCCGGCCTTCTCGAGATGGGCCGATCGAGGCGTCAGGGAACCACTCGCAGTCCTGTTGAAGTCGAAACCCGCTCCCGGATCATCTGTCCGATGCTCTCCCAGAGGGCCGAACTCCAAGTTCGCGGGTATGTTCTGCAGCACCTTCGTGAGCGACGCGGTGGACCCGTTGAGATCTCCACGAATCTCATCCACGAAATCGATGAACGGCCTTGCGGCGGGGTCGCCCTCCGCCTTCTTGGCCAGTTCGGCAAGCCAGCTTCGGGAGAGCTTGTGATGGAGCGAGGTGTCGCTTCCCCACTGGTTGTCCTTGTGTTGCCTCAGTTCTTTGTGAGCGGTACTGACCGAACCGGCGGCCCAGTCGCTGCTGCCGCCGCCGGTCACATCGAACTGCGGCCCGTACTGGCTCTTCTGGATTTCCTCGCTGATGTCCTCGTTGCAAGCGCCGCCGCGGATCTCCTCAAGGGAATAGACCAACTCCCCGCCCGCGTGGACCCCTGCGTCAGCCAGGATGTCTTCCACCGCGTTGGCGCTCAACTTCCCGAGGGGAGGGAATTGCTGAACGAGGTAGTCCAGGGCCTGCTCGTAGTCGCTCTTCGGTGCGGGCTCGCCGGCGGACTTCGAGTTCTTGGGAGCCTTCTTCTTGGAGACGCGCTGAATCGTGGTTCCCGCAGAGAGCGGGTGACCGGACTGGCCGAGCATCTGGGCGACTGCCGCATTGCCCGCGTCGGCCTGCAGCGCTGCCAGTCCCGTTGACCGTGCACTGGCCCGCACGGGAAGGGTGGCCCGGCTGCGAGGATGCTCAGCCTGTGTTCGTCCTGGGTCGCTGTGGAAGTGCCTGGTAGTCACGCATATTCCCTTCAGTGCACCATGGAACTGTCGTGCAGCGCTGCTGACTTGTCCAAGGCCTCCGCCGCCTTACGAGGAAGGCACTTTGTGCGTGCACACTACCGGGTCACGTCCCCGGCCTGTCGTCTCGACCGCCGGTCGTGGGGCGGTCGGCCACCACACTCCAGCCACCCTGACAATGTCCCAGCCCAGGACCGTCGGCGCCCGGAGAGAAAAGCGCCACCAAGGCTGTTCTTCCGGGCAGACGGCCATGCCCCGGGGATTGCTCTTTCGGCCCTTGGGAACCTCGCGGTCACCGCGCTATGGCAACGCGTCCCATTCCTCGCTGAGCGCGATCTTCCGCAGCTGCTCCATGGTCAATGCGGGGGCGTCCCGGGTGGCGTCCTCGTTCTGGTCGCCGGTGTTGAAGGCGCTGACGACCACGCGGAAACCCTCCGGTCCGGCGCGCAGGGTGTCGGCGGTCCACATCACGACGCCGGAGCCGCCCTTCTCGCCGGGGCTCTGCCGGGTGGCGACGCGGGTGCCGTCGGGCAGGGTCTCGCCGTCGCCGTACAGCTCGCCGGCGGCGCCGTCCATGCCGTGCTGCACGTTGATCTGGACGAGGCTCTCGCCCCGTCCGTCGTCCACGACGGCGTACGCGTACTCGGACTCCTGCCCGCCCCGCGCGACGACGTTCAGCTTCTCGGGGAGCAGCCGGGCGAGGGTGTCGGCGACGGCCTTCCCGGAGGCGGCTTGGGGCGGCTCGGCGCTCGGCGTGGCCGACGGCTTGCGGGTCTCCGGGATGGCGTCGGCGACCTGACGCCACACGCCGGCGGTGACGATCCCCCGCAACTTCGCGGTCGTCAGCGGGGGTTCGGCGCGGCTGACCGGGGCGCCCTTCTGGGCGGGGGAGTTCCACTCGGACAGGGTGACGTGGTGCCCCTCGGCGGTGACCAGGTCGGCGGTCCAGAGCTTGGTCTCCGCGCGGCGGTCCGGATACTCGTAGCCCCGGTACAGCCGGAGCAGCGAGCCGTCGGCCAGCCGGTCGGTGACGCAGTCGTCGTACTTCGTCAGGTTCTCGTCGGGGCACTTCCCCACGTCGCGGACCCGGTCGCTCCCCGGCCGGAGCCGCTCGACGCCCAGGGAGATTGCGGCGGCCCCGGCGCCGTCGTCGAACACGAGCGCCGCGGTCGGGCCGGGCCATTCGTGCGTCCCCCTGGCTTCCTCCCGGCTGGTCACGCCCTTGGGGAGCTGAGCCTTGAGTTCCCGCAGCAGGTCGTCGCCCGAGTAGGCGGTGGTGGCGGCGGTCGCAGTGCCGCTCGCGGCGACGCTGGACCGTGTGGGCCCGGCCGGTTCGTCCTGCGGCAGGACCAGAGCCCCGCCCACCCCGGCCAGGGCGACCCCGGCCACCCCGCCCGCCACGGCCGTCCTGCGCCGCAAGAGCACCCGCCGCCCCCGGGCCCGTCCGGCGGTGACGAGGGCCGCCCGATCGGTCTCGAAGCCGTCACCGGTGTCGCGCAGGGCGGCGCAGAGCCGGTCCTCGAACGCATCCCGGCCATGTTCCTGGGGCATGGCGAAACCACCCTTTCCACGAGGTGAGACGAACCGAACGGCAGCCGCCGCGGTTCTCAAGGTCTGGCGTACTCCGACAGGTCCTCGCCCAGCAGCTCCCGCAGCCGCCCGAGCGCCCGCGAGCACCGGGTCCGCACCGCCGCCGAACTGACGCCGAGTACGTCGGCGGTCTGCTCGACCGACCGGTCCTCCCAGTACCGCAGGACGACGACGGCCCGGTCCTTGGCGGGCAGCCGCGCGAGCGCGTCCAGCAGCGTCAGCCGCAGCGACGTGTCCCCGTCACCGGCGCCCGGCAGATCGGGGAAGACGTCCGTCGCCCGCTCCCCGCTGCTGCGCCGCCGCTGATGGGCGAGAAAGGTCCGCGTGAGCACGGTCTGCGCGTACGCGGCGGGGTTGTCCACCCGCGCCACCCGCCCCCACCGCAGGTACAGCCGGCCGAGGGCCTCCTGCACCAGGTCCTCGGCCAGATGCGTGTCCCCGGCGGTGAGCAGACAGGCGGACCGGTACAGATGCCCGGCCCGCGCCCTCGCGAACTCGGCGTACTCGTCCGCTCGCCGCTGCCTCATGAACACGTTCCCCCGGGCCCACTGCTGTCGTGAACTGTCTTCACCTCATCGATGCGGTGAGCACCGGGAAATGTTTCATACGAATCCCACAGCAGGCGGTCGCCCTCCCCGGCGGGCCGACCGCATGCGAAGGCCCCCGCCCGCGTCACCGCGGGCAGGGGCCGGAGCCGGATCAGGATCAGTCGCCCCTACGGGAGGTTGTCCACGTGCGGCCCCACCGCGTTCGACCACGCGTTGCCCGACGTCGCGTCCCAGTTCGTGGACCAGGTCATCGCGCCGCGCAGGGCGGGGTACGTCTTCGACGGCTTGAACGAGCCGCAGCTGGTCCCCTTGGTGAGGCAGTCCAGGGCGGCGTTGACCACCGACGGGGCCACGTAGCCGCCGCCCGCCGCACGGCTGGAGGCCGGGAGGCCGAGGCCCACCTGGGACGGGTCGAGGCCGTTCTCCAGCTGGATGCAGGCGAGCGCGGTGAGGAAGTCCACCGTGCCCTGGGCGTAGACCTTGCCGTCGCAGCCCAGCATCGTGCCGCTGTTGTAGTACTGCATGTTGACGACCGTGAGGATGTCCTTCACGTTCAGCGCCGTGCGGAAGTAGCCGCCCGAGGTGGACTGCATGTCGATCGTCTGCGGGGCCATCGTGAGGATCATGTCCGGGCCCGCCTTCGCCGACAGCGCGCGCAGGGCCTGCGTCATGTAGGTCGGGTTGAGGCCGTTCTCCAGGTCGATGTCGACGCCGTCGAAGCCGTACTCCTGCATCACGGCGTAGACCGAGTTCGCGAAGTTGGTCGCGGAGGCCGAGTCGTTCACCGAGACGGTGCCCTTCTCGCCGCCGACCGAGATGATGACCTTCTTCCCCGCGGCCTGCTTCGCGCGGACGTCCGCCTTGAACTGGTCGACCGTGTAGCCGCCGAGGCCGGCCGAGTCCAGGTTGAAGGTGACCGCGCCCGGCGTCGTGGTCGCGTCGGCGAAGGACACCGCGATGATGTCGTACGCGGCCGGCACGTCGGAGATCTTCTGGACCGCCGCCCCGTTGTTGAAGTTCTGCCAGTAGCCGGTCACCGCGTGCTTGGGCAGGTCGCCGCCGCCCCCGCCGCCCTGCTCCGTGGTCCGGGCCGTCACCGCCGCCGACTTCGCGGACTCACCGGCCGCGTTGACCGCCGTGACCTGGAAGGAGTACGACGTCGAGGCCGCGAGGCCGGTCACCGTGGCCGACGTGCCGGTCACCGCCGTCACCTTCGTACCGCCGCGGTAGACGTTGTACCCGGTGGCGCCCGACACCGCGTTCCAGGCCAGCGACGCCGTCGAGGACGTCGTACCGGAGACGCTCAGGCCGGCCGGGGTCGACGGGACGGTGGGCTCGGGGTCCGTGCCGCCGCCTCCGTCGGGGCCGAAGACGGAGAGGTCGTCGACGTGGTAGGCCGACTGCCCGTACCAGCCGTGCGTGTACACCGAGACCGAGGTGGTCGAGGAGCCGGTGGTGAAGGTCGTCGTCAGCTGCTTCCAGGAGGCCGAGTCCGGCGTCCAGGTGGACACGTCCGTCGTACCCGTGCCGGTCACGCCCAGGTAGGCGTAACCGCCCTGCACCCACGCGCTCATCTTGTACGTCGAGTTGGGCTTGACCGCGACGCTCTGCGAACAGCGTGCGTTGTCCTGCCCGGCCGGTGTGGCCTTCAGCGCGGCGGAGCCCGTGCGTGCGGGGGAGGAGACGGTCGTACCGCTGTTCGCGGAGCAGGTCCAGTTGGAGAGGCCGGCCTCGAAGCCCGCGTTCTTCGCGTTGTTGACGTCGGCGGCGGACGCCTGGCCGACGGCCGTGACCGAGAGGGCGAGCGCGGCGGTGACGGCTCCCGCCCAGAACTTCGTCCGTCTGCCGAGCCGTCTGCCGAGCTGTCTGCGTACGGGCTCCACTGGGGCCTCCGGTGGGGGAGTGGGGACGTTGACGTACAAGTTGGTCCAGACCAATTACGGTGTCAAGAGGTAGGTCCGGACCAGGTCCGTGGTCCAGTGGTTGACTCATGGAAATGCTCAACCTGCCCCGTTTTGAAGCGGCTTGTGCAACATAAGTTGTTCTACAGCTACACAAACGCTGTTCTCCGGTCACAGGCGCGTGGTTAGAGTGCTCACGTAGTCACGCAGTGAAGTCATCCGGGTCTGCCGGGGCACCGCCGACGGACCGATCGGGCAGGGGAGACGGGGAGCCGCGCGTGCCAACTGCCATTGCCGTGACCAGTGCCGACATGGCACTGCCGCCGCAGGACGAACGGACCCTGCCCGCGGTCGTGCTCCAGGACGTCGACCAGCGTCCCCTGGAGCACGTACTGGCCGAGTTCCAGTCCCTCCTCGATCAGTACGGGCACCTCATCGTGGTGTGCTCGCAGGCCGCCCCGGTGAGCGTGGAGCGACGGCTGCACACCGTCCGCGGCCTCCTGGAGAGCGATCGCATCGCCCTGTTCCGGCCGTCTCTGCCGCCGCTCGGACTCGCTGTGCTGGCCCGGCAGTTGCGCCAGCTGGCCTCCTGCGACCTCAGCCCCGGCGTACTCGCCTCGGCCGGCCGCCTCCTCACCCACTACATCCACGCCGGCGCCCTGCTCGGCTCCGTCGCCCGGCTCGACCACGTCCCGGTGGGCCTGAAGACGCACGCCAGGTCCTGGATGCCCGGCAGCCAGTTCGGGGTCGTGGCCCACCCCGTGCCCCAGCTCGTGCGGATCGGACCCGAAGCGGGCCTGGACGGCCCCGAGTTCGGCACCTGGCTGCTGGTCGCCAAAGGACAGCAGGGGCAGCAGCACCCGTCCGACTGGGTCACCGGCACCCTCGCCCCGTCCTGGCGCGTGCAGGGGCTGCGCGAGATGCCGCTGCCCGCCGAGTCGCCCGGCTGGTGGGGGACCGGCCGGCTGACCGAGTTCTGCGCCTACCTGCCCGACCTCTCGGTCCTCTACCAACTGGTCACCTCGGTGCGGCAGAGCGTCTGCCACTGGTGCGGCATCGACGTCATCGGCGACCGCTGCGTGTTCTGCTCGGCCACACCGCCCGTCTACGACGCCCCCGGCGGCAAGGCCCCGGGCCGCGGCGCCGACCCCGCCCTCGGCCACCGCCGCGATCCTGCCCTCGGCCGCCGCCGTGAGAGACGGGCTCTCACCGGGTAGGTCCCCAGCGCCCCCGTCCGCCCCGCCATCCGATCCGGTCCGACCGATTCCCCCAATGAGGTTGCACGGCTCATGAACTCCCGTCAGCGCCGCGGCATCATCCTGCTGATCCTGTCCGTCCTCTGCGCCCTGGGCGCGTTCGCCGGCGTGCTGTCCGTCGTGAACGACGTGAAGTCCAAGGTCGGACCGGAGGTCGCCGCCTACCGCCTCAAGTCGGACGTGGAGCCCTACACGCCGCTGAGCGAGGGGCAGTTCGAGGAGACCGAGATGCCGGAGCGCTGGCTGTCGAAGAACGCCGTCACCGACCTCGACCAGGTCCGCGGCAAGATCGCCGTGACGAGACTGAAGGCCGGGTCCCTGCTCCAGACCGACATGATCGTCGACCAGCCCGCCCTGCGGCCCGGGCAGCAGGAGGTCGCCATCATGATCGACGCGGCCACCGGAGTGGCCGGCAAGATCACGCCGGGCTCCGCCGTCAACGTGTACGCCACCTTCGAGGGCGAGCGCGAGGGCGACCCCGCCCAGTCGAAGATCATCGTCACCAACGCCAAGGTCATCGACGTCGGCGAACTCACCTCACTGGAACCCGACGAGAACAGCCGCGACCGGGAGCCCACCGACGCCGTCCCCATCACCTTCGCCTTGTCCACCATCGACGCCCAGCGCATCACCTACGCCGAGTCGTTCGCCCAGCGGGTCCGGCTCGCGCTGGTCGCGCCCGGCGGCGACACCACGGTCCCGGACAAGGACCGGACGTACGAACTCGCGAAGGACAAGTGAGAGCCCGTATGGCCACGAGGATCCTCCCCGCAGTCGGCGACGCGGACGCCGTACGGTCCCTCACCACCCTGCTCAGCCAGCTCCCGGACGCCGAACCGGTCGCCCCGGTGGCCGACTCCACCCAGCTCGTCGACACCCTCGCCCGCCTCGCCGCCGAGTCGGTCGACGAACTGCCCGAGGTCGTCGTCGTCCACGAGCGGATCGGCCCGGTGCCGGCCCTGGAGCTGATCCGCGAGGTCGCTCTCCGCTTCCCCGCCGTCGGCGTCATCCTCGTCACCTCCGACCCCGGCCCCGGCCTGTTCCAGGCCGCCATGGACTACGGCGCCCGCGGCCTGGTCGCCCTGCCGCTCGGCTACGAGGAACTCGCCACCCGCGTCCAGGCGGTGGCCCAGTGGTCGGTGGGCGTACGCCGGCACCTGGGCAGCGGCGGCGACGTGTTCACCGGCGCCGGCGGCACCGTCGTCACCGTCAGCGGCGCCAAGGGCGGCGTGGGCACCACCCTCACCGCCATCCAGCTGGCCCTGGCCGCGCAGGCGTCGGGCCACCCCACCGCGCTGCTCGACATGGACCTCCAGGCCGGCGACGTCGCCTCCTTCCTGGACGTCCAGTTCCGCCGCTCCGTGGCCGACCTCGCCGCCATCACCGACCTCTCCCCGCGGGTCCTGGCCGACGCCGTCTTCCGGCATGACAGCGGCCTCGCCCTGCTGCTGGCCCCCGGCGAGGGCGAACGCGGCGAGGAGGTCACCGACCGCGCCGCCCGCCAGATCGTCGGCGCACTGCGCCAGCGCTACGAGGTCGTCGTCATCGACTGCGGCGCCCAGCTCGGCGGGGCCGGGGCGGCCGCCGTGGAGATGGCCGACACCGCGCTCCTGGTCACCACGCCGGACGTGGTCGCCGTACGGGGAGCCAAACGGGCGGTGCGGATGTGGGACCGGCTCCAGATCCGCAAGGCCGAGGAGACGACCGTGGTCGTCAACCGGCACA
Source organism: Streptomyces sp. NPDC048171 (assembly GCF_043202655.1). Lineage (NCBI taxonomy): Bacteria > Bacillati > Actinomycetota > Actinomycetes > Kitasatosporales > Streptomycetaceae > Streptomyces > Streptomyces sp. NPDC048171. The sequence goes on from NZ_JBIDAU010000002.1 coordinate 379,277, forward strand.
CGCGGGGTACCGAGATCCAGCCCCAGCTGATCCAGCGGATCACCGGCACCGCGATCGCGGGCACCGCCGTCCCCGCCAACTTCAAGGAACTCCAGGGCGCCGTGGACGCCGGCCGCGTCCACGCACTCGACTCCCGGAGCACGGTGAAGCAGGCCCTGTGGGCCCTCGCCGGTGAACTGGGCCTGGTCAGCGCACCCGAGGAAGCCCGCAAGAGCCACGGCCGCTTCCGCGGCGACCGGGGTTCGGCGAGCTTCCGGCGCCGGAAGGACGGGGCGGGATGAGCGGGTTACGGGACGGCTCGGGCCGATCGGCCGCATCGGGCGGAGCCGGGGACTCCGGCCAGGTGACCGTCGAGTTCCTCGGCATGATCCCGGCGATCGTCGCCACGCTGGTGGTGCTGTGGCAGCTCGTCCTCGTGGGATACACGTACACGCTCGCGGGGAATGCTGCGGACGAGGCGGTACGGGCGGCCACCGCGGCCGACCGGGGGGCGAGGCAGGGAGCCTGCCAGGACGCGGGCCGGGACAAGCTGCCGGGCGCGTGGGAGGGGGGCGCCGGAGTGGACTGCGGCACCGCGGGCGGCTATGTCACCGCCGACGTGCGCATCGAGGTCCCCATCCTCTTCCCGGGCACCGTCAGCTTCCCGTTCACCGTGCACGGGCACGCGGGGGCGGTCGAGGAGGAGGACGACTGAGATGGCGTACTCCAGGGGCCCGGGCGGCGGGCGACCGAGGGACCGGGGCCAGGCGGCCATCGAGTACCTCGGCTTCGTCCCGATCCTGATCATCGTCGGCATGGCCGTCGTACAGCTCGGCCTGATCGCCTACACCGCCCAGCAGGCGGGCACCGCGGCCCGCGCCGGGGCCCGCAGCGCCTCGCTCCAGGAGAGCGCCCAGGGCGCCTGCGCGGCGGCCGTGAGCAGTTGGCTGGCGGACGGCACCGACTGTCCGCCCTCGTACGGCGGTGACGAGGTGACGGTCACCGCCACCGTCGACATCCCCTCGATCGTCCCCGGTTGGGACTTCGACCCCGCCACCCGGACGGCCACCATGCCGCTGGACCACTGACCGAGGAGCCGAGGACGCATGAGCCTGCGCGCACGCATCCACTCGCCCGAGGAGCACGGCGGCCGGGGCGAGGACGGACACCTGGTCGCCTCCTACCGGGCTAAGCTCCTGGAGGAGATCGACCTCGCGGAGATGAGTTCCCTCGCGATGGCCGAACGCCGGGCCCGCCTGGAACGGGTCCTCGGCCACATCATCAGCCGCGAGGGCCCGGTCCTGTCCACGGTCGAACGCTCCCAGCTGATCCGCCGGGTGGTGGACGAGGCCCTCGGCCTCGGCATCCTGGAACCGCTCCTGGAGGACGCGTCCGTCACGGAGATCATGGTCAACGGCCCCGACGCGATCTTCGTGGAGCGCGGCGGCCGCGTGGAGCAATTGCCCCTCCGCTTCGCCTCCCACGACCAGCTGATGCAGACCATCGAGCGGATCGTCTCCACGGTCAACCGCCGCGTGGACGAGTCGAACCCCATGGTCGACGCCCGCCTCCCCTCCGGCGAGCGCGTCAACGTCATCATCCCCCCGCTCTCCCTCACCGGCGCCACCCTCACCATCCGCCGCTTCCCGCGCTCCTTCACCCTGCACGAGCTGATCGGCCTCGGCTCGCTCGACGAACACATGCTGTATCTGCTGGCCGGCCTCGTGCAGGCCCGCTTCAACATCATCGTCTCGGGCGCGACCGGCACCGGGAAGACGACGCTCCTGAACGCCCTCTCCGGCCTGATCCCAGAGTCCGACCGCATCATCACCATCGAGGACTCGGCGGAACTCCAGCTCCAGCAGGCCCACGTCATCCGCCTCGAGTCGCGCCCGCCCAACGTCGAGGGCCAGGGCCGCGTCACCATCCGCGACCTGGTCCGCAACTCCCTCCGTATGCGCCCCGACCGCATCGTCGTCGGCGAGGTCCGCGGCGGCGAGTCCCTGGACATGCTCCAGGCCATGTCGACGGGCCACGACGGCTCGCTCGCCACGGTCCACGCCAACAGCGCGGAGGACGCCCTGATGCGCCTCCAGACCCTGGCCTCGATGTCGGACGTGGAGATCCCGTTCGTCGCCCTGCACGACCAGATCAACAGCTCCGTCGACGTCGTCGTCCAGCTCACCCGCTTCGCCGACGGCGCCCGCCGCATCACCGAGATCGCCCTGCTGGCCAGCCACGGGGGCGAGCCGTACCGCCTGGCCACGGTCGCCCGCTTCAACGCCCGCCCGATGACCGCGGACGGCCGCGTGCACGGCGCGTACGAGTACTTCCCCCTCCCGCACCGCACCGCCGAGCGCCTCTACATGGCCAACCAGCCCGTCCCGCAGGCCTTCGGCGTCGCCCACTCCCTGGACCAGCTCACCACCCGAGAGGCCAGGTAGGACGCCCGATGGAACCAGGTATGACGCACACGACGAAACCAGCTAGGACCGCCCGATGAAACTGGAATCGCTCGTCACGCTCACCACCGGCATCACGCTGCTGACCTGCGTCCTGGCGGTCGTCGGCCTGCACTCCTACGCGGCCGGCCGGGCCCAGCGCGCGGCCCTGGTCGACCGCCTCGCGGCCACCGGGCAGATACCCGTCATCGGCCGGCGGCGCCGCTTCCCCACCCTGGACCGCCGCCTGCGCCGCACCAAGCTCGGCAGGAAGCTGGAACTGCGCCTGGCGGCCACCGGCCTGGACGTCACGCCCGGCGAGTTCTTCGCCTGCATGGTCGCGGCGGTCGCCGGCCTGTGGCTGGTGGGCCAGGCCGTCCTGGCCCCGTTCTTCGGCCCGCTCGCCGGACTCCTGGGCATCGGCGCCGCCGTGCAGTTCCTCAACTGGCAACGCCAGAAACGCATCGAGAAGTTCATCAACCAGCTCCCCGAACTCGCCCGCATCCTCGCCAACGCCACCCAGGCCGGCCTCGCCCTGCGCACCGCGATCGGCATGGCGGCGGAGGAACTGGAGGCTCCGGCCGGCGAGGAACTCGGCAAGGTCGCCGACCAACTCGCCATCGGCGCCTCGATGGACGACGCCCTCGGGGAACTCGCCGAGCGCCTCCCCTCCCGCGAACTCGTCGTCCTGGTCACCACGCTCGTCCTCTCCAACCGCGCGGGAGGCCAGGTGGTCAGCGCGCTGCGCAACCTCACGGAGACGCTGGAGGAGCGAAAGGAGACCCGGCGGGAGGTCCGTACCCAACTCTCCCAGGTCAACATGACCTCGTACGCCGTCCCCGTGCTGGGCGTCGGCTCGTTGTTCCTGATGAACGGCGTGAAGGACGGCGCCCTGGAACGCATGACGGGCTCGTCGGTGGGCCAGGCGGCAGTGATCATCGCCTTCGCCCTCTACGCCGTCGGCTTCATCCTCATCCGCCGCCTCTCCCGCATCGACGTCTGAGGGGAGCTGGAATGGGATCCGGAATCGAATGGCTCCTCGCCCTCCTCATGGGCGCCGCCGTGTGGGGCGCCTTCGCGGGCGTCCGCATGTACCGGGCGGAGGCGAAGCTCCCCGACGACCTCGCCCTCGCCCTGGAGGTCGGCTCCACCCGCACCGGCGCGGTGGACTCCCTCATCGACCGCATGGGCATGCGCTACGCCCCCGCCGTCCTGCGCCTGATGGGCCCCGCCCTGGTCGCCAAGTACCGCCGCAGGATCGACCTGGCGGGCAACCCCGGCGGCCTGACCATCGACCGCTACGCCGCCCGCCGCGCGGTCTACGGCTTCCTGGGCGCGCTGGGCTTCCTGGTCTTCCTCCTCCGCGGCCAGTTCGTGGTCGCCCTCCTCCTGCTGGCCTTCGGCGCGTTCTGGACGGAGGTCGGCATATGGTCGGCGATCCGCATCCGCAAGGACGTCATCGAGCGCACGCTCCCGGACTTCCTGGACGTACTCGCGGTCGTGGTGAGCGCGGGCCTCGGCTTCCGCCAGGCCCTGGACCGCGTGGCGATGCGCTATGAGGGCCCCTGGGCGGACGAACTCCGCATCACGCTCCGCCAGATGGACCTCGGCATGAGCCGCCGCCAGGCCTTCGCGGAGCTGCGCCGGCGCAACGACTCCGAACAGGTGGCGATGTTCGTGACGGCACTCCAGCAGGGCGAGGAACTGGGCGCCCCCATCGTCGAGACCCTGGTCTCCCTGGCCAAGGACATGCGCCGCACCGACGCCCAGAACGCCCGCCGCAAGGCCGCGCGGGCGGTGCCCAAGGCCACGATGATGATCACGACCTTCATGGTCCCGGCCACGATGATCCTCCTCGGCGCGGGCCTGATCCTGGGTTCGGGGACGGACTTCGGAACGATCACGGGCGAGTAGGGAGGGAGGAGGACGCCATGTCGAACACGCAGCCGGCGAAAGGGGGCGGCGTAAACCATCACGGTGCGACTGCACACGAAGCGATGACGTCAACAACCAATGATCTATGGCCCAGTCGGGCTACTTCCGTGCAATACCTTTCGCACTTGCAATCTGCTGTGGGAGAGTCGTTGTCTGGTACTCCCGACAGGTCGGGGTCCCAACGGAGCGCGAGGGGGGTGGAGTTCGTGGACGACACGGCACCCGGCACGACCGGCCGGCGGCCCACTCCCCACATCCGCCGCGCACCGGGGGCGACCTCGATGGACCGACCCACAGCAGCCGTCCACCCTGGAGGGGAACACCATGACCAACTGGCTCCACACCACAGCCGCCTACTTGCACTCCCGCGCCGCCGCCCGCAACGACAGGGGCCAGACGGCTGTGGAGTACCTGGGGATCATCGCGGTGGTGGTGGCGATCGTGTTGGCGATCACGGGGACGGATATCGGGCAGACGATCTTCGACGCGATCACATCGAAGATCGCCGAAGTCACCGGTGGCTGAGTCAACTCCGTAACCGCGGCGACACAGGGCAGGCGTTCCCCATCTACATCACGGTGGTGGGGGGCCTGCTCTTGCTCGCACTCGCGTACTTCGCGGTCGGACAAGCCGCGGCGACCCGAAGCGAGGCGCAGACGGCGGCAGATGCTGCCGCCCTGGCCGCGGCTCTGGAAACACGAGACCAGCTTGCCGGCCAGTGGCTCACGGACATCCTCGACCCCGACTCATGGCAGGCCATCTTCGACGGTGAGGCACCGGTGGCCAGCGGATGCTGGCGGGCACACGAACTCGCGGCCCGCAACGACGCGAGCGTGACATGCCGTCCGGACGGCCTGCTGGGTTACACCGTCGTCGCTGAAACCAATGAGACCGTCGGAGACAGCATCGTCCCGGGTACGGAGGAGCAGAAGGCCACGGAGTCTGCCACAGCTGTCATCGAGGCCCGATGCTCGTTCGAACTGCCCGCCGAGGACGCCGGTGACAAAACGCTGCCCAGCCTTTCGTGCGAGGGGGAGGAATGGGATCTGGACCCCGAGGATCTCGTGGATCTGCCGAAACCCGAGGATCTGTTCGACGTCCACCTGGCCGACTCATAGGCGAATGACGAGTGACTAAGGAATCAAGACATGAGCATTCGGATCACGAAGACGGCCCGTAGGGGGGCCCTCGTGGTGGCCGCCCTGGCCGGACTGACCCTCGGCGCTGTCGGCTGCGGCGGTGGTGGCGACGATGAGAAGCCGAAGGCTTCGGCGTCAGCCTCGAAGGAGGACGGGTCCGGACCGAGTGCCCAGGAGGGCGAATCGGAGGAGCCCTTGGCCGAGTTGCGCGGCAGCAACGGGCTGCTCCTGCAGATCACCTCCGCCGAGCGTGATTCAGGTGGCTTCGTGACGGTCAACGGCGAGCTGAAGAACGATGGTGACAAGAGCGTTGCGATTCCATCCGGTCTGAGCGGCAACGAGACCGAGATCATCAGAAACGGCAGGTCGCTCGGTGGCGCGACACTCGTCGATTCCAAGAGCAAGAAGCGGTACTACGTGCTGCGGGACACGGATGGTCGTCCGCTGACGACCACGGGCTTCTCGACGATCAAAGCCGGTGACCGCATGGCCGTATTCATGCAATTCCCAGCCCCGCCGACGGACACCACCGAAGTCACCTTCCAACTGCCGACCTTCGCCAGCGCGACCATCTCCCTCTCCGGGTGAGGCACACAATGACCCCAACCCCGCGCCTCACCCGCACCCTGGCCACCGTCACCCTCATGCTCGCCACGACTTTGTACGGCACGACGACCTCCCACGCCGACGACGACCCCAACGACCCCCCAGGTACCGAACCCTCCGCCTCCGCCCCCATGGACGTGGACCCCAACGACCCGGACCTGAAGCTCCCCGACGGGGCCACGCTGGCGCAGGCGAAGGTGCTGGACATCAAATCCGTCGTGGAGGAGCAGAGCGGCGACGAACGCCGCGAGGACACCAACACCAGCGTGACCCTCGCGCTCCAGGCGGAGGTCCTCTTCGGCAAGGACAGCGCGAAACTCGGCGCGGAGTCGAAGTCCCGTATCACCGGCATCGCCGAGGAGATCAAGACCCAGAACGCCACCCGAGTCCGAGTCTTCGGATTCACCGACAACCTCGGCTCCTCGGCCCACGGCGACGTCCTCTCCAAGAAGCGGGCCAACGCCGTACACGACGTCCTGTCCCAGACCCTGAACGACGCCGGCATCACGTACGAGGTCCGCGGCTACGGCGAGCAGTACCCCATCGCCGACAATTCGACCGAGGCCGGCCGCAAGAAGAACCGCAGGGTAGAGGTCTCCTTCCCCCGCACGGAGGGATGAGATCCCGATGCCGAACAGGGGATGGCCACTAGCCCTCACCGCCCTGACGACCCTCACGCTGACCGCCTGCACCTCTTCCGCGGAGCCCACCGCCACCCCGCCCGCGTCGACCCCCTCGCCCTCGCCCTCCCCCTCTCCCTCAGACGGCAACGACATCGCGGCCTGCACCGACGGCGACTGCGAGATCACGGTGACCAAGCCCGTGACGATCCGCCTGGCAGGCCCGGACGGCAGGCCGACAACGCTGTCGGTCACCGACGTGGGCCCGAACAAGATTGAGTACGAAGTGAAGTCGGGCAACGGCCGGTCGAAGGGCGGCGCGAGCGGCAAGGGCCAGGGCTGCCTCACGGTCCTGCGGGCGAACGGCAGCGGCAACTCCTGCGGCCCCCTCACGGACACCCGCCCGGCCGCACAGCAGGACGCGGTGGTCATCCAGGCAACGACGAGCGCGGACGGCACGGCGACCCTCCACGTGGTCTCCCCCTGAACCGGCCCTACCCCTCCCGTCCCCCCACATCCCCCAGGACCTCCACTCGCGCCCCCGCCCGCACCCCCCACCCGGCCATCACCCCGGCCTCGGCCTCCAGCACATGCCGGGAACGCACCCGGGGCATTCCAAGCCGGCCCGGCCGCATGGTGCGTACGGCGATGACGCGGAACCGCCGGTCGAGGTAGGCCACGTCGATGGGCATCCGCATCCGGAAGGTGTGCACGCCACTGGCGGGGGTGAGGAGCATCGCCCCGTCGAGGGAGTCCCGCCCCAGCAGCCCCCGGGCACGCGCACGGTACGACCGGGCGACCTCCAGCGGCACCCGCACTCCAGGGCTCCCATCCTCCCCCTCCACCACCAGCACACCCGTCCCGTCCCGCCACAGCCGCCGTCCCATCCCGACACGCCTCCCCGCCACGTCCTGAGCCTTTGCTGCTTCCTCTACGAAATGTTCTGGAACAACACGGGGACCCTGCAACCGGAGCGCGGACCCTCTCGTGTTACGGAACCGTTATGGCCGAAGAAGCCACACGTAAGGCTGATTTGGCCCCATAGGGCACCGTGGGCATACCGGTTTCGCCCTGGTGCCACCGGAGCCCGGTGGATAGCGTTGCTTCGCTGAAGAGAACCCTCGTCCCACCCAGGAGCCCACCGTGACTCGCCGCCGCCCCGCCCTACTCGCAGCGCTCACGCTGACCGCCGCTGCGGCCCTGACGCTGTCCGCATGCGGAGGCGACGACAACTCCTCCGACGAGAAGGACAAGATCGCGGGAGCGGACACCGGTGACTCGTCTCCCTCGGCCTCAGCCACCACGTCCGAACCGTCGACGGCAGACCGGCCGAAGATCGACCTGCCGTCGGACCTGTCCTACAAGTTCGAGTGGCCCAAGACGGGCGACAAGGACAAGGACGCGGTGCTCGCCGACAGTGAGCAGTCCATCAAGGCCGTGGACCTGGCCATCGTGAACCAGGACGCACTCGACAAGGCGTACCTGACCTACTACGAGGGTGAAGCGGCCGCATCCACGCAGGAGTTCATCCAGGCATACGTCAAGGAGAACGCGCGGGTAACGGGGGCCTACCGCTACTACGACGCTGTCGTGAATGTCCGCGCGAAGGACACGGCTTCGCTCGTGTACTGCGAAGACCAGAGCAGGGCCTATGACATGTATCTGAAGCCCAAGAAGGTGAACAAGACCCCAGTCACCAAGAACAGCTACGTGCTGTACAACACGCAGCTGGCCAGGAACGACAATGGAATCTGGGTCGTCGAGAAGATGCTTTCCCAGAGGGGGAGTGACAAGTGCCAGCCCTGAGCGCAGTCACCCGCACACTGGCCCTGCAGGTTGTGATCGGCGCAGTCGTCCTGTCGGCGGCAAGCCCGGCCGCGGCGGACAACGTGATCGGTGGCGGAGCACAGACGCCGGGTGCGGACGCTCACGGCGGCTCTGACGGCAAGGGCAACCTGTCGGCCACGGCCGGTGCCGTCGTCTTCGACCTTTCCAAGAACGGCTCCGGTCAGTCCGCGGGTCCCGTCGCCGCCGCCTCCAACTGGACGCCACCCGCTTGCTACTACGCCCCGAAGTACACCCCCGAGCAGCTTGAGAAGACCCTGGAGCCCATCTGGCAGGCCGAATCCACGGGCTACCAGTGGGACGCGGAGCAGCGTGACAGGTATGTGAACGGGAAGCCGTACAAGGACTTCAACAAGGACAAGGCCGGCGACGGCTACTGGTGGGATTCCTACGTCACTGCAGGGCGGGAGGGTGACCCGGGAGCGCTCGACTGCGAGGAAGACATCTTCTGGGTGGACACCAACGACGACCCGCCCGCGGACATCCCGCAGGCGATCACGCCCGAGATCCTCGCCCAGCTCGCCTACGCCGAGATACGCGTACCCACAACCGAAGTGGATCTCGCGCCCGCCAATGCCACCAAGGTCAATCTCCCGACCTGGGCCTGGCTGGATGCCGCGAAGTTCAAGCCCGTCTCGGTGACGGCCTCCGTTCCTCTGCTGGGCGTCCAGGCGACGACCACTGCCGAACCCGTGTCGGTGAAGATCGACCCGGGGACCGCCGACGCCCAGACCTACCCTGCCTCCGGCGTGTGCGAGCTGGCAGGCGACAGCATCGGCGAGCCCTATGCCAAGGGAAAGGCCGAGGAGACCCCACCGTGCGGAGTGAAGTATCTGCGTTCCTCCGGCGACGGGTCGTACCAGCTGAGGGCGACGGTCACCTGGAAGATCCACTGGACCGGCACGGGCGTGAACACTGAACAAACGCTTCCGGATGGCGAGTTCGGCGGAGATCAGGACGTGGTCGTCCAAGAGATCCAGGCCGTCAACCGCTGAAGCCAAGCCCCGTCCTAGTTCAGGGAGCCGAACGACCGTGATGCACCCCCGCGTGTCTCTGCCCGCATCGCTCGTGCTGACCGCGGTCTCCGCCTTGACCCTGTCGTCCTGCGGAACAGGAGACCGCTCCGACAGCAATGGCAAACCCGCGGCGGCGGACACGGTCGGCACCCCTTCTGCCTCACGCACCGCACCCGAGCCGTCCAGGATCGATCGTCCGCAGATCTCGCTCCCCGCCGACCTCTCCTACGCCTTCGACTGGCCGCGGACGGGAGACAAGGAGAAGGACGCCGTTCTTGCCGACAGCGAGCAGTCCATCAGGGCGGTGGACCTCGCCATCGTCAAACAGGACGCCCTCGACCCGGCATACCTGCACTACTACGAGGGTGAGGCCGCGGCCGGCACGGAGAAGTTCATCCAGACATACGTCGATCAAGAGGCGACGATCACGGGAAGCTACCGGTTCTACGACCCACGGTTGGCCGTCCGCGAGGACGGTACGGCCTCCTTCACGTATTGCGAGGATCAAGGGAGGGCATACGTGAAGTACCTCAGGGACAGTAGGATCCGGAAAACTGAGGTCACGGCGAAGAGCTATGTCGAATACCACACCTCTCTGAAGAGAGACACCGATGGAGTGTGGAAGGTTCAAGGTGTCTCCTCGAAGAGCGGCAGCGCGGCTTGTCAGCCATGACCTGTGCTGCGGAACCGTCAACCGGTGAGCGGCCGCGCTGATGTGGTCACCAGGGCGGTGTCGGACAACGAATTTCAGCCCGGATACCCCAGAGACCCGGTGGGCAGCTTTTGCTTCGCCGAAGAGAACCCTCGTCACAGGAGCCCACAGTGACTCGTCGTCGCCGCCCCGCCCGCCTCGCGGCGGTCACCCTGACCGCCGTTGCGGCCGTGGCACTGTCCGCATGCGGAGCTGGCAGTGGCAGCGCTTCGAATGAAAATGACAAGGTCTCAGGTGCTGACAACGCAAACGAGCCGTCTGCGCCACCGAGTGAGCCCGAGACGGCCGAGGCGCATCGACCGAAGATCGAGCTGCCGACCGATGTGACGTACAGGTTCGAGTGGGGCCAGAGCGGTGATCCGGCAGAGGATGCCGTGTTGCAGGACGCCGAGCAGCGCATCAGGGCCGTGGACATGGCCATTGCGCAGCAGGATCCGCTTCACGAGGCGTATCGCTACTATTCCGAAGGCGAAGCCGCCGCCGGCAGTCAGAAGTACATCCAGGAATTCGTTGATCACAAGGCGCGTACGACCGGTATGACTCGCTTCTACCGAGAAAACGTGCACGTGAAGAATGACGGCACCGCTTCACTTGCGTACTGCGAGGACCAGAGCCAGGCGTTCAACAAGTTCCTTGATACGGGGAAGACCGACGTCACATCGGCTGCGAAAGGCAGCTATGTCATGTACGCAGGTACTCTGCGCAAGAACAGCAAGGGCGTCTGGGTGACGGAACGACTGGCCTCCGAGCGGGGGAGTTCTAGGTGTCAGCCGTGAACCGAACAGGTCGCTGCGCGCTGCGGGGTGTGCGTGCGACGAGATGAGTGGCTGAAGAGAACCTCGTCCTACCAGGAGCCCCAACCGTGACTCGTCTGTCCATCCTGCCCGCAGCGCTCGTGCTGACCGCCGTTGTGGCCCTGACGCTGTCCGGATGCGGAGGTGAGGACAGCTCCTCCGATGGGGAGGGCAAGGGCCCGGGTGTAAGCGCGGGTGACGGACCGTCTGCCTCGACCAGTCCCAGCGATTCGATCGCAGAAGGCCGGCCGGAGATCGAATTTCCCTCAGATGCCAAGAACGTCTTCGAGGGCCAGAGGACAGGTGACTCCGCGAAGGATGCCGTGCTCGCCGACAACGCGTCCAGTATCAACGCGGTGGACGAAGCCATCTTCAAAGGGAGTGCCGAAACTAAGGCTCTCGGCTTCTACAACGTCGACACGGCACTGAGTTCGTCGATCGCCTATGTGCAGGGCTACATCGACGACAACGACACCTGGATCGGTGTGACGAGATACTTCGACCGGAAGGTCACGCTCAAGGGCACGGACAAGGCCTACGTGACCTATTGCTCCGATGAGAGCAAGTCCTACATCAAGAACAAGAAGAGCGGCAAGGTCGACAAGTCGCCCGCGTCCGCGGACAGCTTCGTGCTCTACAACACCGCCCTCACCAAGAACGCCGGCGGCGTATGGCAGACCACCGACATCTCGTCCAAGAGAGGCGACGCTGCGTGCCAGCCGTAAGGACGGCGTCGGTACCACCGGCTCTGCGAGAGCGTTGACTTCGTCCGCGTCGTCCAGGGGGTCCAAGCCGTCAACCGCTGATCGCCCTCCACCAGCCCGCAGTGCGGAATGTGAACCCTGCCGAGGGACCGCGTGGGGATGAGCGCTACGAAAGTCGGAGGACGTCGTTCCTCACATCGGTGCGGGTAGGCCGGTGAGAGGGGACGGGGTACGTGGCGGAGCGGCTGGCTGTCGATGGGGACGAGCTCGGGCGGTTCATGAAGTCGCTGAAGCGGTCGTCGAGCTCGCTCAGGGGTGTGCGCAAGGCGTTGTCCGACGCGACGATCGTCGGGCTCGGTACGGATGATCTCGACTCCGCGTGCGAGTCCTTCCAGGAGGACTGGAAGTACGGCTCCGAGGAGATCGGCAAGCAGACGGAGGACCTCGCCGAGATCATCGGCAAGAGCAAGGACAGCTACCTCGAGGTGGACAAGGCGCTCGAGGAGGCGGTGCGGGCGTCGCGCGACGGCAAGGGCGGTGGCGCGAAGTGAGCGCCACAGCCGGGAACGACCCGTACGGTGCCGCGCTCGATCCGCGGTCCCGGGCGGATCTGGACAAGCCGCAAGGGTTGAAGTCCGCGCCGCGCATGCCGAACCCGAGCTATCCGCATCTCGGGTTCAATCCGGTGCCGGGTGACACGGAGGCCGTGCGGGGGCTGGAGAAGAAGCTCAGCGGATGCGCCAAGGTTCTCCAAGAGGCGTACGACCTCGTCACCAAGCTCCTCGACGGCAGCTACTGGAAGGGCGACGCCGCCGTCGCCTTCCGCGAGCAGCTCGACGGCGGGCCCTTGCCGCTCAACCTCAAGAACGCGGCGCACTCCGTCCGCAAGGCGGCCCGGCAACTCGACCGCTGGGAAGGCGAACTCGGTGACTTCCAGCGGCGGGCCAGGAAGCTGGAGGAGGACGCGAGGGACGCTCGGGCGGAGGTGGAGCGGGCGCAGGGGCGCGTGGACAAGGTGGGTGACGATCCCGACCCGAAAGTCCTCACCCGTGCGAAGGGTGACCTGGACGATGCCCAGGCCGAGCTGAACAAGGTCATCGGTAAGGCGAAGAGGCTGGCCGGGGAGCACGAGGAGAAGGCCGGGTACCGGGCGCGCAAAATCCGTGACGCCACGAAGAAGCTGGTGCCGCATGAGCCCGGTTGGTTCGACGAGGCTCTGGACTGGCTGGGCGACAACCTGCCGGACATCCTCAGCTTCACGGCGGGGTTGGTGGGGGTGGCGGCGCTGCTGCTGGCGGGGCCGATGGGAATTGGGCTAACGGCAGTGGCGGCGTTGATGCTGTCGACATCAGGGATCAGTGCTGTCGCGCTTGCACTGCGTCTTGGTGACCCAGAAACACGGGCGTCACTGCTGGATGGCCTCACCAAAGGGGAACTTGACGCCGACTTTTGGAGCAATGCCGTCTCTGTGGGCGCAGATCTTGCTGGCGCGTTGCCGGGATTGGGAGCCGTGGCCAGGGGGAGCATCGAAGCCACGGATGCCATCCAGACGGGTTCCGTAGCACTTGGCTTCTGGCCGAAGGCATCGGCATACGGCGTGAAAACCTTGGATGAAGCAAAAGCCATCGTAGGTATTGAGAACCAATTACTTGCGCGTGCGGTGCGAGGGTTCAGTAACCCGGAGAAGGCCGCGCAATCCGTAGCGGCGGCCTCAGGTCTGGCCGGGGTCGGCACTGGTGGTATGGGCTTGTACAGCAAAGCAGTGGATGCTGACGACGATGGCATCAAGGATGGTGCTGTCGCGGGAATTGACGGAGCCCGTCTCGTTCTGGACAACGGCGGAATCGTGAGCCTTGTCCGTCATGTTTTTTGATGTCGCACAGGAAGAGTACCGACAGTGAACTGCGACGCGGCCGCCACTGCCTGGCATCACCTCCCCACCCGACAGGCGTGGCTTGCGCATATGTTCATGAACGTCCTCGGGTTAATGGGCTGGGCTGGTGGGTGGATCCTCCTTCTGGAGATCTCCATCCGCACACCCAACTGGGTCGTGTGGCTTTTTATGCCGTACTTCATCTATGGTCCGTACCGGATGCTGACTCAGTTCAAGTATTTCGCGGCAGGATTCCTGATGTTGCGCATTCTGCGAACGTATCATTGGGTGGTGATCGAGAATGTTCCGCGGGGGCTGAGCAGGAGATCCGAAGTGCGTAGTAAGCAATATGGTTGGTTTGAGTTTCCGAACCCGGCTCACCCAGAACAGAGGTTGCCTGTTGTGTTTCCTCGCCACTTTCGAAGGTGGTGGTGGGCTCGCCGCATGACCCCTCAAGCCAAGCCCAAGTTGAAAGCTGATATCGCAACCATCTGGTTCGCCGGTGATCCGCGATTCATCGGAGTAGTCGCTGCACCCACCCGGAAAGGTAACGCTCCTCGCCGCCTGCATGTCGTAGAGCAGCGAATCGCTGCACAGAGCGGATGGCGCTTCGCGGACTGGGGTGCCACGCCGGAAGACGTCGAGCGTGGACGGCGCGTCGGCGTATACCCGGTGAACCCAGGGTCCGTTGAGGGAGGCGTGTCGTGAAATCGGGCGCGATCGTCATCCACGAATCTGTCAAGGATCCCTACGCTGAACTCTGGTTCGCAGAACCGGCAGGATTCAACGCTCTGCCACTGGACGCACTGCTTCCCGAGCCGGGCACGGGGGTAGCGGAAAGTCTGCGTGCAGCCGTTGCTCCGTTGCTCGAATCGGCCGGTAGTGAGATTGTCCGGCAGGATTTCATCGCACAAGTAGCCTCAGGCCAGCAGCTACTCGCGGCTCTACGCGAGTTCGGAACGGTCCACTGTTCCGTCGGTCTGCACCGCGACGACATCGGTGGCAGGCCCCGTCCTCTGCTCTCCTTGTTCTCCATCACCTGGCACGCCACCGCGGCCGCCCCGCGAGCGGTGACCGCGGCCCGCGCCGTGACCGCATCCCTCGGGCACAGCCGCATCGAGTACGTCGACCTGCCCAGCGGCCCCGCCACCCTCAGTGAGACCACCGTGGGCGCCACCTCCGGCAGCGGTCTCCCCCAGCTCCCCCTTCTCCAAGTGCACGCACACCTCCCGCACCCCGACTGCAAGCGCATGGCCGTTCTCACCCTGGGCACCACGGCCCTCGCGCGTCGGGGTGAGTACCGGGCGATCCTGCGGCAGGTTGCCGAGACCGTCAGGTTTGCGGATCCGCTGGCGGTGGAGGCGTAATGCTGTTGTCCGGCGGGGCGGGGCGCGGGTAGGAAGAGGGGCATGACTGGACTCGGTGCCGTATTCCGCCCTCAGCTCGCCCCCGAGCGGCTGCGTTCCGTGGCTCGTGTCGCCGACGAGGCCGGGCTGGAGGAGCTGTGGCTCTGGGAGGACTGCTTCCGTGAGGGTGGGATCTCCACCCTCGCTGCCGCGCTCGCGTGGACCGAACGGGTCCGGGTCGGGGTCGGACTGCTCCCCGTACCCCTGCGCAACGTGGCCATCACCGCGATGGAGGCCGCCACCCTGCACCGGATGTTCCCCGGCCGGGCCGTTCTCGGCGTCGGGCACGGGGTGCAGGACTGGATGGGCCAGGTGGGGGCGCGGGTCGAGTCGCCCGTGACTCTGCTGCGCGAGTATCTGCTGGCTCTTCGGGGCCTGTTGGACGGACAGCGGGTGACGGCCGAAGGGCGCTACGTCCGGCTCGACGACGTCGCGCTCGACTGGCCGCCCGCCGGAGCCGTCGACGTGTTCGCCGGCGCCACCGGGCCCCGTTCGCTGCGGCTGGCCGGTGAAGCGGCCGACGGGACCGTGCTCACGGCGTCCACCCCGCCGGACGGGGTCCGACGGGCCCGGCGGCTCATCGACGAGGGGCGGGAGGCCGCCGGGCGGACGGACCCGCACACGGTCGTCGTCTATCTCCTCACGGCCACCGGGTCCGGCGCGGCCGAGCGGCTGCGGGCCGAACTCGTCGCCGAGGGCGACGCGGACGTGCCCGGTCTCGGGGTCGCGGGGGACGCGGGGGTCGTTGCCGAGGCCGTTGGGCGGTTGGCCGAGGCCGGGGCCGACACCGTGATCCTCCAGCCGACCGGGGACGAGCCCGACCCGGAGGCGTTCGTGCGGTTCGCCGCCGAGGAGGTCCGGCCCCTGGTGAAGTAGCCCGTCTCCTCCGCCTCGTCAGCCTCCTCCGGCTCCTCCGCCTCGTCCTCTCGAGCCGCCTGATCCTCCTGGTCTTCGTAACCCCTCAGCTCATTGAACGGATTCGCCCGCATGTCCTCCCAGCCTCGCCCCCGTACCTTCGACGAGCTCCTCGCCGAAGGCGCCTCCGTGTCCACCGAAGGATGGGACTTCTCCTGGTTCGAGGGGCGGGCCACCGAGGCGCGGCCGTCCTGGGGCTACGCGTCGTCCATGGCGGGGCGGCTGACCGGGGCCACCGCCGTGCTCGACGTGCAGACCGGGGGAGGGGAGGTACTGGACTTCGCCCACCAGAAGGGCGGGGGCGAGGGCCGGCCGCAGCTCGTCGTCGCCACCGAGGGCTGGGGGCCCAACGTCGCCAAGGCCACCCGGCTGCTCCGGCCGCGCGGTGTCCCCGTCGTGGCCTCGCCCGACGACGCGCCCCTGCCCTTCGCCGACGAGGCCTTCGATCTCGTCGTCAGCCGGCACCCGGTCCAGCCGCACTGGGACGAGATCGCCCGCGTACTCGCGCCCGGCGGCACGTACTTCGCCCAGCACGTCGGTCCCGCCAGCGTCTTCGAGCTGATCGAGTACTTTCTTGGGCCGCTGCCCCAGGAGAGCTACGGCCATCGCGACCCCGGGCGCGAGCGCGCCGACGCCGAGGCCGCCGGGCTCGAGGTCGTCGGTCTGCGGGCGGAGCGGCTGCGGATGGAGTTCCTCGATGTCGGAGCCGTCGTCCACTTCCTGCGCAAGGTCGTCTGGATGGTCCCCGGCTTCACCGTCGAGGAGTACCGCGACCGGCTGCGCGACCTGCACGAGCGCATCGAGGCCGAGGGGCCCTTCGTGGCGCACAGCGCGCGGCACCTCTTCGACCTGCGCAAGCCGCACGGCAGCTGAGTTCACCGGCGACGGCGGCGGAGCCGGAATTCACGCGTGCGCGCCCACCCGTACCTCTCCGATGACCAGCTCCGCCCGCGCCTCCAGGACCGCCCCCACCCGTTCCGCCCGCACCGCCAGTTCCCGTTCCTGCCGTGCCGTCAGGCGGCCGAGCGGTTCCACCGTGACCGTCGTCCGGCGGCCCCGGCGCAGCTGGTGCCAGACGCCCGCCGCGACGCCGTCGACCAGCAGTACGGGGAAGTTGCCGGCCTGCCCGCCCGCGAGTGCCCGCTCGTAGGCCGCGCCGGGGAAGAGCAGCTCCCGCGGCTGGGCGGCGATGAGGTACGCGTCGAAGTACGGGAGCAGGCGTACCCCGCGTACCAGGTCGTCCCGCTCCGGGGCGGCGGGGAAGCCGGTGTCGCCGGCGGCCACCCACGCCGGTGTCCCCTCGAAGTCGACCTCCTCGATCTCGCCCGCGCCGGCCAGCTCCTCGTACAGGCCCTTCGCCCAGGCGGGTGGCGCGGCCAGCCAGCGGGCGAAGTGCTGGGGTGTGGCGGGGCCGTACGCCCGCAGGTAGCGGCGGACCAGGAGACGTGTCGCCTCCTCGGGCGGGAGCGGGGTGAAGTGCGGTGGGCGGGTGTACGTCACCTTGCGGCCGCGGTTGGGGCCGAAGGAGAGGGCGCCGCAGTGGCCGGCCCGGTGCAGGACCTGGCGCCAGCGCGGCCACATGGTCTGGAACGCGGGCATCACCAGGTCGCCGGCCCAGGGGCCGGTGCGGGCGACGACCTCCTCGCCGAGTTCGTCGATGGTCAGGAAGCTGCCGTCGAGCGCGTCGCCGATCGCCGTCACGACCTGCTCGGCCTGGTCCTCGGTGAGGCGTACGCCGGGCGGGAAGGAGCCCGAGCCGTCGGGGATCGCGGGCAGCGCCGCGCACCACATCGGGAGGTCGCGGGCCGGGAGCAGGTGCACCGTGCCGCGCGGGCCGTGCGTCTTGATCAGTGACGGAGCCGTGCCGGGCGCGGTGGGTGAGGCGGGCGGCCACAAGGCGTTCCGTACGTCCACCCGGGTGATGTCCTCGGTCCGCAGACCGACCGACAGTTCGGCCGCGGACAGGACCTGGGCGTGGACGCCGAGCATCGCGGCGGCCACGTCGGCGGGCACGTCGGCGGCCGGGGTGCCCGTTCGGGCGGACTTGGCCAGGAACTGTCGTTCGAGGCGCCGTGCGCTCGCGGCGGCCCAAGTGATCCGCGTCGTCCTCGTCATGAGGTGACGTTAGGGGAGCGGTAGGACCGATCTCGTCCCAGTGGGCCGGGGTGGCCGGGGTGGGATGGGAGTTATCCGGGCGTATGGGGAGCGCCTTCGCAAAGGTCGTGGTGACCGGAGCCAGGGTACGAAATCACCCTCGGGTCCTCACAGAGGCTCCACATCGTTATTCATCGTTGTCCTCCGCGGGTCCGTTCCGTATGGGCGATCACGTAAATTCGAGCCAGGTAATTCGCGTGAGCAAAGCTGCGCGGGTGGCACCGCGCAGTGGAGGGGGCTGCGCGGTGCCGGGTCAAGCGGGCGTGCGCTCCACGCGTCACCCGGTCGGGGGATGGGGGGCGGCTTCGGGGCCGGCCTTCTCGTCACTCCACTCACCTGTGAATCAGCGGTGTATTCGCTGTGTATCCGGTGTGTGCCCGGGGAGCGGCCGTGTTTTGGCCATGATTCAGGGCGGAATGAGCGCTTCCGAGGGCATCTCGGCGTCGCGGGCCGACTCCGGAGAGTAGTTTTTGCACGCCGATGCACGCAGCATCACTTACAAAGGGTTATGGTGGAAACCCCCCCTCGGGCCGGTCCGTATCCCCCCCCACGGACCGGCCCGTTTTTTCTGCCCGGACGCAGGGCCCCCGGTGAGTGCCGCCCGGACGTCCTCCGAGAGGCCGCAGCGGGGCGTCGCGCGGTGCGCCCGTAACGAGGAGTTCACCGGTGCGCCCTCCTGGGCCGTGGCATGGCTGCGCTCGTTCCAGGGCATAAGGCAAGCAGGTCGACGCCCGAACCACGGGTGTCGGATCCTCAGCGGACGGCACGGAGCCGTCCGCCCGGGAGGCCCTTTGCACCAGCCCCACCGTGCGGTCACGGCACGGGAGACGCGGCGGAGGACCGGCCCACGGTCCGCGCCAGTGCAGGGCGGCCCCAAGGGTCTGCGTCCGCCAGGTCCTGGACCCGTCGGCTCATTCACGCCCTCCCGGCCCAGCGTCCACTCCGTCGCTCCCCGACCTCATCCGAGGGGGTACGTCCTTCCGTGGTGACCAGCACAAAGCGCCACAAGCCAGATCGGCGCACCTACGTTCTCGACACCAGCGTCCTGCTGGCCGACCCGAACGCTCTGCACCGCTTCGACGAGCACGAGGTCGTGCTCCCCATCGTCGTGGTCACGGAGCTGGAGGCCAAACGGCACCATCCCGAACTCGGCTACTTCGCCCGGCAGGCCCTGCGCCTGCTCGACGAGTTCCGGGTCCGGCACGGTCGCCTCGACGCCCCCATTCCGATCGGGGACCTCGGCGGCACCGTCCGTGTCGAGCTCAACCACTCGGACCCCAGCGTGCTGCCCAGCGGCTACCGCCTGGGGGACAACGACTCCCGCATCCTCGCGGTCGCCCGCAATCTGCAGGCGGAGGGGTTCGACGTCACCGTCGTGTCCAAGGATCTCCCGCTCAGGATCAAGGCGTCCTCCGTCGGTCTGCTCGCCGAGGAGTACCGCGCCGAGCTGGCCATCACGGACGCCTCCGGCTGGACCGGGATGTCCGAACTGACGCTGCCCGGCGAGCAGGTGGACATCCTCTTCGAGGAGGGGCACGTTTACGTCCCCGAGGCCACCGAGCTGCCCGTGCACACCGGTCTGACCATCCAGTCGGAGCGCGGCAAGGCCCTCGGCCGGGTCACGCCCGACGGCAACGTCCGGCTGGTGCGCGGCGACCGCGAGGCGTTCGGCATCAAGGGCCGCAGCGCCGAGCAGCGGATCGCGCTCGACCTGCTCCTCGACCCGGACGTCGGCATCGTGTCGATGGGCGGCCGGGCCGGCACCGGCAAGTCGGCGCTGGCGCTGTGCGCGGGCCTGGAGGCGGTCCTGGAGCGCCGGCAGCACCAGAAGGTGATGGTCTTCCGTCCCCTCTACGCGGTCGGCGGGCAGGAGCTGGGCTATCTGCCCGGGTCCGAGGCCGAGAAGATGAGCCCGTGGGCGCAGGCGGTCTTCGACACGCTGTCGGCGGTCACCAGCCGCGAGGTCATCGAGGAGGTCACCGCCCGCGGGATGCTGGAGGTCCTGCCGCTCACCCACATCCGCGGACGCTCCCTGCACGACGCGTTCGTCATCGTGGACGAGGCCCAGTCCCTGGAGCGGAACGTCCTGCTGACCGTGCTGTCCCGGGTCGGCGCCAATTCACGGGTCGTGCTGACCCACGACGTGGCCCAGCGGGACAACCTGCGGGTGGGGAGGTACGACGGAGTCGTCGCCGTGGTCGAGAAGCTGAAGGGGCATCCGCTCTTCGCGCACGTCACCCTGACGCGCTCCGAGAGGTCCCAGATCGCGGCGCTGGTGACCGAAATGCTGGAGGACGGTCACATCTGACCCGTCTCTGAACCATCCGCGAACTCCGACCCGTGACGGGTCGGTTGTCCGACAATCGGCGCCGTCCGGAAAGGCCAAGAGCCTAGCCGGGCGGCGCCGCGGCGTGTGTGCGTTTCCGGGAATCCCTTGGGCCAAACGAGATGTGAGCTTTCACACGCAGCACAGAATTGCCTCACCCCGTCGGGTTACGGCAGAGTCTCATTCCTGTCAGGCCCCGCATACGACACACCTGTACCCCCAGCGGTACGGCACCACAGAAGCACCAGCCTCAACTCCATAGCAGCGTCGTATGCCGCCCGAGCACCACACGGCGCTCTCCGCGAGGGGAGTTGTCCACCGGGCCCGTGCCTCCCGTGACCAGTAGTTGGGGAGGCCAGCGTCAGGGGCACGATTGCGTCCGCGAGGGTCACCGAAGCGGGCGATGCTGGAAGGAAACCGTGTGAGCCGGATCTCGGTCCGGGGATTCGCAGTGGCCTCGGCCACGGCGGTCACCGCTGTCGGAAGCGTCGTCGGAGTTGCCTCGGGCAGCACCGCGCAGAACAACGACGCGGAGGCGACGGCAGCCGGCACGACGCTGCTCGCGGACATCCCCATGGGTGAGCAGGCGCAGGTGCAGACCGCGTCCCTGACTCAGCAGGCCGACGTGCAGGCCATCGCCGCGGACGCGACCGCCAAGAAGGGCGCGGAGGAAGCCGCCCGCAAGGCAGCCGCCAAGACCGCCGTGGCCAAGCAGGAGAAGGCCAAGCAGGCTGCCGAGGAGGCCGCCAAGAAGCGCCAGGAGGAGAAGGAGGCGGCCAGTCGCGACGCCCAGCGCGACTCCACCAGCTTCGCCGTCCAGAGCTCCTACAGCACCGGCCAGATCCAGGCGATGGCCCGTCAGATGGTGCCCAGCGGCCAGTTCCAGTGCTTCAGCAACATCGTGGACCACGAGTCCAGCTGGAACTACCAGGCCGTCAACCCCTCCTCCGGTGCCTACGGTCTCTTCCAGGCCCTCCCCGCGGGCAAGTACTCCTCCGCGGGTGCCGACTGGCGCACCAACCCGGCCACCCAGATCAAGTGGGGCCTCAGCTACATGGACGGCCGCTACGGCAGCCCGTGTGAAGCCTGGGCCTTCTGGCAGGCCAACCACTGGTACTGAGCCCGCCGTCCGCCCGGCGCGGACACCGCTCAACCTCGCGCGGCCCCTCTCCGTCCTACGGTGAGGGGCTTTCGCGTTGCCGCCATGTACGGTCGGACCGGACGACTCCGGGGGGAGTGGTGGGGCAAGACGGGGGAAGAGGACGGATCATGTCGCGAGTGCCAGGGTGGCTCGGCCGGCTCGGCGCCGGACTGACGCAGATGAGCGGGCGGTTGGAGCAGCGCCGCCAGGAGGCGCGGCGGGACGCCGCCGACGACACCGGGGTGGGTGCCTCCGACCAGGGGCGCCCGACCCCCGAGGAAGCGGCGTACGAGTACGCCGCCACGCATCACGCGGTCGTGTTCCGTGACCGCCCCGACCCCGCGCAGGCCGTGCCCTGGGGCGTACGCGTCGCCGCCGAGGCCGGGTGGCGGCTGCTGGTGCTGGCCGGCACCGTGTGGGTGCTCATGCGGGTCATCAGCGCCGTACAGCTGGTGGTGCTGGCGTTCGTCGCCGCCCTGCTGATCACGGCGCTGCTCCAGCCGGCCGTGGCGTGGCTGCGCCGGCACGGGGTGCCGCGCGGGCCGGCCACCGCCCTGACCGCGATCCTCGGTTTCGTGGTGATGGGCCTGATCGGCTGGTTCGTCACCTGGCAGGTCATGGAGAACATCGACAATCTCTCCGACCAGGTCCAGGACGGCATCGACGAACTGCGCAACTGGCTGCTGAACAGCCCCTTCCACGTCACCGACAAACAGATCAACGAGATCGCCAAGAACCTGCGCGAGGCGGTCGGCGCCAACACCGACCAGATAACGTCCGCCGGTCTGGAGGGCGTCACGGTCGTCGTCGAGGCACTCACCGGCATCCTGCTGGCCGCCTTCTCGACGCTCTTCCTGCTCTACGACGGCAAGCGCATCTGGCAGTGGACGCTGAAGCTGGTGCCCGCGGCGGCCCGGCCGGGCGTCGCCGGTGCCGGTCCGCGCGCCTGGCGGACGCTGACGGCGTACGTGCGGGGCACGGTGATCGTGGCGCTGATCGACGCCATCTTCATCGGCCTCGGCATCTACTTCCTCGACGTGCCGATGGCCGTGCCGCTGGCCGTGTTCATCTTCCTGTTCGCCTTCATCCCGCTGGTCGGCGCGGTGGTGTCGGGCGCGCTCGCGGTCGTCGTGGCGCTGGTGACGCAGGGCGTGTTCGCGGCGGTGATGACCCTCGTGGTGGTGCTGGCGGTGCAGCAGATCGAGGGGCACATCCTCCAGCCGTTCATCCTCGGGCGCGCGGTGCGGGTCCACCCGCTGGCCGTGGTGCTGTCCGTGGCCGCCGGCGGCATGATCGCCGGCATCGGCGGCGCGGTGGTCGCCGTACCGCTGGTGGCGGTGACGAACACCGTCGTGGGCTATCTGCGGGCGTACTCCCGCGAGGCCGCCGTACGGCAGACGCCCAAGCCGCACGGGGCGACCGCCGTGGATGCCTCACCGGGGGCGGATCCGTCGCCGAAACCGCCGCCGCCGGAGGCGGAGCCGCAGGCGGACGCCTCCCCGGCGTAGGCCCCTGCGGCACGACGGTCCCGACGACGCGACGGGCCCCGCCCACCGGAAGGTGGACGGGGCCCGTCGTATGCGTGGAGCCCGGCGGGACTACTGGTCGGCCAGGGCCGCCTCGGCGTCCAGCGTGACGCCGACGGCCTCGATGACGGCGGCGATCTTGAACGCCTCCTGGACCGTCTCCCGGTCCACGCCCGCCTTGCGGAGTACCTGCTCGTGCGAGTCCAGGCACATGCCGCAGCCGTTGATGGCGGAGACCGCGAAGGACCACAGCTCGAAGTCGACCTTGTCGACGCCCGGGTTGCCGATGACGTTCATCCGCAGACCGGCGCGCAGGGTGCCGTACTCGTGGTCCGACAGCAGGTGCCGGGTGCGGTAGAAGACGTTGTTCATCGCCATCACGGCGGCGGCCGACTTGGCGGCCTTGTACGCCTCCGGCGTGAGGTTGGCCTTCGCCTCCGGCTCCAGCTCGCGCAGCACGATGGGGGAGCGCGAGGCGATGGCGGTCGCCAGCACGGTGCCCCACAGCTGCTGCGCCGGGAGGTCGGAGTTGCCGATGACCGAGCCCAGGTTGAGCTTGAGGTCCTTGGCGTAGTCCGGGACGGCGGACTTCAGGGAGTCGAGGGACACGTCAGATCACTCTCCCGAGAGCAGCGCGACCGGGTCGAGGGTCTCGTCGCCCTTGCTCCAGTTGCACGGGCAGAGCTCGTCGGTCTGCAGGGCGTCGAGGACCCGCAGGACCTCCTTGGGGTTACGGCCGACCGAGCCGGCGGTCACCATGGAGAACTGGATCTCGTTGTTCTGGTCCACGATGAACACGGCGCGCTTGGCGAAGCCGTCCTCGCCCTCGATGCCGAGGTCGCGCATCAGCTCGTGCTTGGAGTCCGCCATCATCGGGAAGGGCAGGTCACGCAGGTCGTCGTGGTCCTTGCGCCAGGCGTGGTGGACGAACTCGGAGTCGCCGGAGAAGCCGAGGACCTGGGCGTCGCGGTCGGCGAACTCGTCGTTCAGCTTGCCGAAGGCGGCGATCTCGGTCGGGCACACGAAGGTGAAGTCCTTGGGCCACGCGAAGATGACCTTCCACTGACCCTCGTAGGTCTTGTGGTTGATCTGCTGGAACTCCTCGCCCTTCTCCAGCGAGACGCAGGCGGTCAGATCGAACTCGGGGAACTTGTCACCGACAGTGAGCACGCGCTCTCCTTGCAGCGAGGAAACACCCGTTTTGCCGGTGTTTCCCATGGGTTGGACGTTCTTGATGTTGGCACAGGGTGCATTGATTAGTGAAATAGCTACACTCGGTCGAGTTGATCGGAGGTGGCTATTAGTGTCCGGTAAGAAGAGGCAGCCCAGCCTCGCCCAGCTGCGGGCTTTCGACGCGGTCGCGGAGCACCTGCATTTCCGAGACGCCGCGGCGGCGATCGGGATGAGCCAGCCCGCGCTCTCGGGCGCCGTCTCCGCGCTGGAGGAGGCACTGGGTGTCACCCTCCTGGAGCGCACGACGCGCAAGGTGCTGCTCTCCCCGGCCGGCGCCCGGCTCGCGGTGCGAACGAAGGCGGTCCTGGCGGAGGTCGGCGCGCTGCTCGAGGAAGCGGAGGCGGTACGGGCGCCCTTCACCGGCGCGCTGCGGCTCGGTGTCATCCCGACCGTGGCGCCGTACCTGCTGCCGACGGTGCTCCGCCTCGTCCACGACCGCTACCCCGACCTCGACCTCCAGGTCCACGAGGAGCAGACCTCGAGCCTCCTGGACGGCCTCACCACCGGCCGCCTCGACCTGCTGCTGCTCGCCGTCCCGCTCGGTGTGCCAGGGGTGACGGAACTCCCCCTCTTCGACGAGGACTTCGTACTCGTCACCCCGCTCGACCACCGGCTCGGCGGCCGGGAGGGGATCGACCGCTCGGTGCTGCGCGAGCTGAACCTGCTGCTCCTCGACGAGGGCCACTGCCTGCGCGACCAGGCGCTGGACATCTGCCGGGAGGCGGGCCGCGCGGGTGTCCCCGCGACGACCACGGCCGCCGGCCTGTCGACCCTGGTCCAGCTGGTGGCGGGCGGCCTCGGGGTCACCCTGCTGCCGCGCACCGCGGTCCGCGTGGAGACCTCCCGCTCCACCCAGCTCCTCACCGCCTCCTTCACCGACCCGGCCCCGACCCGCCGCATCGCCCTCGCCATGCGCACGGGCGCGGCCCGCAGTGCGGAGTACGAGGAGCTGGCGGCGGCGCTGAGGGAGGCGATGGGAGACCTGCCGGTCCGGACGGTGCACGACTGAGGGACCGCACGGCCACCCGGCGGGCGGTCGTGCGGTCCCTCAGTCGTGCACCGGAGGGGCTACTCCGTGCGCAGCCCTTCCGGCCGCATCAGCCGCAGCAGCGGAGGCAGGCTGCACAGCGTCACCGCCAGGACGACCGCCGCGCCGATGCCGGTCATGGACAGGACGCCGGTCCAGTCGACGCGGACCGGGGTGTCCGTCATCTTCAGGAGGACGGTGCCCAGGGTCAGGCCGACCACCGAGGCCAGCAGCAGGCCCAGCGCGATCGGGATCGCCGTCTGCCACAGCACCGACAGGCTCAGTGTGCGGCGCCGGGTGCCGAAGGCGACCAGGGCCGACAGGAGCCTCTTGCGCTCGCGCAACTGCTCCAGCTGCGAGATCAGCAGACTGGCACCGATCAGCGCCAGCACGCAGGTCGCCCCGACGAACAGCCCGGTGCGGATGGCGTCGAACCGGTCGGTGCGCTCCGTCGCGGACCACGTCACGGCGTCGGCCAGCGGGTGGACGGCCTCCGTGGTGTTGCGGACGTAGTCCTTCACGTCCGGCACCGACTCGTCGAGCCGGAGGTAGGCGTGCCCGTCGAGGGCGGGAGCCATCGCGGACGACATCGCCTTCGGCGTGAGCAGGAACCCGCCCCGGTCGGTCCCGGCCAGCAGCCCGAGGCGCGGCTTCGCCGTCTTCACGCCCTGCGGCACCGTCCAGGGGGCCTCCCGGCTTCTCGGGCCGCCTTCGTAGGACGGGTCGACGTACAGCTTCCGGCCCGCCACGGCCATCTGCGTGGGGTCCACGTCGCCGTCCCACTCGGCACCCCGGACGGCGAACACGTCCCCGTCCGCGCACGAGTCCAGCTTGGCGATCTCCCGCAGTGACGCGCAGGTGCCCACCGTCATCGTCGTGCCGTTCTCCGGGTCCCGGGCACGGTCGCCGACCCAGCCCTCGGAGTAGTCGAAGACCGCCTTCACGCCCTTGGTGTCCCGCAGCTTCTCGGCGGCCGGGGCCACCGGCACGTCGCTCGGCAGCTGCACCTCCATCTGCGCCAGCGACACGTCCTGCCCGGTGGGTTTGGTGTAGTCGCCGTCGACACCGGTGAACAGCATCTGCAGCGCGATCGCCCCGGCGACGGCCACCGCGATGCCGTTGACCATGCGGGCCGCCGTACCGCTGCTCATCTGCAGTCTGCGTACGGCCAGTTGCCAGGCCACCCCGCCGGCGCCGAGCCGCGCCACGACCCTCTCCACGATCCACGGCAGCAGCGCGGTCACACCGACCAGGAGCAGCACCACACCGCCGGTGACCATGTACTGGTTGAAGTCACCGCCGTCGCGCCCGTTGCCGATCATCGGGTAGAGCAGCGCCAGCCCGGCCAGCGGCAGCAGCAGCCGCCACCACAGCCGGCGCCGGGCCGGCCGCCCCGAGCGGACCACGCCGAGCGGTTCGATGACCACCCCGCGCAGCGCGAGCAGCGTCACCAGCACCGCCGCCGCCGGCACCGCGACCGCGACCAGCAGCGCCAGCACCGGAGACGGGTTCAGGTAGCTCGGGAACACGCTGATGTCGAACACCTCGGCCGAGCCCGCCAGCTGGCGCCCGACCAGGAAGAACGCGGCGCCGAAGACCAGCCCGAGCACCGCGCCCGCCAGGGCCTCGCCGGCGGCGATCCGCCGGGTCATGCGGCTGTCGGAACCCACCAGCCTGAGCGCGGCCAGCCGCCGGTCCCGCCGCTCGCCGCCGAATCGCACGGCCGCGGCGATGAACACGGCGACCGGCATCAGCAGCACCACGAAGACGACCAGGATCAGCAGCAGGAGTACCGGATCGGACTCCTCCTCGCCCGGATCCGGGTCCCCGAACCGGTCGATACGGGTGACCATGCTGCCGTCGATCCGCGGAGCGAGCCCGTCGCCGCCCCGGTAGAAGGCGAGTTCGCTCGAGCCGATCAGCCCGCTCTCCCCGATGGTGCCGACGATCCGGTCCGGCAGCCGCTCACGCAGCAGCGCGCCCGAGTCCGACTCCAGCAACTCCTTCAGCGCGGGGGAGACCGTCATCTCGCCGACCGCCGGGAACTTCTCCAGGCCCGGCGGCAGCGGAGCCCGCGGCCCCTCGGCCTCCAGTGCCCGGCCCCGCACGTTCTTGTCCCGGAAGTCGGTGTCGACGTCGGCGACCACGAGGGTGTCGTCGGCCTTCGGTATCCGCTCCAGGGAGAAGTTGAAGTCGGTTCGGTCGCTCTCCCGTTCGTGCCGGACCTCGAGCGCGTTCGGGACGGCGGTCGTCAGCAGGAGCAGCGCCACGCCGAGGCCGACGCCGACGGCCGTCAGCGCGGCCCGGGTCCACCCCTCGCGGCCGCCGGTGAAGGCGAAGCGGACGCCCAGCATGAGGTCCGCGGCCCACTGGCGCAGGTTCATACGACGCGCTCCATGTCCCGGGACTTGCCGTCCCGTACGACGATCTCGCGGTCGGAGTAGGCCGCCACCCGCGCCTCGTGCGTGACCAGGACCACGGCCGCGTTGGTGGAGCGCGCGGCGTCCGTGAGGAGTTCCATCACGCGCTCGCCGTTGAGGGAGTCCAGCGCGCCGGTCGGCTCGTCGGCGAAGAGCACGCGGGGGTTGGTGACCAGGGACCGCGCCACCGCGACCCGCTGGCCCTGGCCGCCGGAGACCTCGCCGGGCCGCTTCTTGCGCAGGTCGTCGACCTCCAGCCGCTCCATCCAGGACAGCGCGGCCCGCTCGGCCTCCTTGCGGGAGGTGCCGTTCAGACGCAGCGGGAGGGCGACGTTCTCGACGCAGGTCAGCTCCGGCACCAGCTGGCCGAACTGGAACACGAACCCGAACTCGGAGCGGCGCAGGGCGCTGCGCTCGGAGTCGCTCATGGCGGACAGCTCACGCGCGTTGTACGTGATGGTCCCCGAGTCGGGCGGCACGATGCCGGCGAGGCAGTGCAGCAGCGTCGACTTGCCGGAGCCGGAGGGACCCATCACGGCGACGACCTCGCCTGGGTGGATGGAGAACTCCGCGCCGTCGAGGGCGAGGGTGGGGCCGTACGCCTTGCGCAGCTGTTCGGCCGAGAGCAGGGAACCTGCGGGGGGAGTCATCGGGCCACCGCCTCACGGAGCTTGTCGAGTCGCGCCGCGGTCAGCTCCAGCCACCGCAGGTCGGCCTCCAGATGGAACAGGGCGTGGTCGCAGACGAGCTGGTCGGCGAGGTCGCCCTTGCGCTTGCGGTCGGTGAGGATGCGCATGCTGCGCAGGTGCTCCGACCGCTGGGTGTCGAGGATGTCGGCGGCGTCGCGGTGGGTGAGCAGCGCGAGGACGACCTTGGTGTACAGCGTCGACTGGAGGTACGGCTCGGGCTTCTCCGGCGTGGCGAGCCACTGCTGTACGTCGGTGATCCCCGCGTCGGTGATGGCGTACCGCTTGCGCTCGGGACCGTCGCCCGCCTCTATGCCGTCGACGACGACAAGGCCGTTCTTCAGCAGGCGGGACATCGTCGAATAGACCTGGCCGTAGTGGAGCGGCCGGTCGTGACCGAACTTCTCGTCGAAGGCGCGCTTCAGGTCGTAACCGTGGCGTGGCCCCGACTCCAGGAGTCCCAGAAGGGTGTGACCGATGGACATGCGGAGCACTCTACACACGGTGTATACGCCGCATGTATACGCCCTGTGCAGAGTTCGTGCCCGGGGGTACGGGACCGCAGGTCGGAGCCGATTGTCACGGTTCCGAAACGACGGAAGCCGCGCCTCCGCGAGGTGCGGGGCGCGGCTCTCCGTCGGGGTCGGTCACGCCTGCGGCGTGGGTCCGGGGCCGCCTCTCGGCGGGCGGCCCCTGCGTGGCAGCGGCCCCGTGTCGCCGGGCAGTCGGCCGGCCTCCGCCAGCGCCCTGCGCAGCAGGAACTCGATCTGGGCGTTGGCCGAGCGCAGGTCCTCGCCCGCCCAGCGGGCCAGCGCCTCGTACACCTGGGGGTCCAGCCGCAGCAGTACCTGCTTGCGCTGCTGCGGCCGGCGCTTCGGGGCGGGGCCCCCGGACGGGGGGCCCTCGGGCGGCGTGCCCTCGGACGGGGGCGTCACTGGTAGAGCGTCCCCGTGTTCAGGACCGGCTGGGCGGCGCGGTCCCCGCAGAGCACGACCATCAGGTTGGACACCATGGCGGCCTTCCGCTCGTCGTCCAGTTCCACGATGTCCTGCTCGCTGATCCGGGCGAGCGCGGCCTCGACCATGCCGACCGCGCCGTCCACGATCTGCCGCCGCGCCGCGACCACCGCGCCGGCCTGCTGCCGCTGGAGCATCGCCGAGGCGATCTCCGGCGCGTACGCGAGGTGCGTGAAGCGGGACTCGATGATCTGCACGCCGGCCGCCTCCACGCGCGCGTGCAACTCGACGGCGAGCTTCTCGGTGATTTCCTCCGCGTTGCCGCGCAGCGAGAGGCCGTCCTCCTCGTGGGCGTCGTACGGGTACTCGATGGCGATGTGCCGTACGGCCGCCTCGGTCTGGGTGGAGACGAACTCGATGTAGTCGTCCACCTCGAAGGTGGCCTGCGCGGTGTCCTCCACCCGCCACACCACGACCGCGGCCAGTTCGATCGGGTTGCCGTAGGCGTCGTTGACCTTCAGGACGGCCGTCTCGTGGTTGCGCACCCGGGTCGAGATCTTGGTGCGCGAGGTGAACGGGTTCACCCAGCGCAGGCCGTCCTGCCGGATCGTCCCGCGGTACCGGCCGAAGAGCTGCACCACGCGGGCCTCGCCCGGCGCGACCATGTTCAGCCCGCACATCGCGAGGAAGGCCGCGATGGCGACCACGATGCCTCCGATGATGAGCCCGGCCTTCCCGCCGGTGGCGGACACCGCCGTGGCGGAGGCGATCAGGCCGGCGCCGACGAGCAGCCCGACCAGCCCCAGCAGCAGCGCGAGGCCGCCGCCGATGCTGTGGGCCTGGGTCTCCCGTACGCGGGGTGCCGGCATCTCGGGCACATCCGCGGTGACCTGCGGGGCATCGTGCGTGGACATGGGTGGTCCCCCTTATCTTCGGTCTAGCTAAGTGATATCACTTTACATGAGAGCGGCAACCTTGAACCCCCTTCGTACGTCGGTTCCTAGGGAACGGGTGCTGATTCTCACGTCCGTACAAGGCCGGATCAGTAGGCGTTTGTCATATCTCCCGGTGTTAGCTTTCTGAGCTGACCTGAGCGACGAACCTGTGTGACGCGTGAGCGAGGCGTGCACACGGATGACCGAAGCGGAGCGGATCGGACCCATGGGACGAGCGGAAGAGAGAAAAGCGCGACAGCGCGGTGGCCGCCGCGCGGCGCCCAAAAACCGCCGTTCGTCGGGCGCGGGCGGGAAGAGCGGCATACGCCGCCTGTTCACCTGGAAGAAGATCGTCGGCACGTTCTTCGGCCTCTGCCTGCTCGGCATGGGCGCCTTCATCGTGCTGTACATGGTGATCGACATCCCCGAGGGCAACCCCGAGGCCGATCTCCAGAGCAACGTCTACAAGTACAGCGACGGCAGCGTCATGGCCCGCACGGGCGAGCGCAACCGCGAGATCGTGGACCTGGCCAAGGTGCCCAAGGACGTCCAGCGCAGCTTCGTCGCCGCCGAGAACAAGACCTTCTACAACGACGCGGGCGTCGACCTCAAGGGGACCACGCGTGGCGTGCTCAACACGCTCTCCGGCAAGGGCGCGCAGGGCGGCTCGACGATCACCCAGCAGTACGTCAAGAACTACTACCTGTCCCAGGAGCAGACCGTCTCCCGCAAGCTCAAGGAGCTGGTCATCTCCCTGAAGCTGGACCGGGAGAAGTCCAAGGACTACATCCTCGCCGGCTACATGAACACCAGCTACTACGGCCGCGGCGCCTACGGCATCCAGGCCGCCGCCCAGGCGTACTACCGGGTCGACGCCGAGGACCTGACGGTCGAGCAGGGCGCGTACCTCTCCGCGCTGCTCCAGGCCCCGAACCAGTACGACTGGGCGATCGCCAGCGAGACCGGCAAGAAGCTGGCCCAGGACCGCTGGAACTACGTGCTGGACAACATGGTCGAGCAGAAGTGGCTGGGTGCGAGCGAGCGCCAGGGCATGAAGTTCCCGGTGCCCAAGGAGCCCAAGGCCGCCGCCGGGATGGAGGGCCAGACCGGGTATCTGGTGGACGCGGCCAACTACACGCTCAAGAAGCAGCTCGTCGCCCAGGGCGCCGCCGAGGACATGGAACAGGCCAAGGCCCTGGTGGACCTCGGCGGTTACACGGTCACCCTCAACATCGACAAGAAGAAGCAGGCCGCGCTGGAGAAGTCGGTCAAGGCCAAGCTCACCAGCAAGCTCGACCCGAAGAAGCGCGACGTCGACGCCGACGTCCAGGCCGGCGCCGCGTCCGTCGACCCGAAGACGGGCGGGGTCCTGGCGATGTACGGCGGCGTGGACTACGTGAAGCACTACACGAACAACGCCACCCGCGACGACTACCAGCCCGCCTCCACCTTCAAGCCGGTGATCCTCGCCGCCGCCGTCGACCAGGACGCCGAGACCCAGGACGGCGTGCCGATCACGGCCAACACCATGTACGACGGCACCAGCAGGCGCCCCGTGATGGACGGCGACCAGAAGGTCGGCTTCGCGCCCCCCAACGAGGACGACGTCGACTACGGCGACATCGACGTCCAGGAGGCGATGAACAAGTCCGTCAACTCCGTCTTCGCCCAGATGGGCATCGACGTGAGCATGACGGAGGTGATGAAGGTCGCGGGCGAACTCGGCATGGACACCGAGGGCGAGCAGGCCGTGCCCGCCCAGACCCTGGGCAGTATGGGGGCGAGCCCCCTGGAGATGGCCGGCGTCTACGCCACCCTCGACAACCACGGCAAGAAGGTCACCCCGCAGATCGTCAAGTCGGTCGAGCACAAGGACCGCACCATCGAGATACCCGAGGCCATCGGCGAGCAGATCATCAGCAAGCAGGCCGCCGACACGGTGACCTCCGTGCTCACCGGCGTGGTCGACGACGGTACGGCCAAGACGTCCGTACGGGAGAACCCGCTGCGCGACGGCCAGCAGGT
This sequence comes from Streptomyces sp. NPDC048171, assembly GCF_043202655.1. Lineage (NCBI taxonomy): Bacteria > Bacillati > Actinomycetota > Actinomycetes > Kitasatosporales > Streptomycetaceae > Streptomyces > Streptomyces sp. NPDC048171. Next base: position 411,691 of record NZ_JBIDAU010000002.1, read on the forward strand.
GGCCGGCAAGACCGGTACGTCCGACGACAACAAGTCGGCCTGGTTCACCGGCTTCACCCCCGGCCTGGTCACCTCGGTCGGTCTGTTCGGCGAGGACGCCAAGAGCCACGCCCAGGTCCCGATGTACAAGGCCGGCGGCGTCGACCACCGCGTCAACGGCGGTGGCTTCCCCGCGGAGATCTGGGCGGCGTACACCTTCGGCGTCATGGACGAGGTCACCAAGTTCAAGCTGGACACCAAGCAGGGCGCCGCGGTGAAGCCGAGCACCTCGCCGTCGGTCAGCCAGTCGCCGAGCCAGTCGCCGACGCAGGAGGAGACCCAGGAGGAGTCGCCCTCCCAGGAGCCGACGACCCAGGAGCCGTCGTCCGAGGCGCCGACGTCCGAGGCGCCCTCCCAGTCACCGTCCCAGTCGCCGTCGAACAGCCCGTCCACCGAACCGCCCACGGGCGGCGGCGGGACGACGGAGCCGGAGAACCCGCTCCTCCCCGACCGGGACCGGGAGTAGGGCCGGCGGCAGGTGCGGAGACACGCGAAGGGGCGCCCGGTGCTCACCGGTCGCCCCTTCGCCTACGTCTCAGCCCCGGTTCAGCTCGAACCAGACCACCTTGCCCGTGCTCAGCCGGGTCGCGCCCCAGCGCCGGGCCAGCCGGTTCACCAGGTACAGCCCCCGCCCGCCCTCGTCGGTGGCCCGCGCCTGCCGCAGCCGGGGCAGCTGGGGCACGTCGTCGCCGACCTCGCAGCGCAGCACGTCCGTACGCAGCAGCCGCAGGGTGACCGGCCGGGAGGCGTACCGCACGGCGTTGGTCACCACCTCGCTGACGAGCAGCTCCACGGCGTCCGTGAGGTCCTCCATGCCCCAGCGGGCCAGCGCGCGCCGAGCCAGCCGACGGGCCCGGCCGGGCGCCGCGTCCTCCGGGTCGAGGAACCAGTACGCCACGTCGCTGGGCGCGATGCCGTCGAAGCGGGCGGCGAGCAGCGCGATGTCGTCGTCCCGGTCGCCGGGCCCGAGCATGTCGAGCACCTCGTCGCACAGGGCTTCCAGGGGCGGCGGGTGGTCCGGGCCGGTGAGCTGCGCGGTCGCCGCGAGGCGCTCCCGCAGCTGCTCTATGCCGGTCCACACGTCCCGCAGCCGGGACTCGACCAGCCCGTCCGTGTAGAGGAGCAGGGTCGCGCCGGCGGGCGCGTCCAGCTCCACGGCCTCGAAGTCCACGCCGCCCACTCCGATGGGGGCGCCCGCCGGCACCCGCAGCACCTCGGCGTGGCCGCCCAGGTGCAGGAGCACGGGCGGCGGATGGCCGGCGTTGGCGACGGTGATGCGGTGCGACACCGGGTCGTACACCGCGTAGAGGCAGGTCGCCATGCGGTCGGTGCCCAGGCGCTGGGCCTGCTCGTCGAGGTGGTGCAGCACCTCCTGCGGGGGCAGGTCGAGCCCGGCCAGGGTCTGCGCGGTGGTCCGCAGCTGGCCCATGATGGCCGCCGACGTCATGGAGTGGCCCATCACGTCCCCGACGACCAGCGCGACCCGGCTGCCGGGCAGCGGGATGGCGTCGTACCAGTCGCCGCCGACCCGCGCGGTCTCGGCGGCCGGGAGGTAGCGGGAGGCCAGCCGCACGCCGGTGCAGCGCGGCAGGTTCTCCGGGAGCATCGTGCGCTGCAGCTCGTCGGCGATGTACGCCTCACGCCCGTACAGCACCGCCTTGTCGATGCCGAGGGCGCTGTGCGTGGCGAGCTGCGCGGCGACCAGCAGGTCGTCGGCCTCGAAGGCGACGCGCTCCGGGCCGCGCAGGAACAGGGCGGCACCGATCACGCGGCGCCGGCCGCGCAGCGGCGCGAGGATCGCCCGGCGGCCGTCGGGCACGGCGAACTCGCCTCCGTCGCCCAGCAGTTCAGGCAGCGCGGCGCGGGCGGCCGGGGTGTCCGTGAAGACCGGGCGGACCCCGCGCAGCACCTCGGCGAGCGCGCTGCCCGGCCGCACCTCGCACAGCTCGGAGCCGACCGCCTCCAGCTCGGAGGGTTCCGGCTGGGCGGCCGGGATGAAGCCGCCCTCGGTGTCCCGCTCGGCCGGTATCCGGTCGGTGCGCCGCAACCGCAGCACCAGCGGGCCGGTGGGGCGCTCGTCGCCGACCGGCAGCGGCTCGCGCAGGTAGACGAGGATCGCGTCGGCGAACGTCGGCACGGTGGCCCGGCACAGGCCCATCACGATCTCGTCCAGGTCCATGCCCCGGGCGATCCGCCGGGTCGCGGCTCCCACGAACCGCAGCCGGTCCCCGTCCCGCCGCATCGGCGTGGGCTGCCCGGGCGCGGTGGGCTGACCGGTCCGCCGCTCCGGCTCCGGTGCGGCCCGGCGGTCCGTACCGGGCGGCGGCGCGGGCGTGGACGGCACGCCGCCCGGCTGCACCGGGACGCCCTCGGCGACGGGCCGCGGGCGGTGCGTGTCGGGCTCGGCGGCCTGCTCGGCGCCCGGCTGGGCGTGCTCGTAGGCGCCGGGGGAGTCGGTGCCCGCCGTGGGCGGTGTCTCTCCCGCGCGTCCCTGTGCCGGTAATCCGGACCCGGAGGCGCGCGGCTCCACGGGGGTACGCATGAGCGCCCCGCGGGGATCCGTGGGGTCGGCGCCCGTCATCGGGCGGTCGAAGGAGGTCGGGTGCTCCGTCACGCGTGTCGAATCCATCCGTCCGGGACTGCGCGCGGCGCGTGCAGTTCGTCCCGCAGAAATCCCGATACCCGGAATACGTGCCCGAGGAACGGGGTTCCCGCGTGGTCAGAGGCTGTTGCTGTGTCACCGGCGGGCCGTCCGCGGCCCGTCTCCGTGTTGCCCTCGTACCCCTCGCTCACGTCCTGCCGCCCCTCGGTGACGATCGGTCAAGCACAGCGCACGCTCCGCCGGTTGCCGTTGCCGCGCTCCCTTGCGGAGGACGATCCTACGTTTCTTGCCCGGGGGCACTTCAAGGGTCTCACGAGGACACGTGCGCGGGCGTGCGATCCCAGTCCCCCGGCAGCGACGGTACCGCCCACGCCGGATCGGGGCGCCAGTCCTCCCAGCCGTCGGCGAACGGCGAGCCCCAGGCACGGATCTCCGCGACCGCGGCCCGGCCCGCCGCCCGCACCCGCTCGGCCTGCCCGGAGTCCATCAGCCGGTCCCGCAGGGCCTGCGCGAACTCGTCCTCGTCCCGCCAGTACCAGGTGCGGTCCGGGTGGACGGAGATGTCCAGGAAGTGGTCCTCGGAGTCGACACCGCCCTCCCAACGGGTCAGCGGCTCCTCCAGGTTCACGTACCAGTTCTTGAACCGCCAGCCCGGGTCCCAGAACAGCCACACCGACCAGGGCTCGCCGGGCCGCGCCAGCTTCAGCACCCCGGTGCCGAACCACCGGTCGCGCTGCACGGTGCGCGGCTTGGTGTAGCGCGAGGCCAGCGGCTCCAGGTGCACGGGCGTCCCGTCGGCCAGCACCGGCTTCACGCACTCGGTGCCGGGCGCCAGCCACACCGCGAGCAGGTCGGCGTCGTCCCGTACGACGGTGACGGGGCGCGCGATGTGGAAGCGCGGGCCGCCGTTCTCCCGGTACCGCCACAGGATGTGACTCCCGGGCTCCCAGAACTCCGCCGGGGCCGCCGCACCGCCCGCCTCCGTGGCCTCGCTCACCGCTTCACCGTCTGCCATGCACAGATATTAGGTGCCGTGGCCATCCGGCGCGCCGAAGATCGTGAGAGCGTCCGCGCGCACGACAGCGGCCGGGGCGCTCACGGGTCGCTACGGGGGCCGGCCCGCGGACGGGTCGTCACGGCTGGCCGGCCCGCGGACGGGTCGTCACGGCGGTCAGGTCACGGACGGGTCATCCGCAGCACGTCCAGCGCCTCGTCCAGCTGCTCGCCGGTGAGGTCGCCGCGCTCGACGTACCCGCCCTCCAGGACGACCTGACGGATCGTCTTCCGCTCGGCCAGCGCCTTCTTCGCGACCTTCGCCGCCTCCTCGTACCCGATGTACTTGTTGAGCGGCGTGACCACGGAGGGCGAGGACTCGGCGTACTCGCGCGCCCGGTCCCGGTGGGCGGTGACGCCGTCCACGGTCCGGTCGGCGAGCAGCCGCGAGACGTTGGCGAGCAGCCGCACCGACTCCAGTACGTTCTTGGCGATGACCGGCAGCATGACGTTCAGCTCGAAGTTGCCTGCCGCGCCCGCCGCCGCGACGGTCGCGTCGTTGCCGGTGACCTGGGCGGCGACCATGAGGACCGCCTCGGGGATCACCGGGTTGACCTTGCCGGGCATGATGGACGAGCCGGGCTGGAGGTCGGGCAGCGAGATCTCCGCCAGCCCCGTGCGCGGGCCGGACGCCATCCACCGCAGGTCGTTCGCGATCTTCGTCAGTCCGACGCCGATGGTCCGCAGCTGTCCGCTCGTCTCGACGATGCCGTCCCGGGCACCCTGTGCCTCGAAGTGGTCGCGCGCCTCCGTCAGCGGCAGCCCGGTCGCGCGGGCCACCTCCTCGATGACGGCGGCGGAGAAGCCGGGCGGGGTGTTGATGCCGGTGCCGACGGCGGTGCCGCCCAGCGGCAGTTCGGCGAGGCGGGGGAGCGAGGCGTTGAGCCGCTCGACGCCGTACCGCACCTGCGCCGCGTACCCGCCGAACTCCTGGCCCAGGGTGACCGGCGTCGCGTCCATCAGGTGCGTACGCCCGGACTTCACCACGTCGGCGAATTCCTCCGCCTTGCGCTCCAGGGCGTCCGCGAGGTGGTCGAGGGCCGGGATCAGGTCGCGGGTGACGGCGGCGGTGGCGGCGATGTGGATCGAGGACGGGAAGACGTCGTTGGACGACTGGGAGGCGTTGACGTGGTCGTTGGGGTGCACGTCGCGGCCGAGGCGTTCGGTGGCCAGGGTGGCGAGGACCTCGTTGGTGTTCATGTTGGACGAGGTGCCGGACCCCGTCTGGAACACGTCGACCGGGAAGTGCTCGTCCCACCTGCCCTCGGCGACCTCGCCGGCCGCCTCCTGGATCGCGGCGGCGACGTCCTTGTCCAGGACTCCCAGCTCGGCGTTGACCTTCGCCGCCGCGCCCTTGATCCGGGCCAGCGCCTCGATGTGGGCGCGCTCGATCCGCTGACCGGAGACCGGGAAGTTCTCGACGGCGCGCTGCGTCTGCGCCCGCCACTTGGCGTCGGCGGGGACGCGGAACTCGCCCATGGAGTCGTGCTCGATGCGGTAGTCGCTCATACCGGGTACAGCGTGCGGGGCGGTGCGGATGTTCCGGCACCGCCCCCGTTCGTGAGCGCCTAGGCGAGGCCGGGGCCCCGCACCGGGATGCTCGTGAACGTCGGCGCGGGCGCCGGGTCCTGGAAGAAGTCGTTGCCCTTGTCGTCCACCACGACGAACGCCGGGAAGTCCTCCACCTCGATCTTCCAGACCGCCTCCATGCCGAGCTCCTCGTACTCGACGACCTCGACCTTCTTGATGCAGTCCTGCGCGAGCCGCGCGGCCGGCCCGCCGATGGAGCCGAGGTAGAAGCCGCCGTGCGCGTCGCACGCGTCGGTGACCTGCTTGCTGCGGTTGCCCTTGGCGAGCATCACCTTGGAGCCGCCCGCCGCCTGGAACTGCTCGACGTAGGAGTCCATCCGCCCGGCGGTGGTCGGGCCGAAGGAGCCGGAGGCGTAGCCCTCGGGGGTCTTCGCCGGGCCCGCGTAGTACACCGGGTGGTCCTTCAGGTACTGCGGCATCTCCTCGCCCGCGTCCAGCCGCTCCTTGATCTTGGCGTGCGCGATGTCGCGGGCCACGACCAGGGGACCGGTCAGGGAGAGCCGGGTCTTGACCGGGTGCCTGGTCAGCTCGGCGAGGATGTCGTCCATGGGCCGGTTGAGGTCGATCTTGACGACGTCCCCCGCCTCGTCCAGCTGCTCGTCCGTCGTCTCCGGCAGGAAGCGCGCCGGGTCGGTCTCCAGCTGCTCCAGGAAGACGCCCTCGGCGGTGATCTTCGCGACGGCCTGCCGGTCCGCCGAGCACGACACGGCGATGGCGACCGGGCAGGAGGCGCCGTGCCGCGGCAGCCGCACCACGCGCACGTCGTGGCAGAAGTACTTGCCGCCGAACTGCGCGCCGATGCCGATCTTCTGCGTCAGCTCGAAGACCTTCTCCTCCAGGTCCTTGTCCCGGAAGCCGTGCCCGAGCGCCGAACCCTCGGCCGGGATCTCGTCCAGGTAGTGCGCGGAGGCGTACTTCGCGGTCTTCAGCGCGTACTCGGCCGACGTCCCGCCGACGACGATCGCCAGGTGGTACGGCGGGCAGGCGGCCGTACCGAGCGAGCGGATCTTCTCCTCCAGGAACTTCATCATGGAGGACTCGTTGAGGACGGCCTTCGTCTCCTGGTAGAGGAACGACTTGTTGGCCGAGCCGCCGCCCTTCGCCATGAACAGGAACTTGTAGGCGCCGCCGTCGGTCGCGTACAGCTCGATCTGGGCGGGGAGGTTGGAGCCGGTGTTCTTCTCCTCCCACATGGTGAGCGGGGCCATCTGGGAGTAGCGCAGGTTCAGGTTCTGGTAGGCGTCGTAGATGCCGCGGCTCAGGGCCGCCTCGTCGCCGCCCTCGGTGAGCACGTTCTGGCCGCGCTTGCCCATGACGATGGCCGTGCCGGTGTCCTGGCACATGGGCAGCACGCCCGCCGCCGCGATGTTCGCGTTCTTCAGGAGGTCCAGCGCGACGAACTTGTCGTTGCCCGAGGCCTCGGGGTCGTCGACGATGCGGCGCAGCTGCGCGAGGTGGGCGGGGCGCAGGTAGTGCTGGATGTCGTGGATGGCCTCCTCGGCCAGCTTGCGCAGCGCCTCCGGCTCCACCTTGAGGAAGGTCCGCCCGTCGGCCTCGAAGGTGGACACGCCCTCGGCGGTCACCAGCCGGTACGGAGTGGTGTCCTCACCCTGGGGAAGCAGGTCGGTGTACGCGAACTCAGGCATCTCGCCCATTCCTCACTAGACATCGCGCGCGGCTGGATTTCGCTGGATCTCTCAGCAACGACGGCTGGCCTCCGTTGGCAGCGCCAACCAGCGTAGGACCTGGCCGGCGGGCCCGGCTTGTGAGGTAAGGCTCAGTTCGCCGCGACAAGGTTGTCCACAGGGCTAGTCGCGATCTATCGCGTTTCGGTACGCTGCTGCCGTGGACCTTCAGAAGCACGCCCAGCCCGCACCGCGCACCTCTGACCTGCGCGCCTCGGACGCCGACCGCGACCGCGTCGCCGACATGCTCCGGGACGCCCTCGCGGAGGGGCGGCTCACCGCCGACGAGCACGCCGAGCGGGTCGAGGGCGTGCTGGCCGCCAAGACCGTGGGCGAGCTGGACGTCTTCGTGCGCGACCTGCCCGCCGCGCACCGCGACCGCCCGGCCGCCGCCCCGGCCCCCAACCGGCCGACCGCCGGTGCCATCCCGCCGGACGCCGACGAGAACGTGGTGGCGGTCTTCAGCAGCGCCGTCCGCAAGGGCCGCTGGCGGGCGAGCCGCCGCATCCACGCGTACGCGGTCTTCGGCAGCGTCGAGATAGACCTGAGCGAGGCCGTCTTCGAGTACCAGCAGGTCGTGATCAAGGCCTTCTCCGTCTTCGGCAGCGTCGAGGTCCGCGTCCCGGAGAACGTGTCGCTGCGCGGCACCGGCGGCGGCGTGCTCGGCAATTTCGAGGTGCACACCCTCGACTCCGACGAGCCCGAGGCCCCCGTCGTCTACGTGGACGGCTGGGCCGTGCTGGGCCATGTCGAGGCGCGTCCGAAGCGCGGCAAGGTCGTCGCGGACCTCCTGGACCGGGTGCACCGCAGGGTCGAGAAGGGTTTGCGCAAGCACCTCTAGCGCACCGGCGGCAGCCGTTGGGAACCCAGTGCATAGGCGCGCGCACAACGGGTAAGCCTTGACGCATCGTCTCTCGCTCGCGAAGCCGTCGTCAGGAGTAGACCGTGCTGCAACCGCCGCATTCGTCCCTGCAGGTAGCTGCCGTTCCGGCCCAGCGGGGGCCGGTGCGGGACAGGGACCAAGACGCTCCGTGGCACACCGAGGCGGTGTGCCGGCGCGACGAGGCCGGACTGTTCTTCGCCCCCTCCAAGGAACCGACCGCCGCCCGGCTCTCCCGCGAGGAGGCCGCCAAGCGCGTCTGCGCCCGCTGTCCGGTCATGGTCGAGTGCCGCGAGCACGCCCTCCTCCAGCCCGAGCCCTACGGCGTCTGGGGCGGCCTCACCGCCGCCGAACGCCGCGTGGTCCTGGCCAGGCGCCGCCGCCGCGAGGCCGAACTGAAGAAGCCCCCACGCACGTCGGCGGCCCCCATAGCCGCGGCGGGCTAGCCCGCACCACGCGAAAAGGCACCCTCTCCGCACAGAGGGTGCCTTTTTCACGCCGGGGGGCTCAGCGCCCCGAAGGGGCGCGGGGAACTGCGCGACCAGCCACACCCCACCCGCACCCGCCGACGGACAGGCGCCCCCACTTCGGAAGGCGCCCCCCGGACCGACGGAGTCACTTCGCCCGGTCGAAATCCACCGCGCTGTACGCCCGCAGCTTGCTCAGCCGGTGCTCGGAATCGATCCTCCGCACGGTCCCCGACTTGGACCGCATCACGATCGAGTCGGTCGTCGCCGTCTCCGACCGGTACCGCACTCCGCGCAGCAGTTCCCCGTCGGTGATGCCGGTCGCGACGAAGAAGACGTTGTCCCCGGAGACCAGGTCGTCGGTGGTCAGGACGCGGTCCAGGTCGTGCCCGGCACTGATCGCGCGCTGCCGCTCCTCGTCGTCCTTCGGCCACAGCTTGCCCTGGATGGTGCCGCCCAGGCACTTCACCGCGCAGGCCGAGATGATGCCCTCGGGGGTGCCGCCGACCCCGAGCAGCAGGTCGATGCCGGTGCCCTCGCGCAGCGCCAGGATGGAGCCGGCCACGTCGCCGTCGGAGATCAGCTTGATGCGGGCGCCGGTCTCCCGGACCGCCTTGATCAGGCCCTGGTGGCGGGGCCGGTCGAGGATGACGACGGTGACGTCCTCGGGGGTGCGCCGCTTGGCCTTGGCGATCCGGCGGATGTTCACGGACACCGGCGCGTTGATGTCGACGAAGTCCGCGGCCTCCGGGCCGGTGACCAGCTTGTCCATGTAGAAGACGGCGGACGGGTCGAACATGGAGCCGCGCTCGGCGGCGGCGAGCACCGCGATGGCGTTGGTCATGCCGTTGGCGGTCAGCGTGGTGCCGTCGATCGGGTCGACGGCGATGTCGACCTCGGCGCCGGTCCCGTCGCCCACCCGCTCCCCGTTGAAGAGCATCGGGGCCTCGTCCTTCTCGCCCTCACCGATGACGACGACGCCGTTCATCGAGACGGTGTGGACGAGGGTCCGCATGGCGCGCACGGCGGCACCGTCGGCGCCGTTCTTGTCACCGCGCCCGACCCAGCGGCCGGCGGCCATCGCCGCGGCCTCGGTGACCCGCACCAGTTCCATGGCGAGGTTGCGGTCGGGGGCCTCTGAGGGGACGTCCAGCTCGGACGGCAGATGATGCTCGGTCATCGGAGCGCACCTTTCTGATACGACGACGGCCGGATGAGGGTATGGCCATGACTCTATCGTCAGTCCGACAAAATGAGCAGGGGACCCCACGTTTGAGCGGATCAGGCACCTGCGACGATAGGGGGCGTGGCAGGTATGAAAGGCAAGCAGAAGTCGGCCCGGGACATGATTCTCTCCCTCGGGCTCATCGTCCTCGCGGCGGGCGTGATCTGGATCTTCATTCCGCACGACGACGGCGAACCGGACGTCAAGCGGGTCGACTACCGGGTGGAGCTGCTGACCGCGCAGCGCGCCGCGGCGTACCCGGTGGCGGCGCCCGAGGGTCTGTCCGAGGACTGGAAGCCGACCTCGGTCCGCTTCCAGGGCGACGACTTCGACGCCTGGCACCTGGGTTTCCATGCCCCGGACGGCGAGTACGTGGCGGTCGAGCAGTCCACGCAGAAGCCCGCCTCGTTCATCGAGGACGCCAGTCAGGGGTCGCGGGCCACCGAGCGGACCGAGGAGATCGGCGGCCGCACGTGGACCCGGTACACGGGTGGCCGGTACGACGCGCTGGTGCTGGAGGGTGACTCCGCCATGAAGGGCGCGACGACGGTCGTGGCCGGCACGGGGTCGTTCGAGCAGCTGGGGAAGATGGCGGCGGCGCTGAAGCTGGCGTGACCCCTCGCACGGCGAAGCCCCCGGCCGCTTGGCCGGGGGCTTCTTCATGTGTCCGTGCGGACCGTGCCGGGGGTCAGACCGTCGTGACGACCTGGTCGTAGGAGAGGCGCGGGGAGCGCGGGAACCAGGCGTCCGGGCCCGGGCGGCCGATGTTGACGACCATCAGCGGGGTGTGGTCGTCGTCCAGGAACTCCTTGCGGACGCCCTCGAAGTCCAGACCGGTCATGGGGCCGGCGGCCAGGCCCGCGGCGCGGACGCCGACGATGAAGTACGCGGCCTGGAGGGCGGAGTTCAGCAGGGCGGCACCCTCGCGCGCCGGGCGCTCGCTGAAGAAGGCGTCCTTGGCCTGCGGGAAGTGCGGGAAGAGGTGCGGCAGTTCGTCGTGGAACTCGTTGTCCGCCGAGAGGATCGCGACCAGCGGGGCGGCGGCGGTCTTGGGCCGGTTGCCCTCGGCCATGTGCTGGACGAGGCGCTCGCGGGCCTCGGCGGAGCGGACCAGCGTGATGCGCAGGGGGGACTGGTTGAAGGCGGTCGGGCCGTACTTGACCAGGTCGTAGATCGCCTGCACCTGCTCGTCGGTCACCGGCTCGTCGGTGAAGGTGTTCGCGGTGCGGGCCTCGCGGAACAGCAGGTCCTGAGCGGCGGGGTCAAGAACGAGAGACATGCGTGATCTTCCTCGATGGTGCGTCGGCTGCACGCCGGTGGGGCGCCGGGAGCCGTTGACGGGACCGACCGTACGGCAAAGAAGTTCAAGGTTCAACCAAAAGGGGAGTGCGGTGATCCGCTTCACATCGTCGGTGAAGGGGGAGTGGCGTGGATCACACCGCGTCGCCGGTTACTTGTCGCGGGCGCCGGGGTCGTAATGGGCGGTACACCGCCGCACACAGATGGGACCACTCGACATGACCGCCACCGTGAAGGGCCCGGCCTCCTACTTCCCCGCCATCGAGAAGAAGTACGGCCGTCCGGTCGCCGAGTGGAAGGAGCTCATCCGCTCCTCGCCGCTCACCAAGCACATGGAGCTGGTCGGCTGGCTCAAGACCGAGCACGGCCTGGGCCACGGCCACGCGAACGCGCTGGTCGCACACACGCTGGCAGAGGGCACGGCGAAGGAGGGCTAGCGGGCCCCGTCCCCCTCGTCGCCCTCGTCCTCCGAGCCCGCCTCCTCGGCCAGCGCCGCGTCCAGGCGGGCCCGGGCGCCGTCCAGCCGGCGGCGGCACACCTTCGCCAGCTCCTCGCCCCGCTCCCACAGGGCGAGGGACTCCTCCAGCGTCGTACCGCCGGCCTCCAGCCGCCGGACGACCTCGATCAGCTCGTCCCGCGCCTGCTCGTACCCGAGCGCCTCGGACATGGCCGTCGGCTGCTCCACCTCGCTGGTCATCCACCCACCCTATGCGTCGACTCGTACGGAGAAATCGCCCTCGGCGACACGCGCCCGCAGCGCCTCGCCCGGCTCCACCTCGCCGGGATCCCGGACGGCGTGTCCGTCCGCCCGCTGAAGCACGGCGTACCCCCGCTTGAGGGTCGCGGCGGGGGAGAGGGCCACCACGCGCGCGTGCGTGTGCGTCAACTCGGAGTCGGCCCGGTCGAGGTGGTGCCGCAACGAGCGGCGGCCCCGGTCCAGCAGGGCCGTCACCTGCTCGGCCCGCTCCTCGATCATCCGGTGCGGATCCTGTATCGACGGCCGGGCCAGCGCGTGGGCCAGCCCCCGCTCCTCCCGGTCCACGTAGGCCGCGACACACCGCCGCGCGCGGTCCCGCAGCTGCCGGACCCGCTCGTACTCCTCGCCGACGTCCGGCACGACCTTCTTCGCGGCGTCGGTCGGTGTGGAGGCGCGCAGGTCGGCGACGTGGTCGAGGAGTGGATTGTCCGGTTCGTGCCCGATCGCCGAGACGACCGGCGTGCGGCACGCGGCGACCGTACGCACCAGCTGCTCGTCGGAGAAGGGCAGCAGATCCTCGACGCTGCCGCCGCCGCGCGCGACGACGATCACGTCCACGTCGTCCCTCGCGTCCAGGTCCTTCACCGCCTGCACCACCTGCGCCACCGCGTGCACGCCCTGCACGGGGACGTTGCGCACCTCGAAGCGGACGGCCGGCCAGCGGTGCCTGGCGTTCTCCAGGACGTCCCGCTCGGCCGCCGAGGCGCGGCCGCACACGAGGCCGATCAACTGCGGCAGGAACGGCAGCGGCTTCTTCCGCTCCGGCGCGAAGAGCCCCTCCCGCGCGAGGGCCTTCTTCAGCTGCTCCAGCCGCGCCAGCAGCTCCCCGACACCCACGGGCTTGATCTCGGCGGCCCGCAGCGACAGCTGCCCGCGCGGTGCGTACCACTCCGGCTTGGCGTGCACCACCACCCGGGCGCCCTCGCCGACCACGTCCGCCACCGCGTCGAACACCTGCCGGTAGCAGGTGACGCTCACGGAGATGTCGTACGACGGGTCGCGCAGCGTCAGGAACACGACCCCCGCGCCCGGCCGCCGCGACAACTGCGTGATCTGCCCCTCGATCCAGACCGCGCCGAGCCGGTCGATCCACCCTCCGATCAGCCGTGACACCTCACCCACGGGCAGCGGGCTTTCGGGAGTGGAGTTGACAGCCATGCGCCCGAGCGTAACGGCCGGGTACGACATCCCTGCGGGGCTTGAGCGGCTGGGCCTCGGCACGCACGCGTGCCGGCCGGCGACGGAACCGTGCCTCACGCGCGGTGACCGCCGCCTACGTACGCGTCCGAGCACGCCGCCGCGCGGGCGGACGAGGTTCGGGTGGCGTGCCTGCGCACACGGCTCGGGTGGTGCGCGGTGCGTTCGGCGTGTCCGTGAGCCTGGGCCGGGGCGTGCCGGCCCGCAGCTCCGTCCGGCCCGTGTGCCCGGCGCGGCCTGGAGTGCCCGGCCTGGCCCGGAGTGCCCGGCGCGGCCTGCGTGCCCGGCCCGGAGTGCACGCACGCGCCTGCATCCGGTGCGCGTCGCGCGTGCCGACCGCCTTCGTCGTGGAGCGCACCCTCGTCGCGGGCGCCGCCCACCCCGGCCGCGGCGGGTCACGCCCCCGCCGCGCGCCTCCCGCGTGCCTGGGCCGCCAGGACCACCAGGCCCACCGCCAGCCAGATCGCCCCGACGACCTGCGCCGACCCCGACGCCTCCACGATCACGGCGACGGTGATCGCCGCGCCCAGGACCGGCACCACCAGGTGCTTCCACCAGTTCACCGGCGCGTCCCCGCGCCGCCGGACCACGAACCAGCCCACCACGCTCGCGTGCAGCAGCGTGAACGCGGTCAGCGCGCCGACGTCGACCACCGAGACCAGGTGGTCGAGGCCGTCGTCCCGGCGCGCCGCCCACACCGCCGCCGCCATCGTGATCACCGCCGAGACCAGGATCGCCACGCGCGGCACCCCGGAATCCGTCCGCGACAGCACCCCCGGCAGCCGCCGGTCGCGACCCATCGCGAACAGCAGCCGCCCGGCCGCCGCCTGCCCGGCCAGCGCCGCGAACGCCGCGCCGATCGCCTTGCTGACCGCGACCAGGTCGTGCAGCCACGTGCCGACCGACGCGTCCACGGCGTCGTAGAAGGCCGACCCCTGCCGCTCCGGCTCCGCCGCCAGCTGCGCCGACGACACCGGCTCCAGCAACGCCACCAGGTACGTCTGCGCGACGAACAGCACACCCGCCAGCGCCAGGCAGAACAGCAGGGCCCGCGCGACCTTCGCCGACCCGCCGGTGACCTCCTCCGCGAACGTCGCGATCGCGTCGAAGCCCAGGTACGACAGCACCGCCACCGACACCGCGCCGACCACCGCCGACAGCGCGAAGGCCCCCTGCGTGCCGTCCCCGGACAGTGGCGACAGCCAGTCGCGCGCGGCCCCGTCCTGCGCCAGGACCACGACCGCCGCCACCACGAACACCACCAGGACCACGATCTCCATGGCCAGCACCAGGAAGCCCACCCGGGCCGCCGCCCGTACCCCCCACAGGTTCAGCAGCGTCGTGACGATCACCGCGATCGCGGTCCACACCCACCGGGAGACCTCCGGGACCAGCGCCTCCATCGCGATCCCGGAGAACAGGTACGCCACCGCCGGGATGAGGACGTAGTCCAGCATCGCCATCCAGCCCGCGACGAACCCCGCCCCGTTGCCGAGCCCCACGCGCGCGTACGCGAACACCGACCCGGCCTGGGGGACCACCCGCACCATCTGCGCGTAGCTGAACGCGGTGAACGCCATGGCGATCGTGGCGACGACGTAGACCAGCGCCACCGCGCCGTGCGACTTGGCGTCCAGCGTGCCGAACACGCCGACCGGCGCCATGGGCGCGATGAACAGCAGGCCGTAGACGACCAGGTCCCTGAAGCCCAGACTGCGCCGCAGCTGGTGTTCCTCACCGGCCCCCGGGGCCGTCGTACCGGTCTCCGACATCGTGCCTCCGCCAGCGCCTCGGACTCCGTCCCGAACTCCGCCTCGAACCCCGCACAGAACTCCGACTCGGAACGTTCCCGTCAGTCTCCCCGGCAACGCCGTACCCACGCGATCTTTGACCCGCCGAACGCGGCCTTACGATGGGTGCCATGACTGCTTCGCCTGGCCGCCGTGTCCTGCTCGCCGCCCCCCGTGGCTACTGCGCGGGTGTGGACCGCGCCGTGATCGCCGTCGAGAAAGCCCTGGAGCAGTACGGGGCTCCGGTGTACGTCCGGCACGAGATCGTTCACAACAAGTACGTCGTCCAGACCCTGGAGAAGAAGGGCGCGATCTTCGTCGAGCAGACGGAGGAGGTCCCCGAGGGGAACATCGTGATGTTCTCCGCGCACGGCGTGGCGCCCGTCGTCCACGAGGAGGCCGAGCGCGGCCGGCTCGCCACCATCGACGCCACCTGCCCGCTCGTCACCAAGGTCCACAAGGAAGCCGTCCGCTTCGCCAACGACGACTACGACATCCTCCTGATCGGCCACGAGGGCCACGAGGAGGTCATCGGCACCTCCGGGGAGGCCCCCGACCACATCCAGCTCGTCGACGGCCCCGAGGACGTCGCGAAGGTCGAGGTCCGCGACCCCTCCAAGGTGGTGTGGCTCTCCCAGACGACCCTGT
Source organism: Streptomyces sp. NPDC048171 (assembly GCF_043202655.1). Classification (NCBI taxonomy): domain Bacteria; kingdom Bacillati; phylum Actinomycetota; class Actinomycetes; order Kitasatosporales; family Streptomycetaceae; genus Streptomyces; species Streptomyces sp. NPDC048171. The sequence continues at coordinate 426,923 of NZ_JBIDAU010000002.1, forward strand.
CCGTCGACGAGACCATGGAGACCGTCGACGCGCTCAAGGACAAGTTCCCGCAGCTCATCTCCCCGCCGAGCGACGACATCTGCTACGCCACGCAGAACCGCCAGCTCGCGGTCAAGCAGATGGGCGCCGAGGCCGACCTGGTGATCGTGGTCGGCTCGCGCAACTCCTCCAACTCCAAGCGGCTCGTCGAGGTCGCCAAGCAGGCGGGCGCCCGCGAGGCGTACCTCGTGGACTTCGCCGACGAGGCCGACGAGGCCTGGTTGGAGGGCGTGACCACGGTCGGCGTCACCTCCGGCGCGTCCGTCCCGGACATCCTGGTCGAGCAGGTCCTGGAGTGGCTGTCGCAGCGCGGCTTCGAGGACGTGGAGATCGTCAAGGCCGCCGAGGAGTCGATCACCTTCTCGCTGCCCAAGGAGCTCCGCCGCGACCTGCGCGAGGAGGCCGCGAGCCTGGTGGCGGAGCGGGGCGGCTCGGGTACCGCCGGGGCGTGACCGTCAGTCGCAGGCCGTAACGTGGGTGCCATGCAGATCTTCGGCGTGGACATCGGCGGATCCGGGATCAAGGGCGCTCCTGTGGACCTCGACAGGGGCGACCTGGCCCAGGAGCGCTGCAAGGTGCTGACTCCGCAACCGGCGGACCCGGACGGCGTGGCCGACGGGGTCAAGGGGGTCGTCGAGCACTTCGGCTGGACCGGCCCGGTCGGGCTCACCTTCCCGGGCGTGGTGACCGGCGGCGCCATGGTCCGCACCGCGGCCAACGTCGACAAGAGCTGGGTCGACACGGACGCGCGGAGCCTGTTCGCGGAGCGGCTGGGCGGGCTGGACGTGACGGTCGTCAACGACGCGGACGCGGCGGGCGTCGCCGAGATGAACTTCGGCGCCGGGCGCGGCCGGCAGGGCACGGTCATCCTGCTCACCTTCGGCACGGGCATCGGCAGTGCCGTCTTCCACGGCGGCGTCCTCGTCCCCAACACCGAGCTGGGGCACCTCGAGCTGGACGGCCACGACGCGGAGAAGCGGGCCTCCAGCAAGGTCAAGGAGGACCACGACATGTCGTGGGAGCACTGGGCCCACCGGGTGCGGAAGTACCTCGCCCACGTCGAGATGCTGTTCTCGCCGGAGCTGTTCATCATCGGCGGCGGGGTCAGCCGGAAGTCGCACAAGTTCCTGCACTACATCGAGGGCATCCAGGCGGAGATCGTCCCGGCCCAGCTCCAGAACAACGCGGGGATCGTCGGCGCGGCGATGCACGCGTCCCGCTGACCGCGGCCCTCGCGCCGTCCGCCGCGGGTCAGCCCGGCGGACGGTTCCGGGCGGCGGCCCGCCGGCGGCGCACCAGCCGGATCCTGCGGACGATCACCGTCGAACCCGCGACCAGCGTCCCGCCGTACAACCACCCGGCCTCGGTGGCCAGCGCGGTCACGATCCCCATCAGCCGTCCCCCGAGGCCGCCGTCCCCGCTCTCGGCCACGGTCACCAGCCCCACCGCGAAGGCGATCGGCACGACGACGGGGGCGGTCAGCAGGTCGCCGCGGCGCACCCAGACCGCGGTGAGCAGGCACACCGGCACGAACAGCACGCCGTAGACGGTCAGGGACGCTCCGAAGAGCAGCGCGTCGAGGTAGCCGAGCACGACCATGACGGCGGCGCAGAACAGACCGCTGCCCAGCCCCGTCAGCCGCGGGTTGGGCAGCGGGCGCCGGGCACCCACCTCCCGCGCCGCCGCCGTCGCCGCCGACGACGGAGCGGGCCGGCCTGCCTGCCGCCCGCCGGCCGCCCGCGCCGTACCGCCGCCCGCCCCCGGGCCCGCCGTCCGCCCGGCCGGACGGCCGGCAGCGGCGCCGCCCCGCCCCTGCGGGGGCAGCGCCGCCCGGCTCCGTCGCGGTCCGTACTGCGCAGGTCGCGTCCCGTGTTGCTCCACTGGACCAACTTAGGTCGGTTTATGTGCCGAATAGGCCGACAGACACGCCGTCGGCCGGACCTTGGCCAAGCGTTCGACACCACGCGGGGGTGGTACCGGACACCCCGTAGACTGGTGGATCGGCCCCTGCCTGGCCCGCCCCACCTCCTCCGCATCCTCACGTACGGGAAGTCGCAACGTGTCGCTCACGATCGGAATCGTCGGTCTGCCGAATGTCGGCAAGTCGACCCTGTTCAACGCCCTGACCAAGAACGACGTGCTCGCGGCCAACTACCCGTTCGCCACGATCGAGCCCAACGTCGGCGTCGTGGGCGTCCCCGACCCCCGCCTGACGAAACTGGCCGAGATCTTCTCCTCGGAGAAGGTCCTCCCGGCCACGGTCGACTTCGTGGACATCGCGGGCATCGTGCGCGGCGCGAGCGAGGGCGAGGGCCTGGGCAACAAGTTCCTCGCGAACATCCGCGAGTCCGACGCGATCTGCCAGGTCATCCGGGCCTTCAAGGACGAGAACGTCGTCCACGTCGACGGCAAGGTCTCGCCCAAGGACGACATCGAGACGATCAACACCGAGCTGATCCTCGCCGACCTCCAGACCATCGAGAAGGTCCTCCCGCGCCTCCAGAAGGAGTCCCGGATCAAGAAGGACGTCGCGCCGAAGGTCAAGGCCGTCGAGGAGGCCAAGGAGATCCTGGAGAAGGGCGACACGCTCTTCGCCCACGGCATCGTCCAGGGCACCGAGCGCAACGAGCTCCTCCACGACCTCCACCTCCTCACGACCAAGCCCTTCCTCTACGTCTTCAACGTCGACGAGGACGAGCTGACCGACGAGTCCTTCAAGAACGAGCAGCGCGCGCTGGTCGCCCCCGCGGAGGCGATCTTCCTCAACGCCAAGCTGGAGTCGGACCTCGCCGAGCTGGACGAGGACGAGGCCCTGGAACTCCTCCAGTCCGTCGGCCAGGAGGAACCCGGCCTCGCCACCCTCGCCCACGTCGGCTTCCGCACCCTCGGCCTGCAGACCTACCTGACGGCCGGCCCCAAGGAATCCCGCGCCTGGACCATCAAGAAGGGTGCCACGGCCCCCGAGGCCGCGGGAGTCATCCACACCGACTTCCAGAAGGGCTTCATCAAGGCCGAGGTCATCTCCTACGACGACCTGGTCGCCACGGGCTCGGTGACGGAGGCCCGCGCCAAGGGCAAGGCGCGGATGGAGGGCAAGGAGTACGTGATGCGGGACGGGGACGTGGTGGAGTTCCGCTTCAACGTGTAGTGGCTGACGTCCCGCCACGTCGCTGATCTGGCAGACGTGCAGGTCAGGTAGGGTCCGGCTCTTCGGAGTCGGGCCCTTTGGCGTACGGGGCGAACGACTCTCACCGGCTCCTGGCCGCCTCGCGTTCCTGGTACTCGCGTGGGGAGAGTCCGTGGAAGCGGGAGAAGGCGGCGCTGAACGTGGGGAGGTGGGCGTACCCGATCCGGCGCGCGACGGCGCTGGGCCGGGCGCCCCCGGCGAGCAGGTCGCGGGCGATGCGCATGCGGGCGGCGTAGCGCCAGCGGCCGAGTGTCATGCCCGTCTCGTCGCGGAAGGCGCGGTGGATCTCGGCGCGGATGTCGGCGTCCTGCGTCCCGCCGGGCTCGGCGATGCGCCGCAGGCACTCCATCGCGACGGCACGCGCGCGCGGATCGGTGGGCATCGGCACCGACAGAGCTCGCTGTGCGGCGACCTGTTCCGCGAACAGGCCGAGGATGTGGCGAGGGTTGTGGTCGGCGGGGCGCAGAGCGGATCGGGCGCTGATCGAGCAGAACATCAAGTAGTCGTCCCACGCCGGCGAGAACCGCACCTGCAGCGGCGCGGTCAGGTGGAGGTCGGCGGTGCTCGCGTTGCCCAGCGGCAGGGAGACGGAGTTCTCGCGGAGACCGGTGACGTGCTCCAGTTCTGCCGGGATCCAGGTCGCCACCCCTCGCTCCCGCTCGTAGCGCTGGTCGCCGATGTCCAGGTACCCGCTGCCCCGGTACATCCAGCTCAGGACGTGGATGTCGTTGGTGTGTGACGGCGTGCTCGCCGGGGGGAGCATCTCGGGCGGGGCGGGTGTGTCCGTCTCGCGCATCATCCGGATCAGGTCGTCGGTCCGCCGTGCCGCCGCCGCCCGCTGGGTCAGCCCACCGGCGCCGGGCCGGGCGCGGAGCTTGCGTCCGAACTCGTGGGGGGTCAGTCCGAACCGTCCCTTGAACGCCCGCGTGAGGCCGTTGCGGCTGGCGAAGCCCACCAGGGCCGTCACCTGGTCGACGTCGTAGCCGGCGGCGAGGAACTCCGCGGCGGCGCCGAGCCGGCAGTGCAGCCGCCACTGCTCGAAGGTGAGCCCGGTGCCGGCGAGGAAGTCACGGCGAAGGGTGCGTGCGCTGGAGAGCACCCGCGCCGCCCATCGCTCGACCGTGAGGTCGAGCCCGGGGTCGCGCATCAGTTCCTCGGCGACCGCTCTGGCGCCGCGGGCTCGCGGCATCGCCGGCGACGCGAATTCCTCCGGGCTCGGGTCGTGCCCGAGCGCGGCGGGCGTCGGCGGGCGTGGGCCGGGGCGCCGAAGGAGCTCCGTGATCGCCTCGGGGGAGTACCCGTGGCCGCTGAACGGAGTGACCTGGAGGTTGAAGAGCTGGATCAACCAGTCCTGCCAGCCGCTGGGAACGTCGAACCGCGTCAGTTCCGTCAATCCCCGGGCGCCGACGCCGGCGTGGGGGCACAGCGGGAAGGCGACCGTGCCCGGCTCGGTGGTGATCGTCCGCTCCGACCGGCCGGCTGCGGGAATCTCCGCCCCGCCGTCCGCTGGAATCCAGGCGCCTTCGCCGGCCCTGAGGTGGAGCACCGGCCCGTCGTCGAGGCGTATATGCGCCGTGCCGGTGCGCACCCACAGCAGCAGCGGTCGGACGTGCGCGTCCGCCGGACTCCACCGCGCGCCCGGAATCGCCGGAGGACAGCCGGAATCGACGGCGAGCGACGAGGGCAAGGTCATGCCCCAACCGTATGCCCTAACTGCACGGCAGTCTGCGCACACCTTTCGAGGTAAGGTTCCCCTAACCTTACCGGAGTGCGCCCCCTTCGACGCCGGCGTGCGGCTCCCTCCCTCGAAGCGATGAGAAAGCCCGGTTCCCCGTATGCCCAAGACCTCGCGCCGGCTCACCGTGCACCCGCCGACCCTGCGTGAGGTCGGGGTGGTCCGGATCGCCGACCTCACCCCGGGGATGCGGCGGGTCACGCTGAGCGGCGAACAGCTGCGCGCGTTCACCACCCCGGACGGCTTCACGCGGCCTGCCTTCGCGTCCCGGGGCTTCGACGACGACCTCGCGCTCTACTTTCCCCACCCGGGCCTCGGTGACCCGGTGCTCCCGGTCCAGGGCGAGGCGAAGCTGGTCGTGCCCAAGGATCCCCGGCCCCTGTCGAGGGCCTACACCGTCCGCCGGTGGGACCCGGAAACCGGCGAGCTGGACGTGGACTTCGTCAGGCACGGGGTGGGCGTGGGAACGACATGGGCCTACCGCGCCGCGCCGGGTGACCGGATCCACCTCAGCGGGCCGCGCACCTCGAAGACACTCCCGGCCGGCGCCGACTGGTGGCTCGTGGCGGGCGACGACACCGCGCTTCCCGCGATCGGCCGCCTGCTCGACGAGCTCCCGGCCGACGCCCGGGCACAGGTGTTCGTCGAGATCGCCGAGGATGCCCACCGCCAGGAGCTGCGCGAACTGCCCGGGGTGGACGTGACGTGGCTGGTCCGCCCCGGCGCGACGTCCGGGACCGTGTCGCCGCTCACCGACGCCGTACGCGGTACGGGGTGGTGGCCGGGCCAGGCGTTCGTGTGGCTGGCCGGCGAGCACACGGTCGTCCGGGACATCCGCCGCTACCTGGTCGAGGACCGCGGTGTGCCCAAGGAGGACATCGACTTCACCGGATACTGGCGCCGCTCCGCGGTCGTCGCCCTGGAGACCGACGGGGCGGTGCCCGATCCGGAGCGGACGGTCACCCCGTTCCAGCGGCTCCACGACCTGACCGAGCTCGTCGCGCCGATCGCGATCCGTACCGCCGTCGAGTTGGGCGTTCCCGATCTGCTCTCCCGCGGCACGACCGGCGTGGCCGAGCTGGCCGCCGGGGCGGGTGCCGACGAGCGCGCTCTGGGCAAGCTGCTGCGTTATCTGCACACCCTGGACGTGGTGACCGAGACGGAGCCCGGTCGCTACGCACTGACTCCGGTCGGCGACGTCCTCACGCTCGACTTCATCGCCGACAGACTGCACTCCGCGGGGGTGGTCGGTCGCGAGATGCTCGGGCTGTACGGACTTACGGAGTCGGTCCGCACCGGCCGGCCCGCCTACGCCTCGGTCACCGGCCAGACCTTCGCCGAAGTGCGGGCCGAGCAGGACTACGAGGACCGTCACCTGGAACGCCTGGCGAAGTTCCAGCCCGCGCTGGCCGGATCGATCGCCACGTCCGGTCTGCTCGACGGAGTCCGGCACCTGGTGATCCACTCCGGTGGCGCGGGCGCGCACGCCCGTGAGTACGTCGCGGTCCACGAGAGCCTGCGCGTGACGATCTGCGCCCTGCCCGCCCAGGCCGACTGGCTGCGCCGCGACCTGCCCGACACGATTCCCGACGAGCGGCAGCGCGGCCGGGTCGGCGTTGTTGAGCAGTCCGTCCACGAGCCAGGCCCGGCAGCCGATGCCGTGCTCATCAGCCGCGCCTTCAAGACCCTGCCCGACGCCGACGCCGCCCACGCGCTGCGCCGGGCGGCCGAGAACCTCACCCCCGGCGGACGCGTGCTGCTGATCGAGGAGGTCCTCGACACCGACGACCTGGACGAGCACGAGGGCGAGGAAGACCTCATCGGGCTCGTCTGCCACGGCTCCGGCCTGCGTACCGCGGCCGAGCTGGACGCGGTCATCGCACGGGCGGGCCTGACGCGCGGGTCGGCGCGGACCGTCGGCCTGGGCACCACCGTCCACGAACTCGTCCGCTCCACCGCTGACTGATCCCCTCAACTCCCCTCCACCCGGGCACATCCCTCCCCCGGGGCAGAAGAGAAAGACAGACCACCATGAGCAGCACCCTGACAACGAGGCGCGGCACGGCCGTCGCCGCCGCGTTCCTGAGCGCGGCGCTCCTCCTCACCGCCTGCGGCAGCGACGGGAACGGCACCGGCGACAAGGCCGCCGCCGGGACCAGCGGCGACAAGTCCGCGGAGACCCGCAGCGTCAAGGCCGAGAACGGCACCGTCGAGGTTCCCGCCGACCCCCGGCGGATCGTCACGATCGGCAACACGAACCTCCCCTTCATCGATCTCGGCGGCAAGCCGGTGGGCGTCACCGAGGTGTCCGACTCCGACCTCGCCGTACTGCCGAAGGAGCAGAAGGCCGCGTACGAGGCGGCCGAGGTCGTCGGCAGCAGCGGTGGTGACGTGGACCTCGAGAAGCTCGCCGCCCTCAAGCCGGACCTCATCCTGGTCCAGTTCCACTCGAACGACTGGGACAAGGTCGGCAAGCGACTCGAGTCGATCGCCCCGACGGTGCTCTGGGGCCTCGACACCGAGTGGAAGGCCTTCGCCGGGGAGATCGCCACAGCCGGCAACGTCACCGACGAACTCGGCCGGCAGAAGGCGGAGTTCGAGAAGAAGATCGTCAAGATCAAGAAGACCTACGGCAAGACCATCGACGACACCAAGTTCGTCGACGTCTCCCGCGGGGACTGGAGCGACCCCGGAACGTTCTACATCGCGGACATCGGCTGCTCCGAGATCGCCCGGGACGACATCGGGCTCGACCTGCCCGAGGCGGCCGAGGGCAAGGACCCGCTGGCGTACGAGTCCCTGCCGTTCGAGCAGGTCGCCGAGCTCACCGAGTACGACGTGATCACCTACCCCGTCGATGCCGAAGGCCGGCCGACCGAGCCCTTCGTGCCGGTGACCAAGACCAACACCTGGAAGGCGCTGCCCACCGTGACCTCCGGTCGCGCGCTCGGAGTCTTCTGCCCCGGCAACAACTCCTACGGGCCCGTCCTGCAGTACCTGGACTCGCTCGACAGCGCACTGGCGACTCTCGCCGGCAAGCTGTGACAACCCTCGCCCTGCGCGGGCGCGGCCGGAGCACCGAGACGGTGCCCCGGCCGCGCCGGCGTCTGCTCGGCATGGTCCTCGCGCTGGCGGTGCTGACGGCCCTGCTGATGCTGAGTGTCATGATCGGGTCCACGGCGATCGCGCCGTCCGTGGTGTGGGACGCGCTGTTCAACCCGTCCGCCCACCCCGACCAGTTCGCCATCCGCGACTTCCGGCTGCCGCGCACGATCGTCGGCCTGGTCGTCGGCGTGGCACTCGGTCTGTCGGGCGCGCTGATCCAGGCGCTCATCCGCAACCCCCTGGCCGATCCGGGTGTCCTCGGCGTCCACGCCGGGTCGTCCTTCGCGGTGACGGTCGCCGTGGGCCTGCTGGGCGTCCGCGAGGCCCGGGACTACATGTGGTTCGCGTTCGCGGGGGCGCTGATCGTCACGCTCCTGGTGCTCGCCCTCGGGGCGACACGGAAGGGCTCCTCGCCGGTGGTCATGGTGCTCGCGGGGGTCTGTGTCGGCGCGGTGCTCGGCGGCGCCAGGGAGGCGCTCCAGTTGACCAACCCGGACGCCTTCGACGCGATGCGGTACTGGAACGCCGGGTCGATCACGGGCCGGCCGCTGGACGTCGTATGGCCGATCGTGCCGTTCTTCGCGGTGGCACTCCTCCTGGCCTTCGCGGTGTCGGGCCCGCTCAACGCGCTGGCTCTGGGCGACGAGCTGGCCCGCGCCCAAGGGGTCCGGCTGGGCCGCACCCGTGTGCTCGCGGTGATCGCGCTCACCTTCCTCGCCGGGGGCGCCACCGCGATCGCCGGACCCATCGCATTCGTCGGACTCATGGTGCCGCACGTGGCCCGCTGGATCGTCGGACCGGACCAACGCTGGATCTTCGCGTACAGCGCTCTGCTCGCCCCGAGCCTGTTGCTGGTCTCCGACATCCTCGGCCGCGTCGTGATGCGACCCGGCGAGATCCCCGTGGGGATCATCACCGCCTTCGTCGGCGCTCCCGTCCTGGTCGTGCTGGTGCGGCGGAAGAAGGCGAGCGGGCTGTGAACGCGAACACGCGCCTGTCGTGGGCGGAGGAAGGCGAGCGGACCGTGAAGCCGAACGCGCACCTCCCACGGGTGGGCTTCGGGCGGCGGGCGCTGGTGCTGCGGCGCGGGCGGATCGCGGTTCGGCTGCAGTGGCGCTCGGTCGTCGTCTGCACGGTGCTCGCGGTCGCGGGCGCCGGTATGGCGCTGCTCGCGCTCATGACCGGCTCGTACGCGCTGAGTCCCGGGCAGGTGCTCTCCGCGCTGACCGGCCGGGAGACCGGCTTCGTCCAGGAACTCGTGGTCGAGTGGCGGCTGCCCCGGGTGGCCGCGGCGCTGGTGTTCGGCGCGGCTCTGGGGGTGAGCGGCGCGGTCTTCCAGTCGCTGTTGCGCAACCCGCTCGCGGACCCCGGCATCATGGGGTTCACCCAGGGCTCCTACACCGGCGCGCTGATCGTGATCCTGGTCGTCAACGGCACCTACGCGCAGCTGGCCGGCGGGGCGCTGCTCGGCGGGATGGCCACCGCCGTGGCCGTCTACGTACTGGCCTACCGGCGAGGGGTGAAGGGGTTCCGGCTGATCGTCGTCGGCATCGGCGCGTCGGCGATGCTCGATTCGCTCAACACCTGGCTGATCCTCAAAGCCGACCTGGACCAGGCGATGTCCGCGGCCGCCTGGGGTGCCGGGTCGCTCAACGGCGTGTCCTGGAACCAGGTGGCGGTCGGCGGCGCCTGTATCGCCGTACTCCTGCTGCTGGCCGGGATGTTGAGCCGGTCACTGCGGCAGATGCAGCTGGGCGACGAAGTGGCCGCCTCGCAAGGAGTCCGGGTCTCGCCGGTACGCCTGGGCCTGATCCTGGTGGGAGTGGCGCTGACGGCGACGGTCACGGCCGCGTCGGGGCCGATCCTGTTCGTCTCCCTGGTCGCCCCGCAGATCGCACACCGGCTCGCCCGCGGCGCGGGGGTCACCCTCGCTCCCGCCGCCTTCGTCGGGGCGCTGCTGTGCCTGGCGTCGGACTACCTCGCCCAGCATGTCGCCCCCACCCCGCTGCCGGTCGGCATCATCACCGTCGTGCTCGGCGGCGGCTACCTCGGACACCTGCTGTTCACCGAAGCAAGGAGACGCCTGTGAGCGCGACCCCGACCGCCACCGCGCGCCCGACGGCGGAGCCGGCGCTCGCGCGGCACACCGACAACACCGACGCAGAGAGCGCGATACATGTCTGATCCGACTGTCGAGAAGCTGTCGACCGGTGAGTGGAGCCCGGAGAGGTTCAGACGGCATCTCCGGGAGGCGGGAACACCACTCGTCGAGCGGGTCTGCGCCGACGAGGTGCAGGTGACGTTCGTCGACGAGCCCGGAGACGGCTCGACGGCCGCCCTCTCGGTGGTGATCGGCCCCCGAATCGGCTTCAACCCGATCGAAACGGAGTTCGCCCCGGTGGCGGGGACGCCGTTTCACGTGCTCACCCTGCGGATGCGTTCCGACCTGCGCTTCTCGTACGTGTTCACGCGACGCGGGCCGGCGGGTACGGGGGAGGGCGAACAGGTCCCGGACCCGTTCAACCCGCCGCCGAGGTTCTCGGAGTGCTCGGTGGAGCGGTTCTCGGGGGCCTCGGTGGCAGCGCTGCCCGACGCGGAGCCGCTGCCCTGGCTCGACCGGGCCGAAGCGCGCCCGGCCCCGGCGATGGACTCCGCCGTGCTGGCGAGTGAGTTGCTGGGAAACGAACGCCGCATCTGGGTCTCGATGCCCCCCGGCGAGTTCTCGGACGACAGCGCGCTGCCCTTCGTGATCCACCTGGACGGGACCCCGGAGCACAGCGCGCCGGGCGTGCGTGACGCCCTGGTCGAGGCGGGACTGATCCGGCCCTGTGCGGTGGTCCTCGTCGACCAGCTCGGACAGCGGCGCGACCAGGAGCTGCTCTGCGATCCGGCGTTCTCCCGGATGCTGGTCGAAGAACTGCTGCCGTGGCTCCACGACCGGTATCCGCTCGCGCGCGACCCAGCCGACGTGGCCCTTGCCGGTGAGAGCTTCGGCGGCCTGTGCGCCGGCTGGACGGCGCTGCATCACCCCGGTGCCTTCGGCAACGCCATCCTCCAGTCCCCGTCGTGCGGGTACCACCCCGACCTCACGTGGGGCACCGGAGCGGGCGAGCTGCTGCGGCGCTCCCCCGTGCCGACACTGATCGCCGACTGCCTCGCCGTGGAAGCGGCGCCGGTCCGCGTCTTCCACGACGTCGGTGAGCTGGAGGGATCGAACACCCACAGCCGATGGCTGGACCACGTGCTCACCGCGAAGGGCTACGACACCCGCTACCGGGAATTCGCCGGCGGACACGACTACGCATGGTGGCGGGGACTCCTCGCCGACGCCCTGCTCTGGTGCTTCCCGCCCAAGAGCGGGGACGGGAGCCCCGCGTGAGCGCATCCTCGCGTTCCCCGGGCGCCGACACCGCCGGACTGGGGCGAGGGCCGCTGACCCGCCGGCTGCCCGTGCTGCTGCAGGCGCCCCCCGAACCGGTCGAGGCTCCCGCGTTCGAGGCCGGGGCGGGGATCACACCGGGGCGGTTCCTGCTGCGCGCGATCTTCTCGGTGAAGCGGGTCACCGTCCCGGCGATGCTCCTCGCGGTCGTGTGGCAGGTGGGCGAGTCGGCGGTCCCCGTGGTCATGGGTGTCGCCATCGACCGGGCGCTCGCGACCGGGAGCGCGTCGCAGCTCGTGCTGTGGCTCGGCGTGCTGACGGCCCTGTACATCGCGTTGACGGTGGCGGCGAAGCTGGCGAACCGGCTGACCTCCTACGCGGTGCAGCTGCTGCAGCACCGGTTGCGGAGCACCCTGTCGACCGCCGTGCTGCACCCGGTCGGCGGCGTGGCCCGGGCGCCGGACGGCGGCGTCGTCTCGGTGATGACCAGCGACGTCGCCCGCCTGGCCAACGCGGTGATCCTGCTGATCATGCCGGTGTCGAGGATCGCCGCCATCGGGTTCATCGCCGTGTCGCTGCTGGCGACGCACTGGCTGCTGGGGCTCGTGGTGCTGCTCGGGGCGCCTGCCGCGGTGTGGCTGATGGGCGTGCTCAGCGAGCGGCTCTCCCGGGACACCCGCGCGTACCAGGAGCTCTTGGCCTCCACCGTCGGGCGGGCCACGGATCTGGTCGCGGGCTACCGGGTGGTCAAGGGGATGCACGCCGAGGCCGAGGCGACCAGGCGGTACCGGCAGGCGAGCCAGGAGACCCTCGTCGGGGCCAAGCGCAACGCGGGGCTCCTCGGGAGGTTCCTCGTGGGCTCCGGTGCGGTCAGCGGCGTGTTCGTCGCCGCCGTGATGGGGCTGGCGGGCTGGTTCGCCGTGGAAGGGCGCCTCAGTATCGGCGAGTTGATCGCCGCCGTCGGCCTCACCCAGGCACTGCTGCCGCAGATCCAGTCGATCGCGCGCATCTCCATCCCCAACCTCGCCGGGGCCCGCGCCGCGTCCGCGCGCGTCATCGACGTGCTGCGCGGCAACGGCGGCCGGAAGCCGGGACAGGACGACGCGGCAGGGGCGGAGGCCGCGCCGGAGCCCGTCCTGGACGTGGCCGCGCCGGCCGCGACGATCCGGGTGGCCCCCGGAGAGCTCGTGGGAGTGCGCGCCGACGACCGGACCGCCGCCCGCATCGCGCGGGCGCTCCTTGACCCGTGCGCCTCCGACGCGGTGGAGGTGCGGCTCGACGGGCATCCGGCACGAGAGCTGACCCCGCACGCATACCGCTCCCGGGTCACGGTCGCCCCGCACCGGGCCACACTCTTCAGCGGGACGATCCGCGACAACCTCACCGCCGGCTCCGGTGCCGGGCGGTCCGAGCCGGTCGATGCCGCGGTGCGAGCCGCGGCGTGCGACGACTTCGCCGCCGACCTCGACCTCCCGGTCGGCGAGGACGGCAACCGCCTCTCCGGCGGCCAACGCCAGCGGATCGCCCTCGCCCGCGCACTGGCGAGCAACGCACCGGTGCTCGTGCTGCACGACCCGACCACGGCGGTGGACCCGGTCACCGAGCACGCGATCGCGGAGCGTCTGCCCGGCGTCCGCGCGGGCCGCTCGACGCTGCTGATCGCCTCGTCCCCCGTGCTGCTCGGACGCTGCGACCGCGTCGTCGACCTGTTCGAGGACGCACCCCCGCAAGAAGCGGACGTACCCCTGCACGGAAGGACGGTGGGATGAGCGTGGCAACCGCTGCGCCCGGGCACGCGCTGCCCGTCGCGGGCGCCCGGGATACGGCGAGGGAGGTGTGGCGGCTCAGCCGCGGACACCGGCTCCGGCTCACCGCCGTCGGCCTGGCCGGGATCGTCAGCACCGCCGTCGACCTGATCCCGCCGGTGGCGATCGGGTACCTCGTCGACCGGGTGCAGGCGGACACCGCGGACATCGGCACCGTGCTGACCGTCACGGGCGTGATGGCGCTCTCGGCCGTCCTCGGTGCCACGGGCACCGCGGTGACGATCGCGCACGCCACCCGCATCTACCACACCGTCCTCGCCGAGCTGCGCGAACGGCTGGTGAGCCGCGCGATGCTGCTCCCACAGCACCTCGTGGAGCGCGCCGGCACCGGGGACCTGATATCCCGGTCCAGCGACGACGTCACCGCCGTCGCCGATGCCGCCCCCGCGGTGATCCCCGCGCTCACCGTCACCGCGTTCACCATCGCCGTGTCGGTGGCCGGGCTGGCGGCCCTGGAGTGGCCCTACGCGGCCGCGTTCGCCGTCGTACTGCCCGTCTACGCGTTCGCCATGCGGTGGTACCTGCGCATCGGGCCTCGGGTGTACCGGGCCGAGCGTGCGGCGATGAGTGCGCGGGCCCAGCAGATCCTCGAGTCCCAGCGCGGTTACGCCACGGTGCTCGGCTTCGGGCTCGCCGAGCACCGTCATCGCGCCGTGCTGACGGACTCCTGGGGCGTCGCGGTGCAGTCGATTCGGGCGCGCACCGTGCAGAGCATGCTCAACGCCCGGCTCAACCTCGGCGAATGCCTGAGCCTGGCCGCCGTGCTCGTCGTCGGCTTCGTCCTCGTTGACCACGGTCTTTCCACCGTCGGCGGCGCCACCACCGCCATGCTGCTCGTGCTGCGCCTGCTGGGGCCGGTCAACCAGCTGCTGTTCGTCATCGACACCCTTCAGTCGGCCCTCGCCTCGCTGAGCCGCATGATCGGAGTGGTCACGATCCCGACGGTGGAGGCTGCCGGCGCGCCGACGACGCAGGCAGACCCGGCAGACCCGGCAGACCCGGCAGACCCGGCAGTCGCCGGGGAGACACCCACCGCCGTCCGGCTCCGCGGGGTCGCGTTCCGCTACGCCGACGGTCCACCCGTACTCGACGGCATCGACCTCGACATCCCGGCCGGCCAGCACCTCGCGATCGTCGGCCCGTCCGGGGCGGGGAAGACCACGCTCGCCTCCGTGATCGCGGGCGTTCACCGGCCCGACGCCGGGACCGTGACCCGTCCCCGCCGCACCGCGGTGATCACCCAGGAAGTACACGTGTTCGCCGGGACGCTGCGGGAGAACCTCACACTCGCCGCCCCCGACGCCACCGACCGCGAGATCCGCGCCGCGCTCGAAACCACCGGCGCGGCCGATCTGCTGGAGCTCTCGGGGGACCCCCTCGACACGGTGCTCGGCAGCGGCGGACACCCGCTCACCGAGGCGCAGGCGCAACAGCTCGCCCTCGCCCGGTTGCTCCTTGCCGACCCCGAACTGGCGATCCTCGACGAGGCCACCGCCGAGGCCGGTTCCGCCCACGCCGAGCGGCTCGACCGCGCCTCGGAAGCGGTCCTCGCCGGCCGGTCCGGGATCGTGATCGCACACCGGCTCTCCCAAGCGGCTCCGTGCGACCGGATCGTGGTCATGGACGCCGGCCGCGTCATCGAGACCGGTACCCATGACGAACTCCTCGTCGCGGGCGGCACTTACGCCCGGCTGTGGGCGGTGTGGCGGGCCGGGCAGCACATCCGCGAACCGGTGAGGGCGGCGCCGGACCCCCTTGACCCGACGACGCCCTGACCGCTCGTCCGCCGCGACCGGTGCCCAGGTGGCCGCGGCGGCGCGTATTCTGCCGCCGTGTCGCTGCGCTTTGAGACCCGTGGGTCCGACTCGTCGTGGGTCGACGCCGTGTGGACCTGCCGGAGCGAGCGGGTGACGGGGATGACGTCCGTCGCCGGGGTGCGCTGGGGGCTGGTGTTCTGGGAGCAGGGCGGGCGGGCGTTCGCGGGGGTGACCGGGCCCGGGACCCGGGCGGGTACGGCGCCGGTGCCGGAGGGGGCGCGGTTCACCGGGATCGAGTTCGCCGTGGGTACGTCGTTGCGGGCCGTGCCCGTGCCGGGGCTGGTCGACGGGGGTGTGGTGCTGCCCGACACCACGCGGCGGACGTTCCGGCTGGACGGGGGGCGCTGGGAGACGCCCGGGGCCGATGACGCCGAGGCGCTGGTCGAGCGTCTGGTCAGGGACGGAGTGCTGGTGCGGGATCCGGTCGTCGCCGAGGTGCTCCGGGGGGCTCGGCCGGACGTCTCCGGGCGCACGGTCGAGCGGCGGTTCCGGGCCGCGACCGGGCTGACGCGGGGCGCCGTCCGGCAGATCGAGCGGGCCCGCACGGCGGCGGAGCTGCTGGCGGCCGGGGAGCCGGCCGCCGACGTCGTCGGCAAGCTGGAGTACTTCGACGAGCCGCACCTGGCTCGGGCCCTGCGCGCCTATGTCGGGCGCACCGCCGGGCAGTTGCGCGACGGTGCCGGCGGTGCGATCGCCCTCGACCTGGATCGGCGCGCGGATCAGCGTCTGACGTCGTAGACCAGCTTCAGGATGCCGTTGGAGTAGCTCTGCGACTCCCGCAGCGTCAGCATCTGCTTGTCGCGGTCGGACCGGCCGAACAGGCTCTTCCCGGCACCGAGCAGCGTGGGGAAGACGAGCAGGTTGTACTGGTCGATCAGGCCCGCGTCCGACAGCCGCCGGGCCAGTTCCGCGCTTCCGTGGATGAAGATCCCGCCTCCCTCGCCCTCCTTGAGCGCGGCGACGTCCTCGGTCGATCGCAGGATGGCCGTCGGCCCCCACCCGTCGACGAGGGCGTCCTCGGACAGCGTGGTCGAGACGACGTACTTGGGCATGTCCTTGTAGGCGGCGTGGTCCTCCGAGCCGGGCCAGACCGGCGCGAACGCCTCGTAGCTGCGGCGGCCGAACATCAGCGCCGTCGTGTCGGCCAGCTCCTCGGCCTTCAGCGACCAGGCTTCCGGCACGAACTCGAGGTCCTTGAAGACCCAGCCGCCGCTGCGGTGCCCCTCGCTCGGCCCGCCGCCGGGTGAGTCCACGACGCCGTCGAGTGACATGAAGCCGGTGTAGACCAAGTCACGCATGATGCTGTCTCCTCGGGGTGGTCGGCGAGCTGTTGAGGCCACGTTAGAGGGCGGTCCGGGGGCCGGTCTTGGACAGAAACGACACGGAGGAGGGCCGGGCCGGCTCTCCGGCGGGAGCATCGGGGCGGCGCTGCCCGCGGGTGCCGGTCCCCGGGGAGCCCGCCGGCCCGCCGCGGCTCGCCGGGAACCCCTACCGGGTGAGGGGCGTGTCCAGCGCGCTCTCGGCGGCGGCCACGACCGTCCGTGCCTGGTGTTCCACCTGACGGGACACGGGCACCCAGCGCAGCCGCAGCGCCTGCTCGAAGTCTTCGCACCACGCGGTGTACAGGCCGCTCAGCTCCCGGTGCAGTCCCGGGGCGGCCCGGTCGTCCGACGCATCGAGGAGTCTCAGCAGCAGGCCCGCCGCGCGCAGTGGCTGACGACGGGCGACGACGTCGAGGGCGCAGACCCCGGCCCTGGTCAGCGGGGCGGGCCCGCCGGTGCGGGAGGCGTCGGCCGCCTGCCGGGCCAGCCGGGTCCAGGAGTCGGCGACCAGGTCGTACAGGTCGTCGGCCATCCACTCCAGTACGCGCCGGGGCGGGTCGTCCTCGGCCGGGGGCAGGAATCCGCGGGCCCGGTCGAAGACGGCGGTCACCTGCCGGCCGCTCCCGCGGACCAGCCCGGACAGGTCGCGCAGGACGTGCGCGGCCTCCGGATGCGGAGAGAGGTCGTCGGCCAGGTCGGTGGCCCACATGGGCACTTCGACGATCGCCGTGACCCCGCCGTACCGCTGGGGCGCGCACCAGGTGGACAGCCCGATGTTCTCGGACCCGGCTGCCAGGCGCGCGGCGCTGTCCGGCGGGGGCAGGACGTGGATCCCGGGAGCGGGGTTGTCCCAGTACAGGGCGTCGTACGTGCCGTGCTGGACCGGGATGCGGAGTTCGGCCGCGGAGGCTTCGAAGGGCGCGGCGAGTGCGGGGAGGCCGCGGGTCAGCTGGACCCAGGTGCCGCCCGCGTCGACGTTGTGCAGGGAGCACTGGAGGTGGGGCCGCAGCTCGTCGATGACGTCGAACAGGGCCCGGCTCTCCGGGAGCTGCCGCGAGACGATCGGCGCCCACTCCGGCTGCTCCGCGGCGACGGGACGGAAGGCGGCCCGGAAGTAGCCGGCCAGAGTGTGGTCGGGGCCGGCGGTCGCCGCCTCGACGCCGTCGCTCAGCGCGGCGCCGTCCGGGTCGAGGCACAGGACGATGTCCCAGGTGACGAGGGAGGGGTCGGTCGCCGCGGACCGCCCGTCGCCCCGCGCCACCCACTCGGCCAGTACGAGAGCGGTGGCGCCGCCGACCGGCTCGTCCGGGTGCGGCCGCGCGACCACCAGGACGTGGCGCGGCCCGTGCCCCACGGACAGCATCTCGATCGCTCGTCCGGCGCGGGACACGCCGATGCGGCGCAGGCGGCAGGCTCCGGGGAACCGGGTGGCCAGCCGCCGCGCCGACTCGGTGACTTCCGCGACCGTGGGGTAGCGGTTCATCGTGCGGTGCGTCGCCACGTTCGTCGCGCGGTTCATCGCGTACGGCTCCGCGTCGACTCGCCCGACAGGTCAGGAACCGCCGTTGCCACCGCTGTCGCCGGTGGTCTCCTTCTTGTCCAGCGGACGGATCTCGATCTTGTTCGCCATGCCGTCTCCTCCCCGTGGGATCGTGGCGCACCGTGACCGGTGTGCTCTTGTCAGCGTTCGCTCATCAGGTCACTGTTGTCAATGTCCGTTGTTGTCGGGGTAGTTGGGGCTGGCGAGATTGGCGCGAAAATGACGGTGCCCGCGATGCGGCTGCCTCGCATCAAGCCGGAGCACCGGGCCTACCGCACGGTGGACGGCCACGTACGGATCGGCAGCGTCGTCCACGGCATCGGCGCCGAGGTCCGCGACCCCGACGGCTGGGTGTGGACGCTGGTCGAGGCCATGGACGGGACGCGCGACGCCGTCGGGGTCGTCGCCGAGGTGGCCCGCCGCCACCCCGGACTCCGGCTGCCGGAACCGGACATCGCCCAGGCCATGGCGGACCTGACCGGGGCGGGGTACGTCGAGGACGCCGGTGCCGAACCGCCCGCGGAGCTCTCCGAGCGGGAACGCGAGCGGTACAGCCGGAGCATGACCCTCATGCGCTGGATGGACCTCACGCCCCGGCCGAGCGCCTGGGAACCGCAGGTGCTGCTGCGCCGGGCCCGGGTCCTGCTGGTCGGCGTGGGCGGTACCGGCGGAGCCGCTGCGCGGGACCTGGTGGCCTCCGGGGTGGGGCGGCTGCACTGCGTGGAACCGGACGTCGTCGAGCTGTCCAACCTCAACCGGCAGACTCTCTTCCGTGAACACGACCTCGGCCGGCCCAAGATCGACGCGGTGCTCGCGTCGCTGCGCGCGCTGAACCCGGACACGGTGGTCACCGGGGAGCGCCGTGAGGTGCGCGGCCCGGCGGACCTCGCGGACCTGCTGACCGGCGGTCCCGCCGCCGGTGCCGGGTACGACGCGCTGCTGCTGGCCGCCGACCGGCCCCCCGCCATCCGCAGATGGGCCAACCAGGTCTGCCTCGCCTCCGGCACCCCGTGGGCCGAGGCGGGATATCGCGGGCCCCTCGTCGGCGTCGGGGTCTTCACGCCGGGCCGGGGCGCCTGCTGGGAGTGCCTGCGCGACGCCGAGATCGAGCGACGGGACCTGCGGCTCGCGCCCGGCCAGGACGAGGACGTCGCCTCTCCCCGGATGCCGTGGAATCCGGCCAACGCGGTGACTGCCGGCATCTCCGGAGGACTGCTGGCCCACGCCGCTCTGATGCTGCTGTGCGGCGTCCCGAGGATCGAGCCCGGATGCCGGTTCGGCCTCAACCTCATGCTGCCCGGCGAACCGGTCGAGCAGCGCGCGGAGCGGCGCCCCGGCTGCCCGGCCTGCGGGGCGCGTCAGGCGGACGGCACCCCCACGGACCCCTCGTGACGGTCACCGCCGCCGACGACCGGCCCCGGATCGACCCGTCGACCCGGGTCCGGCTGCACGACCTGGCGGTACGGCGGGACCGGGACGAGTGGATCGTCGGCCGCATGAGCACCCGCACCTTCGTCGCGCTTCCGGCGGCCGGGGCGCGCGCGGTGGAACTCCTGGGCGAGGGGTGCAGCGTGGCCCGTACCGCCCGGACCCTGCGCGCCGAGACCGGCGAGGAGTTCGAGGTCGCGGAATTCGTCAGGGATCTGACCGCGCTGGGCTTCGTGGCGCGGATCGGGGACCGCCCGGTGCCGGACGCGACACCGCCGCGCGCGTCACTGCCCTGGCTGCGCCCGCACCAGGTCCGGCTCACCCTGCACGCGGCGCTGCCGGTACTCGTCGGCGTACTGCTGACGGCGGCCGTCGTCGTCCTGTTCCGCCGGCCCGACCTGGTACCGGGCTACCGCGACCTGCTGTGGAGCCCGCACGGCAGCGTGGTGCTGCTCAGTGGGGCGGCGGCCGGGTGGACGCTGCTGCTCGCCCACGAGCTGGCCCATCTGGTCACCGCCCGTGCCGCGGGTGTGCCGGGACGGATGCGGCTGGGCACCCGGCTCCAGTTCCTCGTCATGCAGACAGACATCAGCGGCATCGAACTCGCCCCGCGCCGCCACCGGTTGACGGCATACCTGTCCGGCATCGCCCTCAACCTGTCCGTCGCCTCGTCCCTGATCCTCGCCCTCACCCTGACCGACACCAGCACGACCGCCCACCGGCTGCTGGCCGCGGCCCTGCTGCTGGCCCTCCTGCCGCTGCCCTTCCAGTGCATGGTCTTCACGCGCACCGACCTCTACTTCGTCCTCCAGGACCTCACCGGCTGCCGGGACCTGTACGGCGACGGTCTCGCGTACGCCCGGTACCGGTGGCGGCGGCTGGTGCGGGCGCCACGGGTCCGTCCTCGGTCCCGCCGGATCACCCGGGCCGACGATCCGAGCACCCGGCTGCCCCCGCACGAACGCCGGGCCGTGCGCCTCTACAGCGTCGTCCTGGTGGTCGGCACGGCCGCCTGCCTGACGTTCATGGCCGTCGTCACGGTCCCCCTCGACGTCGCGCTGCTGGTGCGGGCGGCGCGGGGACTGGGGCCGGAGCACGGCCTCGCCCGCAACGCCGACGCGGCGGCGGTGCTGGTGACGCTGGGCGGGGTCAACGTCCTGTGGCTGGTCACCTGGTGGCGCAACCGCCGCGCCGCCGACCGCCGTACGCGCCGCTGACCGGCGTACGAGCTGATCACCGCCCCGTCGCGCCGTCGATCAGCTCGCGCAGGATGTCCGCGTGCCCGGCGTGGCGGCCGGTCTCCTCGATCATGTGGGTCAGCGCCCAGCGGACGCTGGGGGCGGGCTTGCCGGGCGGGTGCCGGGGGAGTGGAGCGGCGAGGTCGGTGCAGGCGTCGAGGACCCTGTTCGCGCGCTCGACGGCCTCCCGGTAGCGGGCGACGACCTCGGCCACGCCGTCCTCCGGCGCGGCCCGGAACGTCGCTTGCCAGTTCCGTACCTCCGCGCCGAGGAAGAGCGCGCGCTCGACGTGGGTCAGGTGGTGGAGCAGGCCGAGCAGGTTCGTGCCGGACGGCACGGCAGCGGTACGGACCTGGGGCTCGGGGGCGCCGTCGACCTTGCCGGCGACCGAGGTCCGGAGGTAGTCGAGGAACCCGCGCAGGGTCTCGGCCTCGCTGCCTCCGGTCCGGGGCGGCGGGGCGTCCCGGCGACGGGTTCGTGGAGTGGCGGGGGGCATGGTGGCCTCCTTGGCCGGGGTCGGGGCGACCGACCGTTTCCGGCCGCTCGGTCGGGCGTCGTCCGGTCGGAGTTTTCTCCGTCGGGCGTCGCCCGGTCGGACCTCCCTCCGCCGGGCGTCGCCCGGTCAGGCGTCGCGTCTCCGCCGCCGCGTCAGGCGGCGCGACGGACGAGCAGGACGTGGTCGACGACCTCGGCGGTGCGGCCGCCGGGGCCGGTCGCGCGGCGGCGCGGGGAGTCGGCCCGCTCGACCGGGTACGCCGCCGGGTCGAGGCCGATGTCCGCAGCGACCTCGCGCGGGCCCGGGTACCGGGCGTCGGGGTCCTGGTTCCACGACCACGGCGCGGTCGAGCCGTGGTCGACGACCAGCAGCCGTCCTCCCGGGCGCAGCGCGTGTGCGGCCGTGCGCAGGAGCGCGGCCCGGTCCAGGTCGAAGGGTGTGTGCAGGTAGTGGGCGCAGACCAGGTCGAACCGGCCCGCCGGAAAGGACGCGCGCAGGTCGTGCCGTTCGGCGGTGACCAGGTGGCCGAGGCCCTGCGCGTGGGCGTGGGCGGCGAGCCGTTCGGTCGCCACGGCGGAGATGTCGACCGCGGTGACCCGCCAGCCCCGCCGGGCGAGCCAGAGCGCGTCGCCGCCGTTGCCGCACCCCAGGTCCAGCGCGTCGCCGGGCGGCACCTCGGAGACCGCCTCGACGAGCCGGTGGTTCGGCCGCGCGTCGTCCGCCGCGGGCCGGGCCGCGTAGAGCCCGTCCCAGAACGTGACCTCGTCGGTGGTGGCGCTCATCGGAACTCCTTCCTCTCGCGTCGGAACGCTCGTGTCGTGCTGCTCATGTCGTGCTGCTCGTGTCGTGGCGCTGATGTCGTGGTGCTGACGGCGTGGTGCTCGTGCCGTGATGCCGCCAGTCTCACCGGGACCACGGCCGGCTGGCACGAAAACTTGCCGTTGTGGCAAGGTGGCCGGATGGACGCCGGAACGGACGAGGTACTCGACGCGGTGGGTCCGAGACTGCGCGCGCTGCGCCGGGACCGGGGCATCACCCTGGCCCACCTCGCGACGGCGACCGGGGTGTCGGAGAGCACCCTGTCGCGGCTGGAGAGCGGACAGCGCCGGGCCACCCTGGAACTGCTGCTGCCGCTCGCGCGGATCTACGACGTCCCGCTGGACGACCTGGTCGGCGCTCCGCGCACGGGAGATCCGCGGATCCACCTGAAGCCCGTCCGGCGCTTCGGCATGGTCTTCGTGCCGCTGTCCCGGCGGCCCGGCGGGACCCAGGCGTTCAAGATGATCATCCCGAGCCGGCCGGCGCCGCTCGAACCGACCCCGCAGACGCACGAGGGCTTCGAGTGGCTGTACGTGCTGAGCGGCAGGCTGCGGCTGCTGGTCGGGGAGCGCGACCTGACGCTGTCCTCCGGTGAGGCCGCCGAGTTCGACACGTCCCTGCCGCACTGGCTGGGCAGCGCCGACGGGGGCGCGGTCGAACTGCTCGTCCTGTTCGGGCTGCAGGGAGTGCGCGCGCATGTGCACAGCGGCTGAACGGCGGGCCGGGGGGACGGCCGAGGAGCGGCCTGGAGGGGGCGCGGTACCGGATGGGGCGCGATGAGCGGGAGGCGGTCGCACGCGGCACGCGGCTGCACGAGGCGGCCCGGTCGCTGGCCGGTGACCACGAGCGGGCCGTCGACGCGGTCCGGGCGGCGCTGAAGCCGCTGCACGACGAGGCGGTGGAGCAGGCCCTCGACGCCATCCCCGTGGCCCGGTTGCAGGACGTCACCGGCGGGCGGCTGCGGCTCGGGGCCGTCGAGAAGAGCGGCCTGAACAACGTCCGCGCGGTCCTGGACGCGGGCCCCTACCGGCTGCGGCAGATCCCCGGCGTGGGACAGCGCACCGTCGACCAGATCATCGCCGCCGCACGGCAGTTGGCGGAGGCGGCAGGAGAGGCCGCCGCGGTGCACCTGGACGTGGACCGGCCCGAACCGCGCACGACAGCCCTGGTCGCCGCCCTGCACGTGCTGGTCGGGGCGGGCCCCGAGGCGCGGCGCGCGCTCGACGCGGCGGCCGGGCTGACGCGGCGGCTCGGCCCGCTGCTGGCCGACGCCCGTCCGGTCGCCGGACGGATCGGGCTGCTGCTGGCCGGGCGGGCGAAGAAGGCCCGCGCGCTGGAGGCCGTGGCGGAGATCCGGTCCGTCACCGAGGAGGCCGAGCGGGCGGACACGCCCGGACTGCTGGCCCAGGCCTCGGTGGACCTGCTGCGCGGACCGGCGGGAGACCTCGCGGCCTGGACGGACTTCGAACTGCGCTCCGCCGAGTACTACGGCGTGCTGGGCGAGATCGCCGGACACGCCTCCGACACCGCCGCGGCCGAGGGGTTCCTGCCGGACGACATCGCCGAGCGGGTCCGCCGGCTGCGGCTCGACGACTCCCGGCGCCGGGTCTCCCTGCGCGGCTACCAGGCGTTCGGCGCGCGGTTCGCCCTCGCGCGGCGCCGGGTGATCCTCGGCGACGAGATGGGCCTCGGCAAGACCATCCAGGCCATCGCGGCCATGGCGCACCTCGCGGCCGGCGGGCACACGCACTTCCTGGTCGTCTGCCCGGCCGGCGTCCTGGTCAACTGGACGCGCGAGACCGAGGCCCGCAGCACCCTGCCGGTCCGCCCGCTGCACGGCCCCGACCGGCAGGACGCCTTCGCCGACTGGTGTGAGCGGGGCGGGGTCGCCGTGACCACCTTCGACTCCCTGCGCGGGCTCCCGGACCCGGGCGGCGACGGCGGGCCGGAGGGCGCCGGGCCGGCCGGGCCGCCCGCACCGGCGATGCTCGTCGTGGACGAGGCGCACTCCGTGAAGAACCCGCAGGCCCTGCGGTCGCAGGCGGTCGAACGGTGGGCCGGCCGGTGCGAGCACGTCCTGTTCATGACGGGTACGCCGATGGAGAACCGGGTCGCCGAGTTCCGCAACCTGGTCCGGATGCTCGACCCCGCGGTGGCGGACCGGCTGGGAGACGGCACCGGGCTGACCGGCTCGGTCGCCTTCCGCAAGGCGGTCGCCCCCGTCTACCTGCGCCGCAACCAGGAGGACGTGCTCACCGAACTGCCCAGCCTCCAGCACACGGACGAGTGGGAGGAGCTGAGCGCCGCCGACGAGGACGCCTACCGGGAGGCCGTGCGCGAGGGCAACTTCATGGCGATGCGCAGGGCGGCGTACGCCCGCCCCGAGAAGTCCGCCAAGCTCGGCCGGCTCCGGGAGATCGTGCGGGAGGCCGGGGAGAACGGGCTGAAGGTCGTGGTCTTCTCGAACTTCCGGGACGTCCTGCGCGTGGTCGAGGACGCCCTCGGCGCTCCCGACGACGCGGAACCCCGGCCGTACGGACCGGTGTTCGGCCCGCTCACCGGCGCGGTGCCGCCCGCCCGCAGGCAGGCGCTCGTCGACGCGTTCACGGCGGTGACCGGCCCGGCGGTGCTGCTGGCGCAGATCCAGGCGGCGGGGATCGGGCTCAACATGCAGGCCGCCTCGGTCGTGGTCGTGTGCGAGCCCCAGATCAAGCCGACCATCGAGCACCAGGCGGTCGCGCGGGCCCACCGCATGGGCCAGGTCAGGCCGGTGCGCGTGCACCGTCTCCTCGCCACCGGCGGGGTGGACGAGCGCATGGTGCGGCTGCTGGAGAAGAAGACCCGCCTCTTCGACGCCTACGCCCGGCGCAGCGCGGTGGCCGAGGCGACGCCGGACGCCGTGGACGTGTCGGACACCGACCTGGCACGCAGGATCGTCGAGGAGGAACAGGCCCGCCTGGGCATGAACGACGAGCAGACCGCGACGTCCTGAATTCCCGTCACCCTTCCTCACTCCCGGCCCGCATCCGCCGGTAGGCCTCCACGTACCCCCGCACCAGGGGCAGCCCCTCGTCCTCCCGGCGCCGGGCCAGGGCGTAGCGGCAGGGGCTCAGGCCGCGGACCGGGCGGGTGGTCACGCCGCCCAGGGTGATCAGCGGAGCGTTGCCCGCGGCCACGAGGCAGATGCCGAGGCCCGCGACCAGCGCCTCGTACGTCTCCTCCGTGCCGGCGATCTCCGCGCCGACGCGCGGCGGCCGGGCGGCGGCACCTCCCAGGGCTCGCCGTTCCTCCAGCGCCAGCCAGAAGTCGCGCAGCACGCCCGCCTCCGGCGGCAGGGCGAGGAACGGCTCGTCGGCCAGGTCGGCGAAGTCGAGTACCGGGCGCGCGGCGAGAGGATGGGTCTCGGGGAGGGCGACCAGTCGGGGTTCCTCGGCGACCACGGTCCAGGCGTAGCGGTCGGCGTCGGGCAGCGGCAGCCACACGTACGCGACGTCGGCCGTGCCGTCGGCGAGGCCCGCAGTCGGGTCCTCCCAGCGCGTCTGCCGCAGCCGTACCAGCGCCTCCGGGTGGTCGGCCGTGAAGCGGGAGCGGATGGACGGCAGCAGACCGTCCCGTCCGGGGCTGGTGCTCATGCCGACCACCAGGGTGCCGCGCCGCGCCGCCCGGACCGCCTCCACCGCCGCCGCACCCTCGCCCCAGCCGGCCAGCACCCGCCGGGCGTGCGGCAGCAGCGCGGCGCCCGCCTCGGTGAGCGACACGCCCCGCGGTTCGCGGCGGAACAGTTCCGCCCCCAGCTGCCGCTCAAGTGCCCGGATCTGCTTGCTCAGCGCGGGCTGGGACACGTACAGCCTCTCCGCGGCCCGCGTGAAGTGCAGTTCCTCGGCCACCGCCGTGAAGTAGCGCAGCTCCCGCACATGTACGTCCGTCGTCATGCCCGTTGGCTATCAGCGTGGGTCTTGGACGGGCAACCGGGTTTCCCCGCAATGTAGTTGGCGGTTGCAGGGATGCGACGGACGCGAGTGACGGACGAGTGGCGAGGGAGTCGGCATGAACAAGGTGTGGCTGGTGACCGGTGCGAGCAGTGGCTTCGGACGGGCGATCGCCGAGGCGGCCCTGGCCGACGGCGACGTGGTGGTCGGCGCGGCGCGGCGCCCCGAGGCGCTCGACGACCTCGTGGCCGCGCACCCGGACCAGATGGAGGCGCTGCGTCTGGACGTCGCGGACACGGCCGCCGCCGCCGGCGTCGTGCGGGACGTGGTGGCGCGGCACGGACGGATCGACGTCCTGGTCAACAACGCGGGCCGGACCCACGTCGGTGCCTTCGAGGAGACCGGCGAGGAGGAGCTGCGGGCGCTGTTCGACGTGCACGTCTTCGGGCCGGCCGCGCTGACCCGGGCCGTGCTGCCGCACATGCGGGAGCGGCGCTCGGGCGCGATCGTGCAGATGAGCAGCATGGGCGGGCAGATGTCGGTCGCGGGCTTCTCGGCGTACAGCGGCACGAAGTTCGCGTTGGAGGGGATGTCCGAGGGGCTCGCGGACGAGGTGCGGGAGTTCGGGATCAAGGTGCTGATCGTCGAGCCGGGCGCCTTCCGGACCAGCCTGTTCGCGGCCGGCAACGCCGGGACCAGCGCGGACAGCGGTGTGTACGCCAAGGTCGGCGAGACCCGCGGGATGGTGGCCGGCGGCGACGGCGGCCAGCCCGGTGACCACGCGAAGGCGGCGGCCGTCATCCGCGCCGCCCTGGCGGCCGAGCACACCCCGCTGCGCCTGCCGCTCGGCGACGACGGGGTCGGCGCGGTCCTCGGCCATCTCGACCAGGTGCGGGCGGACGTCGAGGCGTGGGAGAAGCAGACCCGGGCCACGGCGTTCGAAGACTGAGCGACGACTGAGCGACGACTGAGCGACGACTGAGCGCCGGTCGACTCGGCCGGCGACTCGGGGTGCTCAAACGACACAGGGGCCTGCACATCCGTGCAGGCCCCTTGTGCAATTCCTCTGGAAGCCTCAATCTTTCGGCTGACGCACCAAAACCGCCCCACTTTGACATGGTCATGACCTAATGACCTCCGGTGGGCGGTCTGCTCGGCGTGCACGAACCCCACCACGCACCACCGACTGAGGAGGACCCCTCACATGGCAGTGCTGCGTCACAACCCCCCTCGCACCAACCGGCGAAGACTGTCCGCCGTCGGCGCCGTGGCCACCGCGGCCCTCGCCGCGAGCCTCGTCTCCGCGCTCCCCGCCACCGCGGCGGAGGGCCACGTCCAGTACGCGGACGCGGCGAACGCGGTCGCCGGCAGCTACATCGTGACCCTGAAGGCGGACGAGGCGAAGTCCGGCTCCGCGGAGGGCCGCGCCCTGGCGAAGAAGTACGGCGCCGACATCGAGCGCACCTACACCAAGGCCCTGAACGGCTACGCGGTCGAGGCCTCCGAGACCGAGGCGACACGTCTCGCCGCCGATCCGGCCGTCGCCTCCGTCGTCCAGAACCGCACCTTCCACGTCACCGGCACCCAGCCCAACCCGCCGTCCTGGGGCCTGGACCGCATCGACCAGCGCAACCTCCCGCTGAACAGCTCGTACACCTACCCGGACAGCGCCGGACAGGGCGTGACGGCGTACGTCATCGACACCGGCGTCCGCATCACCCACAGCGACTTCGGCGGCCGCGCCTCCTACGGCTACGACGCCATCGACAACGACAACACCGCCCAGGACGGGCACGGCCACGGCACCCACGTCGCCGGCACCGTCGCGGGCAGCGCCTACGGCGTCGCCAAGCAGGCGAAGGTCGTCGGCGTGCGCGTGCTGAACAACTCCGGCTCCGGCACCACCGCCCAGGTCGTCGCGGGCATCGACTGGGTCGCCCGCAACGCGGTCAAGCCGGCCGTCGCCAACATGTCCCTCGGCGGTGGCGCCGACAGCGCCCTCGACACGGCGGTGCGCAACGCCATCGCGTCCGGCGTCACCTTCGTCGTCGCGGCCGGCAACGAGTCCACCAACGCGTCCACCAAGTCCCCGGCCCGGGTGACCGAGGCGATCACGGTCGGCGCCACCACGTCGAGCGACGCCCGCGCGAGCTATTCCAACTACGGCTCGGTCCTCGACCTGTTCGCGCCGGGCTCGTCCATCACCTCCGCCTGGAACAGCGGCGACTCGGCCACGAACACCATCTCCGGGACGTCCATGGCCAGCCCGCACGTCGCGGGCGCCGCCGCGCTCCACCTGGCCGCGAATCCCACGGCCACCCCGGCGCAGGTCGCCACCGCCCTGACGTCCGCGGCCACCACCGGCGTCGTCTCGAACCCGGGCAGCGGCTCGCCCAACCGCCTGCTGAACGTCGGCGGAGGCGACACGCCCCCGCCTACCGGGGACCGCTTCGAGAACACCGGCGACTACACCATCCGGGACAACGCCACCGTCGAGTCCCCGGTGACCGTGTCCGGGGTCTCGGGCAACGCCCCGTCGTTGCTCGCCGTCGAGGTGAACATCGTCCACACCTACATCGGTGACCTCCAGGTCCAGCTGGTCGCCCCGGACGGCACGGCGTACACCCTCAAGGCGTACGGCACCGGCGGCAGCGCGGACGACATCAACACCACGTACACCGTGAACGCCTCCTCGGAGACCGCGAACGGCACGTGGAAGCTCCGCGTCAGCGACAACGCGACGTGGGACACCGGGCGGATCGACGCCTGGGCCCTGCAGTTCTGACGGAGTCCTGACGGTGCTCTGACGGCAGCTCAGTGAACGAACTCGTCCTCGCGGTAGGGCTCCGGGTCGCCGACCCAGCCCGCCGCGAGGACGAGGCGCGATGCCGGAGCGCGGCGCGGAGGCCGAAGCGGCGGTCGCTTACCATGCGCTGAGTGATCGGCCGGCCACCGCGTGGGGCCCGGCCGCAGTTCCGCGGCGCCTTCGCGTCACCGTCCGAAACAGGAGCACGGTACACGTGTCCATACCGCCGCCGCCCGGGCCCCAAGGGCCCCATTCCCAGGGGCCGTACCCGCCGGGACAGCAGCCGCCGCCGGGGCCGTACCCGGTGCCTCCGCAGCCGTACCCGGGTGCCTGGGGGTACCCGCCGGCCGGGCAGCCCTACGGGCCCTACGGGGCGTACCCCGCGCGGCCGTCGGTCAACGGGCTCGCGATCGCGGCCTTCGTGCTCGGTGTCCTGTGCTTCGTGCCGGCGGTCGGGCTCGTGCTGGGGCTGGTCGCGCTGGCGCAGATCAGGAAGCGGGGCGAGCGCGGCAAGGGGTTCGCCGTGGCCGGTTCCGTGCTGTCCTCCGTGGGGCTGGCCCTGTGGGCCGTCGCCCTCGCCACGGGTGGCGCCGCCGACTTCTGGGACGGCTTCCGGGACGCCGCGCGCGGCGAGGGCACCGCCCACGGCCTGGAGAAGGGCCAGTGCTTCACCACCCCCAGCGGCTCCCTCCAGGGCGTGACGTACGACGTCGACGAGGTGTCCTGCGACGAGGAGCACGACGGCGAGGTGTTCGCCGCCTTCGAGCTGCCGGGCGGCTCCTTCCCCGGCGACGCGGAGATCACGCGGGCCGCGGACGACCAGTGCTACGCCCTCCAGGACACCTACGCGATGGACCGGTGGGCGCTGCCGGCCGACGTCGACGTGTACTACCTGACCCCGACCTCCGAGAGCTGGCGGACCGGCGACCGGGAGATCACCTGCCTGTTCGGGAACACGGACGAGCGGGCCACGCTGACCGGT
Organism: Streptomyces sp. NPDC048171; assembly: GCF_043202655.1. Taxonomy (NCBI): domain Bacteria; kingdom Bacillati; phylum Actinomycetota; class Actinomycetes; order Kitasatosporales; family Streptomycetaceae; genus Streptomyces; species Streptomyces sp. NPDC048171. Next base: position 456,571 of record NZ_JBIDAU010000002.1, read on the forward strand.
TCGCTCCGCAACGACGGCGCCGGACTCGACCCGGACCAGCACACGTACCTGCTGGCGGAGGGGTACCTCAACCGGGCGATGGACGAGGTGCCCGACGCCGAGGCCGTCGAGGACGACCTCGAGGGCTACCGGGTCTGGGCGGGGCAGGTGGCGGAGGCGCTCAGGGGCGAGGTCACGATGCTCGACCGGCACGACTGGCCCGCCGACGCCGACCGTCCGGTCGCCGAACTGGTCGAGGACCTCGAGGCGGCGCAGAAGGAGTGGGCGCTGGCCGCGAAGGCCTCCGACGCCGACGCGTACTACGAGCACTACGGCAAGGGCTACGACCTCGTCGTAGCCGAGACCACGGTCACCGCCCGCAAGGCTCTGGGGCTGGCCACCACGCCGCCGGAGTACGGGAGTGGTGGAGACGGCGGCGGGGGTGACTCCGGTCTGGAGGTGTGACCGCTCCTATAACGGGGAGAAAGTGCCTGCGTAAAGCCTCCGGGCGGCGCAAGTCATCACATCGAGTGATTCTCTGGCCTTTGCTTGCCTGGTACAACCCACGGTTGCCACGCTGTTGCTGTCTGTACAACCTGATGGGAGTGGCCAGTGACATTCGGTGAGCAGCCGGCGTATTTGCGTGTCGCGGGTGATCTCCGCAAGAAGATCGCCGACGGCCTGCTGCCGCCCCATACGCGCCTGCCGTCGCAGGCGCGGATCCGCGAGGAGTACGGCGTCTCGGACACCGTCGCCCTGGAGGCGCGCAAGGTGCTGATGGCCGAGGGTCTGGTCGAGGGCCGCTCCGGTTCCGGGACGTACGTGCGCGAGCGGCCCGTGCCCCGCCGCGTCGCCCGCTCGGGGTACCGGCCGGCCGGCGGCGCCACCCCCTTCCGGCAGGAGCAGGCCGACGGCGACGCGCACGGCACGTGGGAGTCGCGCAGCGAACAGGCCGAGGCGAGCGTGGCCGTGGCCGAGCGGCTCGCCATCAAACCCGGCGACCGCGTGATGTGCACGCGGTACGTCTTCCGGGAGGCGGGCGAGGCCATGATGCTCTCCACCTCCTGGGAGCCGCTCGACCTCACCGGCCGCACGCCGGTGATGCTGCCCGAGGAGGGGCCGCTCGGCGGCATGGGCGTCGTCGAGCGGATGGCCGCGATCGACGTCGTCGTCGACAACGTCACCGAGGAGGTCGGTGCCCGCCCCGGCCTCGCCGAGGAGTTGCTCGCCCTCGGCGGTGTCCCCGGACATGTGGTCCTGGTCGTCCAGCGCACGTTCTACGCCTCGGGCCGCGCGGTGGAAACGGCCGAGGTGGTCGTCCCCGCCGACCGGTACCGGGTCTCCTATCACCTGCCGGTGAGGTAGCGCCCGCTTCCACCGGCAGGCGCTGCCGCCCGCCCGCCCGGCGCTCGCGGTCCCGGCCCGTCACCCGATGGGCGTCCCCCGCCCGTCCGCCGGCGGCGCGTCCGTCCGTCCGCTGGTTGCGGCCGTCGCTCGTCATCTGGTGGCGGCCCCTACCCATCACCTGGCGGCCTCACCCAAAACCTGGCGGCCCCCGCCCATCACCTGGCGGCCCCCGCCCAGCACCTGGTGGCGTCCCCAGCCCCCTTTCGCCCGTCCGCCACCCGAAGGCCCCCAATCCGTCTGCCGGTCACGGCCTCGCCCGCCGCCCGCCGCGGCCCGCGCCCGTCACCCCGGCGGCGCCCCCGCCCGTCAACCAGCAGCGCCGCCGGGCGAGTTGGGGCGCCTCCTAGAGGTGTGAGATGGCGCACGCCTCCCGTGCGCCTCCCGCGCCCCTCTCCACTGCCCGTCGGCCCGCCCGGCCGCCCGGTCCCGCCCTTCGCGCGGCGTATGAATCCGGTCAATCCGGTCGTTCCCGCAGGTGGCCTCCCTCGGCTCCGGCATGCCTCCGACCGGACGCATCGGAGCGCGGAGGCGGCGCGTTCCGCATCGTGCGCCCCCTGCGTTCTGGCTGGTTGCGTACCTCTTTGTGCAAAGCCGTATTCGCTCCGTGAAGGTTGGGCGTAGGCTCGGGCATATGCGGATCGGGGTTTCCTTGGCGGGCGGGGCGCGGCACGAGCCGCGGGCGGGAAGTGGAGGGGCGCGATGAACGACAGCACGGTCACTCTTCCCTGGCTGGTCTTCCGGCAGGACGACAACGGCAATCGCTACCGCGTGGGCAGGTACGCGACCCGGGCCGAGGCCCAGAAGATCGCGGACACCCTCGACGGCCGCGGCCACAAGCAGCTCTACTGGGTCGAGCGGCTCGGCGCGAACGGACAGGGCGGGGTGGACTGACCGGGGCCGACGAGCCCGGCCGGCAGCCCGTAGGCTCCGGCGCATGACGGAACGGATCGTGGTGGGCGCCGCCCTGGTCGACGGCGGACGCCTGCTCGCCGCGCGCCGCAGCGCGCCGGCCGAACTGGCCGGACGCTGGGAGCTGCCCGGCGGCAAGGTCGAGGCGGGCGAGACGCCCGAGGCCGCCCTCGTGCGGGAACTGCGCGAGGAACTGGGGGTGGCGGCCGAGGCCGGGGAGCGCGTCCCGGGTCAGTGGCCCCTGAGATCACCCTTCGTCCTGCACGTGTGGACGGCGCGACTCCTCCCCGGTTCCCCCGACCCCGAACCCCTCGAGGACCACGACGTCCTGCGCTGGCTGACCCCCGCCCGCGTCTGGGACGTGCCCTGGCTCGACCAGGACGTGCCGGCCGTCGAGCGGGCGCTCGCGCACCTGGGGCTGGGCGCCACGGACGCGGGGCGGGCGTGAGCGGGTCGACATGAGCGCCCCGCACGCCGCGCGTGACACCGTGCGCCCTCCCGAGCGGTACCGAGCCCGAATCCAGGGTATGTGCCCATTAACCCCATGAAACCGGACATGGGTGGGGGATCGCCGGCCAGGAAGTGAGCGGCGTGATCGACAGCGAGGGCGGCCGTGCGGAGTGGGTCTTTCCCGCGGTGCCGGACGCCGTGCGGACCGCCCGCCGGCAGGTGCGCGGTGCCCTGCGCGAGTGGGACCTCGACTGTGTCGGCGACATCGCCGTCCTGCTGGTCAGCGAACTGGTGACCAACGCCCTGCGGCACGCCACCGGCCCCATAGGCGTCTGCCTGCTCCGCCGCCCCGCGGCACCGCCCGGGATCCTGCTGGTGGAGGTCTCCGACCCGGTGCCCGACCCGCCGCGCGAGCGCGTCGCCCGCCCCGAGGACGAGGACGGCCGCGGTCTCCAACTGGTGGCATCGTCCGTGCACCGCTGGGGCACCCGGGCCGGGGACGCGGGCAAGACGGTGTGGTTCGAACTCACGCTCCCGGGGTGACGGAACGGCCACAACTGGTTCAGGCCAGTGGCAGTTGTGGAACAGCGTGATTCGATGCCGTGTCCGCTGGTTAGAAGACTGGAAGTGTTGGCGCGGTCCGGACCGAAAACCATCGGGACCGTGCTGTGATCGTGAACACCGTGTTGTGCGGCGCCGTAGTGCTGGATACTGCGGGCAGCCGCCTTTGGTGACCGGTGCCGGACGCGGTGAGCTGGAGGGGACGGTTCGCGTGAGCGAGATACCAGCGAGGCCCACGAAGTCGGAGGGCCCGTCGGAGGACGCGCCACTCGGTGACGCGGTGTGGCAGAGCAGCCCGCCCGGCTCCATCTACGACTACATCAAGGTCGCGTCCTTCTCCATCGGCCCCGACGGGCTCGTCGACCAGTGGAGCCTGCGCGCGGAGCAACTGCTCGGCATCCCCGCCGAACACGCGGTCGGCACCGACCCCATCGACGCCTTCATCGACCCCGACCTGCGGGAGCGCGGCCAGCGGAAGATGGCCGAGATCCTCGACGGCCGGGAGTGGACCGGCGTGGTCCCCTTCCGCGCGCCGGACGCCGACGGCGGCCACAGGACCGGGACCGGTCGCGGAACACGCGGCCTCGCCGAGGTGTACGTCATGCCGACGCGGACGGAGGACGGCGAGAAGGCCGCCGTCTGCATCGTCGTCGACGTGCGCGTCCTGCGCAGCATCGAGACCGATCTCGCCGCCTCGCAGGCCATATTCGGCCAGTCTCCGTTCGGCTTCCTGCTGATCGACCCCGACCTCCGGGTGCGCCGCGCCAACCAGCGGTTCGCCTCCACCTTCGGCGGCACACCCGACGACCACCGCGGCAAGGGCGTCCACGACTACCTGCCGCGCGCCGAGGCCGACCGGGTCTCCGCGACCCTGCGCCGGGTGCTGGAGAGCGGCGACTCCATCACGGACATGCACGTCACGGGATTCGTGCCCGGTTCGGAGGAACGCCGCCACTGGTCGGTCAACCTCTACCGCGTCCACAGCGGTTCGGGCCGCCCCATCGGCGTCGCCTGGCTGGGAACCGACATCACCGCCCGCCGCGCCGCCGCCCGCGAGGCCGCCGCCGCCCGCCGCAACCTCGCGCTGCTCAACGAGGCCGGCGCCCGCATCGGCAACTCCCTCGACCTGGAGACCACCGCCCGCGAACTCCTCGACGTCGTCGTCCCCGGCTTCTGCGACCTCGCCACCGTCGACCTCTACCAGGGCCTCCTGGTCGGCGACGAGACCCCCGCCGGCCTCGCCGACGGCAGCGCGGAGCTGCGCCGCGTCGCCTACTCCAGCGCCGTCTCCGACGCGCCCCTGCACGGCGCCGGCGAGCGCGTGCAGCTCGGCGCCGTCCACCACTACCCCTTCAACTCGCCCTGCGCGGACGCCCTGCGCACGGGCCGCCCGCGCACCGTCCCCGCCGAGGACGGCAGCCTCGTACAGTCCACGCTCGCCGTGCCGATGGTCGCCCACGACACGGTCGTCGGACTCGCCCAGTTCGCCCGGACCAAGGGCAGCGAACCCTTCGGCGACCGGGACCGCGACCTCGCCGTGGAGCTGGCCGCGCGCGCCGCCGTCTGCATCGACAACGCCCGCCTCTACCGGCGCGAGCACGAACGCGCGCTGATACTGCAACGCTCACTCCTCCCGCCCGGCGACCCCGAGGCCTCCGGGCTCGACATCGCCTGCCGCTACCTGCCCGGCGAAGCGGCCACCGGCCGGGCCAGCGAGGTCGGCGGCGACTGGTTCGACGTCATCGAACTCCCCGGCCACCGCACCGCGCTGGTCGTCGGCGACGTCATGGGCCGCGGGCTGCGCGCGGCCGTCGCGATGGGCGAACTCCGCACCGCCGTCCGCACCCTGGCCCAGCTCGACCTCGAACCGGCCGAGGTGCTCTCCCAGCTGGACGAGATCGCGCGCGGCCTCGGCGCACCCGGCGGCGTCCAGCAGGCCACCCGGGCCGCCCGCCGACCCCGCGAGGCCGACCTCTCCGAGGTCTACCTGGCGACCTGCGTGTACGCCGTCTACGACTCGGTGACCCGGCGCTGCACCTTCGCCAACGCCGGCCACCTGCCGCCCGTCCTGGTCGAGCCCGGCGAGTCCGCGCTGATGCTGGACGTGCCGCCCGGCCTGCCGCTCGGCGTTGGCGGGGAGCCCTTCGAGGAGGTGGAGGTCGAACTGCCCGAGGGCGCCCTGCTCGCCCTCTACACCGACGGCCTGGTCGAGAGCCGCGACCACCCCCTCGACGAGGGACTCCAGGCCTTCGTGGGAGCCCTCACCGACCCCACCCAGCCGTTGGAGGACGTCTGCGACCAGGTCCTCAACACCCTCGACAGCCACCACGGCGAGGACGACATCGCCCTGCTGATGGCCCGCGTCCAGGGCCTGCCCACGGAGTCCGTCGGCGACTGGACCCTGCCGCGCGAGCCGCGCAGCGTCGGCCGGGCCCGCGAGCTGGCCCGCGCCCAGCTGCTCGACTGGGACATGGAACCGCTGGTCGACACGACGGAGCTGCTGGTCAGCGAACTCGTCACCAACGCGCTCCGGTACGGCGAGGGCGAGATCAGGCTCCGCCTGCTGCTCGACCGCACCCTGGTCTGCGAGGTCTGGGACTCCGGCCTGGTCCAGCCCCGCAGGCGCCGCGCCCGTGACACCGACGAGGGCGGCCGGGGCCTGCAACTGGTCGGGCTGCTCAGCGCGGCCTGGGGCTCCCGCCGTACGCCACGCGGCAAGACGGTGTGGTTCGAACTGCCCCTGCCGGGCGGCGACACCCAGCTCACGGACCCGGCGGAGGCCCTGCTGAGCCTGTTCTGACCCACCGCGCCCCCTGACCGCAACCGGAACACCGGTTCGACTCGTCCCCGCAGGCAACACGCGGGGCGCGTCGCGTCGGCGCTCCGCAGGGAGGGGACCCGGTGGGACACACAGAAGCGAAGGCCGACGGCGAGAGCGAGGGCCCGAGCCAGAGCGAGGGCCAGAGCGAGAGCAAGGGCAGGAGCCAGAGCGAGGGCCAGAGCGAGAGCAAGGGCAGGAGACGGAGACGGCTGCGCCGCATCACCCTCGCCGTCCTCGTGGTCCTGCTCCTCCCCCTCCTCACCGCCGAGGCCGCCCTCCGCGTCAACTACATGGGCGACCCCGCCGACGGCACGTACACCAGGAACCGCGACGCGATCTGGCTCGGCCACGCCTGGGTCGACGGCCGCAAGGACGACGCGGACCTCGCCGCCTTCGCCCGCCGCGTCGAGTCCACCGGCATCCGCGACCTGTACGTCCACACCGGCCCGATGGAGCACGACGGCACCCTGCCGAAGTCGCTGTACCCGAAGGCGCGCTGGCTGATCGACGGCGTGCACCGCGAACTGCCCGGCGTCCGCGTCCAGGCGTTCCTCGGCGACGTCCTCGCCACCGAAAGTCCCGACGGCATGCGACTGGAGAAGGCGGCCACCCGCGCCGCCGTCGTCGACTCGGCCCGCCAGGTCCTGGACGCGGGCTACGAGGGCGTCCACCTCGACCTGGAGCCGCTGCACTCCGGGGACCGGGACTACCTCTCCCTCCTGGACGACGTACGCGCCGTCACCCGGGACCGGGACGCGCAACTCTCCGTCGCCGCCCACCAGATCGACCCGCTGCCCGGCTTCCACTCCTTCTGGGGCACGGTCGCCGGGCACCCCAAGTGGTGGTCGCAGAAGTTCTTCGGCCAGGTCGCCCGCCGCGTCGACCAGATCGCCGTCATGTCGTACGACACCATGCAGCCCCTGGAGAGCCTGTACGGCGGGTACGTCGCCCAGCAGACCTCGCTCGCGCTGGAGGTGACCCCGCCCACCACTCACCTGCTGATGGGCCTGCCCTTCTACCACGAGAACCGCTTCGGACACTGGAATCACGCGGAGACCGTCGCCGCCGCCGTGCGCGGCGTCCGCCTGGGCCTGTCCCGCACCGACGCCGACCGCGAGCGCTTCGGCGTCGCCGCGTACATCGACTTCGCGGCGACGGACGAGGACTGGACGTCGTACCGGAACGGCTGGGTGCGCTAGGACCGGCGCCTGATCTTCGAACCCAGCCAGACCAGCGGGTCGTACTTGCGGTCCACGGCCCGTTCCTTGAGGGGGATCAGCGCGTTGTCCGTGATCTTGATGCCCTCGGGGCAGACCTCCGTACAGCACTTGGTGATGTTGCAGTAGCCGAGGCCGTGCTCGTCCTGGGCCGTGCGCCCGCGGTCCAGGCCGGTGTCGTCGGCCGCGTCCAGCGGGTGCATGTCCAGTTCGGCGACGCGCATGAGGAAGCGCGGCCCCGCGAAGGCCGGCTTGTTCTCCTCGTGGTCACGCACCACATGGCAGGTGTCCTGGCACAGGAAGCACTCGATGCACTTGCGGAACTCCTGCGAGCGGTCCACGTCCTCCTGCGCCATCCGGTACTCGCCCGGCCCGAGGTCGGCGGGCGGGACGAAGGACGGGATCTCGCGGGCCTTGGTGTAGTTGAAGCCGACGTCCGTCACCAGGTCGCGGACGACGGGGAAGGCGCGCAGGGGCGTGACGGTGATCGTCTCCTCGCGGGTGAAGACGGACATCCTGGTCATGCACAGCAGCCGGGGCCGCCCGTTGACCTCCGCGGAGCACGAACCGCACTTGCCCGCCTTGCAGTTCCAGCGCACGGCGAGGTCGGGGGCCTGGGTGGCCTGGAGGCGGTGGATGATGTCGAGGACCACCTCGCCGTCGTTCACCTCGACCTTGAAGTCCTCCAGCCCGCCGCCCCCGACGTCACCGCGCCACACCTTGAAGCGGGCCTGGTAGCCGCTCATTCGGACCGCCCCTCCAGTTCCTCGTCGGCGAGGTACTTCACCAGCTCCTCCTTGTCGAAGAGGGCGAGCAGGTCGGGCCGGATCGGCTCGGTGGTCTGCCGTTCCAGGGTGATCTGGCCGCGCTCCGGGTCCGTCGCGCCCAGGGCGCCCGCCGGGTCGGCGAGCGTGCACAGCAGGTTGGCCGGGCGCCAGCGGCGGTCCATCGACGGATGGTCCTCGCGGGTGTGCCCGCCGCGGGACTCGGTGCGTTCCAGCGCGGCCCGGGCCACGCACTCGCTGACCAGCAGCATGTTCCTGAGGTCCAGGGCGAGGTGCCAGCCGGGGTTGAACTGCCGGTGCCCCTCGACGCCGGCCCGGCGGGCCCGTACCCGCAGCTCGGCCAGTTTCTCCAGGGCCTGCTTCATCTCCGGCTCCCGCCGGATGATGCCCACCAGGTCGTTCATCGTCTGCTGGAGTTCCTGGTGGAGGGTGTACGGGTTCTCCGGCGGGCCGTCCCCGGGCGCCTCCGCCTCGGCGGAGAACGGCCGCAGCGCCTCGGCCGCGGCGGCGTCGACCTGGGGGTCGTCCACCCGCGGACGCGTGCCGGACGCGCTGCCCGCCGCGTACTCGGCGGCGTGCCGGCCCGCCCGGCGCCCGAAGACCAGCAGGTCGGAGAGGGAGTTGCCGCCGAGTCGGTTGGAGCCGTGCATGCCGCCGGCCACCTCGCCGGCCGCGTACAGCCCCGGTACCCCGCGCGCGGCGGCCGTGTCGGAGTCGACGGCGATGCCGCCCATCACGTAGTGGCAGGTGGGCCCGACCTCCATCGCCTCGGCCGTGATGTCGACGTCGGCCAGCTCCTTGAACTGGTGGTACATGGAGGGCAGCCGGCGCCTGATCACCTCGGCGGGCATCCGGGTCGACACGTCCAGGAAGACCCCGCCGTGCTGGGAGCCCCGGCCCTCCTTGACCTCGGCGTTGATCGCGCGGGCGACCTCGTCGCGGGGGAGCAGCTCCGGCGGACGCCGGTTGTGGTCGGGGTCGTCGTACCAGCGGTCGCCCTCTTCCTCGGACTCGGCGTACTTCTCCTTGAAGACGTCCGGGACGTAGTCGAACATGAACCGCTTGCCGTCCGAGTTCCTCAGCACCCCTCCGTCGCCGCGCACCGACTCCGTGACGAGGATGCCCTTCACCGAGGGCGGCCAGACCATGCCCGTCGGGTGGAACTGCACGAACTCCATGTTCAGCAGGGGTGCTCCGGCGAGCAGCGCCAGGGAGTGGCCGTCCCCGGTGTACTCCCACGAGTTCGACGTCACCTTGAAGGACTTGCCGATCCCGCCGGTGGCGATGACCACAGAGGGCGCCTCCAGCACGAAGAAGCGGCCGGTCTCCCGCTCGTAGCCGAAGACGCCGGACACCTGGCGGCCGTCCTTGAGCACGCGGGTGACCGTGCACTCCTGGAAGATCCGGAGCCGGGACTCGTGGTCGCCGGTCTCCCGGAAGTCCTCCTGCTGGAGGGAGACGATCTTCTGCTGGAGGGTGCGGATCAGCTCCAGGCCGGTGCGGTCGCCGACGTGGGCGAGGCGCGGGTACTCGTGGCCGCCGAAGTTCCGCTGGGAGATCCGGCCGTCCTCGGTCCGGTCGAACAGCGCGCCCCAGGTCTCCAGCTCCCACACCCGCTGCGGCGCCTCCTGGGCGTGCAGCTCGGCCATCCGCCACTGGTTGAGGAACTTGCCGCCGCGCATCGTGTCGCGGAAGTGGACCTGCCAGTTGTCCCCGGAGTTGACGTTGCCCATGGCGGCCGCGATGCCGCCCTCGGCCATCACGGTGTGCGCCTTGCCGAACAGCGACTTGCAGATCACGGCCGTACGGGCGCCCCGCTCGCGGGCCTCGACGGCGGCGCGCAGCCCGGCGCCGCCCGCGCCCACCACGACGACGTCCCATTGCTGCCGGTCGACCACGGACATCAGAAGAACCTCGGATCGTCGAAGGCACCGGACGCGACGAGATACACGTAGAGGTCGGCGACCCCCACGCTCACCAGCGAAGCCCACGCGAGCTGCATGTGCCGGGCGTTGAGCTTCCCGACCCACTGCCACATCCGGTAGCGCACGGGATGCCGGGAGAAGTGCTTGAGCTTGCCGCCGACGATGTGCCGACAGGAGTGGCAGGAGAGGGTGTACGCCCAGATCAGCACGATGTTGGCGAGGAAGACCAGGGTGCCCAGGCCCATGTGGCCCCACGCGTAGTCCTCGTCGCGGAAGGCGAGCACGGTGTCGTAGGTGAGGATCAGGGCGACCAGCAGTGCCGCGTAGAAGAAGTACCGGTGGACGTTCTGCAGGATGAGCGGGAAGCGGGTCTCGCCGGTGTACTTCTGGTGCGGCTCGGCCACGGCGCAGGCGGGCGGGGAGGCCCAGAAACCGCGGTAGTAGGCCTTGCGGTAGTAGTAGCAGGTCAGGCGGAAGCCGAGCGGGAAGATCAGGATGATGACGGCGGGGGAGATGCCCCACCACCCGCCGAAGATCTCCCAGTTGGGTCCGCCGCGCATCGGCTCGCAGTTCTCCGCCAGACAGGGGGAGTAGAAGGGCGAGACGTACGGGGCCGCGTAGTAGTCCGCGTTGGCGAAGGCCCGCCAGGTCGAGTAGGCGACGAAGGCCAGCAGGCCCGCGGCGGTGGCGGCCGGGGCCAGCCACCAGCGGTCGGTGCGCAGGTGCGGGGCGCGGATGGCGGCGCGCGTCGGGGTGTGGACGCCGCCGCCCCGGGGATGGGGTTCGGTGTCTGGAGGTTCGGTGCCAGTGGCCACTGGGCGACTCCGGTTGTCGGGGCGGGTTCAGGGGGCGTGGCGGTCGCGGGCGCCCAGTCCCTCGTCGTCCGTGTCCGTCCACAGCGAGAGGTCGTACGGATCGTCGGAGATGGTGACGAGGTCGGGCCGCTTCGGCGCGCCCGGCGAGGCGGCGGCCTCCCGCAGCAGCGCGACGCTCTCGCGCAGGTGCCCGGCGTCGGTGCGGACCCGGCGGATCTCCAGGCCCCCGCTGCCGAGCTGCTGTTCCAGGCGGCCCACCGAGCGGGACAGGTCGTCGAGGGTGTGCTGGATCCTTGTCAGTTCCTCGTGCACGGACATGACGTGACCTCACTTCCTTCGGCCGCGGCCAGGGGCCGGCCTTGGATGGCGACGTTCATGCGCCTGCGAGTGTTGCGCGTCACACCCGCCGGTGGGAAGGGATGTGCACCGATTGACCGAGGCGCGTGGATGCACTCCTGGGTCCGTTGCTCCACTCGGGTGGCCTTACCCGCCGTCGCCGCCGTGTCGCCCTCCGTTGCCGAATCCTTTCCCCTTCAGTGGCCACAGACCGGCTGAATACAAATGATCAACTCCAAATACCGCTAAAGCGATCACCACGCCCGCGGCCTTCCGGAGGTAGCAGAGATGTCCCACGTCGGCGTCGGACCGCGCGCTGTGATGCGCTCGGTCGCCTTCCTCACCGCGGGCGCGCTCGCGGTCCCCGCGCTGGCCGCCTGCACCTCCGAGGAACCGAAGGGCAAGCCGCTCGCCGGGCAGGACACCGCCGCCGCGGCCCGCGCCCGGATCTCCGACGGCGGCACGCTGCGCTGGGCCGCGGACTCCGTGCCGGAGACCCTGAACTCCTTCCAGTCCGACGCCGACGCGACCACGACCCGCGTCGCGCAGGCCGTGCTGCCCTCGATGTACCGGATGGACGAGACCGGCCGCCCGGTCCGCAACCCCGACTACCTGGAGTCGGCCGAGGTCGTCGACACCGAGCCCAAACAGGTCGTCGTGTACAAGCTGAACCAGCAGGCGGTCTGGAGCGACGGCCGGGAGATCGGCGCCGCCGACTTCGCCGCTCAGTGGCGCGCCCTGTCCGGCAAGGACAGCGCGTACTGGACCGCCCGCAACGCCGGCTACGACCGCATCGAGAAGATCGAGCGCGGCGGCGACGACCTGGAGGTCAAGGTGACCTTCAGCCGCCCCTACGCCGACTGGAAGTCCCTGTTCACGCCGCTGTACCCGAAGGACGTCATGGGCACCCCCGACGCCTTCAACGACGGCGCGCGCCGTGAGCTGAAGACCACCGCCGGGCCCTTCGCGGTCAAGAAGGTCGACACCAAGGAGGACGAGGTCGTCCTCACCGGCAATCCGCGCTGGTGGGGCGAGCCGGCCAAGCTGGAGCAGATCGTCCTGCGCGCCGTCCCCCGCGAGAAGCGGGTCTCCCAGCTCGCGGCGGGCAAGCTCGACCTCGCGGAGATCGACCCGGACACCGCTGAGGAGGTCACCGTGGCCGCCGGTCCCCGCGACGCCGGCACCGGCACCCCGCTGATGGGGCCGGAGGACAGCCCGGCCGCAGACCCGGAGGACAGCCCCGCCGCCGGACCGCAGGGCAGGTCGGCCGCGCGGGCGCTGCGGTCCTGGGCCATCGCCAAGGGCTCCGACGAGGACGCCGCCGAGGAGGAGACCCTCGCCCGCGAGGAGCGGGAGGAGGCACTGGCCAAGCGGGAACGCAGGCAGCGGGCGCTGAGCGGCTTCGAGGTGCGCAAGTCCCTGGAGCCCGCCTACACCCAGCTCGCCCTCAACGGCGCCGACGGGCCCCTCGCCGACGAGCGCGTCCGCCGCGCCGTGGCCCGCGCCCTGGACCGGGGGAAGCTGGCCAAGGCCGTCCTGGGGCCGCTGGGCCTGCCGGCCGAGCCGGTCGGCAGCCACGTCGCGCTGGCCGGCCAGCCCGCCTACGCCGACGGCAGCGGCGCGCTCGGCGAGCAGAACGCCAAGGAGGCCCGGGCCCTGCTCGCGGACGCCGGCTGGGTGCCCGGCGGGCCGGTGAAGAAGCCCAAGGAGGCCGAGAAGGCGGCCGGCGCCGAGGGCGACAAGGAGAGCGACGGCAAGAAGAAGTCCGAGGACGGCGACGACGACGGGACGTACATCGTCGGCGAGGACGAGAAGAACGACGGCGAGAACGATGGCGGCGCCAAGAACGAGGACGACGGCACCGACCAGGAGAGCGGCGAGAAGCACAGCAGCGGCAAGAACACCGCGCAGGGCGGCGCCACCGGCGCGTACGCCCCCAAGGGCACCGCCGCCCCCGCCGCCGCCGAGGCCCCCGTCGCCAAGGACGGCAAGGCGCTCACCCTGCGCTTCGTGCTCCCCTCGGGTCCGGGCTCCGACGCGCTGCGCACCGTCGCCGACCGTGTCTCGGACATGCTGGAGAAGATCGGCGTCGGCACCGACATCACCAAGGTGCCGGACGAGAGCTACTTCAAGGACCACATCGCCTCCGGCGAGTACGACCTGGCCCTCTACTCCTGGCCCGCCTCCGCCTTCCCCGCCACCGACGCCCGCCCCATCTACGCCAAGCCCGTCCCGGCCGCCGACGGTTCCCTGAACGTCGCGCAGAACTACACCCGGGTCGGCACCGACCAGGTCGACCAGCTCTTCGACCGGGCCATGGGCACGCTGGACGAGGGAGAGGCGCGGGACCTGCTGCGCAAGGCCGACTCGCGGATCTGGGCGGCGGCCGGCTCCATTCCGCTCTACCAGCGGCCCCAGCTGATCGCGGCCCGCAAGAACCTCGCCAACGCGGGCGCCTTCGGCTTCGAGACGCCGGTCTACCAGGACATGGGCTTCCTGAAGAAGGGCGCGAACGGCTCCCGGCCCTCGGCCACGCCCTCGTCCTGACGCGGCCCCCACCCCCTCCCGGCAAGCCCCAGCCCCCGGAGCCCCGTACCATTGGGTGAGGCCGTGGCATGTACCGCCCGGCAGGCCCGCGTGACACGGACGTACGCGAGGGCCGTCCACACACCCTCCGGGAGTACGCCTCATATGGCCACGCGCCACGACATCCGCAACGTAGCCATCGTCGCCCACGTCGACCACGGCAAGACCACCATCGTCGACGGCATGCTGAAGCAGGCCGGTGCCTTCGCCGCCCACCAGCTCGAGGGCGTCGACGACCGCATGATGGACTCGAACGACCTGGAGCGTGAGAAGGGCATCACGATCCTCGCCAAGAACACCGCGGTGAAGTACCACCCGAAGGACGGCGGGGACCCGATCACGATCAACATCATCGACACCCCCGGCCACGCCGACTTCGGCGGCGAGGTCGAGCGCGGTCTGTCGATGGTCGACGGCGTCGTCCTGCTCGTGGACGCCTCCGAGGGCCCGCTCCCGCAGACCCGCTTCGTGCTCCGCAAGGCGCTCAGCCAGCGGCTGCCGATCATCCTCTGCATCAACAAGACGGACCGCCCGGACGCCCGGATCGACGAGGTCGTCAACGAGACCTACGACCTCTTCCTGGACCTGGACGCCGACGAGGAGCAGATCGAGTTCCCGATCGTCTACGCCTGCGGCCGGGACGGCGTCGCCTCCCTGACCAAGCCCGACGACGGCACGGTCCCCTCGGACTCCACCAGCCTGGAGCCGTTCTTCTCGACGATCCTCGACTACATCCCCGCCCCGGTGTACGACGAGGCCGCCCCGCTCCAGGCGCACGTCACCAACCTGGACGCGGACAACTTCCTCGGCCGCATCGCGCTGCTGCGCGTGCACCAGGGCGAGCTGAAGAAGGGGCAGACCGTCGCCTGGATGAAGCGCGACGGCTCCGTGGCCAACGTGCGGATCTCCGAGCTGATGATGACGGAGGCCCTCACCCGCAAGCCCGCCGAGAAGGCCGGCCCGGGCGACATCTGCGCGGTCGCCGGTATCCCCGACATCATGATCGGCGAGACCCTGGCCGACCAGGAGAACCCGGTCCCGCTGCCGCTGATCACGGTGGACGAGCCCGCGATCTCCATGGTCATCGGCACCAACACCTCCCCGCTGGTCGGCCGCGGCGCCACCGGCAAGGGCGCGGACAACAAGGCGGCCGTCAAGGACCGCAAGGTCACCGCCCGCCAGGTCAAGGACCGCCTGGACCGCGAGCTGATCGGCAACGTCTCGCTCCGCGTCCTGGACACCGAGCGCCCCGACGCCTGGGAGGTGCAGGGCCGCGGTGAGCTGGCGCTGGCCATCCTGGTCGAGCAGATGCGCCGCGAGGGCTTCGAGCTGACCATCGGCAAGCCGCAGGTCGTCACCAAGGAGGTCGACGGCAAGACGCACGAGCCCGTCGAGCGCATGACGATCGACGTGCCCGAGGAGCACATGGGCGCGGTCACGCAGCTCATGGGCGTGCGCAAGGGCCGGATGGACAACATGTCCAACCACGGTTCGGGCTGGGTCCGCATGGAGTTCGTGGTGCCCTCCCGCGGTCTGATCGGATTCCGGACGGAGTTCCTCACCCAGACCCGCGGCACGGGCATCGCCCACTCCATCCACGAGGGCCACGAGCCCTGGTTCGGCGCCCTGACGACCCGCAACAACGGCTCCCTGGTCGCCGACCGCTCCGGTGCCGTCACCGCGTTCGCGATGACCAACCTCCAGGAGCGCGGCGTGCTCTTCACGGAGCCCGGCACCGAGGTGTACGAGGGCATGATCGTCGGCGAGAACTCCCGCGCCGACGACATGGACGTCAACATCACCAAGGAGAAGAAGCTCACCAACATGCGGTCGTCCTCGGCCGACTCGTTCGAGGCGATCGTCCCGCCGCGCAAGCTCTCCCTGGAGCAGTCCCTGGAGTTCTGCCGCGACGACGAGTGCGTCGAGGTGACCCCGGAGGCCGTCCGCATCCGCAAGGTGAACCTGGACGCCCGTGAGCGCGCCCGCGCCGCGAGCCGGGCCAAGCACGGCTGACCCTCCCCGTAGCGAACGGCACCGGACACCACGGCTGACGTGGTGTCCGGTGCCGTTTCGTATGGCTGAAGGGAACAGGTAGGGAAAACCCTCGATTTTGCCGCGGACCGGCACCGGGCGGTCCCGTCGGCACTAACCTGCGCGGGAGCACCCGGGGCATCGCGCTCGAGGACGAGGTTCGAGTCCGACGCGAGACAGAGCTGTCTGTCAGCTTGCACCTCCCGAGGGTCACGCGCAATCAATTTCTGTCGCGCGGACGTCCGTTATACGGACAGTGACTCCCGTTAGATGTGTAACAAGTCCGTTTCGCAGCGATCTCGCACCAAACCCTTTGTCCGGATTTTGAAAGATCTGGCCCCTATCTGTGATCGAACCGAGACCTCGAACCTGTGGTTCGTTAGCCGGAGGATGGCAGATAGTTAGGCGCGTAGAGCTCGGATAAACGGGTCACGCGCTGACGGGGCGCAGGCTCGCGAGCACGAGGACGCCAGGCGATCTCCGGTCACCGGTGAGTGGCCGGGATGTGTCGCGTGCTCCTCTTTGCGGTGAACCAGCGGATTCATGAGGAGGAACCCATGCGAGGTGCCACAAGCGCCATATGGGTCGCATCGTTCCCGATGGCAGGTGTAGGCCCCGCGGGTACGTTCCGTGCCGTCACGGTAGATGCGGCAGCGGCGAGGCGTCGCCAACTTCCTTGACGACGCGTGCCGTCGGTCGGTGGTTCCGACCGCGAGCCAGGGTTCTCCAGGGGGCGGTGCCGCCCCTGAGTCGTTGTTCCCCTCGCGCGCTGCGAAAGACGTACGCCGTGCGAAGGCCGTCGGACTCGTGCACTCCCGACGACCTCCAACCTGTGAAATGGACGAATCATGACGAGTCCAATCGAGATTGAGGGTGCTGAAGCCTCTTCCGTCTTGGACAAAGAGAGCGCGCCGCAGGGTGACGCCCCGGAGACCAAGGAGCCGGAAGGGCGCAAGCCCGGACAGTTGATGTGGGCGCGCTTCAAGCGCGACCGCGCCGGTGTGATATCTGCCTTCGTCGTCCTGTTCTTCTTCGTGATCGCGGCGGCGGCTCCGCTGATCTCGATGGTGTACGGCAAGGACCCGTACACGCTCTACGGGCAGGTCAACCCCGATCTGCTGGACATGTTCACCATGCCCGCCGCGCCGTTCGGCGGCATCGACGGCGAGTTCTGGTTCGGTATCGAACCGGGCCTGGGCCGGGACGTGTTCACCCAGCTGCTGTACGGCATGCGCAACTCGATGGCCACGGCACTGGCCGCCACCCTCATCATGACGGTGCTGGGTGTCCTGATCGGTCTCGCCGGCGGCTACTTCGGCGGGAAGATCGACTACTGGCTCGGCCGGATCACCGACTTCTTCATGGCCCTGCCCAGCCAGCTGTTCTTCGTCGCGGCGATGCCCGTCATCACCACGGTGTTCGTCGCCCCGGACAAGGAGACGCCCACCTACGTGCGCGCCTGCGCGATCATCATCGTGCTGTCCTTCCTGGGATGGATGAGCATGGCCCGCATCGTCCGCGGCGCCACGATGTCCCTGCGCGACCGGGAGTTCATCGAGGCGGCGCGGATCTCCGGGGCCTCGCCCTGGCGCATCCTCCGCAAGGAACTGCTGCCCAACATCGTCACCCCGACGCTGGTACAGGCGACGCTCACGCTGCCGAGCACCATCCTCAGCATCGCCTTCCTGTCCTTCGTGGGCGTCGGGTACGTCGAGCCCACGCCGGACTGGGGACGGATGTTCGCCATCGGCGCCAACATCGTCGAGCAGGATCCGTACTACATGCTCTTCCCCGGAGTGGCCATGGTGATCTTCATTGTGGCCTTCAACCTCCTCGGTGACTCGGTGCGGGACGCCTTCGATCCCAAGACGAACCGCTGAGATCCAGGGGATATCCCCCCACATCCTCGCCCGGCCGGTTCGGTGCCGCTCAGCCCGGCCCCGGCCACGTACCAGCAGTGCTCACTACTCACAGGCAGGTGGATTCGTCCCTATGAGCATCTTCCGTAACCGCACCGCCACGGCCGCCATAGTCGCGGTCGCCGCCGGCGCACTGACTCTCACCGCCTGCGGTGGTGGCAGCGACAGCTCCTCCAAGGACAACAGCAAGCAGAAGGAGGACGCCAAGTCGCAGTCGAAGCCGGTCAAGATCGGTGACGCCGCGGCGTCCACCGGTCCGGCTCCCGACGTCGAGGGCGCCAAGCCGGGCGGTGTCGCGACCGTGTACCAGGAGGCGGACTTCTCGCACCTGGACCCGGGTCAGATCTACGTCTCGGACGGCAAGCTGCTCAGCCGCCTGATCTTCCGCGGCCTGACCCAGTACGACGAGGACGAGAACGGCAACCTGACCGTCGTGGGCGACCTCGCCACCGACGCGGGCAAGTCCTCCGAGGGTGGCAAGACCTGGACGTACACCCTCAAGGACAACCTGAAGGACGCGAACGGGAACCCGATCAACTCCGCGGACATCCGCAACACGGTCGAGCGCCTGTACTCGAACTACATCACCGACGGCCCGACCTACCTCCAGCAGTGGCTGTCCGGTGACGGCACCACCTACCGCGACGCCTACGCGGGCCCGGACAAGGGCAAGCACCTGCCCGACACCGTCCTGGAGACGCCGGACGACAAGACGATCGTCTTCCACTTCAAGGAGGCGCGTCCCGACGTCCCGCAGATGCTGACCATGCCCGGTTACAGCGTCGTGCCCGAGGAGACGGACACCAAGGCGAAGTACGACAACGCCCCCGTCGCCGTCGGCCCGTACAAGATCGCCGACTTCAAGCCGGGCAAGTCGATGAAGCTGGTCAAGAACACCCAGTGGGACCCCAAGTCCGACTCGGTGCGCCACCAGTACGTCGACGGGTTCAACATCTCGATGAACCACGACGACGAGGACCAGACCAAGACCCTCCTCGCCGACCAGGGCGAGGCCAAGAACGCGATGATGTTCACGGGCCAGGTCGCCACCACCCAGCTCCAGAAGGTCGTCGGCGACAAGCAGGCGATGCAGAACCGCACGATCCAGGGCTACGCCCCCTACGTGTGGCAGCTGAACTTCAACCTGGACCGCATCAAGGACAAGAAGCTCCGTGACGCGATCACCCTGGCGCTGCCCTCGGACTCGGTCTTCAAGGCCGACGGCGGTGCCTACGGCGGTGAGGTCGCCAACTCCCTGATGTCGCCCACGACCCCGGGCTACGACGGCGAGTTCGACCCGTTCAACCGCGCCAAGAAGCCGAACGGTGACATCGAGGCCGCCAAGAAGCTGATCAAGGAGGGCGGCTTCGAGGGCAAGAGCCTCGTCTACGCCTACGGCAACACGCCGACCCGGCAGAAGCAGGCCGTCCTGATCGCGACCGCGCTGGAGAAGATCGGTCTGGACATCCAGAAGAAGGAGATCGACTCCGCCACCTGGTACGAGCAGGTCGGCAAGGTCAAGAACGGCTACGACCTCTACATGACCGGCTGGGGCCAGGACTGGCCGTCCGCCTCCACGGTCATCCCGCCGGTGTACGACGGCACGCAGATCCAGGACGGCGCGTCGAACTACTCGCACATCAACGACGACCACGTGAACGCCGAGGTCAAGCGCATCCAGAAGATCGCTGACCCGGCGGAGGCCACGAAGGCCTGGGCCGAGCTGAACGAGTACATCTCCAAGGAAGTCAACCCGGCCGCCCCGATCTACTACACCAAGGTCTTCCAGATCTTCGGTTCGAACATCGGCGGCATCCGCTACAGCTCGGACTCGAGCTACGTGGACGTGACGCGGGTCTTCCTCAAGAAGTAGTCCGTTCGGTCGGGAAACCGGTGGGGGCGCGCGGCGGAGCGCCCCCACCGGGCCCGGATTCCTCCAGACCTCCCCATCCGACTGCCGCAGTCCTGAGAGCAGCTGTCTGCCATGCTTCAATTCCTCATTCGCCGGTCCTTCGGCGCGGTGCTGATCCTGGTGTTGATCAGTGCCTTCACCTTCTTCATGTTCTTCGCGATCCCGCAGGACCCGGCCCTGCTGGCCTGTGGCAAGAACTGCACTCCGGACGCGCTGGACGTCATCCACAAGAACCTCGGCCTCGACAAGCCGGTCACCGTCCAGTACTGGAACTTCCTGATCGGCATCTTCGCCGGCCGTGACTTCGCCGTCGGACACTGCGACGCCCCGTGCTTCGGTGTCTCCTTCGCGAACAACCAGAACGTCTGGGACACGATCATGGACCGCTTCCCGCTGACGGTCTCGCTGACCGTCGGAAGCCTCGTGGTCTTCCTCATCGTCGGCCTCGGCGCCGGTCTGCTTGCCGCCAGGAACCGCGGTACGTGGATCGACAAGGTGTTCAGCTCCGGTTCGCTGGTCATCAGCTCCCTGCAGATCTACTTCCTCGGCCCGCTCGTGCTGCTGGCCCTCGTCTACAGCACCGGCTGGCTGGAGAAGCCGAAGTACGTGCCGATCTCGGAGGACGCCGCCGGGTGGTTCGCGGGCCTGCTGATCCCATGGCTCGTCATGGCGACCATCTTCACCGCCAACTACACCCGCATGAGCCGCTCGTCGATGATCGAGCAACTGCAGGAAGAGCATGTGAAGGCGGCCCGCGCCAAGGGCATGTCGGGCAACTACACCTTCTTCCGCTACGCCTGGCGCGGCTCGCTCGTCCCCATCGTCACCATCCTCGGTATCGACCTGTCCGCCCTCATGGGCGGCGGCATGGTGACCGAGATGACGTTCGGCCTGGCCGGCATCGGCCGGCTCGCGCTGGAATCCGTCATCAACAAGGACCTGCCGATGCTGATGGGCGTCATGCTGGTCAGCGCCGCGCTCATCATCGTCTTCAACCTGATCGTGGACGCCCTGTACGCCGTCATCGACCCGCGCGTGCGCCTGTCCTAGGAGAACCACCGTGACCACTCAGACCAAGCCCGAAGAGGCCCCGGCCGCCGCCGCGGGGGACGCGTTTCTCTCGGTGCGCGACCTCAAGGTCCACTTCTCCACCGAGGGCGGCGTCGTCAAGGCGGTGGACGGACTCTCCTTCGACCTGGAGCGCGGCAAGACCCTCGGCATCGTGGGCGAGTCCGGCTCCGGCAAGTCGGTGACCAACCTGGCCGTCCTCGGCCTGCACGACCGCCGCAAGACCGCCATCGACGGCTCGATCACCCTGGACGGCCAGGAGCTGACCGACGCCGGTGAGAAGCAGCTGGAGAAGCTGCGCGGCAAGAAGATGGCGATGATCTTCCAGGACGCGCTCACCGCGCTGTCGCCGTACTACACGGTCGGCAGGCAGATCGGCGAGCCGTTCATGAAGCACAACGGCGCGTCCAAGCGGGACGCCCGGGTGCGCGCCATCGACCTGCTCCAGAAGGTCGGCATCCCGAGTCCGGAGAAGCGGGTCGACGACTTCCCGCACCAGTTCTCCGGCGGTATGCGCCAGCGGGCCATGATCGCCATGGCGCTCTCCTGCAACCCGGACCTGCTGATCGCCGACGAGCCGACCACGGCCCTCGACGTGACGGTGCAGGCGCAGATCCTCGACCTGCTCAAGGACCTCCAGCAGGAGTTCGGCTCCGCGATCATCATGATCACCCACGACCTCGGCGTGGTCGGCAACATGGCCGACGACATCCTGGTCATGTACGCGGGCCGGGCCGTCGAGCGCGGCTCGATGCGTGAGGTACTCAAGTCGCCGCAGCACCCGTACACCTGGGGTCTGCTGGGATCGATGCCGAGTCTCTCCTCGGACATCGACGAGCCGCTGATGCCGATCCCGGGGTCGCCGCCGTCGCTGATGAACCCGCCCTCGGGATGTGCTTTCCACCCGCGGTGCGGCTTCACCGACCTGGTCTCCGGCACCCGGTGCTCCGGTGAGCGTCCGGTGCTCCCCGAGGGCCGCGCCGCCGCCTGTCACCTGACGGGAGACCAGCGGCAGCAGGTGTTCATCGAGAAGATTCAGCCCCGGCTGGGCTGAGCGGAAACCGGCGACTGGGGCATCACCATGAGCGACAACACCAAGACGACAACGGCGGTGGCCGACTCCTTCCCGCAGCAGCGGGACGGCGACACCGCACCGCTTCTCCAGGTCAGGGGCCTGACGAAGCACTTCCCCATCAAGGGCGGCTTCCCGATCAAACGCACCGTCGGCCACGTCAAGGCCGTCGACGGCGTCGATTTCGAGGTCTACCCCGGGGAGAGCCTGGGCCTCGTCGGCGAGTCGGGCTGCGGCAAGTCGACCACCGGCCGGCTGCTGACCCGTCTCTACGAGCCCACGCAGGGCACGATCGAGTACAAGGGCCGGGACATCACCCGCGCCAACCGGCGGCAGCTGGCGCCGATCCGGTCCGAGATCCAGATGATCTTCCAGGACCCGTACGCGTCGCTGAACCCCCGGCAGACCGTCGGCACGATCATCTCGGGCCCGATGGAGATCAACGGGATCAACCCGCCCGGCGGCCGGGAGAAGCGCGTCCGCGAGCTCCTGGAGATCGTCGGTCTCAACCCGGAGCACTACAACCGCTTCCCGCACGAGTTCTCCGGCGGTCAGCGCCAGCGCATCGGCGTCGCGCGCGCCGTCGCACTCGAGCCGAAGCTCATCGTCGCCGACGAGCCGGTCTCGGCCCTCGACGTGTCGATCCAGGCCCAGGTGGTCAACCTGCTGCAGGAAGTGCAGCGGGAGATGGGCATCGCGTTCGTGTTCATCGCCCACGACCTGGCGATCGTGCGGCACTTCTCGCAGCGCGTCGCGGTGATGTACCTCGGCAAGGTCGTGGAGATCGCGGACCGCGACTCGCTCTACAACCGGCCCCGTCACCCGTACACGCACGCCCTGCTGTCGGCGGTGCCGGAGGTCGACGTCGACGCGGAGAAGCGGGAGCGGATCCGCCTGCAGGGCGACGTGCCCTCGCCGGTCGCCCCGCCGTCCGGCTGCCGGTTCCGCACCCGGTGCTGGAAGGCGCAGGACAAGTGCGCCACCGAGGAGCCGCCGCTGGTGCAGCTCTCCGGCAACCGCGCGGGCCACCTGACGGCCTGCCACTTCCCGGAGGAGCCGACGACCGAGGCCAGGGACGTGGACATCGTCATGGACCCGGGTCTGAAGGCGCTGGAGGAGGACGCGGACGGCGGCACGAAGCTCACCAAGAGCTGAACCGGCACCTGCGACACGAGGGGCGGGGACGGGAGCACACTTCCGTCCCCGCCCCTCGTCGTGCCCTCCCACCGCCGGCACCCGTCCGACACCCGTCCGGCGGACATCCGCAACCCGTACGGACCGTACGGGTGTGCGCCGTGCCACCGGCCCCCCGAAGCTGACCTGGAACGCACCAGCGGACGAGTCAGGGCACGAGGAGGCACTCCATGCGCGGAGCGACGCACGCCAAACGGGCCGCATGCGCGGCGGCGGTAGCCCTCGCGGCGACGGCCTGCGGCGGCGGGGGCGGGGACAGCGGTGGGGACAGCGGCGCCGTGCTCAGCTCCTCGTGGGGCGACCCCCAGAACCCGCTGGAGCCGGCCAACACCAACGAGGTGCAGGGCGGCAAGGTCCTCGACATGATCTTCCGGAACCTGAAGAAGTACGACCCGAAGACCGGCGAGGCCAAGGACATGCTCGCCGAGAAGATCGAGACCTCCGACTCGCAGAACTACGACATCACCGTCAAGGACGGCTGGACCTTCAGCAACGGCGAGAAGGTCACCGCCCAGTCCTTCGTCGACGCCTGGAACTACGGCGCGAGCCTGAAGAACAACCAGCGCAACGCGTACTTCTTCGCCTACATCGACGGCTACGACAAGGTGCACCCCGAGGACGGCGGCGACCAGAGCGCCGACACGCTCTCCGGGCTGAAGGTGACCGGCGAACGCACCTTCACCGTCAAGCTCAACCAGAAGTTCTCCAGCTTCCCCGACACCCTCGGCTACAACGCCTTCGCGCCGCTGCCGAAGGCGTTCTTCGACGACCACGACGCCTGGCTCCAGAAGCCCGTCGGCAACGGCCCCTACCAGGTCGACAACTACACCCGCGGCAACCAGATGTCGCTGCGCACCTGGGACCAGTACCCCGGCGACGACAAGGCCCAGAACGGCGGCGTCGACCTGAAGGTCTACACCGACAACAACACGGCCTACACCGACCTGATCGCCGGCAACCTCGACCTCGTCGACGACGTCCCGGCCGCCCAGCTCAAGAACGTGAAGAACGACCTCGGCGACCGGTACATCAACACCCCGGCCGGCATCATCCAGACCCTCGCCTTCCCGTTCTACGACGAGGACTGGAACAAGTCCGGGTCGGAGAAGGTGCGCAAGGGCCTGTCCATGGCGATCGACCGCAAGCAGATCACCGACACGATCTTCCAGCAGACCCGCACCCCGGCCACCGACTGGACCTCACCGGTCCTCGGCGAGGACGGCGGCTACAAGGCGGGCCTCTGCGGCGACGGCTGCGACTACAACCCCGAAGAGGCGAAGAAGCTGGTCAAGGACGGTGGCGGGCTCCCCGGCGGCCAGGTCAAGATCACGTACAACGCGGACACCGGCTCCCACAAGCAGTGGGTCGACGCGGTCTGCAACTCCATCAACAACGCCCTGGACAACGACCGCGCCTGTGTCGGCAACCCGGTCGGCACCTTCGCCGACTTCCGCAGCCAGATCACCGACCGGAAGATGAGCGGCCCCTTCCGCGCCGGCTGGCAGATGGACTACCCGCTCATCCAGAACTTCCTCCAGCCGCTCTACTACACCAACGCCTCCTCCAACGACGGCAAGTGGTCCAACCAGGAGTTCGACGACCTGGTCGACAAGGCCAACGGCCAGACGGACGAGGCCGAGGCCGTCAAGACCTTCCAGCAGGCCGAGGAGGTCGTCCGCGACAACATGGCCGCCATCCCGCTCTGGTACCAGAACGGCAGCGCCGGCTACTCGGACCGCCTCTCCGACGTGGAGCTGAACCCGTTCAGCGTCCCGGTGTACAACGAGATCAAGGTGAGCTGAGGGGGCGCCATGGGACGCTACGTCGTCCGGCGGCTGCTCCAGATGATCCCGGTCTTCATCGGGGCCACGCTGCTGATCTTCCTGATGGTCAACGTGATGGGCGACCCCATCGCGGGACTCTGCGGCGACCGGGAGTGCGACCCGGCCACCGCGGCCCAGCTCCGGAAGGAGTTCGGCCTCGACAAGCCCGTCTGGCAGCAATACCTGACCTACATGGGCAACGTCTTCACCGGCGACTTCGGCACCGCCTTCAACGGCCAGCCGGTCACCGAGCTGATGGGGACCGCGTTCCCGGTCACCATCCGGCTCACGATCATCGCCATCCTCTTCGAGATCGTCGTCGGCATCGTCCTCGGCGTCGTCACCGGCCTGCGCCGCGGCCGCCCCGTCGACACCGGGGTGCTGCTGCTCACCCTGGTCGTCATCTCCGTGCCCACCTTCGTCACCGGCCTGCTGCTCCAGCTCCTGCTCGGCGTGAAGTGGGGCTGGATCGACCCGGCCGTCTCCTCCGAGGCGCCCTTCGACGAGCTGATCGTCCCCGGCTTGGTCCTCGCCTCGGTGTCCCTGGCCTACGTCACCCGGCTGACCCGCACCTCCATCGCGGAGAACCGGCGCTCCGACTACGTCCGCACCGCCATCGCCAAGGGCCTGCCGCGCCACCGGGTCATCACCCGGCACCTGCTGCGCAACTCCCTCATCCCCGTGGTCACCTTCATCGGCACCGACATCGGCGCCCTGATGGGCGGCGCCATCGTCACCGAGCGGATCTTCAACATCCACGGCGTCGGCTACCAGCTCTACCAGGGCATCCTGCGCCAGAACACGCAGACCGTGGTCGGCTTCGTCACCGTCCTGGTCCTCGTCTTCCTCATCGCCAACCTCGTCGTCGACCTCCTGTACGCCGTACTCGACCCGAGGATCCGCTATGCCTGAACAGGAGCCCTACGAGCCCGAGCGCGCCATCGCGGGCACCGGCATGGGCGGCACCATGGACCTGGGCGCGAGCGAGGCCGTGACCCTGGAGAAGGCACCGGGCCCCGACGGCGGCAGCCCGCAGGACAAACCCCGCAGCCTCTGGTCCGACGCCTGGCACGACCTACGCCGCAACCCGGTCTTCATCATCTCCGCCCTGGTGATCCTCTTCCTGGTCGTCATCTCCATCTGGCCGTCCCTGATCGCCTCCGGCAACCCCCTCAAGTGCGACCTCGCCAAGGCCCAGGAGGGCTCCCAGCCCGGCCATCCCTTCGGCTTCAACGGCCAGGGCTGCGACGTCTACACCCGCACCGTCTACGGAGCCCGTACGTCGGTGGCGGTCGGTGTCCTCGCCACCCTCGGGGTCGCCGTCCTCGGCAGCGTCCTCGGCGGCCTCGCCGGCTTCTTCGGCGGGGGCGGGGACGCGGTCCTCTCCCGGATCACCGACATCTTCTTCGCGATCCCGGTCGTCCTCGGCGGCCTGGTGCTGCTCTCCGTGATCACCAGCAACACCGTCTGGCCGGTCATCGGCTTCATCGTGCTGCTCGGCTGGCCGCAGATCTCCCGCATCGCCCGCGGCTCCGTCATCACCGCCAAGCAGAACGACTACGTGCAGGCCGCCCGCGCCCTCGGCGCCTCCAACTCCCGGCTGCTGCTGCGGCACATCGCGCCCAACGCCGTCGCCCCCGTCATCGTCGTGGCGACCATCGCGCTCGGCACCTACATCTCCCTGGAGGCGACCCTGTCCTTCCTCGGCGTCGGCCTGAAGCCGCCCAGCGTCTCCTGGGGCATCGACATCTCCGCCGCCGCCCCCTACGTCCGCAACGCCCCGCACGCGCTGCTGTGGCCGTCGGGCGCGCTGGCCATCACCGTCCTCGCGTTCATCATGCTCGGCGACGCGGTGCGCGACGCCCTCGACCCGAAGCTGAGGTGAGCCGGCGCCATGCTGCTCGAAGTGCGCGACCTGCACGTGGAGTTCCACACCCGGGACGGCGTCGCCAGGGCCGTCAACGGCGTCAGCTACGGCGTCGACGCGGGCGAGACCCTGGCCGTGCTCGGCGAGTCCGGCTCCGGCAAGTCCGTCACCGCCCAGACGATCATGGGCATCCTCGACATCCCGCCGGGCCGGATCACCTCCGGCGAGATCCTCTTCGAGGGCCGGGACCTGCTGAAGCTGAAGGAGGAGGAGCGCAGGAAGGTCCGCGGCGCCGAGATGGCGATGATCTTCCAGGACGCGCTGTCCTCGCTGAACCCCGTCCTGACCGTGGGCGACCAGCTCGGCGAGATGTTCACCGTGCACCGGGGCATGTCCCGCAAGGACGCCCGCGCCAAGGCCGTCGAGCTGATGGACCGGGTCCGCATCCCGGCCGCGAAGGAGCGGGTGCGGCAGTACCCGCACCAGTTCTCCGGCGGCATGCGCCAGCGCATCATGATCGCCATGGCGATGGCCCTGGAGCCCAAGCTGATCATCGCCGACGAACCGACCACCGCCCTCGACGTCACCGTCCAGGCCCAGGTCATGGACCTGCTCGCGGAACTCCAGCGCGAGCTGCACATGGGCCTCATCCTCATCACCCACGACCTGGGCGTGGTCGCCGACGTCGCCGACAAGATCGCCGTCATGTACGCGGGCCGCATCGTCGAGACCGCCCCCGTCCACGACATCTACAAGAACCCCGCCCACCCCTACACCCGCGGCCTGCTGGAGTCGATCCCGCGCCTGGACCAGAAGGGCCAGGAGCTGTACGCCATCAAGGGCCTGCCGCCCAACCTCACCCGCATCCCGCCCGGCTGCGCCTTCCATCCGCGCTGCCCGATGGCCCAGGACGTCTGCCGCACCGACGTACCGCCGCTGTACGACGTCACCGAGTCCGACGCGGAGCGGGGCAGCGCCTGCCACTTCTGGAGGGAGTGCCTGCATGGCTGAGCCGATCCTTCAGGTCACCGGCCTCGTCAAGCACTACCCGCTGACGACCGGCATCCTCTTCAAGAAGCAGGTCGGCGCGGTGAAGGCGGTCGACGGCGTCGACTTCCACCTCGACCGCGGCGAGACCCTCGGCATCGTCGGCGAGTCCGGCTGCGGCAAGTCCACGGTCGCCAAGATGCTGGTCAACCTGGAGAAGCCGACGGCCGGCGAGATCCGCTACAAGGGCGAGGACATCACCAAGCTGTCCGGGAAGGCCCTCAAGGCGGTCCGCCGGAACATCCAGATGGTCTTCCAGGACCCCTACACCTCCCTCAACCCCCGCATGACGGTCGGCGACATCATCGGGGAGGCGTACGACATCCACCCGGAGGTGGCGCCGAAGGGCGACCGGCGGGCCCGGGTCCAGCAGCTGCTGGACGTGGTCGGCCTCAACCCGGAGTACATCAACCGCTATCCCCACCAGTTCTCCGGCGGCCAGCGCCAGCGCATCGGCATCGCGCGCGGCCTCGCCCTGCGCCCGGAGATCATCGTCGCCGACGAACCCGTCTCGGCCCTCGACGTCTCCGTCCAGGCCCAGGTGATCAACCTGATGGGCCGCCTCCAGGACGAGTTCGACCTGTCCTACATCTTCATCGCGCACGACCTGTCGATCGTCCGGCACATCTCCGACCGGGTGGGGGTGATGTATCTCGGCCGCATCGTGGAGACCGGCCGGGACGCCGAGATCTACGACCATCCGACCCACCCCTACACCCAGGCCCTGCTGTCCGCCGTACCGGTGCCCGACCCGGAGGCCCGGGAGCACCGGGAGCGGATCATCCTGGCCGGCGACGTCCCGTCCCCGACGAACATCCCCTCCGGCTGCCGCTTCCGCACCCGCTGCTGGAAGGCGCAGGAGCGCTGCGCGCTGGAGGTGCCGGCCCTCGCCGTCCCCGCGGAGTTCCGCTCGGTCTCCGGACCCGCGGCCCACGACTCGGCGTGCCACTTCGCCGAGGAGAAGCAGGTGGTGCCGCCCGAGAGCGAGGGCGACGGCACCGGGGGAGACGGCAGCGGGCCGGGGTGACATGGCGATCCCCGGCCCGCTTACGGCACCCGCACGGCCGTACGCTGAAGAGCTTCACCCGTCCGTATATCGGAGCCGCTTCGGCGAAGTTGCCTGTGTGTTAAGCCGGTTGGCGTACGGGTGACGCGTCCTACGACGGTGCGGGCAGCGACCGCTTGAGGAAGTCGACCTGGAGCCGCAGCAGGTTCTCGGCGACCGACTCCTGCGGGGTCATGTGCGTGACGCCGGACAGCGGCAGCACCTCGTGCGGGCGGCCGGCGGCCAGCAGGGCCGAGGACAGCCGCAGGGAGTGCGCGACCACCACGTTGTCGTCCGCGAGCCCGTGGATGACCATCATCGGGCGGTGCGGCTCGGCGGCGTCCACCAGCCCGGCGTCGTCGATCACCGAGTTGCGCCGGTAGACGTCCGGCTGCTCGCCGGGGTCGCCGAGGTACCGCTCCTGGTAGTGGGTGTCGTAGAGCCGCAGATCGGTGACCGGCGCCCCGACCACGGCCGCGTGGAAGACGTCTGGCCGGCGCAGGGCCGCCAGCGCGGCCAGGTAGCCGCCGAAGGACCAGCCGCGCACGGCGACCCGGTTCAGGTCCAGCGGGAAGTCCGCGGCGAGCGCCTGGAGCGCGTCGACCTGGTCCTGGAGCACGACCGCGGCCACGTCGTCCTTGATGGACTTCTCCCAGGCGGGGGAGTGCCCGGGCGTGCCCCGCCCGTCGGCGACGATCACCGCGAACCCCTGGTCGGCGAACCACTGCGAGGTGAGGTGGGCGTTGTGCGCCGCGACCACCCGCTGGCCGTGCGGGCCACCGTACGGGTCCAGGAGGACCGGGAGGAGGGTGTCACCGTGGTAGTCCGTTGGCATAAGCACGGCGCACGGGACAGCGCGTGCGCCCCCTTGGGTGAGTGTCACGCGCGGGGACAAACCGGGGTCTTCGGCATACGAGGCGACGGTGGCCGCCGTCTTGCCGTCCCGAAGAACCCGCGCTGTGGCGCCCGGGCGGTCGAGCGTCGCGGTGACGAGAACGGACACGCCCCCGGAGCGCACCGCGGTGTGCACGCCGGGCTCCTGCGAGACGCGCTCCACGCCGAGTTCGTTCACCCGGTAGACGTGTACCTCGCCCGTCTCCGGGTCGGCCGCCTCCGCGCCCGCCGACGCCGAGACCAGCACGTCGTCGTCCCCGACGTCCAGTACCGCCCGCAGGTGCAACTGCCCTCCGGTCAGCAGCCGTTCACCGACCGCCAGTACACGCGCACCGCCCTCGTCGGCGATCCGCACCAACTGCCCGGACGGGCTCCAGCAGGGCACGCCGGGGAAGAGTTCCAGCCAAGTTGGATCTTCGTCTGCGTGCACCATCCGGGTCGTCCCGGACACGGTGTCCACGGCCAGGAACAACTGGCTGCGCTGGTCGCGCGCCTGTACGAGAAGGAGCGGCGCTCCCGACGCTGACCAGTGCACTCGCGCCAGATACGGATACCGCGCCCGGTCCCACAGAACCTCCGTGCGCCCCCCGTCGAGGCCCAGGACGAACAGGCGTACGTCCGCGTTGGCGGTGCCGGCCGCCGGGTACGGCACGTGTTGTGGATCACGTTCGGGGCGGGCCGGGTCGGAGATCCACCAGCGCTGCACGGGCGTGTCGTCCACCCGTGCCACCAGCAGCCGGTCCGAGTCCGGGCCCCACCAGAAGCCCCGGCTGCGGCCCATCTCCTCGGCGGCGATGAACTCGGCGAGCCCGTACGTGACGCCCTCGCCGTCCGCCTCCGCCAGGGCCCTGTCCCCGTCACCCTCGGCGCCCACGACCCGCAGGCCGCCCCGCGCGGCATACGCGATGTGCCGTCCGTCGGGGGAGGGGCGGGGGTCGATCACCGGTCCGGGCGTGGACAGTTCGCGGGCGGTGCCGGCCCGCAGTTCGGCGGTGAAGAGCCGACCGGAGAGGGCGAAGGAGGCCAGCTCGACGGCCGAGTCGGTGGCGTAGCCGACGATGCCCGCACCTCCCTCGCGGCTGCGCTCGCGCCGTGCCCGTTCCTCGGGCGACAGGGCCTCCTCGGCACCGCCGAGCAGGGCCCGCGGGTCGGCGGCGACGCGCTCCGTGCCCTGGTCGATGTCGAGAACCCAGAGGGAGTTGGCCCGGTCCGTGCCGGTGCCGGAGCGCAGGAACGCGACCCGTGAACCGTCGGGCGCCACGGTGAACGAACGCGGCGCGCCGAGCGTGAACCGCTGGGTGCGGGCGTGCCGTTTGGGGAAGGAGTCGGACTCGGTCGTCATGCCTCGACCATATTGGCCATGCGCCCCCTTGTGCGGCCGTGCGCCGAGAGATGCGCGCGCACGGATAGTTATGATCACTAGCGCATAGTGGGTATCAACCAGGTGCCCGCAGCGTGGATTTATCTGCGTGCACTGTCCCAAGATCCGACTGCGACCGACCCCCCATGTCCCTGGGCCCATTGGAGGTGAGCCGCCGTGGCACTCTCGATTTCGGCGGTTGTGCTGCTGGCGATCATCGTCTTCCTGCTGGTCAAGAAGTCCGGTCTGAAGGCGGGGCACGCGGTGGTGTGCATGCTGCTCGGCTTCTACCTGGCTTCCTCGACCGTCGCACCCACGATCAGTGAGCTGACGACGAACATCGCGGGGATGATCGGGAGCATCAACTTCTGACGGCGGCCACGAAGTCCGCCCAGGCCCCCGGAGCCAGCGCGAGCCGGGGGCCGGCGTCCGGGCGGTTCTTGGAGTCGCGGACGTGGACGGCGCGGGGTTCGAGAGCGACCTCCACGCAGGAGTCGCCCTCGCTGCTGCTGCTGTAGCTGCTCTTGAACCACGCGAGATCGTTCGTGCGGGTCATGTCTCCCCCAGCAGTCGTTCGATGAACGCGGCCGAATCACGCGGCGTGAAGGCCTGCGCCCGGATGATTCCATACCGGAGTTCCAGGATACGTAGCTGCCTGGGGTCAGAGACCGGACGGCCGAAGGCGACCACGGGGGAACGTCCGACCATCGAGCCGTCCTGGAACTTGAGTACCTCGATGCCGCCCGCCAGGCCGGCGTGCTCCTCGCGGTCCATCGGCATGACCTGCAACTCGACGTTCCTCGACTGCCCGATCTCCAGCAGGTGTTCAAGCTGGCCGCGCAGGTTCGCCCTGCCGCCCAGCGGACGCCTCAGCGTCCACTCCTCAAGGACGAAGCTCAGCTCCGGCGCCGGGTCCCGGTCGAAGACCGCCTTCCGGGCCACGCGCGCGGCGATGAACCGCTCCACCTCGTCCGCCGAGTACGCAGGGCGGCGCATCAGGAGCAGCCCTCGTGCGTACTCGGGAGTCTGCAACAACCCATGCACGTTCAACGGGTCGTACAGCTGAAGCTCCACCGCCCGCGCCTCCATCTGCGCGAGATCCCGCACCTTCTTCGGATACCGGACCCTCCGCACGTCCTCCTTCATCGCGGAGATGAGCCCGCCCGCGTCCAGCACGCGGTCCGCCGTGTCCAGGTAGTCGAGCCGGGGGATCCGCTTCCCGCCCTCGACCTTGTAGACCAGGTCCTCCCCGTACCCGACCGCCACCGCGAAGTCCGCGGCCCGCATCCCCACCGCCTCGCGCCGCAGCTTCAGCTGCCGCCCCACCGTGGCGATCACGGCGAGCGCCCAGTCGTCGTTGGGGTCCACCTCCCACCCCGGCTCGTCCACCTGTTCGGTCTCGACGTCCACCGACATGTCGCGCCCCTCCGTACTCCCGTGCCGTACCGCCACGCCTTACCCGGGGCAACGCGAGGACAGCCCGGACGGCACTGGACAAGCCCTGGACAGTTACGAGAACGGGGGCGCGGCCTCATAGGGTGGCCCCCATGAAGGCACTCCCCGCCCGGCGTCTGCTGCTGGTGCACGCGCACCCGGACGACGAGTCGATCAACAACGGCGTCACCATGGCCAGGTACGCCGCCGAAGGCGCCCACGTGACGCTGGTGACCTGCACCCTCGGTGAGCGGGGGGAGGTCATCCCGCCCGAGCTGGCGCACCTGGCCGGTGCGGCCCTGGGCGGACACCGCAGGGGCGAGCTGGCGGACGCGATGCGCGCGCTCGGCGTCGAGGACTTCCGGCTGCTCGGCGGGCCGGGCCGGTTCGCGGACTCCGGGATGATGGGGCTGCCCGACAACGACGACCCCGGCTGCCTGTGGCAGGCGGACCTCGACGAGGCCGCCGCGCTCCTCGTCGAGGTGATCCGCGAGGTACGCCCCCAGGTGCTCGTCACCTACGACCCCGACGGCGGCTACGGCCACCCCGACCACATCCAGGCCCACCGCATCGCCATGCGCGCGGTGGAACTGGCGGCCGAGGCGGGCTGCCCGGTGGAGAAGGTGTACTGGAACCGCGTCCCGCGCTCCCGCGTCGAGGACGACTTCGCACGCCTCCGTGCCGAACTGCCGGGCACGCCGTTCGACAGGGCGGCCGCCGTCGAGGACGTACCGGGCGTCGTCGACGACGGGAAGATCACCACCGAGATCCGAGGCGAGGGCACCGCGTACGCCGCCGCCAAGGCCGCCGCGATGCGCGCCCACGCCACGCAGATCACGGTCGCCGGACCGTACTTCGTCCTCTCCAACGACCTGGCCCAGCCGGTCCTCACCACCGAGTACTACGAACTCGTGCGGGGCGAGCGGGCCGGTGAGGGGCGGGAGAGCGACCTCTTCGCCGGGATCGGGACCGGAACCGGGACCCACGAGACAGAGGAGGCGTCGTGAGCGGACGCACCCCGCCGACCACCTCCGCGCTGGCCCAGCCCCTGCGCCCGCCCTCGCTCGGCCGTGCCGCCCTCTATGTCGGGCTCTTCGTACTCGGCGCCGTGATCGGCGCCGCCGGGGCGCTGCTCCAGCCGGCCTGGTTCCCCGGGGGGCTGCTGCTGGCCCTGGCCGCCGAGGCCGGGCTGTGCCTCGGGGCGGGCCGTGCCGTGGGACGCCGGGGCGGCGCCGTCGCGCCGGCCGCCGGCTGGGCGCTCGCCGTGGTGCTGCTCACCACCAGCCGCCCCGAGGGCGACTTCGTGTTCGCCGCGGGGATCGGCTCCTATCTCTTCCTGCTCGGTGGGATCGCGGTTGCTGTGATGTGCGCCACCCTCGCGCCGGTGAGGCAACCGGACGGCGACGCCGCCCGACTTCGCAAGTGACGTACTACTTCGCCATAGCGTGCTCGTGCGAGTCCCGTGTGGGTTTCCCCGGCGGTCACGGGATACGCGTGAGAAGTGGCCAGTATGGTG
The DNA here is from genome assembly GCF_043202655.1 of Streptomyces sp. NPDC048171. NCBI lineage: Bacteria > Bacillati > Actinomycetota > Actinomycetes > Kitasatosporales > Streptomycetaceae > Streptomyces > Streptomyces sp. NPDC048171. The sequence continues at coordinate 490,544 of NZ_JBIDAU010000002.1, forward strand.
GTGCGCGCCGCCGAGCCGCCCGCTCCGAAGGGGTGACGGGCGGCGGAGCCAACCGGGAGAACCTGCCTTGAGTCGTGAAACTGACAGTTCGTCCTCCGGGCCCCACGGGCGCGGCGGAGCCGCGTACCCGTCGGGCACCCCGCCCTACGGGACACCCACGGCTTCCGACGCCGGTGCGGACGCGGGCCGTTCGGCCGCGCGACCGGAGGACCGCAAGACCGAGACGACGCTGACGACCCGTATCCGGATCAACATCCCCGGGTCGCGGCCCATCCCGCCCGTCGTCGTGCGCAAGCCCGTCACGGATGCCGAGAGCGGCGCGGGCGACGCGGAGACGACGGCCGAGCAGCCCGCGCCCGGCGCGGCCGCGCCCGCGGGCGCGCCCGAGGCTCCCGCCGAGCCCGCCGGGCCTGCCGGGACTGCCGAGGAGAAGCCGACCAGCGACTGGTTCGCGCCCCGCAAGTCCGGTCCCGGCAAGGGCACTCCGGGCGGCGGCTCCACCAACGGCGCTGGTGTGCCCGGTGGTTCGGGCCCGGCCCCCGGTGCCCCGGCCGGCACCCCCGGCACGGGCGCGTCCGGCGCCGGTGCCCGTCCGGGAGGCGGCAGCGGCCGCCCCGGAGGCGTCGTGGGCTCCATGAACGTGCCCGGCGGCTCCCGGCCCGGCTCCACGAACGGCGCCGGTCTCCCCGGGGCGACCGGCGGCCCCGTGGCGCCCGGCCACGGCGGAGGCACCGGTTCCTTCGACGTGACCGAGGCGCTGGCGGCCGGACCGCTCGGCGGCAACGGCGCCCGCCCCGGCACCGGCCCCGACGGCGAGCCGCGCCGCGACGACCTGCCGTACTTCTCCGGCGACGGACCGGGCACCCAGGGCGGCGGCCCGAACGGGCAGTCCCCCTACGGAGGCGGCCCGGGTGGCCCCGCGGGTCCGACCGGCGGCCCGGTCACCGGAGAGGGCCGGCTCTCGCCGCCCCCGGTGGGCGACCTCGGAGACCTCGGCGACTTCAACGCCCCCGCGGCGCCCCCGGCCCAGCGCGGGCCCGCGCCGACCGGCGTACGGGGCCCGGGAGGTCCCGCCGCCCCGGGCAGGACGCAGGGCCCCGGCACCGGCCCCGGCGGTGGGCTCAGCGACGACACCGCCATCCTCACCCCGCAGAAGCCGGCCCCCGAGCCGGGCACGCCGGGCTACGGCAACCCGGACAACATCTCCGGCAACACCGTCACCAGCGGCATCCCCGTCGTACCGAGCGAGCGCACCGCGCCGTTCCAGGGCGGCCAGCGCCCCGGCGGCGACGGACCCCTGCCGCACACGCCGCCCAAGCTGCCCGAACCGGTCTCCACGCCCCCGGCCGCCTCCGCCAAGCCCGCGAAGAAGAAGGGGCGCGGCAAGCTGCCGCTGCTCGTCGGCGGCGTGGTCGTGATCGCCGGTGTCACCTACGGCGCCGGCCTGCTGATGAACCGCTCGGACGTGCCCAAGGGCACCACCGTGCTCGGCGTCGACATCGGCGGCGGCACCCGCGACGACGCCGTCGAGAAGCTGGACGACACCCTCGGCGCCCGCGCGGGCAAGCCGCTGAAGCTCACGGTGGGCGGCGAGACCGTCTCCCTCAAGCCGGACCAGGCCGGGCTCCAGCTCGACTCGCAGGCCACCGCCAGCGCGGCGGCCACGAGCGACTACAACCCGGTCTCCGTGATCGGCTCGCTCTTCGGGCAGAAGCGGGTCGTCGAACCGGAGATGCCCGTCGACGAGGAGAAGCTGCACGCCGCCCTGGAGGACGCGGCGGGCGGCGCCGGCTCCGTGACCGAGGGCTCGATCAAGTTCGAGTCCGGCAGGGCCGTGCCGGTCTACGGCAAGGCGGGCAAGGGTATCGACGTCGCCAAGTCGACCGAGTCCGTGCAGGCGGCGTACCGCACCCAGGTGGAGACCGGCACCGCCGCCGCGGTGAGCGTGCCGACGACCACCCAGCAGCCGACGGTCTCCAAGGCCGAGGTCGACCGGATGCTGAAGGAGTTCGCCGAGCCGGCCATGTCGGGCATAGTGACGGTCCGGGCGAGCGGCGCCGAGGTCAAGTTCAGCCCCGAGAAGTCGCTCTGGAAGTTCCTCGGTGTCACGGCCGTCGGCGGCAAGCTGGTCGACAAGCCCGACCTGAACGCCCTCAAGGGCCTCTACGGTCAGACGTTCGACGGCGTGCTCATCACCCGCGCCGACGGCAAGAAGACGGCCGTCACCCCCGAGGACGTCTACGGCGCCCTGCGCCAGGCCCTGAAGAGCAAGACCGACCGGGTGGCCGTCATCGAGACCAACCCGAGCTGACGAGCGGCGCCGGGCACCTGCCCGGCGCCCCGAAGGGGCGCGGGGCCATCTCGATGTGTGGCTCCACCACGTGGGCGCGACGAGCCACACACGACCGTCAGCCGCAAGACGACAGCACCCCCACGGCGCCCTGGCGCACGCCTCAGTTCAGCATCGCGCGAGCGGCCCGCGCCTCCCCCCGAACCTCCTCAGCGACCCCCTCGTCCACCGCCCCCACGACCTCCGCGTACGCCTCCAACTCCCCGGCCCCCGCCGAGAACTCGCCCCGCCCCACCAGCAACCGCGCCCGCTCGTACCGCAACCGCGCCGCATGCGCCGGCAGCAGCAGCGCCAGCTCGATCGCCCACAGCCCGACCGCGGACTCCTCGGGCCGCCCCGCCGCCCACGCCCGGATGTTGTTGAGCACCCGCGCCACCACCTCCAACGGCGCCGCGGGCTCCAGCATCGACGGCCGCAGCCCCGTCCCCGTCGCCCCGGCGACCAGCACCTCCGCGTCCCCGCCGTCGAGCACCCGGCCGCCGTCGAACGGGTCGGCGAGCACCCGCTCCTCCTCCGGCCCGAACTCCGGCCCGAACCCGACCACGAAGTGCCCCGGCAGGGCGACCCCGTACACCGGCGCCCCCGCCCGCCGGGCGACCTCCAGCCACACCACCGACAGCATGATCGGCAGCCCGCGCCGCCGCCGCAGCACCTCGTGCAGCAGGGACGACTCCAGCCGCTGGTAGTCCGCGGCGACCCCGTGGAATCCGTACCGCTCGCCGAGCAGATCCCGCAGCGCCACCGCCCAGGCCCGCGGCGAACCCGGCCGGAAGGGCAGCTCCCCGGCCAGCCGGTCCAGCTCCACCTGCGCGGCGTCAAGACCCGCCTCGTCCAGCGCCCCGTCCGCCTCCGCGCCCAGCAGCAGGAGCAGCGTGGCCAGGTCGGGCCGCTCGGACCGCGCCTCCTCGGCGAACCGACGCCGCACCTCGGCGGAGCGCTCCGGCGAGGGCGGCCGCACGTGCCCCGTCACGGCGTGGCCGTCCCGGCGCCCGCGGGCTCCCGGTAGTGGTGGTACGCGTGGTGCGCCGAGAAGCCCATCCCGGCGTACAGCGCCCGCGCCCCCGCGTTCTCCGTCTCCACCTGGAGCCACGCCGCCGACGCGCCCTCGTCCAGCGCCCGCCGGGCCAGCGCGGCCATCACGGCGGTCGCGAGCCCCCGGCGCCGCTGCGCGGGGTCGACCTCGACGGCCGCGAAGGAGGCCCACCGCCCGTCCACCACACAGCGCCCGATGGCGGCCGGGGCGTCCGCGCCGGGCACCGTGGCGAACCACACCGAGGGACCGCCGCCCAGCACCCGCAGGGCCACGTCGGAGACGCCCTTGCGCTGGTAGCGGGCCAGCCACGCCTCGTCCGCGTCCCGGGACAGGACCACGCCGGCGCCCTCGGCCAGGTCGGCCACCGGCGCCAGGCCGCCGGTCCACACCTCGGCCGACACCTCACGCACCCAGCCCCGGCGCTCCAGCTCCGCGCACAGCCGCTCCTGGGTGCCCTCCGCACCGGTGGCGGTCTGCACGAACGCGGGCAGCCCGCGCGCGCCGTACCAGCGTCGTACGGCGCTCAGCGCGTCGTCGAGCGGCAGTCCCGGATCGCCGAGCGGGAGCACGGAGTTGGCCCGCCGCGTGAACCCGGCGGCCGCCCGCAGCTGCCACTCGCCGAGCCACTCGCTCTCGACGGGCGGCCAGGCCCGCGCCGCGATCCGCGCCAGCTCCTCGTACGACGCGGCGGGACCGCGCCGGCGCGCGGGCGCGGACGGCACGACCTTCCCGGCGACCAGCGCCGACTCCGCGATCCGCACCGACTCGCCACTCTTCCGTGTGATCAGCAGCACACCGTCGGTCCACGATGTGAGAACACCAACCGTGTCGGTGAACTTCTCACCCGCGCCACCCGGTTCGCTCAAGCGCCGCACGGATACTCGTTTGCCCACGTCAGCAGTGGTGATACGGACCTCAAGACGCCCGGCGGCAGAGATTTCCACGGGTCTGTCCACCCCTCCTGTTCGGATCATGCCCAAGAACGGAGATACTAGGGGCGGGCATCGACGACGCCGCGCTCCCGCGCGCCAGGCGGCGGAGCCTGAGGAGGCCCGCCAGCGCCCTATCGAGGAGGAACGACAGCGTGACCTACGTCATCGCGCAGCCTTGTGTCGACGTGAAGGACAAGGCGTGCATCGAGGAGTGCCCGGTCGACTGCATCTACGAGGGCCAGCGGTCCTTGTACATCCACCCGGACGAATGCGTCGACTGTGGTGCCTGTGAGCCGGTCTGCCCGGTCGAGGCGATCTTCTACGAAGACGACACTCCGGAGGAGTGGAAGGACTACTACAAGGCGAACGTCGAGTTCTTCGACGAGCTCGGTTCGCCGGGCGGCGCCAGCAAGCTGGGCCTGATCGAGCGCGATCACCCCTTCGTCGCCGCGCTGCCGCCGCAGAACCAGTAAAAGCGGCCCGCACCAGCGCCGCCTCGGTCCCGTACGGCCTGATCGTCCCGATCGGCGCGGTACGGGACCGAGGCGTTTGCCGCAGGACGAAGACGAAAGAGAGCCAGCATCGTGTCCGCAGTCTCCGACCGGCTTCCCACCTTCCCCTGGGACAAGCTGGAGCCGTACAAGAAGACGGCCGCGGCCCACCCCGACGGCATCGTCGACCTCTCCGTCGGTACGCCCGTCGACCCGGTCCCCGAGCTGATCCAGAAGGCCCTGACCGACGCGGCGGACTCTCCGGGCTACCCGACCGTCTGGGGCACCCCGGCGCTGCGCGACGCGATCACCGGCTGGGTGGAGCGCCGCCTCGGCGCCCGCGACGTCACCCACCGCCATGTGCTCCCCATCGTCGGCTCCAAGGAACTCGTCGCCTGGCTCCCGACCCAGCTGGGCCTCGGCCCCGGCGACCGGGTGGCCTTCCCCCGCCTGGCCTACCCGACCTACGAGGTCGGCGCGCGCCTGGCCCGCGCGGAGTACGAGGCCTACGACGACCCGACCGCCCTGGACCCGGCGGGGCTCAGGCTGCTGTGGCTCAACTCGCCGTCGAACCCGACCGGCAGGGTCCTGCCGAAGGCGGAGCTGACCCGGATCGTGGCGTGGGCCCGCAAGCACGGCGTCCTCGTCGTCTCCGACGAGTGCTACCTGGAACTGGGCTGGGAGGCCGACCCGGTCTCCGTGCTGCACCCTGACGTCAACGGCGGTTCGTACGACGGCCTGGTGGCCGTGCACTCGCTCTCCAAGCGCTCCAACCTCGCCGGCTACCGCGCGGCCTTCCTGGCCGGCGACCCGGCCGTCCTGGGCCCGCTGCTGGAGATCCGCAAGCACGGCGGCATGATGACGTCGGCGCCGACGCAGGCGGCCGTGGTGGCGGCCCTCGGTGACGACGAGCACGTGCGCGTCCAGCGCGAGCGGTACGCGGCCCGCCGCACGGCGCTGCGCGAGGCGCTGCTCGGCCACGGCTTCCGCATCGAGCACAGCGAGGCCAGCCTCTACCTCTGGGCCACCCGCGACGAGTCCTGCTGGGACACGGTCGCCCACCTGGCCGACCGCGGCATCCTGGTGGCCCCCGGCGACTTCTACGGCCCCGCGGGCGACCACTTCGTCCGGGTGGCCCTGACGGCAACGGACGAACGCGTCCAGGCAGCGACAGCCCGCCTGAAGTCCTGACGGCGTCGGCCCGGCTGTGGGCAGTCGTTCCGCAGGGCGGAACGGGTGGGCACAGCCACCGACGCCGGGCCACGGCCAACCGACGCCCACCGCACCGACGCATGCAAGCAAAACGCCGGGGCCCAGGAGAAAGAACCCTGGGCCCCGGCGCCGTACAAGCCCGGCGCTAGCCGATCGGCAGCCCCTGCACCGGCAGCCCACCCTTGCCCAGCGCGCTCGTCGGCAGCCCGCCCTTCGTGGCGGTCTGCGCCGTGTCACCGACGATGTCCCCGGTGAGACCCGCCACCTGCCCGGCGGCCCCCTGCGCGGCCGGGGTGGCCTTCTTGACGACCGAGCCACCGGTCTTGCCGGCCTTGGGCACGGCCTTCTTGACGGCCTTGCCGCCGGTGTCGCCCGCGGTCGCGGTCAGGCTCTGGGCGGCGGAGTCCACGGTGTTGCCGACGTTCGCGCCGTCCAGGGCGGTCAGTCCCCCGAGGTTGGGGGTGGCGGGCAGTTCGGGAGCCGCGCTGGCGGAGCCGGCCGCACCGACCCCGGCGGCCGCTCCCGCAGCGACGAGCAGCGCGGCACGGGCGATCCGGCGGGTCAGGGGGAGGGACATGATGCTCCTTCGACGGAAGTCAACTGGTGAGGTACCGAACCGATCCCGGCGGGTGATCCATCGGGCTCGGACGCAGTGACTACCGCTCGAAGGCGGCGAAGGTTGCGGCGGCGCAGTGTAAAGAGTTGGCAATGTGTCGCATTATCGGGTGCACAGAAAAACGGGCAAAAGGGCTCCGGTCGGAAAGTCTGCCGAATCCTTACAGCCCTTGATTTTCCCGAGCTGCGGAGCACTCGGGGGTGACCACGCGAAAAGGCGCGCCCCGCGTCGACCCGGGGCCCGTGCGCGCAACCCGCGAGAGTGACGGATCGTACGGGTGACCGCTACCGCATGGACGTGATGCGCACCGAGCCCGCCGCCCGCTCCGCGCCCTGGGTGCCGCGGGTGCCCGACGGGGCCCACTTGCTGTCGGTGTTGCCCGCGGTCCACTCCCGGCCCGCGTACGAGACCCGCTCGACGTGCAGCGAGGAGGCGTTGGCCACCGCCCAGTGCGCCAACTGCCAGCCGCGCTGCCGAGGGTCCTCACCGGCGTCCTGGGCGGCGTCGGCGGCCACGGGCAGCGTCACGGTCCGCTCGTCGTCACCGTCGCCGGAGGCCGCGGCCGGTTCCGCCGAGGCGTCGCCCACCGTCGCGCCGGCCGGCTGGAACACCGCGCGCCCGAAGTCCCGCACCAGCGCGGCGCGTACCGCGTCCGGTCCCTTCTCCCGCGTCGCGCCGGGGCGTCCGTCGCAGGTCAGGGTCGCCGCGGACCGTCCGGTCAGGGCGGCCGCGAGCAGCGTGGCGTCCGGCTCGTGCTTGGCGTACGCGTCCGGGAAGGCGCTGCGCTGCACGCGCTGGGCGGCGTCGGTCAGTTCGAGGTCCTGGTAGCCGGGGATCTCGACCAGGTGGTCGTAGAAGAGGCCCGCCGAGTACGCCGGGTCCATGATCTTCTCCGGCGTGCCCCAGCCCTGCGACGGGCGCTGCTGGAACAGGCCGAGCGAATCCCGGTCGCCGTGGTCGAGGTTGCGCAGCGTGGACTCCTGCAGCGCGGTCGCCAGCGCTATGGTCACCGCCCGCTCCGGCAGCTTGCGCGCGGTGCCCACGGCGGTGATCGTCGCCGCGTTGACCGCCTGCTCCGGCGTGAACTCGTACGTCGTCCCCTCGCTCCCGCCGGAGACCACCTTGCAGCCGGGAGCGCCCGCGCCCCCGGTGACGTACTGCACCGCCAGGTATCCGGCGACGGCGAACAGGGCCATGGCGGCCGCGCCGGTACGGACGAGACGGCCACGGCGCTTGGGCGACGGGGAGGGCTGAAGCACGCGTACAAGGTACTGGAGGGTAGGGTCCGGTGTACGCCGGGTACGCACAGTGCCCGAACGGGCAGGGGCGCTAGGGTCGGAGCCATGGCCGACACCCCGCTTGACCTCACGCTGGACGCCGCCGAGCTTACCGCGCGGCTGGTCGACTTCCCCTCCGAGAGCGGCACCGAGAAGCCGCTGGCGGACGCGGTCGAGAGCGCCCTGCGCAGCCTGCCCCACCTGTCGGTCGAGCGGTACGGCAACAACGTCGTCGCGCGGACCGACCTGGGCCGCGCGGAGCGCGTGATCCTGGCCGGCCACATCGACACCGTCCCCATCGCGGACAACGTGCCGTCCCGGCTCGACGAGGACGGCGTCCTGTGGGGCTGCGGCACCTGCGACATGAAGGCGGGCGTAGCGGTGCAGCTGCGCATCGCGGCCACCGTCCCGGCCCCCAACCGCGACCTGACCTTCGTCTTCTACGACAACGAAGAGGTCGCCGCCGACCTGAACGGCCTGAAGCACGTCGCCGAGGCGCACCCCGAGTGGCTGGAGGGCGACTTCGCGGTGCTCCTCGAACCGTCGGACGGGCAGGTGGAGGGCGGCTGCCAGGGCACCCTGCGGGTGCTGCTCAGGACGTCGGGGGAGCGGGCGCACTCGGCACGGAGCTGGATGGGCTCCAACGCCATCCACGCCGCCGCCCCGATCCTCGCCCGCCTGGCCGCGTACGAGCCCCGCTACCCGGTGATCGACGGCCTGGAGTACCGCGAGGGACTGAACGCGGTCGGCATCACGGGCGGAGTCGCCGGCAACGTCATCCCCGACGAGTGCGTGGTCACGGTCAACTTCCGCTACGCCCCCGACCGCAGCCCCGAGGACGCCCTCGCGCACGTGCGCGAGGTCTTCGCGGACTGCGGGGTGGCCGAGTTCGTGGTCGACGACCACAGCGGCGCGGCCCTGCCCGGCCTCTCCCACCCGGCCGCGGCCGCCTTCATCGAGGCGGTGGGCGGCACCCCGCAGCCCAAGTACGGCTGGACCGACGTGTCCCGCTTCTCGGCGCTCGGCGTACCGGCGGTGAACTACGGCCCGGGCAACCCCCATCTGGCGCACAAGCGGGACGAGCGGGTCGAGGTCGCGAAGGTGCTCGCGGGCGAGGAGCGCCTGCGGTCCTGGCTGACGGCTTGATCCAGCCTCGCCGGAAACGGGTTTACCCCGGTGCGTGGCGGACATGCTGATGTCCCTCGTACGTAACCCGCGTAGATCTACGCTGAGGTGGAAGAACCTGCAACTGGAGGGAGCGCGCATGGCTACCGGCAACCCCGAGGGCAAGAAGCGGCCACCGGAGGAGCAGCGCCTGGGCCCTGTCCTCCGGCGGCGGACTCAGGTCCAGAAGAGCACCACGGACCAGCGCCTGCTGGACGAGCGCGCTCCGACGGACTGGGTGCACACCGACCCCTGGCGGGTCCTGCGCATCCAGTCGGAGTTCATCGAGGGCTTCGGCACGCTCGCCGAACTGCCCCCCGCGATCAGCGTCTTCGGCTCCGCCCGCACGCCGGTCGACTCGCCGGAGTACGACGCCGGTGTCCGGCTGGGCCGCGGCCTGGTCGAGGCGGGCTTCGCGGTCATCACCGGCGGCGGGCCCGGCGCCATGGAGGCCGCCAACAAGGGCGCCCTGGAGGCGGAGGGCACCTCGGTCGGCCTCGGCATCGAGCTGCCCTTCGAGCAGGGGCTCAATCCCTACGTCGACATCGGCCTGAACTTCCGCTACTTCTTCGTCCGCAAGATGATGTTCGTGAAGTACGCGCAGGGCTTCGTGGTCCTGCCCGGCGGCCTCGGCACCCTCGACGAGCTCTTCGAGGCCCTCACGCTGGTGCAGACCCAGAAGGTCACCCGCTTCCCCATCGTCCTCTTCGGCTCCGAGTACTGGGGCGGCCTGATCGACTGGCTCCGGGGCACCCTGGTGGCCCAGGGCAAGGCCGCCGAGAAGGACCTCCTGCTCTTCCACGTCACGGACGACGTGGACGAGGCGGTCGCCCTGGTCTCCAAGGAGGCGGGCCGCTAGGGCCCGGCCCTCCGGCGGGGGGCGGGCAGCGCCGGGAGCGCCCCGCCCCTACGCCAGGCCCCGCCGGGCCACGGCCGGCTCCCGGTGTCCCGCGATCGTCGCCACCATGTCCAGGACCTGCCGGGTCTCCTCCACCTCGTGCACCCGGTACACCCGCGCGCCCAGCCACGCCGAGACCGCCGTGGTCGCCAGGGTCCCGAGCACCCGCTCCTTCACCGGCCGGTCCAGGGTCTCCCCGACGAAGTCCTTGTTCGACAGGGACACCAGCACCGGCCACCCCGTCTCCACCATCTCCCCGAGCCGCCGCGTCGCCTCCAGGCTGTGCCGGGTGTTCTTCCCGAAGTCGTGCCCGGGATCGATCAGCACCGACTCCCTCGGCACCCCCAGCGCCACCGCCCGCTCGGCCAGCCCCAGCGTCACCCGCAGGATGTCGGCCACCACGTCGTCGTACGTCACCCGGTGCGGCCGCGTCCGCGGCTCCGCGCCTCCGGCGTGCGTGCACACCAGGCCCACCCCGTACCGCGCGGCGACCTCCGCCAGCTTCGGGTCGACCCCGCCCCACGCGTCGTTCAGCAGGTCGGCCCCCACCTCGCACACGGCCTCGCCGACCTCGTGCCGCCAGGTGTCCACGCTGATCACGACGTCCGGGAACCGCCGCCGCACCTCCGCGACGAACCCCACCGTCCGCCGCGCCTCCTCCTCGGCCGACACCTCGTCGCCGGGCCCGGCCTTCACCCCGCCGATGTCGATGATCGCGGCCCCCTCGGCCACCGCCCGCTCCACGCGCGCGAGGGCTGGCTCGTCGAGGAACGTGGCCCCCTGGTCGTAGAAGGAGTCCGGGGTCCGGTTCACGATCGCCATGATCACCGGCTCGTGCGCCGCGAATTCACGCCTGCCCAGCCTGAGCATCCCCTGTGACATCTCCTCGTCCATACCGTTCTCTCGTACCGGTGCCGCTGGCTGTCAGACTCGCATGGCACGATCGGACCCGACACAACCGACCCGACCCAACCGATCCGACCGTGGGGGCCCCAGCGATGGTCATGTTCCTGTTCCTCGTCATCGCGCTGGTCGTCGTGGTGGCAGGAGTGACGCTGGCCGTGGTGAGCGGCGGCGACAGCGGGCCGCTGCCCGACGCCGACCCCGAACGGCTCCGGGACTCCCTGCCCCCCGACCGCCCGGTGGGCCGCCCGGACGTGGAACGGCTCCGCTTCCCGCTCGTCCTCCGCGGGTACCGCATGACGGACGTGGACGACGCCCTCGCCCGCCTCGGCGCCGAGCTGGCCGAGCGCGACTCCCGCATCGCCGACCTGGAGTCCGCCCTGGCCGGTGCCCGGGCGGCCGCCGCCCACCAGCACGTGGTGATGGACAAGCCGGCCCCGGAGGAGCAGCAGTGAGCACCGGCGAGGCCGTCGCCGGCCCGGACGGCGCGCCGCGCTGCCCCTGGGCCCTGTCCACCGCGGACTACGTGACGTACCACGACGAGGAGTGGGGCAGGGCGGTCCACGGGGACGACGCCCTGTTCGAGCGGCTCAGCCTGGAGGCCTTCCAGTCCGGCCTGTCCTGGATCACCATCCTGCGCCGCCGCGCCGGCTTCCGCGCCGCCTTCGCCGGCTTCGCGATCGCCGACGTGGCCGCCTTCACGGACGAGGACCGCGAGCGGCTCCTCGCCGACGCGGGCATCATCCGCAACCGCGCCAAGATCGACGCGACCCTCGCCAACGCGCGCGTGCTCGCCGGCTGGGCGCCGGGCGAGCTGGACGAGCTGATCTGGTCCCACGCCCCCGACCCGGCGTCCCGCCCCGCCCCGAAGACCCTCGCCGACGTCCCCGCCGTCACCCCGGAGTCCACGGCACTGTCCAAGGCGCTCAAGAAGCAGGGCCTGCGCTTCGTCGGCCCGACGACGGCGTACGCCTTGATGCAGGCATGCGGCCTGGTCAACGACCACCTCTCGAGGTGCGTGGCAAGAAGCGCCCCTTAGGGGCGCGGGGAACTGCGCGACCAGCCACGACGCACCCGCACCCCGCGACGGCGCTCACACCCCCTGATCTCACCGCCCCAAATACTCCGGCTTCCGCTTCTCGACGAACGCCCGCACCGCGATCGCGTGGTCCTCCGAGGACCCCGCCCGCGACTGCAGCTCGTCCTCCTTCTCCAGCGTCTCGGCGAGCGAGTGCGTCAGCCCGTACGCCATCGCCTCCTTCAGCGCCGCGTACGCCACCGTCGGTCCCTCGGCCAGCGCCCGCGCCGTCCGCTCGGCCTCGGCGCGCAGCTCGGCGGCGGGCACGACCCGGGTGGCGATGCCCAGCTCGTACGCCTCCTGGGCGGGGATGCTGCGCGGGAAGAGCAGCAGGTCGGCGGCGCGCCCGGGGCCGACGACACGCGGCAGCGTCCAGGAGATGCCCGAGTCCGCGGTGAGCGCGACCCCGGCGAAGGACGTGTTGAAGGCGGCGGTGTCCGCGACGATCCGGTAGTCCGCCGCCAGGGCGAAGCCGAGGCCCGCCCCGGCCGCCACGCCGTTCACCGCGGCGACCACCGGCTTCTCGGCGTCCGCGAGCGCCCGCACGATCGGGTTGTAGTGCTCGCGCACCGTGCTCATGGTCTCGCCCGAGCCCGTCTCCCGGTCGGCGGCCAGCAGCCCGATGTGCTCCTTGAGGTCCTGGCCGACGCAGAACGCCCGGTCGCCGGCGGCCGTCAGCAGCACCGCGCGGACGGCCCCGTCCGCCGCCGCGGAGCGCACCGCGTCCCGGAGCGCGACCTTGGTCTCGATGTTCAGCGCGTTCATCGCCTCGGGGCGGTTCAGCGTGATCGTCGCGAGCCCGTCGCTCACCTCGTAGAGCACGGTGTCGGCCATGGAATTCCCCTCCGCTTCGTCGCGTGTGTCGGGCAACAGCATGACGGAGATCGCCGCCGACGCGGGGCTGCGGAGATGTGACCTGCGTCAAAGAATTCCGGTCCGTATCCATTCGGTGGAAGTGGGTGAGGGCGCGCAGTATCGCAGTCACATCCCCGAATTGAGTGGTTTTGCTCGCGCGCGTTGCCCAAGCGATGCCGACCGATGTTGGTCATCGGGTCCTGGGATGCGGGATAATGGCCGGGAAGCAATGTGTTCGATGCCGGTGTCGCGCGTCCGGGCCGGACTGCGCGTGCCCTCACGGGCCGTCGGCGGTGACGGTGAGCTGGTATCAGGAAGGGGAACGAGCATGGCGGCCATGAAGCCGCGGACGGGCGATGGCCCGCTCGAGGTGACCAAGGAGGGGCGGGGCATCGTCATGCGCGTTCCGCTCGAAGGCGGCGGGCGGCTCGTCGTCGAGCTGACCCCCGATGAGGCCGACGCGCTCGGCGACGCCCTCAAGAAGGTCGTCGGCTGACGCGCGAGCGACCATACCCGTTCAGTCGCCCCGGTGCCGCACGCGGTGCCGGGGCGACTGTCCGTCTCAGGTGTTGCCCCAGGTGTGCCGCTCAGCGCTTCACGGCGCAGAGCAGCCCGTCGCCGACCGGCAGCAGCGACGGCACCAGCTCCTGGCTCTCGCGCACCGCGCGCAGGACCTCCCGCAGCCGCAGCACCTCGGTGGGCTGCGGTCCGGAGTCGATCGTTCGGCCGGCGCCGAAGACGCCCTCGAACGCGACCAGGCCACCGGGGCGCAGCAGGCGCAACGATTCAGCGAGGTAGTCCAGGTACTCCAGGCGGTCGCCGTCGCAGAAGACGAGGTCGTAGCCGGAGTCCGCGAGCCGGGGCAGCACGTCCAGGGCGCGCCCGGGGATGAACCGGGCCCGGTTGCTGGCGAAGCCCGCCGCGCGGAAGGCCTGGCGGGCGAACTGCTGGTGCTCCGGCTCCGGGTCGACCGTGGTCAGCACGCCGTCCGGCCGCATTCCGTGCAGCAGATGGATCCCGGAGACGCCGCAGCCGGTGCCGATCTCCGCGACCGCCTTCGCGTCCACGGCAGCGGCGAGCAGCCCCAGGGCCGAACCCGTGCCCGGGGTCACCGAGCGCAGACCCGCCTCGCGGGCCCGGTCACGTGCCCAGAGCAGCGCGTCGTCCTCGGCGACATAGGCGTCGGAGAACGCCCAGCTCGTCTGCCGGTTGCCGGTAATGACCCTCTCCTGTCCCCGTTGTTGCCTCGGCGTGACTGTATCCGTTGGCGTCGGGAACCCGCAGATGGGACCGGTCGTTTAAAGGGGAGAGCAAAGAGGCGGACGAGCGGTCGGGGCTGGGAAGGGGGCGGCGAATGCAGCAGGGCGTCGAGCAACTGCTGACGCAGCCGTACGAGCCGTGCCAGCACAGATCAAATTCTCGTAAAACCGCTTATCCGGAGCTAACGGGCGAGGTGGCTATGGTAGGGGCTCCACTGGACACCACCAGAGCCGACAGGGGAGGTGCGGCCGCACCCGCGGATCGGGGCGGAGTGCTGCGGCGCTTCCTCGGATCGGCAGGCAGGCCGAAATCCGTGAACGACACCGCTGCTGACCCCAGCCACGCCGCCGGTCCCGCCACGGGATCCGCACAGACCGCGACCTTCACCAGCGACGCGGACGGACAGGCGTGGACTCCGCCCACCTGGGAGGAGATCGTCAGCACCCACAGCGGCCGGGTCTACCGCCTCGCCTACCGCCTCACCGGCAACCAGCACGACGCCGAGGACCTCACCCAGGAGGTCTTCGTCCGCGTCTTCAGGTCCCTGTCGACGTACACACCGGGCACCTTCGAGGGCTGGCTGCACCGCATCACGACCAACCTCTTCCTGGACATGGTGCGCCGCAAGCAGCGCATCCGCTTCGACGCGCTCGGTGACGACGCGGCCGAGCGGCTGCCCAGCAAGGAGCCCACCCCGCAGCAGATCTTCCACGACGCCCACTTCGACGCGGACGTCCAGCAGGCGCTGGACACCCTCGCGCCCGAGTTCCGTGCCGCCGTCGTCCTGTGCGACATCGAGGGGCTGTCGTACGAGGAGATCGCCGCGACCCTCGGCGTCAAGCTCGGCACCGTCCGCTCCCGCATCCACCGCGGCCGCTCCCAGCTCCGCAAGGCGCTCGCCCACCGTTCACCCAAGGCGCGCGCCGAGCGTCGTCCCTTCGTGGCCGGCGTTCCCGCGCTGGGAGGAGGGGGCACGAGCGCGTGAGTGGGTCACGGCCTGAATCCGAGGGGCACCTCGCAGAGCAGCATCTGGGAGACCGACTCTCCGCCCTCGTGGACGGAGAGCTCGGTCATGACGCGCGTGAGCGCGTACTGGCGCACGTGGCGACCTGCCCGAAGTGCAAGACGGAGGTCGACGCGCAGCGCCGGTTGAAGAACGTCTTCGCGGAAGCCGCCCCGCCGGCCCCCTCCGAGAGCTTCCTGGCCCGCCTCCAGGGGCTGCCCGCAGGAAGTGACGGGGACGGTGGCGGCCTGCCGCCGTTCGGCGGCGGGTTCGCCGACGACCTGACGGGGCTGCCCGGAAGGCTCGGCGGCCCCGGCACCCTCGGCCCGAAGCGCGGCGAGCGGTTCGAGTTCGACTACGCGCCGCTGCGGCCGCACGCCTCGGTCCTGCCGCCGTCCGCACCGGGGCGGGGCTTCCGGATCCACGACGTGAGCCGCCAGGAGTCCGAGCGGTCGGCCTCGCGCGGACTGCGGTTCGCCTTCGCCGCCGCAGGCGCGGTCTCGCTGGCCGCCATCGCCCTCGGCGGCGTCACCCTCGGCACGCCGGACCTCACCACCGACGCCCGCGGCTCGGGGAACGGCAGCAATGTGACGCCGACCCGGACCCAGGGCGCGGGAGCGGCCGCCACGTCCGAGAACCAACGCCGCCGCACGGCCGGTCCGCTGCTCGGGCAGGCCCAGGGGCAGCGGTCGCTCGGTGACGTCCCCGTCGCGCCCACCAGCGCCTCCGCGCCGCTGGTGCCGGGGCTGCCCGCGGCCGACGCCCGCCGGCAGGCCGTGCACGCGCTGACCGCCCCGGTGACGGCCGGTGCCGCGGCGATGTCCCCGTTGATACGTCCGCTGGAAGCGGTGCCGCCGCTCTCGCTCGCGTCCTGGTCGACGGCGCCCGAGGTCCGGCCGCCCGGCCTGTTCGCAGCCCCCGCCCCCGCTCCGGCCGTCTCTCCGGCCCCGACGGCGTCCTCGGCGCCCTCGCACCGTCCGGTCCGCTGACGGGCTCTGCGCGCCGGGCCCGGAACCTGATTGAATCCGGGGTGGCGCCAGAGCCCTTGGAGCCGACGATCTGCGGCCAGCTGCGGGGGAGAACATGAACGAGGCGAAGCCCACGAAGGCGAAGTGGTGGACTCGTCCCCGCTCGTCCGAGGACGCGACGGACGGCGACTTCGAGCTGGAACGGCCTCGCGGTACGGGTCCCGAGCACACCGACGGCGGCGACTTCGAACTCGAACGCCCGCTGCCGCCCCGCGCGGCCGACGAGGGGGACTACGAGCTGGACCGCCCGGCGCCCGGCGGCGAAGCGCGCCCGAAACCCCTCCACGAACCCGACCCGTACAGCACCCCGCCGTACGGCGAACCGGGCCCCTGGGCACCCGCCCCACCCGTCCAGCACCCGGCGACAACCCCGGCCCACGGCACGGCGACACCCCCTGCGCCCGCCCTCCCCACGCCCCCGCCCGGCGCGACGCCCGACCCGGCCCTGACCGACGCCCCGCCCCCGGTCCCGCCGGCCGGACACCCGGCGCCGCCCGTACCCCACGGAGCGACCCCGCTGCCCGCGCCCGCCCACCCCACACCCCCGCCGGGCGCGACGCCCGACCCGGCGCCGGCCGACGCCCCGCCCCCGGTCCCGCCGGCCCGGCAGCCCGCGGGGACGGGTGACGCGGCGTCCCCCGGCGTCCCCGCGCACGCGGCCGCCCCGGGAGGCGAGCCCGTGGGAGCGGCCGGCCACGCTCCCGAGCCGACGGCGGTACAGGGCGCCGAGCCTCCGCTCGACCCGTGGGGCCGCTACGACCCCTGGGCCGCATCGCCCGCCCCGGAGCCCCTCCAGCACAGCGGCAGGCCCCCGGGGGCGCCGGACGAGCGGCGCAGGGGGATCAGGAAGGCGCTGATCGGCGGAGCGCTGCTCATCGCGCTGATCTCCGGCACCGCGGGTGGCGCCATCGGTGTCTACCTGGAGCGCAACGGCGGCGTGGGCACCGTGGAGCTGCCGCAGGCCGGCGCCGAGTCCGCCGAGCGGGCGCCCGGCAGCGTCGCGGCGCTGGCCGGCCGCGCCCTGCCCAGCGTCGTGACCCTGCACGTCAACGGCAGCGACGCCGCGGGCACCGGCACCGGCTTCGTCCTCGACGGCCGCGGCCACATCCTGACCAACAACCACGTCGTGGACCCCGCCGGAGACGGCGGCGAGATAACGGTGACCTTCAACAGCGGCGACACCGCCCAGGCCACCGTCGTCGGCCGCGACAGCGGGTACGACCTCGCCGTGGTGAAGGTGAAGGGCGTCAGCGGCCTCACCCCCATGCCCCTCGGCAACTCCGACAACGTCCGGGTCGGCGACCCCGTCGTGGCCATCGGCGCCCCCTTCGACCTGGCGGGCACGGTCACCTCCGGCATCATCAGCGCCAAGGAGCGGCCCATCACCGCCGGCGGCGAAGAGGGCGACGCCAGCGACGTGTCGTACGTCGACGCCCTCCAGACCGACGCGCCCATCAACCCGGGCAACTCCGGCGGCCCCCTCCTGGACTCCCAGGGCCGGGCCATCGGCATCAACTCCGCCATCCGTTCCGCGGGCGGCGGCAGCGACGAGTCGGACGGCGGCCAGTCCGGCTCCATAGGGCTCGGCTTCGCCATCCCCATCAACCAGGGCAAGCGCGTCGCCGAGGAACTGATCAACACCGGCAAGGCCAGCCACCCGGTCATCGGCATCACCCTCGACATGAACTACACGGGTGACGGCGCCCGGGTCGGCGCCGACGGATCAGCGGTCACCAAGGGCGGTCCGGGCGCCAAGGCCGGCATCAAGCCGGGTGACGTCATCACCGCGGTGGACGGACAGCGCGTCCACTCCGGCGAGGAACTGATCGTCAAGACCCGCGCCCACCGCCCCGGCGACCGCCTCGAACTCACCCTTGAACGCGGCGGCAAGGAAACAAAGCTCTCCCTGGTCCTCGGCTCCTCCGACGGCGACTGAGCGGAAGGCAAACAATTCGGAAAGCGCTCGCATACACGCACTCGGGACTCACGGGACGGTACCGGTCACGCCGGGTCGGCGGGTACCGTGGTGGCGGCCCGGACATCCCAAGGAGCTTCAGGTGTTCAATGACATAGGACCACTCGAGCTGGTCGCGCTCGTTGTTCTCGCCGTGCTCGTCTTCGGTCCGGACAAGCTCCCCAAGGTCATCCAGGACGTGACGCGCACCATCCGGAAGATCCGGGAGTTCTCGGACAGCGCCAAGCAGGACATCCGCCAGGAGCTGGGCCCCGAGTTCAAGGACTTCGAGTTCGAGGACCTCAACCCCAAGACGTTCATCCGCAAGCAGATGGAGAACGACGAGCTGGGGCTCAAGGAACTCCGCAACGGCTTCGACCTGAAGAAGGAGATGGCCGAGGTCACCGACGCGGTGCACAGCCGCGACACGGAGTCCTCGTCGTCCGGGTCCGGGTCCGCGGCCTCCTCCGGTTCGGGCGGCGGCCGTATCGACATGTCGAAGAAGCCCGAGAAGCCCGAGAAGCCGGCCGCCGAGGACCGTCCGCCCTTCGACGCCGACGCCACCTGAGCCCACCCGCCGCCGCATCGCGGGTGACGCACCTCATACTCCGGACGGGGCGTACCGGGCCCGATGGCGGTCTCCGGGCGACCACGCGCCGGGCGCTTTCCCGGCTGCCGCCAGTGGTGTGGCTATGCTTCCCGAGTTGTTGTGCGGACCGGACGAGTGCGCCCGAAGGGGGGCGGGCCGTTCCGGCCCGACGAGCGCGAGGAGGCGTCCGGGCACATGGAGACGACGAGTCAGGCGGTCGCACAGGCGCCGGCCGCGGAGGGCGGACCCCAGTCCCCGTCCGGCCGGCAGACGGTCGACGGCTACCTGAGTGCGCCCTTCCCGTGGTACGGCCTCGATGAGGCGTTCACGGGACCGCGCAGGCTGATGCAGCTCGGTACGGCCGCCGACGGCACCGTCGAGCACGGCTCGATCGGGCACGGCGACGAACCGTCGGTGCGCAACGAGCACGTGGCGGGCGACGAGCAGGACGCCAAGGAGAAGTTCGCGGTCGTCGTGACCGTGGCGGCCAACCCGGACCGGCGCAGCGCCGACGGCACGGGCCTGCTGGAGGCGACCTCGGTCTCCTCGGCGGCCTGGCTCGCCGGCGTGGGCCTGCTGTCCTTCACCTGGCCCGGCCAGATGGACCACTCGCTGCGCGACGACTGGCTGGAGCAGCAGACGGAGACGGCCTGGGTCCTCGCGGACGACCTCGACGGCGAGGACTGGACGACCCTGTCGCTTCCCGTGGACGGCGTGCCGACGCCGTTCCACTATCGGGAGTCCGAGTTCGGCTGGGTCCTCGCGGGCTCCACCGAGCAGGGCGTGCACCTCGGCGCCTACGGCCGGGGCATGAGCGCGTACGGCCTGGCCTTCTCGGTGGTCAAGGACATCGCCGCCTACGTCTGACGCCCGGCGGCCGCCCGTACACGACGAGGGGCGCCGTCCCGCCGGACAGCGCCCCGGTCACCTCGCGGGGAGGGTCAGAACTTGTTCTTCGGCGTGATCCCCAGCGACAGGCCCGAGAGTCCGCGCTGACGGCCGCCCAGCTTGCCCGCGATCGAGCGCAGGGCCGCGCCCGCCGGGGAGTCCGGGTCGGACAGTACGACGGGCCTGCCCTCGTCGCCGCCCTCGCGGAGCCGGACGTCGATCGGGATGGCGCCGAGCACCGGCACGGAGGCGCCGGTGGTGCGGGTGAGGCCGTCGGCGACCGACTGGCCGCCGCCCGTGCCGAACACGTCGACCATCTCGCCGCAGTGCGGGCAGGGCAGGCCGGACATGTTCTCGACCACGCCGACGATCTTCTGGTGGGTCTGCACGGCGATGGCCCCGGCTCGCTCCGCCACCTCGGCGGCGGCCTGCTGAGGGGTCGTCACGACCAGGATCTCGGCGTTCGGCACCAGCTGGGCCACCGAGATCGCGATGTCACCGGTGCCGGGCGGCAGGTCGAGCAGCAGGACGTCCAGGTCGCCCCAGTACACGTCCGCCAGGAACTGCTGGAGCGCGCGGTGCAGCATCGGGCCGCGCCAGACGACCGGCGCGTTGCCCGGGGTGAACATGCCGATGGAGATGACCTTCACGCCGTTCGCCGACGGCGGCATGATCATGTTCTCGACCTGGGTGGGACGTCCGTCGGCGCCCAGCATGCGCGGCACGGAGTGGCCGTAGATGTCGGCGTCGACGACCCCGACCTTGAGGCCGTCCGCCGCCATCGCCGCCGCCAGGTTCACCGTCACCGACGACTTGCCGACGCCGCCCTTGCCGGACGCGACCGCGTAGACCCGGGTGAGGCTGCCGGGCTTGGCGAAGGGGACCTCGCGCTCGGTCTGGCCGCCGCGCAGGGCGCTCGCCAGCTCCTTGCGCTGCTCGTCGCTCATCACGTCCAGCTCGACGTCGACGCGCGTGACACCCTCGACCCGCGCCACCGCGTCGGTCACGCGCTGTGTGATGGTGTCCCGCATGGGGCAGCCGGAGACGGTCAGGTACACGGCGACCGCGACCGCTCCGTCCGCACCGATCTCCACCGACTTGACCATCCCGAGCTCGGTGATGGGCCGGTTGATCTCGGGGTCGTTCACCGTCGCCAGTGCTTCGCGCACCGCGTCTTCCGTAGCCATAGTGACGATGGTACGGCGCCGCACACCGGGCAGGGTAAGCCCCGTCAGCGGTCGTGTACGTCACGCCCCTGCGGGCGATCCGCCGGGAATACCCCGCGGTCGGGGTGGTGGCCGTTCTGCCGCTCCTCCAGGTCCCGGAGCACATCCTGCAGCTCGGAGCGGATCCAGTCCCTGGTGGCGACCTCGCCCAGGCCGATGCGGAGTGCCGCGATCTCCCGGGTCAGGTACTCGGTGTCGGCGATCGACCGCTCGTTCTGCTTGCGGTCCTGCTCGAGATTGACCCGGTCCCGGTCGTCCTGCCGGTTCTGCGCGAGCAGGATGAGAGGGGCCGCATAGGAAGCCTGCAGCGAGAGCATCAGCGTCAGGAAGATGAACGGGTACTCGTCGAACCGCAGCCCGCTCGGTGCGGACACGTTCCACACCACCCACAGGATGATGACGAACGTCATCCAGACGATGAACCGCCCGGTGCCCAGGAACCGCGCGACCCGTTCCGAGAGCCGGCCGAAGGACTCCGGGTCCCACTCGGGCAGGATGCGGCGGCGCGGCGCGCGGGGCTGGTCCAGGCGGGCCCGGGAACGGGAGGCCGTGGCTCCCGACGTGGCCCGCTCCCGGGTCGCCGTCTCACGATCGGGCACCATCGGCGCTCCCCTCCTTCGCCGCCCCGGCCGGCTCGTCGAGGTGGTACTCGGTCTCCCGCCAGTCGTCGGGCAGCATGTGATCCAGTACGTCGTCCACGGTGACCGCGCCGAGGAGCGACCCGGAGTCGTCCACGACCGGCGCCGCGACCATGTCGTACGCGGCGAAGAACCCGGCGACCACGGGCAGCGCGGCGTCCGGGTCCAGGGGCCGCAGATCGTCGTCGAGGATCGACCCGACCAGGGTGTACGGGGGGTCGCGCAGCAGGCGCTGGAAGTGGACGGTGCCCAGGTACTTGCCGGTCGGCGTCTCCTCCGGCGGCCGGCACACGTAGACCTGGGCGGCGTGCGCCGGGGACAGGTCGGGGTTGCGGATCCGGGCCAGGGCGTCGGCGACGGTCGCGTCGGGCCGCAGCACGATCGGCTCGGTGGTCATCAGACCGCCGGCCGTGTGCTCCTCGTACGCCATCAGGCGCCGCATGTCGGCCGCGTCGTCCGGCTGCATCAGGCTCAGCAGCCGTTCCTTGTCAGCCTCGGGCAGCTCGCCCAGCAGGTCGGCGGCGTCGTCGGGGTCCATCGCCTCCAGCACGTCCGCCGCGCGCTCCTCCTTGAGCTTGCCGAGGATCTCGATCTGGTCGTCCTCCGGCAGCTCCTCCAGTACGTCGGCCAGCCGGTCGTCGTCTAGGGCGGCGGCGACCTCCGCGCGGCGCTTGGCGGACAGGTGGTGCAGGACGTTGGCGAGGTCGGCGGGGCGCAGCTGCTCGAAGGTGGCGAGGAGGTTCTCGGCGCCCTGCCCGTGCTCCTCCACCGAGAAGCCGGTGACGCCGGACCACTCGACGGTGAGGGTCTCGCCCTTGGCCCGCCGGAAGGCGCCGCCCTTCCTGCCCTTGCGCACGAAGACCTTGTCGATCTCCCAGTCCCGGCGGGCCGGCAGCTGCTGCACCGACAGGTCGAGGACCGTCACCTCCTCGCCCGTCTCGGCGAGCGAGACCCGCCGGTCCAGCAGTTCGCCGAAGACGAGGCGCTCGGTGGGCCGCTGCTCGAAGCGCCGGACGTTGACCACCCCGGTGGTGATGACCTGGCCGGACTCGATGCCGGTGACCCGGGTCATGGGCAGGAAGATGCGGCGGCGGGTGGTGAGTTCGACGACCAGCCCGAGCACCCGCGGGGGTTTGCGGCCGACCCGGAGCATGACGACCAGGTCGCGTACCCGGCCCACCTGGTCGCCGGCCGGGTCGAACACGGCGATGCCGGAGAGATGGGAGACGAAGATCCGGGGTGCGCCCGCTGCCATGGCCGCGGCTCCTTTTCGTAAGCGTGCCTCAGAGTGCGTGGCTCAGAGTGCGTGACGGCTGATGCGTGACGGCTGATTCGTACGGTGTCTCTTTTCCGAATTGCCCGCTCGGACGGGCTTCAGGCTAGCCCGTCCCGATCGGCAGCGCCCTGGCGGCCGGTCCGGACGGACTGACTCCGTTCGCCCTCCGGGGCCCCGGTACGCTGCGGTACGCCGCCCGGGCGGTCAGCCCGCCACCGGCGTCCCGTCCGCGTCGTGTCAGCCCCTGTCAGAAAGGCAGTTCCACCTGTGTCTGTGACTCCCCGGCGCCGTGTCCGCAGGGCCGCTCTCAAGGGCGTGGTGTGTGCCCTGGCCGCGGTGACGGGCGCGGGGCTGACGGGATGCGGCGGCGAGGACCCGGACGCGGGGACCAACGGCCTCGGGAAGCTTCCGGCCGACACGATCCAGACCAAGTCCCGCGCGGTCGCCCAGTCCGCCGAGGCGGTGCGCCTGCACGGCTCCGTGGCCGCCGGCGGGAGCACGTACCGCCTCGACATGCGGCTGAAGGCCGACGGAGGCACCGGCTCGGTCGCCGCCGAGGGGACGACGTTCGGGCTGCTGCGCGTCGGGGAGCAGCTCTTCCTCAAGGCCGACGCCGGGTTCTGGAGCCACGACGGCGGTGACGCCAAGGCCGCCGAGAAGCTGGCCGGCAAGTACGTGAAGGTGCCGCAGGGCGACCCCGTGTACAAGAAGTTCAGCGGCTTCACGGACAAGGACGTCCTCCTCGGAGGTCTGCTGACGCTGCACGGCGCGGTCAAGACCGACGGCCGACACGAGCAGGCGGGCATCCGCACCATCCGGATCACCGGCGACGACGGCGCCGGCGGCTCGCTCGACGTCTCCCTGGAGGGCGCGCCGTACCCGCTGCGGCTGGTGCGTGCGGGCAGCGCGGGCACGCTGAGCTTCTCGGACTGGAACAAGGACTTCGCACTCAAGGAGCCACCGAAGGACGACACCCTGGACTACGGCAAACAGCTGCCGTCGTCCTAGGGCCGGACAGGTCACGGGGCTGTGCGGCCCTACCGGCGGCGCCGCTTCAGCAGCAGGCGGGGGAGTCCGGCCGGTGCCGGGTTCCGGGTGGTCGCCGAGGTCGGCAGGGGCGGCTCGGACAGCGCGCCGTCGGGCAGCGGGGCCGTGGTCCCGGTCGGTTCCAGCCGGAGCACCCGGCACTCGCGGGCCCAGCGGTCGGTCATCGCCTCGCCGTCGGGGGCGTTGAGGCGCTTGCCCTTGAGGTCGGCGACCGCGGCCTGCCATGCCTCGGAACCGGACGGCAGCTCCACGACCCGGGCCGCCCAGGTGACCAGCCGGCCGCCCTTGTCCTTGCTGCGCACTGTCACCTCGGCCGCGGCCCCGTCCGTCAGCCCCGGCAGCGGCTGCTCGCCGGGCCCGTCGCCGACGACGCAGGCCGCGCCCTCGTGCCAGACGTGCCACAGCGCGCGGGCGGGCACCCCGGGGCCCTTGGCCCAGATGAGGCCGGACTTCTTCGTGGCCTCCTCGACGAGGGCCTGGTCGAGCAGCTCGCGTGTCATGCGGTCAGCCTATCCAGCGCCCGTGGGCCCCTCTCAGAGCCAGCCGTTGCGCTTGAGCGTGCGGTGGATGCCCAGGCAGAGGACGACGGTGACGGACAGGACCAGCGGATACCCGAACTTCCAGTGGGTCTCCGGCATGTAGTCGAAGTTCATCCCGTACACCCCGCACACCATCGTCGGTACGGCGATGATCGCCGCCCACGAGGTGATCTTGCGCATGTCCTCGTTCTGCGCGACGGACGCCTGGGCGAGGTTGGCCTGGAGGATGGAGTTCAGCAACTCGTCGAAGCCCACGACCTGTTCCTGCACCCGGGCCACGTGGTCGGCGACGTCCCGGAAGTACTTCTGGATCTCGGGGTCGATCAGCCGCATCGGCCGCTCGCTCAGCAGCAGCATGGGGCGCAGCAGCGGCGCCACCGCACGCTTGAACTCCAGCACCTCGCGCTTGAGTTGGTAGATCCGGCCGGCGTCCGTGCCGCGCGGGCTGCCCTTGCGGCCCGGCGAGAACACCTCCGTCTCGACCTCGTCGATGTCGTCCTGCACCGCGTCGGCGACCGCGATGTAGCCGTCCACGACGTGGTCGGCGATGGCGTGCAGCACCGCGGAGGGGCCCTTGAGCAGCAGCTCGGGGTCCTCCTGGAGCCGGTGCCGCAGCGCCCGCAGCGAGCCCTTGCCGCCGTGCCGGACGGTGATGAAGAAGTCCCGCCCGGTGAAGCACATGACCTCGCCGGTCTCCACGACCTCGCTGCTGGCGGTCAGCTCGTCGTGGTCGACGTAGTGGATGGTCTTGAAGACCGTGAACAGGGAGTCGTCGTACCGCTCCAGCTTGGGCCGCTGGTGGGCCTGGACGGCGTCCTCCACGGCCAGCGGGTGCAGCCCGAACTCCCGGGCGATGCCGGCGAACTCGTCCTCGGTGGGCTCGTGCAGACCGATCCACACGAAGCCGCCGTCGCGGCGCACCTGGCGCATCGCCGTGTGCGGGGTCAGCGGCGTGTCCGTCTCGACGCGGGCACCGTCGCGGTAGACGGCGCAGTCGACGACGGCGGACGGGTTCCCCGGGTCGCGGGTGGTGTCGTAGGCGCCGTTGTCCTTGCGCAGAGAGACGCGGGACGGGCGGACCGCGGCGCGCAGGTCACGGATCATCGACATGGCAGGCTCCTTCGCGACGGGCAGCGAACGGGGCCGGAGACGGGTGGAACCGCCCGGAATGGGGACGTCCTGGTTACGCGTGCTCGGCGCGTCCACAAAGCGGGGGGCACCGCACCGTCGCGGTGGCCGGCTTCGCTGCTGATTCAGCTGCTGACACGGATCGACGCGAGGGGCGTCGATGGATCGGATCAGGCACTACGAGACGAAGTGCTCTTCCGCGTGGAGGGCGCGCGGACGGAAAGCGGCAGCGGCAGGAACCGGAACAGCTGCGTCAGAGGCCGGAAGAGCGGGTGGTACTGCACGGTCGACTTCGGTCCATGCCGCCCACCTCCTCCGGCCGGTCCCTCGTGAGGGACGATCCATACCCCTTGTTTGGAGGGGTTCCCCGTAGGGGAGTCTTCATAGCGTCGGGTGCTTGATCGCGATGCGCTGAGCGCTGCCCCGAACCGCTGGCCCAGAGTACCAGTCACCCAAGGTGTCAAGGCGCCGCTTTGCCGGTTCACGACGAGTTCTATGCTCGCCGCATGGCTGATGTTCTTCCTCTGGTGGAGGCCCGGTTGCGCAGCGCGCTGGGCGAACCGGACGCACGCGCGGCGGTCACCTTCCTCGGCACCGACCGCATCGAGGTGCTGCGCTTCCCCGCCGCGGGCCAGGAGGGCGACATCGTCCGCTACGCCACCCTCGGCATGTCGGCGCAGCCCATGGCGGATCCGACGGCCCCGCTCGCCGACCCGGTCAAGGGGCCCCGCGCCGAGCTGGTGCTCTCCGTCCGGGCCGGTGTGGCCGACACCGGCAAGGTGCTGCGGCCGCTCGCCGTGCTGGCGGCCTCCCCGCAGGTCGAGGGCGTGATCGTGGCGCCGGGCGCCTCGCTGGACGTGGGGGAGGCGCTGTGGCCCGGGGCGCCGTTCACCTCGGTGCTGGTCGCCGAGCCGGGCGGCCTGGTCGAGGACCTGGAGCTGGACGCCCCGCTGGACCCCGTGCGGTTCCTGCCGCTGCTGCCGATGACGCCGAACGAGGCGGCCTGGAAGCGCGTGCACGGCGCGCAGGCCCTCCAGGAGCGCTGGCTGACGCACGGGACGGACCTGCGCGATCCGTCCCGCAGGTCCGTCCCGCTGGAGTGACGGAACTCACCAAGTGAGCCTCCCTGCTCCTCAGTTGGCGAAGACGGTGACGCTGTCCTCGGTGGCGTGCCCGGTCTCCAGCTCCTCGGCCTCGTGGGTGAGCGCCCTGCGCCGTACGAGGACCACGACCGCGCCCAGCACGGCGGTGACGGCCGCCACCACGAACGGGATGTGGATGTCCGTCCACTCCTCGATCTTCGGCGCGAAGTAGGGCGCGGCCGCCGCCGCGAACCAGCGCACGAAGTTGTACCCGGCGCTCGCCACCGGCCGCGGCGCGTCCGACACCCCGAGGGCCAGCTCGGTGTAGACGGTGTTGTTCACGCCGATGAACGCGCCGGACAGGATCGTGCAGACGATCGCGGCGGTGTGGTTGCCGTAGCCGAGGACCAGTACGTCGGCCGCGAGCAGCACCAGCGAGCCGCCCAGCACCTTCAGCGAGCCGAACCGCTTCTGCATCCGCGGCGCCACGAGGACCGAGAAGACGGCGAGCAGCACACCCCAGGCGAAGAAGACCGCGCCGGACTTGTACGGGGTCATGTTCAGCACGAACGGGGTGAAGGCCAGCACCGTGAAGAACGTGTAGTTGTAGAAGAAGGCCGAGACCGCCGCGGAGGCGAGGCCGCCGTGGCCGAGCGCCCTGATCGGGTCGAGCAGTGAGGTCTTGCGGGCCGGCTTCGGCTGTTCCTTGAGGAACACGGTGATGCACAGGAAGCCGATCGCCATCAGGAAGGCCGTGCCGAAGAACGGGTAGCGCCAGCTGGCGTCGCCTAGCAGCGCGCCGAGCAGCGGGCCGCACGCCATGCCGAGGCCGAGCGCGGACTCGTAGAGCAGGATCGCCGCCGCGCTGCCCCCGGCCGCGGCGCCGACGATGACGGCGAGGGCGGTCGAGACGAACAGCGCGTTGCCCAGGCCCCAGCCGGCCCGGTAGCCGACGAGCTGGCCGACCGTGTCGGAGGTGCCCGCGAGGCCCGCGAAGACCACGACGAAGGCCAGGCCGAGCAGCAGGGTCTTGCGTCCGCCGATGCGGCTGGAGACGAAGCCGGTGACCAGCATCGCGAGCGCGGTGATGAGGAAGTACGAGGTGAACAGCAGGGAGACCTGGCCGGCGCTCGCGTCCAGGCCCTTCGCGATGGACGGCAGGATCGGGTCGACGAGCCCGATGCCCATGAAGGCCACGACGGAGGCGCCGGCCGTCGCCCACACCGCCTTGGGCTGTCGCAGGATGCCGCCCGCACCCGCGTCGAAGGGGTCCATGCCAGTGCTCCAATGCCGACGAGATGGTTGGTATTTACACATACTAAGTTAGCTCCGCTAATTAATGCAACGTACACCTAATCTCGCGGGTGCAAGCCGGGGTGCGGGCTTCCGTCCGGATGGGTGATCGTCCTTGACGTGGGGGAGCGAGGGTAGGACCGTGGGGCTGTATGAGGGGCGAACCCAGTTGCCCGAAGTGTGGTGGCCGGGTCAGGGCTCCCGGTCTCTTCGCCGATTCCTGGCAGTGCGACCTGCACGGCACCGTGCATCCGCTCCAGCCCGTGCTCCCGCCCAGCGTCGAGGCGCTCGGTGTCGTGGTGCACCGCACCCAGGTGCCGGTCTGGATGCCCTGGCCGCTGCCGGTCGGCTGGCTGTTCACGGGGGTGGCCTGCGCGGGTGACGACCGCACCGGTGGCCGCGCGACCGCGGTGGCCTGTTCCGGACCGGGACCGCTCGGCGGCATCGGTGAGCTGATCCTGATCGCCGAGGAACTCGGTGTCGGTCTGGGTGCGCGCTACGCCGGTCTCGACGCCCCCGACCCGGGGCCGTACATGAACGTGGAGAAACCGCCCCAGGCCAAGGTCCTGGCCGCCGGCCGCCCGACCCCCCTCTGGCACGTCTCGGGCGGACCCGTCGACCGCGCGGTCTTCGCCGGGGAGGCCCTGGGCATGTGGCTGTGGGCCGTCGTCTGGCCCGAGCGTTCGGGGCTGCTGATGTACGAGGAACTGGTGCTGACCGACCTGCGGGACGCGGGCGCCGAGATCGACCTGGTGCCGTGCGGGGCCCTGTCGCCTCGGCTGATCCAGCCCTAGCCGCCTTGGCGCGGGTGTGCTGTAGGGGGCGCAGGGCGGCTGCGGGTGTGACAGGGCCGGGTGCGGCACCGGTTATCCTTGAGCGTCCCCTTCTTGTCCTTTCCTGTCCTTGAGTCTCCCCATTCCGTCCGGTCACCGTTTGGAGTCAGCGTCGTGCGCATCGATCTGCACACCCACTCCACCGCGTCCGACGGCACGGACACCCCGGCCCAGCTGGTGCGCAAGGCCGCCACGGCCGGTCTCGACGTCGTCGCGCTGACCGACCACGACACCACCCGCGGCCACGCCGAGGCCCTCGCCGCGCTGCCCGAGGGGCTGACCCTGGTCACCGGGGCCGAGCTCTCCTGCCGGCTCGACGGCGTCAGCATGCACATGCTGGCCTACCTCTTCGACCCCGAGGAGCCCGCCCTGCTCGCCGAGCGCGAGCTGGTCCGGGACGACCGCGTGCCGCGGGCCCGTGGCATGGTCGCGAAGCTCAACGGCCTGGGCGTGCCCGTCACCTGGGAGCAGGTCGCGCGCATCGCCGGCGACGGCTCGGTCGGGCGGCCGCACGTGGCCACCGCGCTGGTGGAACTCGGCGTGGTGCCGACGGTGGGCGACGCCTTCACGGCGGACTGGCTGGCCGACGGCGGCCGGGCCTTCGTCGAGAAGCACGAGACCGACCCCTTCGAGGCGCTCCGGCTGATCAAGGGCGCCGGCGGGGTCGCCGTCTTCGCCCACCCGGCCGCCGTCAAGCGGGGCCGTACCGTGCCGGAGTCCGCGATCGCCGACCTGGCCGCCGCCGGGCTCGACGGCATCGAGGTCGACCACATGGACCACGACGCGGACACCCGGGCACGGCTGCGCGGGGTCGCGAAGGAGCTGGGGCTCCTGACGACCGGCTCCAGCGACTACCACGGCAGCCGGAAGACCTGCGTGCTCGGCCAGTACACGACCGACCCCGAGGTGTACGGGGAAATCACACGACGGGCGTTCGGGGCGTTCCCCGTGCCGGGGGCCGGCGGGGCCTGAGCCTTACCTCCCGCGCACCTTCCCCTCTCCCGTCCTCTCTCGCAAGGCCAGTAGCTCACCCATGTTCGACCTCGCCGTCTTCGGCTCCCTCTTCCTGACCCTGTTCGTCATCATGGATCCCCCGGGGATCACCCCGATCTTCCTCGCGCTGACCTCCGGGCGCCCCGCCAAGGTGCAGCGGCGGATGGCCCTCCAGGCGGTCTGCGTCGCCGGTGGCGTGATCACCGTGTTCGGTCTGCTCGGGCACCAGATCCTGGACTACCTGCACGTGTCCGTGCCCGCCCTGATGATCGCGGGCGGGCTGCTGCTCCTGCTGATCGCCCTCGACCTGCTCACCGGCAAGACGGACGAGCCCAAGCAGACCAAGGACGTCAACGTGGCGCTGGTGCCACTGGGCATGCCGCTGCTCGCCGGGCCCGGGGCGATCGTGTCGGTCATCCTCGCCGTGCAGAAGGCGGACGGGGTGACCGGCCAGGTCTCGGTGTGGGCGGCGATCCTCGCCATCCACGTGGTGCTGTGGCTGGTGATGCGGTACTCGCTGCTGATCATCCGCGTCATCAAGGACGGCGGTGTGGTCCTGGTGACCCGGCTCGCGGGCATGATGCTCTCCGCGATCGCGGTCCAGCAGATCATCAACGGTGTCACGCAGGTGATCCAGGGCGCCTGACCGCGGTCCCGGACGCCCACCCGACACGCACGGGGCCCCCGTACGGCGTTCCGTACGGGGGCCCCGGGTGTGTGTGAAGGGTCCGCGCTACAAGGCCGAGGGTTCGGCGGGGCGGATCCACAGGCGCTGTCCGATGGCGGCGGCCTGCTGGACGATCCGGTTTACGGAGGCGGCGTCCACGACAGTCGTGTCGACGGGGGTCCCGTCGACGTCGTCGAGTCGCATGACTTCAAAGCGCATGGCCTCTCCCTTGATCTGGTCATCCTCCTGAGGAGAACTACTGGTGTGGCTCCTGGGTCGTCGGTGCCCGGGCTTCCACAGGAGTCAACGGGATGCCCGATGCAAACATTCCCTACGCTAAGGAAATTTTTCGAACGACTAATTACTGACAGGTAAGCGGCTTGTTGCAGTGCGACCAGTGTCCGTTACAAGACTGACGGGGACCAGTTGTGTTCGTAGCGTGACCGCCGGGACAATGGAGGCGATGAACGCCGACCTCGCGTCCTTGAACGCTCGTATCGACCGCACCAACGAGCTGCTGCTGCGCATGCTCGCCGAGGTGGCGAAGACACCCTCGACCCACGCGATCTTCGTCGACGCCGGATATCTGTACGCGGCGGCGGGGCGGCTGGTGACCGGGACCGAGGACCGCCGGGCCTTCGACCTGGACGCCGAGGGGCTGATCGAGGCGCTCATCGACAAGGCGCGCACCATCTTCGCGGACAGCCGCCTGCTCCGCGTCTACTGGTACGACGGCGCCCGCCGCCGCATCCACACCGCCGAGCAGCAGTCCATTGCCGAACTGCCGGACGTCAAGGTGCGCCTGGGCAACCTCAACGCCAACAACCAGCAGAAGGGCGTCGACTCCCTCATCCGCTCCGACCTGGAGTCCCTCGCCCGGTACCGCGCCATCAGCGACGCGGCGCTGCTCGGCGGCGACGAGGACCTGGTCTCCGCGGTCGAGGCGGCGCAGGGGTACGGCGCCCGCGTCCACCTGTGGGGCATCGAGGCCCCCGACGGCCGCAACCAGGCCGACCCGCTGCTCTGGGAGGTCGACAGCCAGCGCACCTTCGACCTGGAGTTCTTCAAGCCGTACGTCTCCCGGCGCGCGGCCCAGGCCTTCGACGCGACGGGCACCCGGCCGGCCCGCGAGGACGTCCGTTTCGTCGGCGCGCAGATCGCGGCGAAGTGGCTCGCCGCCCGCGGTCGCGACACCCTGCTGGAACTCCTCCCCGGCCACCCCTACCTCCCCGGCTCGGTCGACCAGGACCTGCTGGTGGAGGCCGAGGGCCTGCTCCAGTACTCGCTGCGCGGCCAGGCCGATCTGAGACGGGCCCTGCGGGACGGCTTCTGGGAGCACCTGCGGGCGCAGTACTAGGGTCCGGCCTCCGCGGACTGCTGGGGGACGCCGTCCCAGAAGTCGGCGAGCGCGCGGGCGGTCGGCAGCGGCTGATCGGTGTTGGGGGAATGCTCGGCGCCGACGATCACGGTCCGGCGCGCGTCCAGGCGTACGGCCATCTCGTCCAGGAGGGGTACGGGCCAGGTGTCGTCGTAGGCGCCGGACAGCACGTGGTACGGCAGCGCCAGTGCGGCCAGCTCGGCGACCCGGTCCGGCTCCGTGCACAACTGCCGTCCCGTGGCGCGCAGTTGGGCGGGTCTGGTACCCAGCCAGCGCTCGCGCAGCCGCACCGGGTCCTCCGGGCCGTGGGCGGGGGCCGGGGCGCCGACCTCCTCGGGCGGCCCCATGGCCTGCATCACCTGCCAGACCTCGGCCATCGTCATGGTGTCCAGCGCGTCCCGCAGCAGCTTCACCCGCAGCCGCTGGGACTCGGAGATCCGCGCCGGACCCGAGGAGACCAGCGTGAGGGAGACGAAGGGGGCGTGGTCGAGCAGGACGGCGGCCCGCGCGATCTGGCCGCCGAGGGAGTGCCCGACGAGATGGACGCGCGTCCCGAGAGCGGCGACCTGCGCGAGCACGTCCCGGGCCAGCTCGGGGCGCGCGTAGCCGGCCTCGTCGTCCTCGGGGCCGTCCGACTCGTACTGCCCCCGTCCGTCGACGGCGACCGTACGGTACCCGCGCGCCCCCAGCGGTGCGTGCAGCAGCGTGAAGTCCTCCTTGCTGCCGGTGAACCCGGGCAGCATCAGGACCGTTCCCCGCGTCGCCACCCCGTCTGCCACGGGCGAGTCGACGACGGCGAACTCACCGCGCGCGGTGGACATCCGGTACGCGCGGGCGCCCGGCGGTGGACTGAAGGCGGCGTTCCTGCTCACGGGCAGAGGCTATCGGTCGATGGCGCGCGGGAACGCCGTCGGCCCGGCCCCGCCTGGGTGGCGGGACCGGGCCGACGTCCGGGTTGCGCGGTGCGGATCAGCTCTCGCCGGACTCCGCGGGCTGCGTGGCGGCCGCGGCCGCCTTACGGGTGCGGCGAGCCTTCGGCTTCGCCTCGTCCGGCGCCTCAACGGCCTGTGCCGGGATACCGGCGGCGGCCTCGGCCGGCTCCGCGGCCTGGGTGGCCTTGCGGGTGCGGCGGCGGGGCTTGGCCTCGGTGCCTTCGGCGGTGTCCGTGACGGCCTCCGCCTTGGCGGCGGCGGTCTTGCGGGTGCGGCGGGGCTTGGTCTCTACCGCTTCCTCGGCGGCCACCACGGGCTCGGCGGTGGCGGCCTTGCGGGTGCGGCGGCGGGGCTTGGTCTCCGTGCCCTCCGCGGTGTCGGCGACGGCCTCCGCCTTGGCGGCGGCCGTCTTCCGGGTGCGCCGGGGCTTGGCCTCGACCGCTTCCGTCTCCGGCGCCGTCTGTGCCGGGATACCGGCGGCGGCCTCGGCCGGCTCCGCGGCCTGGGTGGCCTTGCGGGTGCGGCGGCGGGGCTTGGCCTCGGTGCCTTCGGCGGTGTCGGCGACAGCCTCCGCCTTGGTGGCGGCCGTCTTGCGCGTGCGGCGGGGCTTGGCCTCGGCGGTCTCCGGGGCCTGGGTGGCCTCGGTCGCCTCGGCCGGCTCCGCGGCCTGGGTGGCCTTGCGGGTGCGGCGGCGGGGCTTGGTCTCCGTGCCCTCGGCGGTGTCGGCGACAGCCTCCGCCTTGGTGGCGACCGCTTCCGCCTTGGTGACGGCCTCCGCCTTCGGGGCGGCCGCCTTGCGGGTGCGGCGCGGCTTGGTCTCCACAGGGGCCTCGACGACCGGTGCCTCGACGACCGGTGCCTCGACGACCGGTGCCTCGACGACCGCCGTGGCCGTGGCCGCCGGCTCGGTCGCGGGCGTGGTCGCCGACGGAGCGGCCGGCGCCTCGGCCGACTTGCGGGTACGGCGGCGACGCGGCTTGGCCGGGGTCTCCACGACCTCCGCGGCCTGAGCCACGTCGGTCACCTCGGAGACCGCGACCGCGCTGTCCTCGGCGGCCTGCGCGACCGGGGCGTCGGCGGTGCCGGTCTGCACCGGACGTCGCGACGGCTCACCGCCACGCGTACGCCGGCGGCGGCGCAGCGTACGGGGCGCACCGGCCTCGTCCGTGCCCGTGGCGCCGTCGGCACCGCCGGTCACGGCCTCGGTCGCGGCGCTCGCGGAGGTGTCCGCGTCCACCGGAGCCCCGCCGCGCATCCGGCGGCGGCGACGCGGCGTCTCACGCGGGGAACGCTCGCGCTCGGCGGAGCGGGACTCGTCCCGGCCGCCACGGCCACCGCGGGTACGGCCACCGCGGCCGCCCGGCTCGCCCAGGTCCTCCAGCACCTCGGCGTCGAGCCCGGCGCGGGTGCGCTCCGAGCGCGGCAGCACACCCTTGGTGCCCGCGGGGATGCCGAGGTCGGTGTACAGGTGCGGGGAGGTGGAGTACGTCTCCGGCGGGTCGTTGAAGCCCAGGTCCAGCGCCTTGTTGATCAGCTGCCAGCGGGGGATGTCGTCCCAGTCGACCAGCGTGATCGCCGTACCCTTGGCGCCCGCGCGGCCGGTGCGGCCGATGCGGTGCAGGTACGTCTTCTCCTCTTCCGGCGACTGGTAGTTGATGACGTGCGTCACGCCCTCGACGTCGATGCCGCGGGCGGCCACGTCGGTGCAGACGAGCACGTCGACCTTGCCGTTGCGGAAGGCGCGCAGGGCCTGCTCGCGGGCGCCCTGGCCGAGGTCGCCGTGGACCGCGCCGGAGGCGAAGCCGCGCTGCTTGAGCTGGTCGGCCAGATCGGCCGCCGTGCGCTTGGTGCGGCAGAAGACCATGGCCAGTCCCCGGCCGTCGGCCTGCAGTATGCGCGCCACCATCTCGGGCTTGTCCATGTTGTGCGCGCGGTAGATGAACTGCTTCGTGTTCGCGACCGTCGCGCCCGCGTCGTCCGGCGAGGTGGCGCGGATGTGCGTGGGCTGCGACATGTAGCGGCGGGCGAGTCCGATGACCGCGCCCGGCATGGTCGCCGAGAACAGCATGGTCTGGCGCCGCGTCGGCAGCATGTTGATGATCTTCTCGACGTCGGGCAGGAAGCCCAGGTCGAGCATCTCGTCGGCCTCGTCGAGGACCAGGCACTTGACGTGCTTCAGGCTGAGCTTCTTCTGGCCCGCGAGGTCCAGCAGGCGGCCCGGGGTGCCGACGATCACGTCGACGCCCTTCTTCAGGGCCTCGACCTGCGGCTCGTAGGCCCGGCCGCCGTAGATCGCGGTGACGCGCACGTTGCGGACCTTGCCGGCGGTCAGGAGGTCGTTGGTGACCTGCTGGCACAGCTCGCGCGTCGGGACGACGACGAGGGCCTGCGGGGCGTCGGTCAGGGCCTCGGGCGCGGCACGGCCGGCCTCGATGTCCGCGGGGACGGTGACGCGCTCGAGGAGCGGAAGGCCGAAGCCCAGCGTCTTGCCGGTGCCGGTCTTGGCCTGGCCGATGACGTCCGTGCCCGACAGGGCCACGGGGAGCGTCATCTCCTGGATGGGGAAGGGGTTGATGATGCCGACGGCTTCGAGGGCTTCGGCGGTCTCGGGGAGGATCCCGAGGGATCGGAACGTCGTAGTCAGGGTGCTGCCTCTTCTGTGTACGTGGTGCGAGGCGAGCGCGCGGGTCTTGACGGATCGTGTCGGGGACGTCGGCTGCCCGTACGGGTGAGCCGTAGGACACGGGACCTCTGTCGACGCTCCAGCGCTCGTACCACTGAGGGTCCCCCTCCGGATTCCGTACGCAGCGTGGCGTACGGCAGGGAGGGCTGTCGGGTCGGAGCCGATCGGGCCACCGACCGGGCATCCTCATGCGTGCGGCCCGACGACGATGTCACGTACCCGTACGTCACATACTCGGCAGGCGCATTACCACCATACCCCGGATTCGCGCACATGCGATGGCCGGATTGGTCACGTAGTCGTCGTCACACTGACTGACCAGGGCCTTACCGTTCTCGAAGAGCGGGCTATTGTGCGCTGCATGACGAGCTCTGACAAGCCTGGCACCGCCGCAGACGCCCCCGCCGAAACCACCGGAGCAGCCGAGACCGGCGGAGCCACCGCGGTGGCCTCCCGGGACTGGGCGTCGGCCGCCGCCGACCCGCAGTACCGCGCCGCCGTCGTGGACCTGCTCGGCGCGCTCGCGTACGGCGAGCTGGCGGCGTTCGAGCGGCTGGCGGAGGACGCCAAGCTGGCGCCCACGCTGGCGGACAAGGCGGAGCTGGCGAAGATGGCCTCGGCGGAGTTCCACCACTTCGAGCGGCTGCGTGACCGGCTCGCGGAGATCGGCGAGGAGCCGACCGCGGCGATGGAGCCGTTCGTGGCCGCCTACGACGGCTTCCACAAGCAGACGGACCCTTCGGACTGGCTGGAGGGACTCGTCAAGGCCTACGTCGGCGACTCCATCGCCAGTGACTTCTACCGCGAGGTCGCGGCCCGCCTCGACGCGGACACCCGTGAGCTGGTGCTGGCCGTGCTCGACGACACCGGGCACGCCGGTTTCGCCGTGGAGAAGGTCCGTGCGGCGATCGACGCCGACCCGCGCGTGGGCGGACGGCTCGCGCTGTGGGCGCGGCGGCTGATGGGCGAGGCCCTCTCGCAGTCCCAGCGGGTGGTGGCCGACCGGGACGCGCTGTCGACCATGCTCGTGGGCGGTGTCGCGGACGGCTTCGACCTGGCCGAGGTCGGCCGGATGTTCTCCCGGATCACCGAGGCGCACACCAAGCGGATGGCGGCGCTGGGCCTGGCGGCCTGACCGCTGTCGGCTCGGGCCCGCCCCGGAGCCTCGGCGGCCGGTCAGGCGGTCGCCGAGCTGCGGTGGAGTCGTCCCGCGGGGCGCAGCAGCAGCGACAGCGAGGCCGCGGAGAGCGCGGCCGAGCCCAGGAGCACCAGCAGCAGGCTGCCGGCGCCCAGCGCGGTGTGCGTGACGAACGCCCCGAAGAGCGCTCCGGCGATGCCCGTCGGCAGGACCAGGACCCGGGCCGGGAGGCGGTGCGGCAGGCGATGGACGGCCGCCCATGCCAGGGCGAGTCCGAGGATCGCGGCGCTGAGCGCTTCCAAGAGCATGTCGGGGTCCCTCCCACACGGCCGGCGTGCCCGAACGGTCACAGCCGTCTTACCCCTGACCTGCGGAATACAACCCTCCCCCTGTGGGTGAACTGTGCTCCGGCCGTGTACGGGAAGACTCCGTCGACTCCGCGGAAACGGGAGGGGCCCGGCGGTGACACGCACCGCCGGGCCCCTCCCGCGACTTCGTCCGTCGTCCCGCTTTCGGGCTACAGAGCGCCGAAGCCCACCTTGCGCGGGGACGGCTCGCCGATCTCGACGTAGGCGAGCCGGTCGGCCGGCACCAGGACCTTGCGGCCGTGTTCGTCCACGAGGCTCAGCAGCTGCGACTTGCCGGCCAGTGCCTCGGCCACCACACTCTCGACTTCCTCGGCACTCTGACCGCTCTCCAGAACGATCTCGCGGGGCGCGTGCTGCACGCCGATCTTGACCTCCACGGCTATGTCCCTCCGACGGTCAGTGAAGTGCGCGATCTTCCGCGCCGTACCCAGCACACATTAGCCCGGTGAGGGGACGTACACGGTGCGTCGGAGAACGCCAGGAGCGAACAGCGGGTGGGAACAGACCCGCCGCGCGCCCCTCGTACCGCGACCGACAGTGCTGCTGTCAGTGCTGCTCGATGCCGTGCAGCGGGAAGCCGGCGATGCCGCGCCAGGCCAGCGAGGTCAGCAGCTGCACCGCCTGGTCGCGCGGCACGCTGCGGTCGCTGTGCAGCCAGGAGCGGGCCACCACCTGGGCGAGGCCGCCGAGACCGGAGGCCAGCAGCATCGACTCGGCGCGCGACAGGCCGGTGTCCTCGGCGATCACCTCGCAGATCGCCTCGGCGCACTCGTTCGTGACCTTGTCGACGCGCTCGCGCACGGCGGGCTCGTTGGTCAGGTCCGACTCGAAGACCAGGCGGAAGGCGCCGCCGTCGTCCTCGACGTACGCGAAGTACGCGTCCATCGTGGCCCGGACGCGCTGCTTGTTGTCGGTCGTCGAGGCGAGCGCGCTCCGCACGGACTGGATCAGCGCCTCGCAGTGCTGGTCCAGCAGGGCGAGGTAGAGGTCGAGCTTGCCCGGGAAGTGCTGGTAGAGCACGGGCTTGCTGACGCCGGCCCGCTCGGCGATGTCGTCCATCGCGGCCGCGTGGTAGCCCTGGGCCACGAACACTTCCTGTGCGGCGCCCAGCAGCTGGTTGCGTCGGGCTCGGCGGGGAAGGCGTGTGCCCCGCGGGCGTACCGCCTCTGTCTGCTCGATGGCTGTCACGCCGCCTCCCATAGTCGTCCTCGTGCGGTGTGCGCCGCGTCGTCATCGTACTTTTCGGTAACCGTGGTGTGTGTGCTGCGAGCGCAGAATTTCACGGACCGGACGGTGCCGAAAGCCGCACAACAGGTTTCAAAAGGGGCCAGGCCGGGCAGGAATGCGCCTTCCTTCCGTTCGACGCTCAGCGGTAGTCGTCCTCGCCGCTGGAGACGACCCGGGCCTGTTCGGCCAGGTCGGCCTCGTTGGCGCGGTCGGTGTCGGCGCCGGTGAGCGGGTCGTCGTGCTCGGGCGCGAGGTCCGCCTGCTGCTCGGCCGCGTCGGCGTCGGGTGCCTCGACATCGATTTCCTCGGGGTCCGGTGTCTCGGCGTCGAAGGTCTCGGGATCGGTCGGGTCGACGGTCATGATGGGCTCCCTTCGTACGAACGTCCCCGCGGACGCGGGGGCCACATGCGGGTGCCCACCCCACGAGCCTAGGAGACACCCGATCCGGACGCCATGCGTCGCGCACGTTCCGGTCCCGTCCGCTCGTCCC
Organism: Streptomyces sp. NPDC048171; assembly: GCF_043202655.1. Lineage (NCBI taxonomy): Bacteria > Bacillati > Actinomycetota > Actinomycetes > Kitasatosporales > Streptomycetaceae > Streptomyces > Streptomyces sp. NPDC048171. Next base: position 529,014 of record NZ_JBIDAU010000002.1, read on the forward strand.
GTTCACCCGACCCGTTCGCCGGTCGGGTGCCCGGCTCTGCGCCGCCTGTGACTGCCGACACACGAGGTGCGGCGTGATCGTCTCGTAACATTGCCGCATGCCTTCGACCGAGCCGTACTCCGAGCCGCCCACCGCGCCGCCCGCGAACGTGCTGCCGAAGGTCGGATCCGTCAAGGTCGCCGACGGCGAGCGGCTACGGTCGGTCCACCTGCCCGGCATGTCCCTGACGGTGCGCTCCAGGCGACCGCTCCGCGACGGCCTGCCGCCCGCCCTGTACGTCCACGGCCTCGGTGGCTCCTCCCAGAACTGGTCGGCGCTGATGCCGCTGCTGGACGGTGTCGTCGAGAGCGAGGCGCTCGACCTGCCCGGCTTCGGCGACTCCCCGCCGCCGGACGACGGCGACTACTCGATCACCGGCCACGCCCGCGCGGTCGTCCGGCACATCGACGCGTCCGGGCGCGGCCCGGTGCACCTCTTCGGCAACTCGCTCGGCGGCGCCGTCGCCACGCGGGTCGCCGCGGCCCGGCCCGACCTGGTGCGCACGCTGACCTTGATCTCGCCCGCGCTGCCCGAGATCCGCGTGCAGCGCAGCGCCGTGCCCACGGGGCTGCTGGCCCTGCCGGGGGTGGTGGCGCTCTTCTCGCGCCTCACCCGGGAGTGGACCGCGGAGCAGCGGGTTCGCGGGGTGACGGCGCTCTGCTACGGGGATCCGGGTCGGGTGTCGCCGGAGGGCTTCCGCAACGCCGTCGAGGAGATGGAGCGGAGGCTGCGGCTGCCGTACTTCTGGGACGCGATGGGGCGTTCCACCCGCGGGATCGTGAACGCGTACACGGTGGGTGGCCAGCACGGTCTGTGGCGACAGGCCGAACGGGTTCTCGCACCGACCCTGCTGGTCTACGGTGGACGCGACCAACTCGTCGGCTACCGCATGGCCCGGCGGGCCGTCCGCGCCTTCCGTGACTCCCGGCTGCTGACCCTGCCGGACGCGGGTCACGTGGCGATGATGGAATACCCGGAGACCGTGGCCACGGCCTTCCGCGAACTCCTCGCGGACACCGAGCGGCCGGCGGTCGGCGAGCGGACCGACGGGATCGTCGACGACGAACCCGCCAACCAGAGCACAGGAGGCTGAGGCGCGACGTGGGACGCCACAGCCGCCGTGGACCCGCCCCGAAGGCCGACGCCGCGGACACCGCCAAGGCACGGGGTGGGCCCCGCGGCCCCCAGAGCGGGCCCCAGGGACGCCAGGTCCCGGGGCGAGGTATCGATCCACGGTTCCCGGACGGTACGCCCGCCCATGGTTATCCGACGCTTCCGGGCGGCGGCGGACCGGCGCGCGGTTTCCCGGGTGCGCAGGGCGCCCCGGGGGGTACGCCGGCGTACGGGGGCCCGCGGTTCGCCGAGGGCACTCCGGCGCACGGGGTGCCAGGGTTCCCCGACGGCACGCCCGCCCATGGGATGCCACGCTTTCCCGACGGCACGCCCGCGCACGGCGTCCCGAGGTTTTCCGACGGCACTCCCGCGCAGGGGGTGCCGCGGGTTCGGGGCGGTCACCCCGAGCAGCGTGAAGCGGGCGGCGGCTGGGGCGAGTTGAACGGCGGGGCAGCGGCTCCCGACCGGTTCACCCGGCCGGGTCCGTCCCTCCCACGGCAGCGGCAGGCGCCTCAGGGCGGGCCGCGCCAGGACTACCTGGACGCCTTCACCGAGGACGACGACGTCTTCGCCGCCCGCTCTCCGCGCCGTACCCCCGCCCCCGCGCCGTCCGCCGACCCGTACGCCTCCGTCACCGACTGGAGCGCGGACGGCGGCGGCCGCCTCGGCGCGGACGCGGGACCGGGCGTGGACGGCGGCGACGACGGCGCCCCGCCCACGGGCGCGCCCGCGCCGGCCAAGGGCGGCAAGGGCAGGGCCTTCACCGGCATCGCGGCGGCCGCCGTCACCACCGTGCTCGCGGTGGTCGTCGCCGGCCAGGTCGCCGACGGGGCGGACGGAGACGGCGGTACGCGGTCGCAGTCGGCCGCCGGCCAGGCCCGCGACGCCCACGACCCGGCGTCCCGCGACGACGAACGGCCGACACCCTCCGCGCCCGAGGCCGCCGCACCCCTGACGTACGAGCAGAAGCTCGGCAAGAGGTACCCGCTCAGCCCCGAGCTCAAGGCGTCGGGGAAGTTCGACGCGATCCCCGGCATCGCCAAGGCGCCCGGCAAGGGACAGAAGTACACCTACCGTGTGGACGTCGAACAGGGGCTCGGCCTCGACGGCGACCTCTTCGCGGAGGCCGTGCAGAAGACTCTCAACGACGAGCGGAGCTGGGCCCACGACGGCGCCCGCACCTTCGAGCGCATCCACTCCGGACAGCCCGACTTCGTGATCACGCTGGCCAGCCCCGGCACCACCGCCGACTGGTGCGCCAAGTCCGGCCTGGACACGACCGAGGACAACGTCTCCTGCGACTCCGCCGCCACCGAACGCGTGATGATCAACGCCTACCGGTGGGCACAGGGCGCGGAGCCCTACGGTGACGCGATGCTCGCGTACCGCCAGATGCTGATCAACCACGAGGTCGGCCACCGCCTCGGCTACAACCACGTCACCTGCGACAAGGACGGCGAACTCGCCCCGGTCATGCAGCAGCAGACCAAGTTCGTCGACCACGACGGGATCGACTGCCGCCCCAACGCCTGGGCCTTCCCGAAGGGCTGACCGGGCTTGGCCGAGGTGTCACGCGCGGTGACCCCTTGATCTCTTAGCGCGACGGAACGCGCCCCGCACGGGAAAGTTACGACCGTTCACCCCTTCTGGTGGCGCGACGGACAACCGTCCATCGCGCCACCGCCTTGTCCGCATACGTTCGTCCCGCTGCGAGCCGCCGGGCCAACGGCGGCTCCCCAGACGGGAGATCGGGGGTGCGCGCGTGCGCATCGGACTGCTTACGGAGGGTGGCTATCCGTATGTGAGCGGTGAGGCCGGACTCTGGTGCGACCGGCTCGTGCGCGGGCTGGCCCGGCACGAGTTCGACGTCTACGCGCTCAGCCGCAGCGAGCACCAGGAGTCCGAGGGGTGGGTGCCGCTGCCGCCGCAGGTCAGCCGGGTGCGCACCGCCTCGCCGTGGGAGGCCGAGGACGACGGGATCGTGCTCGGGCGACGCGCGCGCCGGCGCTTCGCCGACTGCTACGGCGACTTCGCCACGGCCCTGTGCACGGCCGCACCCGGAGATCCGTCCGGGGTCTCGGCGGAGGCGTCGGCCCTGGAGGCGGACCGTTTCGCCAGCGCGCTGTACGGCCTCGCCGAACTCGCCCGCGACGAGGGCGGGCTGCCCGCCGCGCTCCGGTCCGACATCGCCGTGCGCGCCCTGGAACGCGCCTGTCGCGCGCCCGGCGCCCACCGCTCCGCACGCGAGGCGCGCGTCCCCGATCTGCTCGCCGTCGCCGCGCGCCTCGAACGCGCCCTGCGCCCCCTGTCGCTCGACTGGTACGAGGACGACGGCCTCGGCGCCGTGGACCTGTGCCACGCGGCCTCCGGCGGCCCGGCCGCCCTGCCCGGTCTGCTCGCCCGCCATTTCCACGACGTGCCGCTGCTGGTGACCGAGTACGGGGTCCGGCTGCGCTCCCACTACCTCACGGAACCCGACGCCCCGCCGTCCACACGGACCCTGCTGGCCGCGTTCCACGGGCGGCTGGCCGCCGAGACCTACCGGCGCGCGGCCGTGATCACCCCCGGCAACACGCACGCCCGCCGCTGGCAGGAACGCTGCGGTGCGGACCGTGCCAAGCTCCGCACGGTCCACCCGGGCATGGACGCCGCGCCCTTCGCCGAGGCGGGGGAGTCGCCGGAGTGCGCCGATCCGCAGACCCTCGTCTGGGTCGGCCGCGTGGAGCCGGCGAAGGACCTGGTCTCGCTGCTGCACGCCTTCGCGGAGATCCGCAGGGCCGAGCCCGGGGCGCGCCTGCGGGTCGTCGGTACGCCGTCCGGCCCCGAGGGCGCCGCCTACCTCGCCCACTGCAAGGGCCTGGCCGCGCAGCTCTTCCCCGACGAGGCCGACGGTCCGCACGCCGTCGGCCGCAACCCGGTCTCCTTCGAGGAGACCGGCGGACCGGAACTGCCGTCCCGCGCCGACGCGTACGCCTCCGCCGCCCTGGTGGTGCTCTCCAGCGTCGTCGAGGGCTTCCCGGCCGGGCTGGTCGAGGCCATGTTCTGCGGTCGCGCGACGGTGTCCACGGACGTCGGCGCGGTGGTGGAGGCCATCGGCGGCACCGGACTCGTCGTGCCCCCGCGCAATCCGCGGGCGCTCGCCGAGGCGTGCGTCGCCCTGCTGCGCGACCCCGAGCGCCGCGAGCGCCTCGGAGCCGCCGCGCGCGCCCGCGCACTGGAGCTGTTCACCGTCGAACAGAACGTCGCGGCATTTCACGGCATTTACCTGGAGATCCTCTCGCGCACACCGGTACGGCGCGTCCTCCTCGACGACATGGGCGCACCGCTGCCGTTCGGCGTACCGGCCGAGGCCCACGTCCCGGGCCGGTGGGCCGACCCCGCGGCCCGGATCGCCGTCCGCGGCGGCCCCGGCTGGGCGACGGACACACCCGTCGCGGCCACGACCCCCGTCTCCGCCGCGCCCGAGGGAGCGTCCCGATGAGCGGCCTCGGCGAACTCGACCGGCCCGAGACGCCCCGCAGCCCGGGGGCATGGGACGAACGCTCACGCCGGTCCCTGACGGACGTCGGCGGCGATGAGGGTGGGACGGACGAGAGCGGGAGCCGTGGCGCGGGCACGACGGCGTCCTCGCGGGACCGGCAGTCGCCCACCCGCGCCCGCCGGTCCAACGCGGACCCTGTGAAGGCCCTGATGCACCGTCACCGCGAACTGTGCGAACGCGCCGTGGACCCGCTGGAGATCGCGGCCGGTCTGGAGGCGCACGGCGTCACCGACCGGACAGCCGCACGCTTCCGGCACCGGGACGTCTTCTCCCTCGCGGAGGAGATGTACGCCCGCGTCCCGCGCGACGACGACCCGGCGCCGCGCCCCGCGGACCCGTCGGCCCCGAGGATCGGCGCGGCCTGGCTCGTGCTCGCCCTGCTGCCCGGCGTCCTGTGCGCCGCCGCAGTGGCCGGCCTGCGCCTCACCGACGGGAGGCCACGCCTGATCGCGGCCGCAGTCGGCGCGCTCGCCGTCACGCTGGCGCTGCGCGCGGCACTGCGCCGGGGGCCGCTGAGCGCCGCCACCCGCACCACCGGTACCTGGACCTGCTGGCTGGTCGGCTACGCCCTCCTCGGCGACGGACTCCTGCGCACCGCCCTCGCCGGCGGCCCCGACGCCCTGCCGGACGGCACGGCCGACGGGGCGTGGCCCCTCACCGCCGCCCCCGTCGTGGCGCTCGCGCTGTCCTGCGCGCCCGCCGCGGTCAGCGCCCACCTCTTCGCCGTGCGCGCCCGGCGCAAACTGACGTCCAGTCGCGGCCTCGCCGACTTCTCCGCCTCCGTACGCCCCCTCCTGCTCGGCACGTTCGCCCTGTACTTGGGCGCTCTGACGGCCCTGCTCACGCTGACCGGCGCGGTCCTGGACGAGCCCGCGGCCCACCCTCAGGCCCTCGCCCTGGGCGCGCTGCTGCTGCTCGCCCGGCTGCTCACCGTGCACGGCCACGCCCACTCCGCCACGCTCGTCCTCACCGCCACGGCCGCCGCCGAGGGAGCCGCCCTGGCCACGCTCTTCGCCGGCCGCCTCCCCGGCTGTGACTTCCTGGCCGTCCCCGTGGAGGCCTTGGTGGCCGTCTGCGGCCCGGCCGGTGTGCCCACGGCGGCCTGCGGCGTCGGCGCGCTGACCCTCCTGGTGCACGCGTCCCGTCGCCTGACCAGGGCGTCCGCCCACGCCCATGCCGACGCAGCGACGGGGCGGCCGGAATGAGCGCCTCCCGGGCAGCCCTCCACACGTCCGCAAACACCCCCTGAAGGAGCCCTCAGATGACCACCTCCCGACCCGACGCCTCGGCACCGGGAGCCGCCCGATGAGAGTCCTGCTGATCGGAGCCAACGGCTACATCGGACGCTTCGTCGCCGACCGTCTCCTCGCCGACCCGGCCGTCCAGCTCACCGCTCTCGGCCGCGGTGACGACGCCGACGTCCGCTTCGACCTCGCCACCGGCAGCCCCGGCGCCCTCACCCGCTTCCTGGACGCGGTCCACCCCGGCGTCGTCGTCAACTGCGCCGGCGCCACCCGGGGCGGCGCCCGCGAACTCACCCGGCACAACACCGTCGCCGTCGCCACCGTCTGCGAGGCCCTGCGCCGCAGCGGGTGCGGCGCCCGGCTGGTGCAGGTCGGCTGCAGCGCGGAGTACGGGCCCAGCCAGCCCGGCTCCTCCACCGCCGAGGACGCCGTGCCCCGCCCCGGCGGCCCCTACGGCGTGAGCAAACTCGCCGCGACCGAGCTGGTCCTCGGCTCCGGCCTGGACGCCGTCGTCCTCCGCGTCTTCTCACCCGCGGGACCCGGCACCCCCGCGGGCTCCCCGCTGGGCCGCCTCGCCGAGGCCATGCGCCGCGCGATGCAGTCCGGCGACGGTGAGCTGCGGCTCGGCGGACTCGGTGCCCAGCGCGACTTCATCGACGTCCGCGACGTGGCCCGCGCCGTGCACGCCGCCTCGCTCTCCGCCGCCCAGGGCGTCATCAACATCGGCTCCGGCCGCGCCGTCCGCCTGCGCGACGCCGCCGCCACCCTCGCCCGCGTGGCCGGCTACGGCGGCGCCCTGCACGAACTCGACGGTCCGCCCGGCGCGCTGCGGCCCACCATCGGTCATCCCCGCACCGAATCCGCCGGGCACCGCGTCGACGCCCTGGGCCACCACCGCGCCGACGCCCTCGGCCACCACCGTCCGGAACCCCTCGGGCACCGCGGCGACCGCGCCGACACCGAGCACGCCGCGCCGGTCGCCTACCCCTATCCGGACGGCTGCGGCAGCTGGCAGCAGGCCGACGTGCGCACCGCGCGCGACCGGCTCGGCTGGCGGCCCCGGATCGGTCTCGAAGAGTCCCTCGCGGACATCTGGATGGAGGCGGCATGTCGTATCTGACCAGCACGAGGACAGGCGCCGCGAGCACCGGCATACGCACCGGCCTCGGCGTCCCCGGGCTGGCCCACCCCCTCGTCGCCCCCGACGAGTGGGCCGGCCTCACCTGCCCCGGCACACCCCTGCACTGGGTCGTCCTCAACATCGCCGACGGCCCCGGCGCCCACCCCGATCCGCGCTGCCTGGAGGCCGCCGGCCGCCTGCGCAACGCGGGCGTCCGCGTCCTCGGCCACATCGACGCCGCGTACGGGGCACGAAGCCTCGGCGATCAGATCTCCGAGGCCCATCGGTATCTCGACTGGTACCAGGTCGACGGCTTCCTCCTCGACCGCTGCCCGTCCGAGCGGGCCGCCCTTCCCGAGGTCCGCCGCACCGTCGGAACCCTCCGCGTGATCCGTGACGACGCTCACATCGTCCTCGGCCACGGCACCCACCCCCACCCCGGCTACGCCGAGAACGCCGACCAACTCGTCACCTTCTCCGGCACCTGGGCCGACTACCGCTGGTCGCAGGCGGCCGAGTGGAGCGCCGACTACCCGCCCGAGCGCTTCTGCCACTTCGTCCACGGCGTCCCGCGCGGGCACCTGGAGGAGGCGCTGCGCATCGCCCGCTGGCAGGGTGCCGCGACGATCTACTTCACCGATCGCACGGACCTGGGCGGCCGGGTGGACCCCTGGGAGACGATGCCCGGCTACTGGGACGAAATCGTCTCGCGGGTCGGGACGGGTGTCTCGGAATGAAAAAGGCCATGGCAGTGTTACTGGCAGAGCAACCGTAATCACTGACCGACCAACGGAGTCCCCGTGTCGCTGCCACCCCTGGTCGAGCCGGCCGCCGAGCTCACCGTAGACGAGGTCCGCAGGTACTCCCGCCACCTGATCATCCCCGACGTGGGGATGGACGGGCAGAAGCGGCTGAAGAACGCCAAGGTGCTCGCCGTGGGCGCGGGCGGCCTCGGTTCGCCGACCCTGATGTACCTGGCGGCAGCCGGTGTCGGCACGCTCGGCATCGTCGAGTTCGACGAGGTCGACGAGTCCAACCTGCAGCGGCAGGTCATCCACAGCCAGGCCGACATCGGCCGCTCGAAGGCCGAGTCCGCCCGCGACACCATCAAGGGCATCAACCCGTACGTGGACGTGATCCTTCACGAGGAGCGGCTCGAGGCCGACAACGTGATGGACATCTTCCGCGAGTACGACCTGATCGTCGACGGTACGGACAACTTCGCGACCCGCTACCTGGTCAACGACGCCTGTGTGCTGCTGAACAAGCCCTACGTCTGGGGCTCGATCTACCGCTTCGACGGCCAGGCGTCCGTCTTCTGGTCCGAGCACGGCCCGTGCTACCGCTGCCTCTACCCGGAGCCCCCGCCCCCCGGCATGGTCCCCTCCTGCGCCGAGGGCGGCGTCCTGGGCGTGCTGTGCGCGTCCATCGGCTCCATCCAGACCAACGAGGCCATCAAGCTCCTCGCCGGCATCGGCGAGCCGCTGGTCGGCCGTCTGATGATCTACGACGCCCTGGAGATGCAGTACCGCCAGGTCAAGGTCCGCAAGGACCCCGACTGCGCGGTCTGCGGCGAGAATCCGACCGTCACCGAACTCATCGACTACGAGGCCTTCTGCGGCGTCGTGTCCGAGGAGGCCCAGGCGGCGGCCGCCGACTCCACGATCACTCCCAAGCAGCTCAAGGAGTGGATGGACGACGGCGAGAACATCGAGCTGATCGACGTCCGCGAGCCGAACGAGTTCGAGATCGTCTCCATCCCGGGCGCCAGGCTGATCCCGAAGAACGAGTTCCTCATGGGTTCCGCCCTGGAGAGCCTGCCGCAGGACAAGAAGATCGTCTTGAACTGCAAGACGGGTGTCCGCAGTGCGGAAGTCCTGGCAGTCCTGAAGTCCGCCGGCTTCTCGGACGCCGTGCACGTCGGCGGCGGCGTGATCGGCTGGGTCAACCAGATCGAGCCGGCGAAGCCGGTCTACTGACCGAAGCCGGTCCACCGGCCGGGCCTCTTCATGCGGACGGCGGGGGTTTCGCGCACCACGGGTGCCCGAAGCCCCCGCCGCCGTCATGAGCAGACCTTGCCGTCCTCGGGCACCGTCCCCTTCAGCAGGTAGGCGTCCACCGCGGAGTCGACGCAGTCGCTCCCGCTCCCGTACGCCCCGTGCCCCTCGCCCTTCCAGGTGAGCATCACACCGACGTCCTTGCCCAGTTCGTCCGCCATCCTGCGGGCGCCCTCGTAGGGCGTGGCCGGGTCGCCGGTGTTGCCGACCACCAGGATCGGGGCCGCGCCGGCCGCGCTCACCTCCGGGTTCTGGTGCTGTCCGGGAACGGGCCAGTCGTGACACCAGCCGGCCGTGTCCCAGCCCAGGAAGGCTCCGAAGACCGGAGAGACCTTCTCGAACCTCGGCAGCAGCGCCTTCGTCTCCTCCGCGGTCGGCCGCTGCTTGTCGTCCAGGCACGATATGACCCGTTGGGAGTGGGTCGTCGTGCCGTAGCGCCCCGAGTCGTCCCGTTCGTTGTAGCCGTCGGCGAGGGCGAGCAGCTCGGAGCCGTCGCCCTCCTCGGCCGCCGCCAGCGCGCTGGTCAGCGTCGGCCAACTGGCCTTGCTGTAGAGCGGCAGCACGATGCCGGTGAGCGCCAGCGTCTGCGTCAGCTTCCGTCCCGGCGACGACGTCGACAGGGGCTCCGCGTCCAGCCGCTCCAGCAGGGCGGCGATCTTCCGCGATCCCTCCCGTGGGTCCTGCCCGGTCGACTTCAGGTAGTCGTCCAGGGCCCGCTGGAAGCCCCTGGCCTGGTTCTCGGCGTGACCCATCGTGTCGGCGCCCGGGTCCACGACGGCGTCGAGGATCATGCGGCCCACCCGCTTCGGGAAAAGGTGGGCGTACACCCCGCCCAGTTCGGTGCCGTACGAGATGCCGAAGTAGTGCATCTTCTCGTCGCCCAGTACATGGCGCATCAGGTCCATGTCGCGGGCCGTGTCCGTGGTCGAGACGTGTGCCATCAGCTTGCCGGCGGCCTTCTGGCAGCCCTTGCCGAAGTCGGCCGCGTCCTTCAGATACGCCTGTTCCTCGGTGGCGGTGTCCGGCGTGGAGTCCACCGTCTCGGCCGCGTCGATCGCCTCGTCGCTGCGGCAGCGGACGCCCTCGCTGGCGGCCACCCCGCGTGGGTCCCAGCTCACCAGGTCGTACCGCTCGTGCAGCGAGGAGACGCTCTCGCCGTAGGACGGCATCATGGAGACGCCGGAGCCGCCGGGGCCGCCGAAGTTGAAGAGCAGGGAGCCGACGCGCTTCTCGCCCTTGGCCTCGGCCCGGATCAGCGCGAGGTCGATGGTCTCGCCGTCCGGGTCGGACCAGTCCAGCGGCGCCTTGAGTGCGGCGCACCGCCAGTCACCGCCCGGTGCGGGGGAATCGGCGGTGCCTTCGCAGCGGCCCCAGTGCAGCGACTGGGAGGCCAGCGCCTCGGGCACCCCGGACGGTGCCGCCGCCGAGGGCCCTGCGCTGCTCGTGCCCCCCTCCTCCCGGTCCTCGCCGGACGAGCCGCCGCTGCAGCCCGCCGTCAGCAGTGCGGCGGCGGCCGTCAGAGCCGTCCACCGTACGAGACGCGCCATGTCCTCTCCCCCCACGCAAGCCGTCCGCGCCGTGCGGCGGATGGCGGTCATGCCATGGTAGGCGGATCACGCAGCGCCCGCGGAAGCCTGTGGATAACGCTTTGACCTGGAGTTTTCCCAGTGCTGGGGCGATGTCGTGGTCAGGGGCAGACGGTGCCGGCCGCGGGTACCTTCCCGTCCAGCAGGTAGCCGTCCACCGCGTTCCGCACGCACTTGTCCTTGCTGTCGTAGGCACCGTGGCCCTGGCCCTTGTAGGTCAGTTCCACACCGACGTCCTCGCCCAGCGCCTCCGCCATCCTCCCGGCTCCCTCGTACGGCGTCGCCGGGTCACCGGTGTTGCCGATCACCAGGATCGGCGGCGCACCCGGAGCGCTGACGTCCGGATGGTCGGCGGCGCCGGCCACCGCCCAGTCGGTGCAGCTGAGCATGGACCAGGCGAGGAAGTCGCCGAACAGCGGCGAGGCCTTGCGGAATTCGGGCAGCTTGCCCTCCACGTAGGCGGTGTCGTACCGGGGTTTGTCGTCGGCGCAGTTGATGGCGACGTTGGCCGCGGTGATGTTGCTGTACTGGCCGTTCTCGTTGCGCCCGTTCAACGAGTCCGACAACACCATGAGGACCCGGCCGTCACCGTCGTAGGCCTGCTCCAGGCCCTCGGTGAGGTACTCCCAGAAGTCCTTCGAGTACAGCGCCTGTGCGATGCCGCCGGTCGCCGCGGTCTCGGTCAGTTCGCGGGGGAAGATGCCGGGGATCGGTTTGCGGTCCAGGTCCTTCAGCAGCCGGGCGATACGGGACTTGACGTCGTCGGCGGTGTCCCCGATCGGGCAGTCCTCGACCTTGGACACACAGTCCTCGGCGAAGTTGTCGAGCGCGAGCTGGAAGCCCTCGGCCTGTCCGAGCGAGCCCTGTTCCGGGGTCTGTGTGGGGTCGACGACCGCGTCGAAGACGGCCCGGCCCACCCGCTTCGGGAACAGGTGGGCGTAGACGCCGCCGAGTTCGGTGCCGTAGGAGATGCCGAAGTAGTACAGCTTGTCGTCGCCGAGGACCTGGCGCATCAGGTCCATGTCGCGGGCCGCGTCGGTGGTCGGCACATGTGGGAGGACCTTCTTCGAGTTCTTCTCGCAGGCCGCGTTGAACTTCTCGGTGTTGTCCACCAGTTCGGTGCGCTCGGCGGCGTCGTCGGGGGTGGCGTCCTGCTGGAAGTAGGTGTCCAGCTGCTTGTCGTCCAGGCACTCCACCGGGGCACTGCGGCCGACGCCGCGCGGGTCGAAGCTGACCAGGTCGTAGCGCGTGCGCAGCTTCGCGTAGTCCTGCCCGAAGGCGGGCAGTGTGGTCACGCCCGATCCGCCGGGGCCGCCGAAGTTGAAGATCAGCGAGCCGATCCGCCGGTCGGCCGCACCGCTCGACTCGGCCCGGATCAGCGCGAGGTCGATCGTGTCGCCCTCGGGGTCGTCGTAGTCGAGGGGCGCCTTCATGGTGGCGCACTGCCACTCGTCGCCGTCCGGCAGCGGGGAGGGGGCGGCGCCACCGCCCTCGGCCTCGGACGGTGCGGGGCACTCCTTCCAGCTGAGCTTCTGCTGCGAGAGGTTCTCGTCGTCCTCTTGCGAACCGCCGCCGCACCCTGCCAGCAGGGCGGACAGCGTGACGGCGGTGGCGGTCAGGGCGGCGGCGCGCAGCCGGGAGGGATTCGGCATGCGTCCATCGTGCGGTCGCGCCGGGCGGTGCGCTCGGGGCAGGGGCCGTACGAGGGACGGGCGGGTTGCCGCGCGGTCCGACGCGTGGTGCGACGCCTGGGTCAGAGCGCCTCTTTCCGCGTCAGGTGGTTGAACATCAGCCAGCCCGGCAGGACCGGCAGCCACAGCGTCAGCAGCCGGTAGAGCAGCACCGCGGGGGCGGCGACCTCCTTCGGGAGGCCGACGGCGATCAGGCCGACCGTCAGCGTCGCCTCGACCGCGCCCACACCGCCCGGCGTCGGCGCGGCGGACCCCAGGGCGTTGCCCGCGAGGAAGACGACCGCGACGCTCGCCAGGCTGATCGACGTCGAGTCGTCGCCGAAGGCCCGGATCGAGGCGTCCAGGCACATCACGAAGCAGGCGGTGAGCAGCAGCATGCCGCCGATCCCGGTGATCAGCTTCTGCGGACGCTGCAGCACGTCCAGCATGCGCGGTACGACCCCGGCGAAGAGCGACCGCACGCGCGTGACGACGAATTTGCGCAGGAACGGCACCGAGGTCACCACGAGCACGAGCACCGCCACGGTCAGCAGGCCCGCGATGACCGTCCGGGACGGGGACAGCGACGGCGTCTTCTCCGTGCCGGTCAGATAGCCGAAGGCCATCAGCATCAGGATGTGGCAGCCGAGCCCGAACAACTGGGAGGCCCCGACACTCGCCACCGCGAGCCCCGGGCGCACGCCCGCGCGCTGGAGGAAGCGGGTGTTCAGCGCCACGCCGCCGACCGCCGCCGGGGCGACGATCTTCACGAACGAGCCGGCGACCTGCGCGGCCACGGTCCGCAGGAACGGTACCCGCTCGGGTACGAAGCCCAGCAGGGCCATCGCCGCCGCGATGTAACTCGCCGCCGAGAACAGCACGGCCGCGGCCACCCAGCCCCACTGGGCGTTCGAGATCAGCGGACCGAACTCGATGTGGGTGAGCTGCGTCAGCAGGAAGTAGGCGCCGATCGCGCCGGCGATGAAGCTGATCAGCGTGCGCGGACGCACCCGTTCCAGCCGGGCGGGCTCGACCGGGGCCTGCGGCCTGATGCGCAGTACGGCGTGCCGGATCAGGGTGAGCAGGTCCTCCTCGCGAGCCTCCTCCAGCGCCTCTTCCACGGCCCGCTTCTCGGCCCGCTGTTCCGCACGCGCGGCCTTCTTGTCGCTCTTGTCGGACTTGTCAGCCTTCTCGGCCTTGCCGGTGTCTTCCGTCTTGGTGAGCTGGACACTCTTCTCGGGTGTGTCGCCCGCGTCCTCGCCGGCGGCCGCCTCGGCACGGGCCAGCTTGGCCTGCCGGGACGACTCCAGGACCGCCTCGCGCTCCCGCTCGGCGCGTTCCCGCGCGAGTCTGCGCAGTGTCGCGCGTGTGGAGCGGCTGAGCGCGATGGGCTGGAGCATCGGCAGGCAGTCCGCCACGGCGTCGGGACCCAGCACGCCCACCGCCGAGGCGACCGCGCGTTCGGCGCCCACCCGCAGGCCGAGCGTCACCAGGAGCTGCGAGATGTCCATGCGTAGCAGCAGGTCTCCGGCGGCGATCTCGCCGATCCGCAGGTCGGTGAGGATCACCGCGCCGGAACGATCCACCAGGATCGCGTCGCCCACCAGCCTGCGGTGTGCGATGCGCCGGGACTGCAACGCCTGGACCTGCTCCCACGTGCCGCGCAGCAGCTCGTCGGTGATCTCCTCGTCCGGCAGGGAGTCGAGGGTGCGTCCGCCGGTGTGCTCGTAGACGAGCATGACCGCGTCGGGACCCAGCTCGGACGTCGCGATCAGCTTGGGGGCGTTGGCGCCGGCACCGATCGCCGCGTAGGCGAGCAGCGCCTCCTGCTCGAGGGCCTGCCGCAGAGAGGGGAGGCTGCTGCGGGTGGCGAAGCCGCGCAGCGTCAGATTGCGCCAGGCGCGGTAGAAGAAGCCCTGCGCCTGCTGCTCCCGGTCCACCACCGTCACGTCGAGCGGATGCCCGTCCTCCAGCGTGACGAAGTAGCGGCGGCCGCGGTCGCCGGTCTCCACACTGTCCGCCGGTGCCTCCTCGCGCGCGGCGGTCACCGGGCGGAAACCGACGTGCCGCAGGCCCGCCATCAGCGTCCGACCGGTGGGCCGGACGTTGGGGGAGCCGACCGCGTACAGCGTGCCGTAGGCCACGGTCCAGCCGATGAGGACGGTCAGGATGATCGAGAACGGCGTGGTGTAGCCGGTGACGAGCATCGAGAACGCGTCGAGGAGCAGCACGATCCACAGCACCGCGCGCCAGCGGGGTCTGCGGGACATGCCGACCGCGGTCATGTACGCGATGACCGGGGCCAGATAGCCGTGCACGGGGTCGGTGAGCGCGTGGATGTCGCCCGGGGACGGCTGGGTGAGCGCCTCCTGGATGGATCCCGGGGCGGCCTTGGCGACCCACAGGTCCGTGGCCAGGGTCACCCCGTGGGCGAGGACCGCCGCCAGTACGCCGTCGGCGATCCGCAGCCCGTCCCGTTTGATCAGCCGTTCGATCGCGAAGGCGACCGGCACCAGGAGGATCGCGATGCTGGACGCCAGCCCCGCGATCTTGATGAGCAGGTCGGGAGCCTGCCCGGTGCCCTTGTTGATGTCCTGTTCGAGGCCGGAGGTGGTGCCGTGCGCGAAGGCGGCCACGGCGAGGAGCACGGCGACGGCGAGTACGCCCACCAGCAGCCGCATGAGGTCGGAGGGGCGGTGCACGCGCGCGGGGAGGAGCGGTTCGTCGCCCTCCACCTCGTCGATGTGGGCCACGTCGTCGGGATCGGCGGCCGTGGCCGACCTGCCCGCCGCCGCGCGCCGGGCGGGCTTCCCGCCGCTGTCGTCCGCGGTGTCCGGGCGCGACGAAGCGTCAGAGGTGCCCTCGGCGTCCTCGGGGTGCACACCCTGCTGCTTCATCGCCTCTTCTTGCTCTCGTATCACTGGTCACCGCCCGCACGATGGTGGCATGCCGCGCCGGTCTCGGCAGGCATCAGGGTGCCCGTGCGGGCCGCACAGTCTGCCCGAAGCGCCGCGTCCGGGCGAGGGAATCGCAGCCTCGGGAGCGCGTCGCGTTGTCGCAGGGGTGCGGCAGGATGGGGCGGATGAGCGAGCAGAGCCTTCCGGACGGCGCCCGCGCGGAGCACGCGGACGCGCTGCCCGAGTATGCCGAGCGGGTCCTCGACGTGACCGAACTGATCCCGCCGGGCCGCGTCATGACGTACGGGGACGTCGCCGAGTACCTGGAGGAGGGGGGACCCCGTCAAGTCGGCCGCGTGATGTCCCTCTACGGGGGAGGCGTCCCCTGGTGGCGTGTCGTCCGCGCTGACGGGGCGCTGCTCGCCGGGCACGAACTGGAGGCCCTCGACCGCTACCGGGACGAGGGCACGCCCCTGAAGGAGGCGAGCAGGGCCGCGGAGGGCCATCTGCCGCGCCTCGACCTGAAGCGGGCGCGGTGGGACGGCGGCGGACGTGCGCAGGGTCACACCTGACAGCTTCCGCCATGAGGCCGGTCGGCGTGTGACCTGTGATCCGGATGAGGGAAACGGGGCACAACGGACATGTCTGTGGCATGACGTACGTTCGTGGGGCGGGGGACACGCGCGTCGCGAGTGACCCGAGGGAGGAGAGGGAAGAAGAGGAAGCTCTGCTTCCACCTCGTCCGTCGGCGTAGCGTCGGCCGCACGCGTCCCCCTCATCCCGCGGTCACCGCCGTGCGCGCGGCGCGGACGGCCCACCAGTACACCCACCAGGACCGGCGAACCACGTGAGCTCCTCTTCCTCCACCGGACACCCGTCGCACCCCCAGGTGCGACGGGGGAGCCGCGGCGCTTACCGACTGGTGCGTACCCCTCCGGCGCGAAGGGACCCCCCTCATCTGGACGCCGCACAGCGTGCCGTGGTTGACCACGCCGCCGGGCCGCTGCTCGTCCTCGCGGGTCCGGGCACCGGCAAGACCACCACGCTCGTCGAGTCCGTGGCGGACCGGATCGCCAAGGGCGGCGACCCCGAGCGCATCCTGGTGCTGACCTTCAGCCGCAAGGCTGCCGTCGAACTGCGCGACCGCATGGCCCTGCGCATGGGCGCCGCCCGCGCCCCGCGGGCGACCACCTTTCACTCCTTCGGTTACGCCCTGGTCCGCGCCCACCAGGACAGCGACCTGTTCGTGGAGCCCCTGCGCCTGCTGTCCGGCCCGGAGCAGGACGTCACGGTGCGCGAGCTGCTCGCCGGGCAGGTCGACCTGGAGCGGCTCGGACTCGCCCACGTGCGCTGGCCCGACGAACTGCGCGCCTGCCTGACCACCCGCGGCTTCGCCGACGAGGTCCGCGCGGTGCTCGCCCGCAGCCGCGAACTCGGTCTCGGCCCCGAGGCGCTGGGAGACTTCGCCCGGCGCATCGGCCGCCCCGACTGGCGGGCAGCCGCCGTCTTCCTCGCCGAGTACCTCGACGTGCTCGATCTCCACGGCGTGCTCGACTACGCGGAACTCGTCCACCGCGCGGTGCTCCTCGCCCGCCGCCCCGAGGTCGCCGCACGCCTCGCGGGTCAGTACGACGCGGTCTACGTCGACGAGTACCAGGACACCGACCCGGCCCAGGTACGGCTGCTGCACGCCCTGGCCGGCGGGGGGCGCACCCTCGTCGCCTTCGGCGACCCCGACCAGTCGATCTACGCCTTCCGGGGTGCGGACGTGAACGGCATCCTGGACTTCCCGTCCGCCTTCCCGCGCGCGGACGGCCGTCCGGCGCCGGTCGAGGTACTGCGGACCTCGCGGCGCTCCGGGGCGGCCCTGCTGGCCGGTACCCGCCTGCTGACCCAGCGGATGCCGCTGACCCGCCTGCCCGCCGCCAAGGTGCGGGCCCACCGAGAGCTGACCCCGGTGCGGGACGGGGGGCGCGTCGAGGTGTACACGTACCCGACCTCCGGTACCGAACTGGACAACGTCGCCGACATCCTGCGCCGGGCCCACCTGGAGGACGGCGTCCCCTGGGGCGACATGGCCGTCCTGGTGCGCGCCGGCTCACGCACCATCCCCACGATGCGCCGGGCCCTCACCGCGGCCGGCGTCCCGCTGGACATCGACGGCGACGACCTTCCCCTGCGCCACGAGCCCGCAGTGGCCCCCCTGCTGACGGCACTGCGGGCGGTGGCTGAGGCGGAGGCGGGCCCGGGTGCGGGGGAGCCCCGGCACGCGGCCGGTGCCGGTGCCGGTGCGGACGGCGCCCGTGACGTGGGTGCGGGCGAGCCCGGTACCGGTACCGGTACCGGCACTGGTACCGCGGTGGACGCGGAGACTGCGGCGGCCCTGGAAGCTGGGCCGGACCCGCAAGCCGGGCCGGACCCGGAAGCCGGGCCGGGCCTGGAAGCCGGGTCGGACCCGGAAGCAGAGCCGGACCCGGGGACGGAGACAGGATCGGACGCCGAGGCGGCGACCCCCTGCTGGCTCCCCACCGAGACCGCCCTCACCCTCCTCACCTCCCCCCTCGCCGCCATGGACGCGGCCGACCTGCGCCGCCTGGGCCGCGCCCTGCGCGACGAGGAGCGGGCCGCCGGCAACGCGCTGCCCGCGCCCTCGGACGAACTGCTCGCGCGTGCGCTGGCCGAGCCCGAGCGGCTGGCGGTCCACGACCCCGCCTACGCGCGCGGGGCCCAGCGTCTGGGCGCGTTGCTCCGCCAGGCCCGCGCGCGCCTGGCGGACGGCGGCAGCGCCGAGGAGGCTCTGTGGGACCTCTGGAACGGCACCCCGTGGCCGACCCGCCTGGAACGCTCCGCCCGGCGTGGCGGCGCCGCCGGACGCAACGCCGGCCGCGATCTCGACGCCGTGTGCGCGCTGTTCGCGACGGCCGCCCGCGCGGAGGAGCGCACCGGTGGCCGGGGCGCCCTGAACTTCCTGGAGGAGATCGACGCCGAGGACATCGCCGCCGACACCCTCACCCGGCGTGCCGTACGCCCCGACGCCGTCCGCCTGATGACCGCGCACCGCTCGAAGGGGCTGGAGTGGCGGCTGGTCGTCGTCGCGGGCGTCCAGGAGGGGCTCTGGCCGGACCTCCGGCGCCGCGGCTCCCTGCTGGAGGCCGACCGGATCGGCCGCGACGGCCTCGCCGAACCGCTGACCCCCGGAGCCCTGCTCGCGGAGGAACGGCGCCTGTTCTACGTGGCCGCCACGCGCGCGCGTGAACGCCTCGTCGTGACCGCGGTGAAGGCACCGGCCGACGACGGCGACCAGCCCTCCCGGTTCCTGACCGAACTCGGCGTCGAACCCGCCGACGTCACGGGCCGCCCGCGCCGCCCTCTCGCCGTCGCGGCGCTCGTCGCCGAGCTGCGTGCCACCACCGTCGACCCCCGCGTCTCCGAACCCCTCAGGGAGGCCGCCGCCCGCCGCCTGGCCAGGCTGGCCGCCCTCGCCGACGAGGACGGCCGCCCACTGGTGCCGTCCGCCCACCCGTACCGCTGGTGGGGCATGTGGGACCCGACCGAGAGCAAGGTGCCGCTGCGCGACCGCGACCACCCCGTCACGCTCTCCGGCAGCGCTCTGGACCAGTTGGCCAACACGTGCGCCCTGCAGTGGTTCCTGGGCCGTGAGGTCAAGGCGGACGCGCCCGCGACGGCCGCCCAGGGCTTCGGCAACGTGGTGCACGTCCTGGCCGACGAGGTGGCCTCCGGGCGCACCCCGGCAGACCTCGCCGTCCTGATGGAACGCCTCGACTCCGTGTGGAACGCGCTCGCCTTCGACGCGCCGTGGAAGTCCGCGCAGGAGAAGGCCAACGCGCGCGTGGCGCTCGAACGGTTCCTGAAGTGGCACGTCATGGACCGCGCCGGGCGCACGCCGGTGGCCAGCGAGCACGACTTCGACGTGACCCTGGAGGCGGGCGAGTACGAGGTGCGCATCCGCGGCCAGATGGACCGCGTCGAGAGGGACGGCGACGGCCGCGCCTACGTCGTCGACTTCAAGACCGGCAAGCAGGCGCCCACCGCGGCCGAGGTGGCGCACCATCCGCAGCTCGCCGTCTACCAGCTCGCGGTCCGCGAGGGCGCCGTCGACGAGGCCTTCGACGGCGTACGCCCCGAACCCGGCGGAGCCGAACTCGTCCAGCTCCGTCAGGGCGCGGCCCGGCGGGACGGCGGCGAGACCCTGCCCAAGGTGCAGGCGCAGGAGTCGCAGGAGGGGGCGGAGGGCGAGTGGGTCGGCGACCTGCTGGCCACGGCCGCCGGCAAGGTCCTCGACGAACGCTTCACTCCTACCGCCGGCCAGCACTGCGCGCACTGCGCCTTCCGCGCGTCGTGCAGCGCGCGGCCCGAGGGACGGCACGTCGTGGAGTAGGCGGGGCCGGTGCGACCGACGGCGTGCCGAGCCCCGCCGCGACCGGTGTGACGAGCCGCACCACAGACCGGTGTGACGAGCCGCACCACAGGTGCTGACCAGCGCTTCCGCCGCCTCCTGGGGCCGTCGGGCACCGGCTGTCAGTGGCCGCCGCTAGCCTCTCTGACGTGCCTGCCCATCTCACCGATCCCGATCAGCTCAAGGAACTCCTCGGGATCCCCTTCACCCCGGAGCAGACGGCCTGCATCGTCGCGCCGCCCGCCCCGCAGGTGATCGTGGCCGGAGCCGGGTCGGGAAAGACCACGGTCATGGCGGCACGTGTGGTGTGGCTGGTCGGCACCGGCCAGGTCGCCCCGGAGCAGGTCCTCGGCCTCACCTTCACCAACAAGGCGGCCGGTGAACTCGCCGAGCGGGTCCGCAAGGCCCTGATCCGCGCGGGCGTCACCGACCCGAACGTGATCGACCCGGACCACCCGCCGGGCGAACCCGTTATCTCGACGTACCACGCCTTCGCGGGCCGTCTCCTGACCGACCACGGCCTGCGGCTCGGACTGGAGCCGACCTCCCGGCTCCTGGCCGACGCCACCCGCTACCAGCTCGCCGCGCGGGTACTGCGCGAGGCCCCCGGCCCCTACCCGGCCCTCACCCGTTCGTTTCCCGACCTGGTCGGCGACCTCCTCGACCTCGACTCCGAACTCGCCGAGCACCTCGTACGCCCCGAGGAACTGCTCACCTGGGACGCCGGACTCCTGGACGCCCTCCAGGGAGTCCGGCTCAGCAACGCCGAGCTGCGCAAGGTCCCCGAGGCCGCGGCCTCGCGACGCGAACTGGCCGGCCTGGTGATCCGCTACCGCGCCGCCAAACGCGAACGGGACCTGTTGGACTTCGGCGACCAGATCGCCCTCTCCGCGCGGCTCGCCGGGCTCCCGGAGGTCGGCCGCGTACTGCGCGACGAGTTCCGGGTCGTGCTGCTCGACGAGTACCAGGACACCTCGGTGGCCCAGCGCGTCCTCCTGGCGGGCCTGTTCGGCGGCGGCACCGGCCACCCGGTGACCGCCGTCGGCGACCCCTGCCAGGCGATCTACGGCTGGCGCGGCGCCTCCGTGGCCAACCTCGACGACTTCCCCGCCCACTTCGAGAACGCGGACGGCCGCCCCGCCACCCGGCAGGCGCTCAGCGAGAACCGCCGCAGCGGCGGCAGACTCCTCGACCTGGCCAACGGCCTCGCCGAGCCCCTGCGCGCCATGCACGCGGGCGTGGAAGCACTGCGCCCCGCGCCCGGCGCCGAACGCGACGGCATCGTCCGCTGCGCCCTGCTGCGCACTCACGCCGAGGAGATCGACTGGATCGCCGACTCCGTCGCCCACCTCGTGCACACCGGGCAGGCGCCCGGGGAGATCGCCGTCCTGTGCCGTACCGCGACCGACTTCGCCGAGATCCAGGGCGCGCTGGTGGCCCGCGACGTCCCCGTCGAGGTCGTGGGCCTCTCCGGGCTGCTGCACCTGCCCGAGGTGGCCGACCTGGTCGCCGTCTGCGAAGTACTCCAGGACCCGGGCGCCAACGCCTCCCTGGTGCGGCTGCTCACCGGCCCCCGCTGGCGCGTCGGCCCGCGCGACCTCGCCCTCCTCGGCCGCCGCGCACGGCGTCTGGTGAGCCACGCGCGCGTGGACGGCGACGACGACCCCGACCGGAGGCTCGCCGAGGCCGTCGAAGGAGTCGACCCCTCCGAGGTGATATCGCTCGCCGACGCGCTCGACACCTTCCTGGAGACCCCGCTGGACGGCACCGGGGACGACGACGGGCTGCCCTTCTCACCGGACGCGCGCGTACGGTTCGCCCGGCTCGCCACCGAGCTGCGGGAACTGCGCCGGGCCCTGTCCGACCCCCTCATGGACGTGCTGCACCGCGTCCTCGCCGTCACCGGCCTCGAGGTCGAGCTGTCGGCGTCCCCGCACGCCCTGGCCGCCCGCCGCCGCGAGACCCTGTCGAACTTCCTGGACGTCGCCGCCTCCTTCGCCGCGAGCGACGGCGAGGCCACCCTGCTCGCCTTCCTCGGTTTCCTGCGCACCGCCGCCCAGTACGAGAAGGGCCTCGACAACGCCCTGCCCGGCGGCGAGAACACCGTCAAGGTGCTCACCGCGCACCGCTCCAAGGGCCTGGAGTGGGACGTGGTCGCCGTACCCGGCCTGGTCACGGGCGTCTTCCCCAGTGGCCGGGGCCGCGAGAAGTGGACCGCCCAGGGCAAGGTGCTCCCGCACGGGCTGCGCGGCGACTCCGACACCCTGCCCGACGTCGAGTCCTGGGACTCGCGCGGTCTGAAGGCCTTCCACGAGGCCATGAAGGAGCACCAGCACACCGAGGAACTGCGGCTCGGCTACGTCACCTTCACCCGCCCCCGCTCCCTGCTGCTCGGCTCCGGCCACTGGTGGGGACCCAGCCAGAAGAAGCCCCGGGGGCCGTCCGACTTCCTCACGGCCCTGTACGAGCACTGCGCCGCCGGGCACGGCGAGATCGAGGCCTGGGCGGACGAACCCGCCGAGGACGAGGAGAACCCGGCCCTGCACCGGGCCGACGCCGACCAGGTCTGGCCGCTGCCCCTGGACGACGAGGCCCTCGCCCGGCGCCGGTCCGCCGCCGAGACCGTCCTCGCCCACCTGGACCGCCTCGCCACACAGGAGGACACCGCCCCGCACGACCCGGACACCTACGACGACCCCGACTGGCCGCCGCCCCCCGAGGACGACGAGCCGCCCCTGGAGGAAGCGGATCCCGCAGGGACCGAGAACCCGGCCGGCGACTGGGACTCCTGGACCACGGACCGCCCCACCGTCCCGCACCAGGCGACCGCGCCCGGACGGCCCGGCGGTCCCGGCCTGCCCCGACCCGCGTCCGGCGAGCACGCCCCCGTACAGGACACCCGCGAGCACGGCCCCGTACAGGACGCCCGCGAGCACGGCCCCGTACAGGACGCCCGCGAGCACGCCCCCGTACCGGACGCCCCCGCCCGCCTCACCCCGGAGGAGTCGCGCACCGTCGCCTCCTGGGACCGCGACCTCGACGCCCTCACCGGCGAACTGCTGCGCGCCCGCGAGAGCGTCACCGAGGTGCCCCTCCCGGCGTCCCTGACCGCCTCCCAGCTGCTGGACCTGGCGGCCGACCCGGACGGCTTCGCACAGGAGCTGGCCCGCCCCATGCCCCGCCCGCCCCGGCCCGCCGCCCGCCGCGGCACCCGTTTCCACGCGTGGGTCGAGGCACGCTTCGAACCGCTGACGCTGCCCCTGCTGGAACCCGGGGAGCTGCCCGGCGCCGACGCCGAGATCGCCGACGAGCAGGACCTGGAGTTCCTCAAGGTGGCCTTCGAGCGGACCGAGTACGCTCGCCGCACCCCCCACCGCGTCGAGGCGCCGTTCCAGCTCACGCTCGCCGGCCGGGTCGTGCGCGGCCGTATCGACGCCGTCTACAAGGAGGGCGACGGCACCACGGCGACGTACGAGATCGTCGACTGGAAGACGAGCCGATCCCGCACCGCGGACCCGCTCCAGCTCGCGCTCTACCGCCTTGCCTGGGCCGAGCAGCAGCACGTACCGCTGGAGTCGGTGACGGCCGCTTTCCTCTACGTGCGCACCGGGGAGGTAGTCCGGCCCGACCGGCTGCCGGACCGCGCCGCGCTGGAGAACCTGCTGCTGGCCGATCCGGTCGGTGACGAACCGCACGATCGGGGTGTCCGCGCGGGCCGATAGGCTCGTGAGTATGAGCCACCCCGTTGACAATGCTGTCAGCGCTGTCCGTACGTACATCGAGCAGCACCGTGCCGCCTTCCTCGACGATCTCGTCGCCTGGCTGCGCATCCCGTCGGTGTCCGCGCAGCCCGACCACGCGACCGATGTGCGCCGCAGCGCCGACTGGCTCGCCGCCAAGCTGAAGGAGACCGGCTTCGGGACCGCCGAGGTCTGGCCCACCCCGGGCGCCCCGGCCGTCTTCGCCGAGTGGACCTCCGAAGACCCCCAGGCACCGACGATCCTCGTCTACGGCCACCACGACGTGCAGCCCGCCGCCCGCGAGGACGGCTGGAGCAGCGACCCCTTCGAACCGGTCGTCCGCGAGAACCGCCTCTACGCGCGCGGGGCGGCGGACGACAAGGGGCAGGTGTTCTTCCACACACTCGGCGTCCGTGCCCACCTGGCCGCCACCGGTCGCACCACCCCCGCGGTGAACCTCAAGCTGCTCATCGAGGGCGAGGAGGAGTCCGGCTCCCCGCACTTCCGCGCCCTGGTCGAGGAGCGCGCCGACCGGCTCGCCGCCGACGCGGTGATCGTCTCCGACACCGGCATGTGGTCCGAGGACACCCCCACGGTGTGCACCGGCATGCGCGGCCTCGCGGAATGCGAGATCCGGCTGCACGGACCCGACCAGGACATCCACTCGGGCTCCTTCGGCGGCGCGGTCCCCAACCCCGCCACCGCGATCGCCCGCCTGGTGGCGGCCCTGCACGACGAGCACGCGCGCGTGACGATCCCCGGCTTCTACGACGGCGTGATCGAACTCAGCGACGAGGAGCGCGACCTCTTCGCCGAGCTGCCCTTCGACGAGCAGCGGTGGCTGGACACGGCCAAGTCGTACGCCGCCCACGGCGAGGCCGGCCACACCACACTGGAACGTGTCTGGGCCCGCCCCACCGCTGAGGTCAACGGCCTCGGCGGCGGCTACCAGGGCCCTGGCAGCAAGACGATCATCCCGTCGTCCGCCATGGTGAAGCTCTCCTTCCGGCTGGTCGCGGGCCAGGAGCCGGAGCACGTGGAGAAAGCCGTCCGCGCGTGGATCGCCGAACAGGTGCCCGCCGGGATCCGCTGCGAGATCGACTTCGCCCCGGCCACCCGCCCGTGCCTGACGCCGCTCGGCCACCCGGCGCTGCGGTCGGTGGCCCGCGCGATGGGCCTGGCCTTCGGGAAACCGGTCCGCTACACGCGGGAGGGCGGCTCCGGACCCGCCGCCGACCTCCAGGAGGTGCTCGGCACCCCGGTGCTGTTCCTCGGTATCTCCGTCCCGTCCGACGGCTGGCACGCACCCGACGAGAAGGTGGAGTTGGATCTGCTGCTCAAGGGCGTGGAGACCGCCGCCCACCTGTGGAGCGACCTGGGGGAGCACTGGCGCCACGCACCCTGAGCGCCCCGCCGCCCCGCCGCCCCACGACCCGCCGAACCCGCCTGCCGAACCGAACCGCTCACCGGGGGAGTTGGAAGCACCCGTGACAACCTGGACCGACCGCACCGCCGACCGTCCCATCTCGCTCACCGCGCCGAGCGGCATCGACCGCGCCGCCCACCACCGTCTCGACGAGGCCTGGCTCGCGGCGGCGTGGAGCCACCCCTCGACGCGCTGCTTCGTGGTCTCCGGCGGCCAGGCCCTCATCGACGAGACGCCCGACGGGCGCACCGAGCTCGTCATGACCCCCTCCTTCGAGGCCCCGCTCACCGAGGCGCACCGCTACTTCCTGGGCACCGACGAGGACGGGGTCAGCTACTTCGCCCTCCAGAAGGACTCCCTGCCCGGCCGCATGGACCAGTCGGCGCGCCCGGCGGGCCTGCGGGAGGCGGGCCTGCTTCTGGCCCCCCGTGAGGCGGGCCTGATGGTCCACGCGGTCGCCCTGGAGAACTGGCAGCGCCTGCACCGGTTCTGCTCCCGGTGCGGCGAGCGCACGGTCATCGCCGCGGCCGGCCACATCCGCCGCTGCCCCGCCTGCGGCGCCGAGCACTACCCGCGCACCGACCCCGCCGTGATCATGGCCGTCACGGACGACGACGACCGCATACTGCTCGGTCGCCAGGTCCACTGGCCCGAGGGCCGTTTCTCCACGCTCGCCGGCTTCGTGGAGCCCGGCGAGTCCATCGAGCAGTCGGTGCGCCGCGAGGTCCAGGAGGAGGTCGGGGTCACCGTCGGCCCCGTCGAATACGTCGCCAGCCAGCCCTGGCCCTTCCCGTCCAGCCTGATGCTCGGCTTCATGGCCCGCGCCACGTCGACCGACATCGAGGTCGACGGCGACGAGATCCACGAGGCGCGCTGGTTCTCCCGCGACGAACTGGGCGCCGCCTTCGAGTCGGGCGAGGTGCTCCCGCCCTACGGCATCTCGATCGCGGCCCGCCTCATCGAGCTCTGGTACGGCAGGCCACTGCCGACGCGCGCGGCGTTCTGAGGTCGGTCGGCGGCCCGGTTCGGCCGCGCGCACGCCGCTTCGATCGGGCCGCTGACCGTACTGCCGACAGCACGGCGGTCGGCGCGTCCGGGGCCAACGCGTGCGGTTGCCGGCTGCTGCGTCCGGCCGGCCCGGCGCACGAAGCACCGCAGCCCCCGACCGGCACGAGGCCGGTTCGGGGGCTGCGTCTCGCGGAGGTCAGGCGCCCAGCGCCTGCTTCACCTGGGCGAGGCTCGGGTTCGTCATGACGACCTCGGTGCCACCGTTGGTGGGAATCACCTGAACCGTGGGGACCGTCTGGTTTCCGCCATTGGCCTTCTCCACGAAGGCCGCGGAGTCCGGGTCGTGCTCGATGTTGATCTCGTTGTACGCGATGCCCTCGCGGTCCAGCTGGCTCTTCAGCCGGCGGCAGTAGCCGCACCACGTGGTGCTGTACATCGTCACAGTGCCCGGCATGTCTCTCGCGCTCCTTCGGCGACTCGGGGATCCGGCGGCTCGGGGATGAGGTCGCAGGAGGTGAACGTCCGCGACGGCGCCACCATTCCCGCCCCGGGAGAGCCTCACATCAGCATGGGTACGACTATCGGAGCGTGCCTGTGGACAACCGGCTCACGCGTCCCGCGAGACCTGGCAGCATGGCTGTGTGACAGCAGCAACGCACTCCACCCTCTTCCCGCAGGTACCGGACTCGGCCGACGCGGTGCTCGAAGGGCTCGACCCCGAGCAGCGCGAGGTGGCGACCGCCCTGCGCGGACCGGTGTGCGTGCTGGCGGGTGCCGGCACGGGCAAGACCCGGGCGATCACCCACCGCATCGCCTACGGGGTGCGGGCCGGGATCCTCCAGCCCACCAGCGTGCTCGCCGTCACCTTCACCAACCGCGCAGCGGGGGAGATGCGGGGCCGGCTGCGCCAGCTCGGCGCCTCCGGTGTCCAGGCCCGCACGTTCCACTCGGCGGCGCTGCGTCAGCTCCAGTACTTCTGGCCGAAAGCGATCGGCGGCTCCCTGCCCAGGCTCGTCGACCGCAAGATCCAGCTCGTCGCCGACGCCGCTGCCGCCTGCCGCATCCGCCTCGACCGGGGTGAGCTGCGCGACGCCACCGCGGAGATCGAGTGGTCCAAGGTCACCCAGACCGTCCCCGCCGACTACGCCGCCGCGGCCGCCAAGGCCGGTCGCGAGACGCCCCGCGACCCGGCGGAGATCGCCCAGCTCTACGCCGCCTACGAGGACCTCAAGCGCGGTCGCGGAGTCATCGACTTCGAGGACGTGCTGCTGCTGACGGTGGCCGTCCTGCAGGACCGGCACGACGTCGCCGACCAGGTCCGCGCCCAGTACCAGCACTTCGTGGTGGACGAGTACCAGGACGTCAGCCCGCTCCAGCAGCGCCTGCTGGAGCTGTGGCTCGGCGACCGCGACGACCTGTGCGTGGTCGGCGACGCCAGCCAGACGATCTATTCGTTCACGGGAGCAACGCCCGACCACTTGCTCGACTTCCGCGTCCGGCACCCCGGGGCCACCGTCGTCAAACTGGTCCGCGACTACCGC
Organism: Streptomyces sp. NPDC048171; assembly: GCF_043202655.1. Taxonomy (NCBI): domain Bacteria; kingdom Bacillati; phylum Actinomycetota; class Actinomycetes; order Kitasatosporales; family Streptomycetaceae; genus Streptomyces; species Streptomyces sp. NPDC048171. The sequence goes on from NZ_JBIDAU010000002.1 coordinate 556,413, forward strand.
TCCACCCCCCAGGTGGTCCACCTCGCCAACGGGCTGCTGGCCCAGGCCCGGGGCCGGGCCGCCGACCACCGGTTGGAACTGGTCTCCCAGCGACCGGTCGGCCCCGAGCCCGCCTACACCGAGTACCCGGACGAGCCGGCCGAGGCCGAGGGCGCGGCCCGCCGCATCCGCGAACTCGTCGACGCGGGCGTTCCCGCCGCCGAGATCGCGGTCCTGTTCCGGACCAACTCCCAGTCGGAGACCTACGAACAGGCCCTCGCCGACGCCGGTGTCCCGTACCAGTTGCGGGGCGCGGAGCGCTTCTTCGACCGCCCTGAAGTGCGCAAGGCCCACAGCGCCCTGCGGGCGGCGGCCCGCTTCGGCGGCAACGACTCCCTCCTGGACGACGTCGTCGACCTGCCCTCACAGGTGCGCGCGGTGCTCTCGGGGGAGGGCTGGACCTCGGAGCCCCCGGCAGGCTCGGGCGCCGTCCGGGAACGCTGGGAGTCGCTGGCGGCCCTGGTCGGGCTCGCCCAGGACTTCGCCGCCGCGCGAGCGGGCGTCACGCTGAGCGACCTGGTGGTGGAACTCGACGAGCGGGCGGGCGCCCAGCACGCCCCCACGGTGCAGGGCGTCACCCTCGCCTCCCTGCACTCGGCCAAGGGCCTGGAGTGGGACGTCGTCTTTCTGGTGGGCGTCGCCGAGGGAATGATGCCGATCACCTACGCAAAGACCGACGAGCAGATCGAGGAGGAGCGCCGCCTGCTCTACGTCGGTGTCACCCGCGCGCGTGAACGTCTGCACCTCTCCTGGGCGCTCGCCCGCTCGCCCGGCGGCAGGCCGAGCCGCCGGCCCAGCCGCTTCCTCAAGGGCCTGCGGCCAGGCTCCGGCACGGCGGGCGGGCACGCCGCGGCGGGCGGCACCGGAGGAGTCGAGCGCGGACGCGGAGGAGGCGGCGTCGCGGCCGCCGTCCCGAGGCGGACACCGCGGACGCCGGCCCGCTGCCGTGTCTGCGGGCGCACGCTCACCGACGCCGGCGAGATGAAACTGATGCGCTGCGAGGACTGCCCGTCCGACATGGACGAGGGCGTCTACGAGCGGCTGCGCGAGTGGCGGGCGGTCCAGGCGGGGCGCAGCGGGCAGCCCGCGTTCTGCGTCTTCACCGACAAGACACTGATGGCGATCGCCGAGTCCGTCCCCGATGACGAGCGGGAACTGGCCCGGATCCCGGGCGTCGGAGCACGCAAGCTCAACCGCTACGGAGCCGACGTCCTGGCCATCTGCGCAGGTCAAGAGGGAGTGGGGCTGGACGAGGACGACTGATGCAAACTCGTCGAGAAAATAGTTTGCGCATGCCCCGGGAATCCCCATAGGTTCTTGGTCACGGGAACAGCGGCCTTCCCGAAGGCCCTGACTCCGTGTTGTACTTGCATATACACGGACTGGTTCACCCCAGTCCCCCGAGACGCCGAGAGGAGGCGAGTCCAGTGATCAGCATCAACACCAGCAGCAACGTCGGCTTCACCGCCAAAATGACCGATCGCTCGGCCGTCTCCCTGTGCATCCTCGGCGCCTCGAACTCGGGCACCGGTCTGTCCGGCATCCGTGCCGTGCGTCCGGCCGCCTCCTCCGTTGCCCCCGCGGGCCTTCCCGTCCGTGAGCGCAATGAGCGACCGACCAAGGCACTGGAAGCAGCTGTAACGGCACAGGCGCAGGCCTATGCCTTTACCGCGACCGGTGCCGGATTCCGGAAGCAGACGACGCAGCACCACCTGATGTGGGCCTTCCGTGGGCCAGAACCCTGGAGTGATCCAGCCTGATCGTCGATCAGGCCGGCGCCTTCAGGGCCGCGGAACCCCACCCGGGATCCGCGGCCCTTCTGTTTGTCCCCGAACGGACGACAGCACGAAGGAGCCTCGGGACAAGAAAAGAACCCGGTACCAAGCCGCCAACCGGCCAACCGGCCGGAACGACCAGACGAGGAAGACCACCCGTGCAACTCGAAGCGCACGCCCCGTCCGTACCGCCTTCCGACACGATCCCCAAGCCCTGTTCCACGGAGGACTCCACCTTGACCCCGCTCACCGCGCTCACCGCGCTCGACGACGCCATCGAGAACCTCGGCGTGCCCGTCCCCTGCCGTTCCTACGACCCGGAGGTCTTCTTCGCCGAGTCGCCGGCGGACGTCGAGTACGCCAAGTCCCTCTGCCGCACCTGCCCGTTGATCGAGGCCTGCCTCGCCGGTGCCAAGGAGCGGCGTGAGCCCTGGGGCGTCTGGGGCGGCGAGCTGTTCGTCCAGGGTGTCGTCGTCGCCCGGAAGCGGCCCCGTGGTCGCCCGCGCAAGAACCCGGTTTCGGCATGAACATCACCGGAACGATCGATCGCCCTCTCACGTACGACCCCCAGAAGCAGGCCCCGATGAAGCCGTCCCCCCACGACACCGCAGGCTCCGCGCCTGAAGACTTCACCACCACCGGCGCGAAGGACTCGCGTCAGAACAGGACCCGCGAAATGCAACTCATCCCAGAAGCCCTGGCACGTGCGCATATGCACGACCGCCTGATCGAGGCGGAGCAGGAGCGCCGGGCGATGCGCCTGGCGACCGCTCGCCGCATGCAGCGCCGGGCGGAGCGCGCCTCGATGCGTGCCCGGCGTGCGCTCGCCATGGCGGTCATGCAGTAACCGACACACCTGAAGCGGTGGTCTCCCGGTCCGGGGGACGAAGCTCTGCCCTTGGGGGCCGGTCCGTCCGAACGGACCGGCCCCCAAGGTCCGTTCGGAGCGGGCGGCTCAGGCCTCCGCCGCCTTCTCCTCCTCCTCGTACTCCTCGTACGCGTCCTCGACGGACGCGGCTTCCTCTTCGTCCGTCTCCTCCTCGGGGACGAAGCCCACCAGCCAGTCGGCCAGCTCGTCACGGAGCCGGACCGTCGCTCCCAGCTGGCACAGCACCCCGATCGTGCTCAAGGTCACTCGATGGATCAGGAGGTAGGACGGCGGCAGATTCAGTTGCTTGGCCAGCTGGTAGGCGGGGGAGCGGGGGTCGCCGATGCGGGCCGCCTGACTCCGCATCCAGCCGCGGGTGAAGGTGAACTCGTCGACCCGGGCCGGCTCGATGATCGGCAGGAGATAGTCCAGGACGGCGTCGGGGTCCAGCTCTATCGACTCCCTGACGAACCCCTCCGTGCAGAGCATCTCGTAGACGGCGTCAGCCTCGCCGTCCAGCGTCATCCGCAGGGCATCCCCGATGGGCTCGGGCAGACCGCCCGGGAGCCGGTCGACCGTGCCGAAGTCCAGGACGCCCAGGCGCCAGTCGTCCTCGCCGTCCGGGCCACCGGGGAGCAGGCGGAAATTGCCCGGGTGCGGGTCGGCGTGCAGGAGACCGGTGCGCGCCGGGCCGGAGAAGAGGAAGTGGGCCAGCAACTGGCCGGCGCGGTCGCGCTGCTCCTGCGTGCCCTCCGAGATGATCTCCGACATCGGGATGCCGTCGATCCACTCGGTGATCAGTACCTGGTCGCACTGGTGGACGACGTCCGGCACCAGGATGTCCGGGTCGTCCGCGAACTCCTCCGCGTGGATCCGCTGGGCCTGCGCCTCCAGGTCGTAGTCCAGCTCCTCCGAGACCCGGTCCTTCAGCTCCGTGATCAGCGGCTTGACGTCCATGCCGGGGACCAGCGGGCCGAGCAGGCGGGCGAAACGGCTGAGCTGGTTGAGGTCCGACAGCAGAGCCTCGCCCGCGCCCGGGTACTGCACCTTGACCGCCACCTCGCGGCCGTCGTGCCACACCCCCCGGTGCACCTGGCCGATCGAGGCGGCCGCGGCGGGCTTGTCCTCGAACTCCAGGAACAGGTCCTGCCAGCTCTCCCCGAGGCGCTCCGCGAGCACGGCGTGCACCGTGCGCGTCGGCATGGGCGGAGCCGCCTCCTGGAGCTTGGTCAGCGCCGCCCGGTAGGGCCCGGCGACCTCCTCGGGCAGCGCCGACTCGAAGACGGACAGCGCCTGCCCGAACTTCATCGCCCCGCCCTTCAGCTCGCCCAGTACCTTGAACAACTGCTCCGCGGTGCGCTGCTGCAACTGCTGGCCGACGAGCTCCGCCGACTCGCCCACGATCCGCTTGCCGAGCCCCCAGGTCGCCCGCCCGGCGAAGCCGAGCGGGAGCGCGGCGAGCTTGGCGGTCCGGGTGACCGCCTTGCGGGGAAGATCAGACATGAGCCCTCCAAGTCGCAGCCGGCCGCGCGGGTTCCGCCTCACGGCGTACTCCTGCTGACGGCCCTTGCCCCGCCATTGTCGCGCGCCACTCCCCGTCCTCGGCGATGTGTTCCTCCTTACCCTTCCCCGCCGCGCCGCACGGGCACTCGGGGTGGGCCCGGACCGGACGGGACTGCCAGCACAGACCGGGCAGCGAGACCTCCCAGCGGACGCCGGTGCTCGACGGGCTCCCGCCGTCCAGGAAGGCGAGCGCGTGGGCCGCCGCGAGTCCGGCGACGGTCGCCGCGAGGGTGAGGTCGCAGGGCCGCACCTCGGGCCGGCGGCCGGAACGCCACTGGGCCACCAGGCGGGGCCAGACCGGATCCCGGTCCGTGCGCTCCGCGTGCAGACAGCCCGCGCACCCGGTCTCGCCGGGCAGGACCAGAGGGCCGACGACACCCGTCCCCTCCACTACCCCGGCATACAGGTGGGGTGTGCCGGAGGCCATGAGGGATTCGGCCGCGACGGGATCGGGTGTGTGCACCGCCACGTCGTCGCGTGGGGTGACGATCACCAGGGAGAAGCCCGCGGTGTCCGCCTCGGACGGCGCCGCCGGGCCACGTCGCGGCGGCCGGTCGGGAGCGGCCCGGCGCACCACCCGACGGGCGGCCTCGTCCCGCCGGTCGCCGACGGAGTCGGCGGGCAGCCCGCCCGGGGCGACGTCCCACGGCTCGACCCGTCCGCCGTCGCGGACGTCGACATCGCCGATCCCCGCCCCCGACAGCAGGCCGGCGAGTACCGCGCCCACCCGTCCCGCACCCCTCACGCTCACCCGCAGGGCGCGGCGGGCCGCCAGGTGTCTGATCGCGTCCCCCGGTTCGGAGGTCGTCAGGGACAGGGAGGCCAGGTCGGGACGGAGCCGGTCGAGGACCGCCTTCTTCCCCCGCAGGGCGTCGGCGGCCGGTCCGCCGCCCGTGGCGTCGTCCAGCAGCCCGGCCCGCGCCAGTCCCTCCACCACCCCGTCGACGTGCCCCTCCGGCAGGTCCATGCGGTGCCCCTCCTCACGCAGGAGCTCCGGTCCTCGGGTGCCGTTGAGCAGTTCGAGGAAGCTGCCCGTCGCCGTGTCCACCGGGGCGAGCGTCAGCGCGTGCGCCGGTGTCATCCCGAACTGCACGGTGTTCAGACCGCGCCAGCCGCGCCGGAGCGCGGGCTTCACCATCGGATGCATTCCGGATCCCCCGTGATCTTCGAATGTGCGGGCACGCGGTCGGTCGTGAATCGGCCGACGAGTGCCAGCATGCCCGGCCGTGAGAAAAGGCGGCGAAAGTTGTCCACAGGCGGTGGGTATTCGTCGTACAAGTCCGACGGCCATCTCGGCGTACAACTCGGCCGTCCATCGCAGTCCTCTCCAGGGAGGGGCGGCGGATCGGCACCGAACCGTCCCGGAGCCGGGACTTCCCCGTGTGCAGCGGGTAACGTCGTGGCGTGTCCGCCGACCCACTGCACCGTGCCGGGGCGCCCCAGCGCACGCCCACGAATCCGCCGCCGAACGGCTCGGGGACGAGCGCGATCGAGGTCCGCAGGAGCACCCGGCGCCGCCGGACCGTCTCCGCGTACCGCGAAGGCGATCGCACCGTCGTGCTGATCCCCGCCAAGATGTCCGAGGCGGAGGAGCAACGCTGGGTGAGCGTGATGCTGGACAAGCTGGCCGCCCAGGAGAGCAAGCGGGTCCTCGGCGACGCCGAGCTGGCCGAGCGCGCGCAGCGGCTGTCGGGCCAGTACTTCGGGGGGCGGGCCCAGCCCACCTCGGTCCGCTGGGTCACCAACCAGAACACCCGCTGGGGCTCCTGCACCCCCTCCGAGGGAAGCATCCGGTTGTCACACCGGCTCCAGGGCATGCCCGAGTACGTCGTCGACTACGTCCTGCTCCACGAACTGGCGCACCTGCTCGTCCCCGGCCACGGGCCCCGGTTCTGGCGCCTGCTGGAGGCGTATCCGCGCACCGAGCGGGCGCGGGGCTACCTGGAGGGCGTGGTTGCCGCGGAGCGGCTGCCGCACGTACCCGGCGCCCGCAACGAGTAGCCAGGCCCCCGGCCGGGGCCTCCGACACGGCGGCGCACGGGTTTCGTACCGGGTCTGTACCGACTTCCTCCGGTGTCGGCCTTTGCCGTTAGCCTGTCGCGACGCACTCGCATTCGGATGGGGGACGGTCGACACGCATGGCCAGGGAATTTCAACGCGGCCACAAGGCCAGGATCAGTGACCTCACCGCGGGCACGGATCTGTACGTAGGCGTGCAGATCTCCGGCCCCGGACTGAGCTTCGACATCAGCTGCTTCGGTCTCGACGCCGAGGAGCGATTGTCGGACGACCGGTACTTCGTGTTCTTCAACCAACCGAAGACCCCCGAGGAGTCCATCCAGCTCCTGGGTGCGCAGGCGGGCGACACGGAGTCCTTCCGGGTCACCCTCGACAGGATTCCGCAGGGCGTCCAGAAGCTGTCCTTCACGGCGACGATCGACGGCGCGGGGCAGATGTCGCAGGTGGGGCCCGGTTACATCCGTATCGTCGCGGGCGGCGAGGAGGTGGCCCGGTACCCGTTCAACGGCTCCGAGTTCTCCACCGAGCGCGCGGTGATGCTGGGCGACTTCTACCTGAAGGACGTGTGGCGTTTCGCTGCCGTCGGCCAGGGCTTCGACGGCGGGCTGGACGCGCTGCTGCGCAACTTCGGCGGCGAGGTGGCCGAGGAGGAGGCGCCCGAGCCGCAGGCACAGCAGCCGCAGACCGGCGCCGCCCCCGGCTTCGCGCCGCCCGCCCAGGCCTCGGCCCCGCCGGCCTTCGGCGCCCCCGCCGCACCGGCGCCGACGCCCCCGCCCGCGCAGCCCGCGCCGCAGGGCTTCGCCCCGCCGCCCGCCGCCACCCCGCCGCAGGCTCCGGCTCCGGACGTACACGCCGCGCAGACCATCGTCGCGCCCATGCACACGCCGCCCGGTGGCGCCCCGGTACCGCCACCGGCCCCGGCGCCCGCGCCGCACGGCCAGGTCCCCGGCCAGACGGCGCCCCTGCCCCCGGGCTACGGCCAGCCCCAGGCACCTCAAGCCCCCCAGGCACCGACCCCGCCCCCCGGCTACGGACAGCCGACCGCGCCCCCCGGCTACGGACAGCCGACCGCGCCCCCCGGCTACGGACAGCCCACCCCGCCTCCGGGCTACGGCCAGCAGGCCCCTCAGGGCGCACCCCAGGGAGTGCCCTCGGGCGCGCCGCAGGGCGCCGGCGTCACCGCGGCGCTCCAGCAGTTCCGCGAGACGCCGACCGGGCAGCGCTGGACCCAGCAGAACAAGAAGCTGGTCCGCGTCGACCTCGGCGCCGAAGGCCAGCCGGTGCTGGCGCGGCAGGGCAGCATGGTGCTCTACCAGGGCAAGGTCGACTTCAGCTACAAGGGCGCCGGGTTCGCCGGGCGGGTCGTGGGCAACGCGACCGGCCAGGAGATGCAGCTCATGCGCTGTACCGGCAAGGGACAGGTGTTCCTCGCGGACAACTCCGCGATGCTGCACCCCATCGAGCTCCAGGGCGACGCCGTGTGCGTCTCCGCGGAGAACGTCCTGGCCTTCGACGAGAGCCTTCACTACGAGGTCCGCCGCATCGAGGGGCACGGCATCCCCGGTGGCGCGCTGTTCACCATGCAGTTCCAGGGCACCGGCACGATCGTCGTCAAGACGCGCGGTGTGCCCGTCGTCCTGCCGGTCACGCCCACGACGTTCGCCGACTGCAACGCGGTGGTCGCGTGGTCCGCCGCCGCCCAGGTGGTCGTCTCCAGCCAGGTGCGGATGCGCCGCAACTCCTACGCGGGCGACACCGGCGAAAGCGTCAACCTCCAGTTCCGGGCGGCGCCCGGCAGCTTCGTCGTCGTCCAGCCGTACGAGATCTGAGGGAGAGCCCGAGATGAACCAGCCGCTCGCGGGCTACGCCCCCGCCCCCGTCACCGCCCGCATGGAGAACCACGGCAACCACATGCTGAAGGTCGCCATGCAGACCGGAAACGACCTCCTCGCGCGCGTGGGCTCGATGGTCGCCTACGAGGGCTTCGTCCAGTACGAGCCCAACCCGCCGGCCGTCCGCCAGATCGCCAAGGACTGGATGACCGGCGAGGGCGCGCCCCTCATGAAGTGCTCCGGCGACGGACTGCTCTACCTCGCCGACTACGGCGCCAACGTCGTCGTGATCAACCTCAACGGCGACGGGATCTCCGTCAACGCCACCAACCTCCTCGCCTTCGACGCCCACCTGACGTGGGGCGTGGAGCGGGTCAAGGGCCTGGCGAAGTTCGCCGGGCAGGGCCTGTGGAACACCAGGATCTCCGGGCAGGGCTGGGTCGCGCTCACCTCACGGGGCAAGCCGATCGTGGTGGACTGCGGCGGCGGTGAGGACGAGACGTACGTCGACCCGGACGCCCTGGTCGCCTGGTCCCCGAACCTCAAGGTGAAGGGCAAGCGCAGCTTCAAGGCGCAGTCGCTGATCGGCCGCGGCAGCGGCGAGGCCTTCCAGATGGCCTTCTCCGGTCAGGGCATCGTCGTCGTCCAGCCCAGCGAGGACAGCACCGACCGCCTCCGGGCCCGGGGCTGAGGGGGAGCCACCATCATGCAGAGCCCGATTTTCGCCTACAACGACCAGCAGACCCAGGAAGCCTGGAGCCTGCAGAACAAGCACATGCTCCGCGTCGCCCTGGAGGGCCACGACGACGTGCTCGCCCGCAAGGGCACGATGGTCGCCTACCAGGGTCTCGTCGAGTTCGACGCCGAGTACCAGAGCAACAACCAGTCACGCGCGCGTGCGCACACCGGTGAGGGCCTGGACCTGATGCGCTGCCACGGGCAGGGCACGGTGTTCTTCGCCAACCTCGCCCAGTGCGTGCACGTGGTCGATGTCGACCAGGACGGTCTCACCGTCGACAGCAGCTACGTGCTGGCGATGGACTCGTCCCTGCACCACGAGGTCATCGCCGTGGACAGCCTCTACGGCATCTCCGGCTCGGGGAAGTACCAGCTCAACATCACGGGGCGCGGCAAGGTCGCCCTGATGACCTCGGGCGTGCCCCTGTTCATGCAGGTGACGCCGGACAAGTACGTCAACTGCGACGCCGACGCGATCGTCGCCTGGTCCACCGGCCTGCGGGTGCAGATGCAGGCCCAGACGCACTCCTCCGGGGTGTGGCGGCGCCGCGGCAACACCGGCGAGGGCTGGGAGCTGAGCTTCATGGGCAGCGGCTTCGCGCTCGTCCAGCCCAGCGAGCTGCTGCCGCCGCAGAACGCCCAGGTCGGCTCCGGTGTCGCGGCCCAGTACGGCATGGGCCAGCAGGGGGCGCGAGGGCAGAACCAGGGCAACGTCTGGAGCTGAGTGCGCGGCGCGTGCGGTAAGGAGCGTCGGTAAGGGGTGATCGCCCAGGCGGTCACCCCTTACGGCTGAGGCGACGCGGCCGTGGCGGTCGCTCCCGTACGCCCCGCACGGCTCAGATCCGCGCGAGCGTCGCCTCCAGCAGACGTACCACCGAGTCGTCGGCGACATCCGCGACCTCCGCGTACGGGAACCAGCGCAGGTCGAGGGACTCGTCGCTGATCGCCTCCACGGCCCCGGCCGGGGCCACCGCCGCGTACTGGACGTCGAGGTGCCAGGCGCAGGGCGTGTGGTGCCGGTCCAGCCGCACCGGACCGCCGGGGGTCAGCGTCAGGCCGTCGATCCCCGACTCCTCGGTGGCCTCGCGCAGGGCCGCCCGCGCCAGCGTCGCGTCGACGGGTTCGCAGTGGCCGCCCATCTGGAGCCACATCCGCAGCTTCTTGTGCAGGGTCAGCAGGACCCGCCCGCGCGAGGGGTCGACCACCAGCGCGCTCGCCGTGATGTGCCCGTCCCCGCAGGCCTTCCACACGCCGTCCGGGTGGGCGGCCAGATGGTCCAGGTAGACCTGACGCAGCTCGTCCTGGCCCGGGTGGTCCTTCAGGACCAGGACCGCGTCGTCATGGAGGCTCACTCGGTGTCGTCGCCCTTGCCGTCGCCCTTGCCGTCGGCCTTCCCGTCGGAGTCGTCCCGGCCCTTCTCGTCCTGGCCCGGCGCGTCCTTCTTCTTCAGGTCGGGCTTGCCGGCCGCCTCGCCGAGCATCTTGTCCAGCTCAGAGAAGTCGAGCTGCTCGCGGTGCACGAAGCCGTCCGGGTCGTTCAGGTCGTCGGCGGTCGGCAGCATGTCCGGGTGGGCCCACAGGCCGTCCCGGCCGTCGACGCCGTGCGCGTCCGTGAGGGAGGCCCACAGGCGGGACGCGTCCCGCAGCCGGCGCGGGCGCAGCTCCAGACCGATCAGCGTGGCGAAGGTCTGCTCCGCCGGGCCGCCCGAGGCGCGACGGCGGCGCAGCGTCTCGCGCAGCGCGTCGGCCGAGGACAGCCTGGGCTTGGCGGCGGAGTGCACCACCGCGTCGACCCAGCCCTCGACGAGCGCCAGGGCCGTCTCCAGCCGGGCCAGGGCAGCCTTCTGCTCCGGCGTGTCCTCCGGCTGGAACATGCCCTGCTGGAGCGCCTCCTGCAGCTGCTCGGGGTTCTGCGGGTCGAACTGCCCGACCACGTCCTCCAGCTTGGCCGTGTCGACCTTGATGCCACGGGCGTACCCGTCGACGGCGCCGAACAGGTGCGAGCGCAGCCACGGCACGTGCGCGAAGAGACGCTGGTGGGCGGCCTCACGCAGGGCGAGATACAGCCGCACCTCCTCCTGCGGCACACCGAGGTCCTGACCGAAGGCCTCGATGTTGGCCGGCAGCAGCGCGGCCTTGCCCGACGGACCGAGGGGCAGGCCCACGTCGGTCGAGCCGACGACCTCGCCGGCGAGCACGCCGACGGCCTGACCGATCTGCGTGCCGAACATGGCGCCGCCCATGGACCGCATCATGCCGATCAGCGGGCCGGCCATGGCCTGCATCTCCTCGGGCAGCACGTCGCCCATGGCGTTGCCGACGCGCTCGGCGACCGGGTCGACCAGCTCGCGCCAGGCCGGCAGGGTCGCTTCGACCCACTCCGCGCGGCTCCAGGCCACCGCGGTGCCCGAGCCCGACGGGAGCGCGGTCGCGTCGTCCAGCCACAGGTCGGCCAGGCGCACGGCCTCCTGGACCGCATTGCGCTCGGCGGGGCCGACGCTCGCGTCCTTGCGGCCGTCCGGCGTGCCCTGCGAGACCGTCTGGCGGGCGATCTGCTTGGCCATGTCCCAGTTCACCGGGCCGCCCTCGTAGGAGAGCATCTGGCCCAGCTGCTGGAACGCGGCGCCCAGGTCGTTGGGGTTCATGGAACCGAACATGGCAGCGAACGGGTTGTCCGCACCGGGGCCGCCCAGGCCACCGGCTCCGGGCATCCCGAATCCGAACGGGTTGGCCGGTCCCTGACCACCGCCGCTCTGCTGGTCCTTCTTCTTGCCCTCGTCGCCGTCGTCCGGCTCCTCCGGCGGAAGGCCGAATCCGAATGGGGTGTCACTCACGGGGTTCCTCGGCTGGTAGGGCCGCCGGTTCTTTCCGGCGGCACGGCTGCCCGACTTCACCACCCAGCGTAGACACCCGGGGCGGTTCGGGCCTCGGTGCTTCGCCGACTGACGGCCTGCGGCAGGATGGATGCCACCTGGTACGCACGCGTCGCTCGCGCTCGTACTGAAGACAACCGCTGGAGACGCCCGGTGAGTTCCCCAGATCCGCAGGTTCGCGCAGCGCGAAACCAGTCAACCAGTTCCCCCCGCCCCGGCGCGCGCGGACCCGTGGTCGCGGTCACCGGTGCCGCGTCCGGGGTCGGGGCGCTGCTCACCGCGAGGCTGGCCGCGTCCGACGAGGTCAGACAGGTCGTGGCCATCGACGAGCGACGCGGCGAGTGCGAGTCGGCGCGATGGCAGATCCTGGACGTACGGGACCCCGCCATCGCGGAGAAACTCCGTGGTGCGGACGTCGTCGTGCACCTGGCACTCGACCTCGACCTGGAGACCGACGCGGGCGCCCGGACGGCTTACAACGTCCGGGGGACGCAGACCGTCCTGACCGCCGCCGCGGCGGCCGGCGTGCACCGGGTGGTGCTCTGCACCTCGGCGATGGTCTACGGCGCCCTCCCCGACAACGAGCTGCCGCTGTCGGAGGACGCCGAGCTGCGCGCCACGGCCGAGGCGACGGGCGTCGGGGACCTGCTGGAGATCGAACGGCTGGCCCGGCGCGCCCCGCGGGCGCACCCCGGACTCAACGTGACCGTCGTCCGGCCCGCGGTTCTGGTCGGAGGCATGGACACCGCGCTGACCAGGTACTTCGAGTCGCCCCGTCTCCTTGTGGTGGCCGGTTCGCGGCCGGCCTGGCAGTTCTGCCACGTCGACGACCTGTGCAGCGCCCTGGAGTACGCCGTCCTGGAGAAGGCCGACGGCGAGCTGGCCGTGGGGTGCGACGGCTGGCTGGAGCAGGAGGAGGTCGAGGAGCTGAGCGGCATCCGGCGCATGGAGCTGCCGTCCGCGGTCGCCCTCGGCGCGGCGGCCCGGCTGCACCGGATCGGACTGACGCCCTCCCCGGCCGGTGACCTGGCGTACACGATGTACCCCTGGGTGGTGAGCGGCAGCCGGCTGCACGACGCGGGATGGCGTCCGAAGTACACCAACGAGGAGGTGCTCTCGGAGCTGCTGGACGAGGTCTCCGGACGGCACACCGTCGCAGGGCGGCGCCTCGGCCGCAAGGACGCGACGGCCGCGGGGGCCGCGGGCGCGACGGTGGCGCTGCTGGGCGCGGCGGCGGTGGTACGGCGGGCCCGCAAGGCCCGGCGCCGCATCTGACGTCCCGGCCACCGCGCGGGCGCCGCATCCGGCACCCGCGGTGGTCCGCACCCCTGTAGGACGCTCCAACGCGCTACGCGCGCGTGCCGGGCGATCACGCTATTCCGTGCCGTGCGCGACGTGCGGCACGATGGGCGTATGGCAACCAACGACCACCCCGGTGAGCTGGCCGCAGCGGACCCCGTCAAGCTGATCGGCGTCCGGGAGACGCCCCTGTCCGTGGACGAGGTCTTCCGGGCCGTCGGGGACGACGCGGCCGGCGGGACCGCGCTGTTCGTGGGGACCGTCCGCAATCACGACGGGGGCACCGACGTCGACCGGCTCGGGTACTCGTGCCACCCCAGCGCCGAGGCCGAGATGCGCCGCATCGCCGAGAAGGTCGTCGCGGAGTACCCCGTACGGGCGCTCGCGGCGGTCCACCGCGTGGGGGACCTGGAGGTCGGGGACCTCGCCGTGGTCGTCGCCGTCTCCTGCCCGCACCGGGGCGAGGCCTTCGACGCCTGCCGGAAGCTGATCGACGACCTGAAGCACGAGGTGCCGATCTGGAAGCACCAGACGTTCTCCGACGGCACCGAGGAGTGGGTGGGCGCCTGCTGAGGGGTGCCGCCGACCCTCGCCCGGCCCTGCCGTTCTCCCCTCCCGGCTCCGGTTGCGTAACCCGCCCCCCGGCGTGAGCGTTGTCACTGCGGATGGTTAATCTGCTGATCAGTCAGTAGCGGACGTTCATGGGGCTGGGAGGTCGGGCATGGCAGCGCTTGCCTGGTTGCTGATTCCGCTTGTGGCCGCCGTCGGCGCCGGGCTGTGGGGCAGCTGGGCCAACCGGACCCGCAGGGCCCGCAGCGACGGTCCCGAACTGGACGGGTACGCCCGGTTCCGCGAGGCCATGGAGAAGCCCCGCACCGGTGCCTGACGGGACCCGCCCTGACGGTGTTCCGACAGCCGCGTCCCGTACTGTCGTGCCATGCCACGCCGCACCGCGACGATGCTCGCCTCCACCCTGATGCTGATCGCGATCCTGTGCGCGGGTGTGTTCATCCCCGTGCCCTACTCGGAGATGTCACCCGGGCCGACGGTGAACACCCTCGGGGACCACGACGGCGAGCCGGTGCTGCAGATCTCCGGCCGCAAGACCTACGAGGCGAGCGGTCACCTGAACATGACCACCGTCCGGGTCACCAGCGCCGAGTACAAGATGAACCTGGTGGAGGCGGTCTACGGCTGGCTGGCGCACGACAACAGTGTGGTGCCCCACGACACGATCTACCCGGACGGCAAGACGGAGGAAGAGGCCACCCAGGAGAACGCCGAGGAGTTCAGCCAGTCCCAGGAGAGCGCCAAGGTCGCCGCCCTGGAGGCGCTCGACATCCCGGTGAAGTCCTGGGTGGTCGTCTCCACGGTCGTCAAGGACTCCCCGTCGCAGGGCAGGCTGCACGCCGGTGACGTGATCAGGGCCGTGGACGGTACGACGGTCAAGGAGCCCACCGACGTCGCCGAGCTGGTGACCAAGCACAAGCCCGGAGAGGACGTCGTCTTCACGATCGTGCCCGCCGACGAGCAGGCCGACGCGGAGAAGGAGCGCCGGACGCCCACGAAGACGGAGCAGGTCAGGATCACCACCGAGGCCTCCGACGACAAGGGGGAGCAGCGGGCCATCGTCGGGATCTCCGCCGGGACCGACCACACGTTCCCGTTCTCCATCGACATCAAGCTGGCCGACGTCGGCGGTCCGAGCGCCGGCCTGATGTTCGCCCTCGGCATCTACGACAAGCTCACGCCGGGCGACCTCACCGGCGGCAGCTTCGTCGCCGGCACCGGGACGATCGACGACACCGGCAAGGTCGGTCCGATCGGCGGCATCAGCATGAAGACCATCGGCGCGCGCGACAAGGGCGCCCAGTACTTCCTGACGCCCGCCGACAACTGCGCGACCGCCGCCGCGGACGTCCCCGACGGGCTCACCCTCGTGAAGGTGGACACCATCGACGACGCCCTCGGCGCGCTGCGCGACATCCGCTCCGGGAAGACCTCCGACCTGCCCGAGTGCGCGAAGGGGTAGCCGGCGGGCGGCCGCAGGGCGGCCGGGCTACTCGGCGAAGGTCGCCGTCAGCGCCTGGGCCAGACCCGGTACCAGGTCGGAACCGGTGAGTACCTCGGTGGCGGTGTCCTTCTCGCGCAGCCGCAGGGCCGAGTCGCGGGCACCGTCGCGCAGGACCGCGACCGTCATGCGGACCTCCTGACGGTCCGGGTGCTCCGCCACCCACCGCGCCAGCTTCGCCTCGTTCAGGCCCTCCGGGACCTGAGCCTCGGCGGACGGCGGCAGCATCAGGCGTTCCACGGCGAGCGCGCAGCCGACCACCGCGTCGGGCCAGGCGATGGTGCCCAGGAACTCGTCGAGGGGCTGGTCCGTTGGAATCTCGTCCTGCTCGATCGGGGTCAGGCCGGAAGTGTCCGGTTCGTCCTGAAGGCCGAGCCGGTCCGCGAGTGAGGGCTGATCGGTCCTCAGCCGTGCGGTGTCGACAAGTGCAAAGAGGCGTGCGGGCTGGTCCCAGCCGAGCCCGGAGACGTACTCGTCGATCTCGAGTACGGCCCGGGTGAGGGGGCTCGCAGCCATGGGGGTGTTGGACATGGTCACAATCCTGCCTCGTTACTGGCCCGAATCGGGAACCGAGTAAACGATGAGTAAGTTGCATAAGTGTGGGCCCACGATTACGGGGGCGCACGGGGGGCCCGCGAACCCGAGGGCCTGACGGATCAACAGCGAACTTCGAGGTGCGCACCTTGGCTTTCCAGATGCCGGACCGCGGCGGAGGCCCCCCGTCGGGGCCGCGGATCAGAGTGGGCCGCCCGTCCCGGCGTGTCCGAACCCTGCTGCTGACACTTGGTGTCCTCGCCGTGCTTCTCATGGCGTTCACCATGTTCGCGGGGTTCTGGACGGACTGGCTCTGGTACCGGTCGGTCAACTACTCGTCGGTGTTCACGACGACCCTGTGGACCAAGATCGGGCTCTTCTTCGTCTTCGGCCTGCTGATGGCGCTCGCCGTCGGGTTCAACATCTGGTTGGCCCACCGCCTGCGCCCGCCGCTCAGCGCCATGTCGATGGAGCAGCAGAACCTCGACCGGTACCGGATGGGCATCGCCCCGTACAAGAAATGGCTGCTGCTCGGCATCACCGCGCTGGTCGGCCTGATCGCCGGCGCCTCGGCGTCCGGCCAGTGGCGGACCTGGCTGATGTGGGTCAACGGCGTGCCCTTCGGGCAGAAGGACCCCCAGTTCAAGCTGGACGTCTCCTTCTACGCGTTCGACCTGCCCTGGTACCGGTTCCTGCTCGGCTTCGGCTTTGCCGCCGTGATCATCTCGGTGATCGCCGCCGCGCTCACGCACTACCTGTACGGCGGGCTCCGCGTCACCAGCCCGGGCGCGCGCGCCACGGCCGCCGCCACCGGGCACCTGTCGGTGCTCCTCGGCGTCTTCGTCGCCTTCAAGGCGGTCGCCTACTGGCTGGACCGGTACGGGCTGGCGGTGAAGTCCAGCGACTTCAAGGCGACCGACAACTGGACCGGCCTCAGGTACGTCGACGCCAACGCCTACCTGCCGGCCAAGACCATCCTGTTCTGCATCGCCGTCATCTGCGCGCTGCTGTTCTTCGCCACCCTGTGGCGGCGCACCTGGCAGCTGCCCGTGATCGGCTTCGGCCTGATGGTCCTCTCCGCCATCCTCATCGGCGGCCTGTACCCGGCGCTGGTCCAGAAGTTCCAGGTCCAGCCGAACGAGCAGGCCAAGGAAGCGCCGTACGTCGAGAAGAACCTGGCGGCCACGCGCGACGCCTACGGCATCGAGGGGACCGAGGTCTCCGAGTACGCGGGCAGGAGCGAGACCAAGGACAAGACCAAGCTCCGGGACGACGCGGACGGAGCCGCGTCCATCCGGATCATGGACCCGAACATCATCTCGCCGACCTTCCAGCAGCTCCAGCAGATGCGTAACTACTACGCGTTCCCGACCAACCTGGACGTCGACCGCTACGCCAAGGACGGCAAGGACCAGGACACGGTCATCGGTCTGCGCGAGCTGAACCTGGCCGGCATCCCGAAGAAGAACTGGATCAACAACCACTTCCGCTACACCCACGGCTACGGCGCGGTCGCGGCCAAGGGCACCCAGGTCGACTCCGAGGGCCGCCCGGTCTTCACCGAGTCCGACCTGCCTTCCGAGGGCGACCTCGGAAAGTACGAGCAGCGGATCTACTACGGCGAGAAGACCACCACCTACTCGATCGTCGGCGGTCCCCAGAAGGAGATCGACTACTCCGACGACACCGGGGAGAAGACCTTCAGCTACAAGGGGGACGGCGGGGTCGACCTGTCCAGCCCGGTCAACCGGGCGGCGTACGCCGCGGCGTTCAGCGAGCCGCAGATCCTCTACTCCGGTGCGATCGGCGAGGGTTCGAAGATCCTCTACAACCGCACGCCCAAGGAGCGCGTCGAGGCGGTCGCCCCGTGGCTGACCATCGACGGCGACGCCTACCCGGCGGTGGTGGACGGCCGCATCCAGTGGATCGTCGACGCGTACACCACGACGAACGGCTATCCGTACGCCTCCCGTACGACGCTCGGCGACACCACGGCGGACTCGCTGACCGCGGCCAACGACCAGCGCGCGGTCGTGGCCCAGCAGAACCAGGTCAACTACATCCGCAACTCCGTGAAGGCGACCGTCGACGCGTACAGCGGTGACGTGAAGCTCTACCAGTGGGACACCAAGGATCCGGTCCTGAAGACCTGGATGAAGGCGTTCCCGGGCACGGTGAAGGACAAGAGCGAGATCTCCGGCGAGCTGATGGCGCACATGCGCTATCCGCAGGACCTGTTCAAGGTCCAGCGCGAGCTGCTCACGCGCTACCACGTGAAGGACGCCAACACGTTCCTCAGCGGCAGCGAGGTGTGGCAGGTCCCGGACGACCCGACCAACAAGTCGGGGGACGCGGTACCGCCGTACTACCTGAGCATGAGGATGCCCGACCAGAAGCAGCAGGCGTTCTCGCTGACGACGACGTTCACGCCCAACGGACGTGACAACCTCAGCGCGTTCATGTCGGTCGACGCCGAGGCGGGCACGAGCGACTACGGCAAGATCAGAATCCTGAAACTGCCGACCAGCACCACCGTCGACGGACCCAAACAGGTGCAGAGCCAGTTCAACTCCGAACAGGACATCGCCGAGTCCATCAGGCTGCTGAGAGGCGGCGACTCGGAGGTCGAGTACGGCAACCTGCTGACCGTCCCGCTCGACGGCGGACTGCTGTACGTCGAGCCGGTCTACGTCCGCGGTGGCGACCTCAAGTACCCCTTGTTGCGCAAGGTGTTGGTGAGCTACGGCGGCAACACGGCCTTCGAGAACACACTCGACGAAGCGCTCAACAAGGTCTTCGGAGCGCAGGCGGCCGAACCGGAGCCACCGGAGGACACCGGCGAGGACCCCGGCCAGGACACGACGGAGCCACCGCCGACGTCCACCAACCCGACGGTCCGGGAAGCGCTCGCTGACGCGCAGGAGGCCTTCGACGCCGGCCAGAAGGCGCTGGAGCAGAAGGACCTGACCGGGTACGCCGAGGCGCAGAAGGACCTGGAGAAGGCGCTGCAGCGCGCCGAGGACGCACAGGCCAAGGCGGACCAGGGCGCCGGGGACAAGAACGGGGACGACAAGGCCAGTCCCAGCGCCTCCCCGAGCAAGGAGGCCGGCGGAGGCTCGGACACCGGCTGACACCCGGTGGCGGTCGCTGCCGACCGGCGTTCGAGCTGGTCAAAGCCCATCCCGCGCCGTGCTAGGGTTGTGAACACAACGGCGCGGGGTGGAGCAGCTCGGTAGCTCGCTGGGCTCATAACCCAGAGGTCGCAGGTTCAAATCCTGTCCCCGCTACTGAAATCGTGGGCCATGCGCACACGACCTCGAAGGCCCGGATCCCACAAGGGATCCGGGCCTTCTCTGGTGTGCGAACGCATGTGCCGGTGAGCGCGACGGCCGCGCCGCCAGGGGGAGTTGGGCCGATCTGTGTTTGACTTGTCGTCCTGTGGGCATGTCGACAAAACGCTGAAGTGACCTCACTGGCTGCGGTATACCGGGTGTACCAAGGTTGCAGGTGGTGCGACGATGAACGTTATGGGGGACATGGCAAATCTGTTCGGGACAGGGCGTTTTGCGCTTCCGTCCGGTCAGGAGGAGGCCACGGACGAGGCTCAGGAGGCCGCCGACGAGGCCGCGGAGGAAGTGCGCCTGCGGCTGGCCGTCGACGGCGGTGACGTCGAGGCGATGAGCATGCTCGGCGCGATGCTGCTGCGCCGGGGCGACTTCGACGGAGCCGAGTCGCAGCTGCGGGCCGCCACCGCGGCCGGAGACCGGGCGGCCGCGAACAACCTCGGCGTTCTGCTGCACCAGCGCGGATACGCCGACGAGGCCGCGGGCTGGTGGCGGATCGCCGCGGTCGCCGGATCCGCGGCCGCCGCTCACGCGCTGGGGCGGCACTTCCGCGAGCGCGGGGACGAGCCCGCCGCGGAGTACTGGCTGTGCCAGTCCGCCGAGCAGGGGCACGTCCTGGGCGCCTATGCCCTCGCCGACCTGCTGGAGCACCGCGGCGACGACGCTGGGGCCGGGCGCTGGATGCGGGCCGCGGCCGAGCGCGGGCACCGGGAGGCCGCGTACCGGCTGGCGCGGACGCTGGACCGCGGCGCCGGGCCGCACCGCGACGGCGACGACGCGGCCGCCGCCGGCGAGGAGGTCGAGCAGTGGTACCGGCAGGCCGCCGCACGCGGTCACCGGCGGGCCGCACTGCACCTCGGGACGATCCTGGAGAAGCGGGGCGAACTGAAGGAGGCCGGCCGCTGGTACCTCACGTCCGCCAAGGAGGGTGAGGCCCGCGCGGCCTGCGCGCTGGGCTTCCTGCTGCGCGACGCCGGGGACACCGAGAGCGCCGCCGTGTGGTGGCTGCGCGCCGCCCAGGACGGCGACGGCAACGCCGCCAACGCCCTGGGCGCGCTGCACGCCGAGCGCGGCGAGACCCAGACCGCCGAACGCTGGTACCGGGCCGCGATGGACGCCGGGGACGACAACGGGGCGTACAACCTCGGCCTGCTCTGCGCCGAGCAGGGCCGCACCGCGCAGGCCGAGCAGTGGTACCGCCGGGCCGCGTACGCCGGGCACCGGGAGGCGTCCAACGCGCTCGCCATCCTGCTGCTGCGCGGCGGGGACGAGACCGGCGCCGAGCCGTGGTTCTCCAAGGCGGCCGAGGCGGGCAGCGTGGACGCCGCCTTCAACCTCGGGATCCTGCACGCGGGTAGGGGTGCGGAGCGGACTGCGCTGCGCTGGTACGAGCGTGCCGCGGCCGCCGGGCACACGGAGGCGGCGCTGCAGGTCGGTATGGCCCGCCTGCGTGCCGGGGACGAGCGCGAGGCGGAGCGGTTCCTGCGGTGTGCGGCGGGGGGTGGCAGCGCGGAGGCCGCGTACCGGCTGGCGACGGTGCTGGACGCGCGCCGGCCGCCCGCGCCCGCGCACGAGCTGGGCGAGCCGGCACAGGAGAAGTCGGAGTGCGAGGAGTGGTACGAGCGGGCGGCCTCCCAGGGCCACCGCCGGGCCCAGGTGCGGGTCGGGATGCTCGCCGCGGCGCGGGGTGACGTGGTGGAGGCGGCGCGGTGGTACCGGGAGGCGGCCGAGGCCGGGTCCCGCAACGGGGCCTTCAACCTGGGCCTGCTGCTGGCCCGCGAGGGCAGCGAGCCCGAGGCCGTCGTGTGGTGGCGCCGCGCGGCCGACGCCGGTCACGGACGGGCCGCGCTGCGGCTGGCGCTGGTCTGCGCGCGACGGGGGGAGCTGGCGGAGGGGCAGCGCTGGGCGGACCGGGCGGTATCGCTGGGTCCGGCGGAGGTGGGCGAACGGGCGGCCCGGCTGCGCGACGCCCTGCGGCAGGAGCTGTCGGCCTGAGCTCTGCCCGGGCGGGACGCCGAGACGGAAGCGATTTGCTTCTGGTCGTGGGGGTGACGTAATGTTCCATTCATCGACGCGGGGTGGAGCAGCTCGGTAGCTCGCTGGGCTCATAACCCAGAGGTCGCAGGTTCAAATCCTGTCCCCGCTACTGAAGGCCGAGGGCCGGAATCCGAAAGGGTTCCGGCCCTCGGTGCGTTCGCGGCGAGCACGAGGGCGAAGCCCCGGCCGCGGTCATGACGAAGCCCCGGCACCATCGGTGCCGGGGCTTCGTGAGTGCGGGTGGGACCTATGCCGCCGCGCAGTTCGGGCAGGTGCCGCGGTAGGTCACCTCGACGTCCGAGACGGTGAAGCCGAAGCGCTCCGAGTCCGGGAGGTCGGCCATCGGGTTGCCCGTCGGGTGGACGTCGCGGATCGCGCCGCACTGGGCGCAGACCAGGTGGTGGTGCGGCGTGTGCGCGTTCGGGTCGTAGCGCTTGGCGCGCTTGTCCGTCGCGACCTCCAGCACCTCACCGAGCGAGACCAGCTCGCCCAGGGTGTTGTAGACCGTCGCCCGGGAGATCTCCGGGAGCCTGCCCACGGCCCTGGCGTGCACCTCGTCGGCCGTCAGATGGACGTGTTCGCCGTCGAGGACCTCGGCCACGACGCGACGTTGCGCGGTCATGCGCCATCCGCGACCGCGCAGCCGTTCCAATAGGTCACTCATACAGACCAGCCTAGCAGCTAGGGGGACCAGGTCCCGAACGGGTGTGACTTTGGAGCCGTACTTGACTTAGACATTGTCTATTGTAGGATCGAGAACGGCATTAGCCAAGGGACAGGTTTTGCAGGATTGGCGCAGGAGGCGTACGTGACTCAGGGACCGCTCACTACGGAAGCCGGTGCACCGGTGGCCGACAACCAGAACAGCGAGACCGCGGGCGTCGGCGGCCCCGTGCTCGTCCAGGACCAGCTCCTGCTGGAGAAGCTGGCCCACTTCAACCGGGAGCGCATCCCGGAGCGCGTCGTGCACGCCCGCGGCGCCGGCGCGTACGGCACCTTCACGGTCACCGCCGACGTCACCAAGTACACCCGTGCGAAGTTCCTCTCCGAGGTGGGCAAGGAGACGGAGACCTTCCTCCGCTTCTCCACCGTGGCCGGCAACCTGGGCGCGCCGGACGCCGTCCGGGACCCGCGCGGCTTCGCGCTGAAGTTCTACACCGAGGAGGGCAACTACGACCTCGTCGGCAACAACACCCCGGTGTTCTTCATCAAGGACGCCATCAAGTTCCCCGACTTCATCCACACCCAGAAGCGCGACCCGTACACGGGCTCGACCGAGATGGACAACGTCTGGGACTTCTGGGGTCTGTCGCCGGAGTCGACGCACCAGGTGACCTGGCTCTTCGGTGACCGCGGCATTCCGGCGTCGTACCGCCACATGGACGGCTTCGGCTCGCACACCTACCAGTGGAGCAACGAGGCCGGCGAAGCCTTCTGGGTGAAGTACCACTTCAAGACGGACCAGGGCATCAAGACCCTCACCCAGGCCGAGGCCGACAAGCTCGCCGGTGCGGACCCCGACTCGCACCAGCGCGACCTGCGTGAGGCGATCGAGCGGGGCGAGTTCCCCTCCTGGACCGTCGGCGTGCAGATCATGCCCGTCGCCGAGGCGGCGAAGTACCGCTTCAACCCGTTCGACCTGACCAAGGTGTGGCCGCACGCGGACTACCCGGTCATCGAGTTCGGCAAGCTGGAGCTCAACCGCAACCCGGAGAACGTCTTCGCCGAGGTCGAGCAGTCGATCTTCTCCCCGTCGCACTTCGTGCCCGGCATCGGCCCGTCCCCGGACAAGATGCTCCAGGGCCGCCTCTTCGCGTACGGCGACGCCCACCGCTACCGCGTCGGCATCAACGCCGACCACCTCCCGGTGAACCGCCCGCACGCCACAGAGGCGCGCACCAACTCCCGTGACGGCTTCCTGTACGACGGCCGCCACAAGGGCGCGAAGAACTACGAGCCGAACAGCTTCGGCGGCCCGTTCCAGACGGACCGCGCGCTGTGGCAGCCGGTCGCGGTCTCCGGTGTCACCGGCGAGACCGAGGCTCCGTCGCACGCCGAGGACAACGACTTCGTCCAGGCGGGCAACCTCTACCGGCTGATGACGGAGGAGGAGAAGGGGCGGCTGATCGACAACCTGGCCGGCGCCCTCTCCGGTGTCTCGCGCGACGACATCGTCGAGCGCGCGGTGAACAACTTCCGTCAGGCCGACGGTGACTTCGGCAAGCGGCTGGAGGCCGCGGTCCAGGCCCTGCGCGGCTGACGTCCAGTACTGGACCGCTTGTCGCGGCGGCGGGCCGGATCCCCGGGTACGGGGGTCCGGCCCGTTTCGTCGTTCAGTCCGTCAGTCCGTCAGTCCGTCGGCCCGTCAGGCCGTCACCGCCGGGGCGCCCGGCCGCGAACGCTCCGGCGCCCAGCAGCGGATGATGTCGCGCACCGAGACGATGCCGGCCGGCTCGCCGCCCTCGAGCACGATGAGGTGGCGGAAGCCGCCGTGCGCCATCGCCGCGGCCGCCTCCTCCACGGTCCAGGAGGGTGCGGCGAAGACGACGTCGGTGGTGGTGTGGGCGTGGGCGCGCTCGGTGTCCGGGTCCTGGCCCTGGCCCACGGAGACCAGGACGTCGCGTTCGGTGAGGATGCCGATGCCGTCGGCGTCGGGGTCGTACACCACGGCCGCGCCGACGCCGCGTGCGGACATCAGGGCGGCGGACTGACGGAGTGTGTGGGCGGGGCCGATGGTGAGGACTACCTTGCTCATGACTTCGCGGACGAGCATGGGGTGGAGCCACCTCCTGCCGGTGATCCATGAGTTAGTTCATGGATTCACAAGTTCACAAGTGGGGGAACTCTCAGGGTGGCAGGTAAAGCGGGGGTCAACAAGGGGGCGTGGAGGCGGAGTCGGCGGGCGCTCAGTAGCGCTGGTTCAGATAGCCGAGGAGTTCGTCGTGCAAGCGGCCGTTCGACGCCGCCGCGTTGCCGCTGTGCGGGCCGTGGCGCCCGTCGAGGCCGGTGAAGGTGCCGCCGGCCTCCGTGACGATGATGGCGTTCGCGGCCATGTCCCAGAGGGACAGCTCGGGTTCGGCGCAGATGTCCACCGAGCCCTCGGCGACCATCATGTACGGCCAGAAGTCGCCGTACGCGCGTGTGCGCCACACCTCGCGGGTGAGGTCGAGGAAGCCGTCCAGCCGTCCCTGCTCCTCCCAGCCGCTGAGCGACGAGTACGCGAACGACGCGTCCGAGAGCGTGGACACCTGGGAGACCTGGAGCCTGGAGGCGGAGGTCAGGCTGCGGCCGGTGAAGGCGCCGTGGTCCTGGACCGCCCACCAACGGCGCCCGAGGGCCGGGGCGGAGACCAGCCCGACCACGGGCTGGTAGCCGCCCTCGCCGGCCTCCATGAGCGCGATCAGGGTGGCCCAGACGGGGACGCCCCGGACGTAGTTCTTGGTGCCGTCGATCGGGTCGATCACCCAGCGACGGGTGCCGGCGCCCGTGGTGCCGAACTCCTCGCCCTGCACCGAGTCGCGGGGGCGGGCGCGGGCGAGGTGGCCGCGGATGAGTTCCTCGGCGGCCTTGTCCGCCTCGCTCACCGGGGTCATGTCCGGCTTCGTCTCGACCTTGAGGTCGAGGGCCTTGAAGCGGTCCATCGTCGCCGCGTCGGCGGCGTCGGCGAGCACGTGGGCGAGGCGGAGGTCGTCGAGGTAGTCGGGCATGCGGCAACCGTATCGGCCCGGGACGCGCGGGAGCCACCAGGGGTTTGGCGGGCGTGGCGGATCGCGGACGGGGAGCCGCGGGGGCGGATGCGCCCCGTCGGCCGTGTCCGCCCCGGCGCGAGGACCCTTGACAGTGACCCCATACCCGTCAAATCTGGGCACGAAGCCGCTCGGCCCGAGGGAGGCGACGGTGCCCGCAGCCCGGGAGTCCCTGCTCGACGCCGCTTACCAGGCGTTGGCGCGTCGGCCGTGGTCCGCCGTGCGGATGGTGGACGTCGCGGCGGCGGCCGGGGTGTCCCGGCAGACGCTGTACAACGAGTTCGGCAGCAAGGAGGGCCTCGCGCGGGCGCTCGTGCGGCGGGAGGCCGACGGTTATCTCGCGGGCGTGGACCGCGCGCTCGCCGGGCCCAGCGACCCGCGTGAACGGCTCACCGCGACCGCCGAGTGGACGATGTCCGCCGCCCGCGAGAACGCGCTGGTCCGGGCGCTGCTCACCGGCTGCTGGGGTGAGCGGCTGCCCGCACCGGAGCTGACGGCCGTGCCGTCCTCCTCCGCCGCGCCGGCCCAGCGCCGGGCCGACGGTGCGCTGCCCTCGCCCGGCGACTTCGTGGCTCTCGTCCGCGACCGTGCCGTGGCCGTCCTGTACGGCGCCGACCCACTCGCCCCGCCGGACGCCGCCGAACTGGCCCGCTCCTGCGAACTGGCCGTGCGGCTCGCCCTGTCCTGCGTCGCGGCACCGCCCGGCGAGGGCGGCGTGGCCGACCTCGTACGCACCGCCCTGCCGCGCCGGTCGATGGCGTAGGGCCTGCTCAGTGCGCCGAGCCCGACAACTGGAGCCCGACCACGCCGATGATGACGAAACTGATCGAGACGATCTTCAGGGTCGAGACCAGGTCGCCGAGGAAGACCATCCCGTAGATGGCGGTGCCCGCGGCGCCGATGCCGGTCCACACCGCGTAGGCGGGGCCGACGTCGAGCCTCTTCAGGGCCAGGGTCAGCAGTCCGAAACTGCCCAGGGCGAAGGCGCAGAAGGCGACGGTGGGCCAGAGCCGGGTGAAGCCGTGCGACAGCTTCAGGCACACGGCGAAGCCGGTCTCGAGCAACCCGGCCACTATGACCAGCAGCCACGCCATGTCTTGTCCTCCCGTAGTCCCCTACCGTGACCGCTGCTTCGTCCGGTGCTGTGTCCGGTGCTCTTTACTGGGTCGCTTCGTCCGGATTTGCACGGGCTTGATTCCGGCTTGGTGCGATTATGCACTTACCGGTACCACGGCACGGCAAACAACGCGGAGGTCAGTCGCCTTCCTTCCGTTCGCGCGTCGACAGGAGCCGGCGCAGCGAGTACAGCCGTGCCGGGTCGGCGTGGCCCTCGGCGACCCACGCATCCAGCGCGCAGTCCTGCTCGTCGTGGCTGCACGCGCGGGGGCACCCCTCCGTGCCGGGCACCAGGTCGGGGAAGGCGTTGATGACCCGCGACGGATCGATGTGCGCCAGCCCGAACGACCTGATGCCCGGGGTGTCGACGACCCAGCCGCCCGCCTCGGACGACAGCGGCAGGGCCAGGGCCGAGGTCGTGGTGTGCCGGCCGCGGCCCGTCACCGCGTTCACATGGCCCGTCACCCGGCGGCGGTCCTGCGGCACCAGAGTGTTGACCAGCGTCGTCTTGCCGACGCCGGAGTGGCCGACGAAGGCGGTGATCTTCCCGTCCAGATGCTCGCGCACGAGGCCCGCCGCGGCGCCGTTCTCCAGCTCCTCGCGACTGGTGACGACGTACGGGATGTCCAACGTGCCGTACAGCTCCAGGAGTTCGTCCGGCGGCGCCAGGTCCGACTTGGTCATGACCAGCAGCGGGGTGAGGCCGCCGTCGAACGCCGCGACCAGGCAGCGGTCGATCAGGCGGGGGCGCGGCTCCGGGTCGGCCAGGGCGGTGACGATGGCGAGCTGGTCGGCGTTGGCGACGACCACGCGCTCGTAGGGGTCGTCGTCGTCCGCGGTGCGGCGCAGCACGGACGCGCGCTCCTCGATCCGGACGATGCGCGCGAGGGTGTCCTTCTTGCCGGAGAGATCACCGACCAGGGCCACCCGGTCGCCGACCACCGCCGCCTTGCGGCCCAGTTCCCTGGCCTTCATCGCCATCACGACCCGGTCCTCGACCAGGCAGGTCAGCCGGCCGCGGTCCACGGTGAGGACCAGGCCCTCGGCGGCGTCCTCGTGCTTGGGCCGGATGTGGGTGCGCGGCCGGTTGCCCTTGCGGTTGGGGCGCGAGCGGATGTCGTCCTCGTCGGTGTGCTTGCCGTAGCGGCGCATCGCGAACAGTCCCTACGCCCCGAGCATCCCGGTCCACAGGTCGGGGAAGTCGGGCAGGGTCTTGGCCGTCGTCGCCACGTTCTCGATGCGCACTCCCTCGACCGCGAGACCGAGGATCGCGCCGGCGGTGGCCATGCGGTGGTCCTCGTACGTGTGGAAGACGCCGCCGTGCAGGGGGCGCGGGCGGATGTGCAGACCGTCGGCGGTCTCGGTGACGTCGCCGCCGAGTTCGTTGATCTCCTTGGTGAGCGCGGCCAGGCGGTCCGTCTCGTGCAGCCGCAGGTGCGCCACCCCGCGCAGGGTCGAGGGGGAGTCCGCGAGGGCGGCGACGGCCGCGATGCCCGGGGTCAGCTCGCCGACCTCGCCGAGGTCGACGTCGATGCCGTGGACGGCGCCCGATCCGGTGAAGACCAGTCCGTAGTCGGTCAGTTCACAGGAACCGCCCATCTCGGTGAAGATCTCCCGCAGCCGGTCGCCGGGCTGGGTGGTCTGGGACGGCCAGTCGGGGATCATGACCTTGCCGCCGGTGATCAGGGCCGCGGCCAGGAACGGCTGGGCGTTGGAGAGGTCCGGCTCGACCGTCAGGTCCCGGCCCAGGAGCGCGCCCGGCGTGACCCGCCAGACGTTCGGCTCGCCGCCCGACTCCGGGGTGTCGACCTGGGCGCCCACCGAGCGCAGCATGTCGACGGTCATCCGGATGTGCGGCATTGACGGCAGCGCGGAGCCGGTGTGGCGGACCTCCACGCCCTGGTTGAAGCGCGGGCCGGACAGCAGCAGGGCGCTGACGAACTGCGAGGAAGACGACGCGTCGATCTCGACCGGGCCGCCCTCCAGCGCGCCCCCGCCGTGCACGGTCAGCGGCAGCGCGCCGCGCCCGTCGTCGTCGACGCGGGCACCCAGGACGCGCAGCGCGTCGATCACAC
Source organism: Streptomyces sp. NPDC048171 (assembly GCF_043202655.1). Lineage (NCBI taxonomy): Bacteria > Bacillati > Actinomycetota > Actinomycetes > Kitasatosporales > Streptomycetaceae > Streptomyces > Streptomyces sp. NPDC048171. The sequence continues at coordinate 584,341 of NZ_JBIDAU010000002.1, forward strand.
CGTGCAGCGGGCGCTCGTAGGACCGCGGATCGCCGTCGAAGCGGACGGGGCCGTCCACGAGCGTGGCGACCGGCGGGAGGAAGCGCATGACCGTGCCCGCGTTGCCGACGTCGACCGTGGCCGGGCCGCGCAGTCCCGCCGGGATGACCCGCCAGAACTCACCGCTGCCCTCCGGGCCGACGCCCTCCTCGATCTCGACGCCCATCGCGCGCAGCGCCTCGGCCATCAGCAGGGTGTCGCGGGAGCGCAGCGGACGGCGCAGCCAGCCGGGCTCGGAGGCGAGGGCGGCCAGCACCAGGGCGCGGTTGGTGACCGACTTGGACCCGGGCACCTGGACGGTCGCGTCGACGGCTCCGCTCGCGTGCGGTGCGGGCCAGAGGGCGGTGTGCGTGGGGTTCACGGTCATGGGCCCCACTTTAATGGCTGAAGCCGAACGGAGATCTTGATCAAAAGCGGCGAAACCTGACCGAAATCGCGACAGTGCACATGCCGTGCATATATGCGGGCGCGTGCTCGGGGCGCGTGTCTCGAGGCCCGGGCGGGTGCCCGTGCGTCACAGCTCCAGCAGCCAGCGTCCCCCGCCGACGAGCGAGCACAGCGACACCGCGTGGAACAGGAAGAACCAGACCCCCGCCGGCGCGTGGGTCAGCCGGGCCAGCTGGTCCGCGTCCGAGTCGCCCGCGCCGCCCCGGGCCCGCTTGGCCTGCAGCTCGAAGGCCGGACGCACCCCGCCGAGCAGCAGGAACCAGACCACCGCGTACGCGAACGCCGCCTGCACCTGCGGTCCGGCCAGCCAGGAGACCAGGACGAACGTGCCGCCCGTGAGCACCACCGTCAGCATCCCGTACGCGTTGCGGACCATCACCAGCAGGGCGACGAGCAGCGCCGTCGCCAGCCACAGCAGCAGGGTGATGCGCCCCGCGGCCAGCAGCGCGGCGCCGCCGAGGCCGAGCAGCGGGGGAGCGGTGTAGCCGGCCACCGCCGTCAGGATCATCCCGACGCCGGTCGGCTTGCCGCGGCTCACCGTCAGGCCGCTGGTGTCCGAGTGCAGGGTGATCCCGGTCAGGGTGCGGCCGGTGAGCAGCGCCACGAGCCCGTGGCCGCCCTCGTGCGCGATGGTGATCGCGTTGCGCGCTATCCGCCACGGGCGGTGCGGTACGACGACGACCAGCGCGGCCACCAGCGTCGCGACCACCACCCACAGGTCGGGGTCGGGCTGGGTGCCGGATACCTCGTCCCACAGAGAGGGGAGCGAGGCCGTTGCGAGGTGGTCCATGTTCGGTGAGGGCTCCTCGTGTCTGCGCGGGGTCTGGCAGTGTGGCACGTATGTGCGGACGGTATGCGGCGAGTCGTCGACCCGAGGATCTCGCGGGAATCTTCGAGATCGAGAAGTGGGAGCCCAAGGAGAGCTTGGAGCCCGACTACAACGTGGCGCCCACCAAGGAGGTCTACGCCGTTCTGGACCGTCCCCTGAAGGACGCCGAGGACCCGGATCCGGTTCGGCAGCTGCGGAAGCTGAAGTGGGGGCTCGTCCCGTCCTGGTCCAAGACGCCCGAGGGCGGGGCGCGGATGATCAACGCCCGCGCGGAGACCGTCCACGAGAAGCCCTCCTACCGGCGCGCCTTCAGCAGCAGGCGCTGCATCCTGCCCGCCGACGGCTACTACGAGTGGGTCACCGGCAAGCAGGAGCGGGACCTGGAGGTCGAGGGGCGCAAGAAGCGGCCCCGCAAGCAGCCGTACTTCGTCACACCGGCCGACGGGTCCGTGTTCGCCATGGCAGGGCTGTACGAGTTCTGGCGGGACAGGACGCTGCCGGACGACCACCCGCAGGCCTGGTGGGTGACGTGCTCGGTGATCACGACCGAGGCCGAGACCACCCCCCTGGCGGTCGCCCCGGCCGACGGGCCGCACGCGCTCGCCGACATCCACCCCCGGATGCCCCTGATGCTGACGCCGGACCGCTGGGACGACTGGCTCGACCCGGCGCGCACCGACCCCGACGAGCTGACCGCGCTGCTGGCGCCCCCGCCCGCCGGAATGATGCGGGCGTTCCCGGTCTCCACAGCGGTGAGCAACGTGCGCAACAACGGGCCGGAGCTGCTCAAGGAGCTGGAGGCGCCGGAAGAGGGCACACTCTTCTGACGTGACGCACGTGACGAAGGAGACGCCCGAGATGCCCGAGGCGGTCGAGGCGGTCGAGACCGACGCAGGGACCGCCCGCATCACCTGGCACCGGGCGAGGAAGCCCCGCCTCGTCCTCGCCGCGAGCCACGGCGCCGGCGGCGGCATCGAGGCGCGCGACCTGCGGGCGCTGGCGGCCGCGCTGCCCGCCCACGGAGTGAGCGTGGCCCTGGTCGAGCAGCCCTGGCGGGTGGCCGGCAAGAAGCTGGCGCCCGCGCCGAAGACCCTCGACACCGGCTGGCGCGGCATCTGGCCCGCGCTGACCGCACCGGGACCGCCCGTGATCGCGGGCGGCCGCAGCGCCGGCGCCCGCGTCGCCTGCCGCACCGCCCGCGAACTGGGCGCCCACGCCGTCCTAGCCCTGAGCTTCCCCCTGCACCCACCGGGCAAGCCCGAGAAGTCCCGCGCCGACGAGCTGCTGGGGGCGGGCGTCCCCACCCTCGTCGTGCAGGGCGGCAACGACCCCTTCGGGAGGCCGGGGGAGTTCCCCGAGGCCCCGGAGGGCACGTACGACCTCGTCGAGGTGCCGTACGGCGATCACGGCTTCGCCGTCCCCAAGCGGGCGGAGATCACCCAGGAGGCGGCCCTGGAGCTGATCACCGAGAGTGTCGCGAAGTGGGTCGGCTCACTCGGGTGAACGCCTGGGAATGACCGGCGTGCGCCCACTGTTGAGGCGGACGTACGTTGCTGAGAATCAGCACCGACGCCGTAGGAAAGGAAGTCCGCCGCATGGGTTCAGCCTTCTGCCCGAGTCGCAGCAGCCGATCCGACCTGGACTGGACTGTGCTGCACGCGGCGAAGACCGCCCCTATTCGGGCGGCGGGCGGACCGGATCGTCGTCTATCCTCCGATTCGAGTGGGGCCGGTCTCGGTTTCACGACGTCACTGGAGGAGGTGGGTCCGGTCACTGGGACCGACGCAGGGACCGAACACGGCCAGGCGGAGCAGCCCGAGGGACGGGGCGAGAGCGCGGAGTCGACCGCCGAGCGCAGCGCGCGCTTCGAGCGGGACGCGCTGGAGTTCCTCGACCAGATGTACTCGGCCGCGCTGCGCATGACGCGTAATCCGGCCGACGCCGAGGACCTGGTGCAGGAGACCTACGCCAAGGCGTACGCGTCCTTCCACCAGTTCCGCGAGGGCACCAACCTCAAGGCGTGGCTGTACCGCATCCTCACCAACACCTTCATCAACTCGTACCGCAAGAAGCAGCGCGAGCCCCAGCGCAGCGCGGCCGAGGAGATCGAGGACTGGCAGCTCGCGCGTGCCGAGTCGCACATGTCGACCGGTCTGCGCTCCGCCGAGTCGCAGGCGCTGGACCACCTGCCCGACTCGGACGTGAAGCAGGCGCTCCAGGCCATCCCCGAGGAGTTCCGCATCGCCGTCTATCTGGCGGACGTCGAGGGGTTTGCCTACAAGGAGATCGCCGACATCATGGGGACACCCATCGGTACGGTCATGTCCCGGCTGCACCGTGGACGCCGTCAGCTGCGCGGCATGCTGGAGGACTACGCCCGCGACCGCGGTCTGGTCCCGGCCGGCGCCGGAGAGTCGAACGAAGCGAAAGGCTCGGGGTCATGAGCTGCGGAGAGCCGCACGAGACGGATTGCAGCGAAATCCTCGATCATCTCTACGAGTTCCTCGACAAGGAGATGCCGGACTCGGACTGCGTGAAGTTCGAGCACCACTTCGAGGAGTGCTCGCCCTGCCTGGAGAAGTACGGGCTGGAGCAGGCCGTGAAGAAGCTGGTCAAGCGGTGCTGCGGACAGGACGACGTGCCGGGTGACCTGCGTGCCAAGGTCATGGGCAGGCTCGATCTGATCCGGTCGGGACAGTCCGTGCCCGAGCACGACGTCACAGCCGCACCGCCGACTCCCCAGGAGTCCTGAGCCCTCCCGAGTCACTCGTACGTGCTAATCCGCGGGTTATCTGCCCGCGGCCTCCCCGCCGCCGCCCTAGGCTCCGGAGCCTGACAGGCGTGGTCGGGGGAGGGGATCATGGACGCGGTACCGGCTCGGGCGCGCGTGTACGTCGCCGGTGTCGTCCTGGCCGCCCTGCTCTGCGTGCGGCCACTGCCCGCGACACCCACGCCCTGGGCGGCGGTGCTGCTGCTCGCCGGGCTGTACGCGGGCTCCGAGCTGGTCGCGCGGTCCCGCTCCGTCGGTACCTGCTACCCCGTCCTGCTCGCCGGTGCCTTCCTGCTCCCGCCGTCCGCCGCGGCGCTCGTCGCGGTGCCGGGAGCCCTGCTGTCCCCGGTGCCGAGGCGGCCCTACGCGCTGCGGCGGGTCTGGCGGGCCGCACAGCTGACGTCCGCCGTCTGGGCCGCCGCGTACCTCCACCGGCGGCTCGGCGGGCCGGACGCGCTCGTCGAGCCCGACTTCCCGTACGCGCTCGTGCCGGCCGGGGCCGCGGTACTGGCGTTCTGCCTGGTGCTCACCCTGCTGGACGGCGGCATCCTGGCGCTCGCCGACCACGCGCCGGCGAGCCGGGCGTGGCGGGGGCTGTTCACGAGGACGCTCGGACCGGTCGCCGTGCACGGGCTCGCAGGGCTGATGATGGCCGTCCTGTGGCGCAGCCCGTACGGTCCGGTGGCCGCGCTGCTCGTGCTGCTGCCGATGTGTGTCGCGTGGTGGGCGTTCGCCCAGTACCACCGGGAACGGGCCGCGCACCAGGCGACCATCCGCGCGCTCGTGCAGGCCGTCGACATCAAGGACGGCTACACCCGCGGACACAGCGAGCGCGTCGGCCGGGCCACCATGATGATCGCCCGCGAGCTGGGCATGGACGACGAACGGGTCGAGACCCTCCGCTTCGCCGGCATCCTGCACGACGTGGGCAAGCTCGGCGTGCCCACCCGGCTCCTGCGCAAGGAGGGGGCGCTGACGCCCGAGGAGCGGCGGGTGATCGAACTGCACCCGGAGTACGGGCACGAGATGGTGCGCGGCATCCGCTTCCTGGGGGAGGCCCGGGCCGCCGTCCTCCACCACCACGAAAGACTGGACGGCAGCGGCTACCCCTACGGCCTGGTGGGCGACCGCATCCCCGAGTCGGCCCGTGTGGTGGCCGTCGCCGACGCCTTCGACGCGATGACCTCCACCCGCTCCTACCGCAGGGCCCGCCCCGTCGCCGCGGCGGTGGCGGAGCTCCAGCGGTGTGCCGGGAAGCAGTTCGACCCCCGGATGGTGGGTGCGCTGGTCCGCGCCCTGGGCCGGCACGGGTGGCACCCGTCGGTCACGGCCGACGGCACCCCCGCACTCCCGACGGCCGCGGCGATTCCCGGCCGGGCACGTGGGGAGGACGCGCGCGACAGCGTCGGGAGGCGTGCCGTATGAGCGAGCCACCGGTGCCCCGGCCGCGGGGCCGGCCTCCGCTGGTGCCCGGCCTCGTCCGCGCCGCCGCCGGACTCGTCGCCGTGGTCTGCCTCACCTCCGTACTGTGGGCGGGGCTCGTCCACCGGCCCGTCGCGCTCGCCTTCGGTGTGCTGGTCGCCCTCGGTGAGCTGACCCGCCGTGCCGACGCCGAGGCCCGTGAGGCGGCCCCGCTCGGCGCCGCCGGGGCACTGGCGTACGCGCTGCTCGGGGAGGTCGCCGGGCGGCCCGCCCCGCACGGCGTCGCCCAGACCGTCACCGTCGTCCTCGCCGCCTCGCTGGCCGGCAGCGTGCCCTACATAGCCCGGGGCAGCGGGCCCGTCCTCGACCACCTGGCGCGGCGCGTGCTCACCGTCGCCTTCGCCGCCGTGTGCTTCCAGCCGCTGTCCGGCCAGGGCACCTTCCGCGACTGGAGCGGCCCCGCGTACGCGCTGCTGCTGGTCGCGCTGCTCGCCCTGACCACCCTGTGCGACGCCGTGCTCGCCGCGGCACCCGCGCACGCCCGCACCGGCTGGCCCTTCGGCCCGCTGCTGCGCGAGGAGCTGCGCGGCATGGTCGGGATCACCTCCGCGGTGTGCGCGACCGGGGTGGTGATGGCGCTCGCGGTGGGCGTCGCGGGCCTCTGGGCGCTCCCCGTCTTCTGCGTGCCCCTGCTGCTCGCCCAGCTGTCCTACCGGCGCTACGCGGCCGTCCGGGCCACCTACCGGCAGACCATCGCGTCCCTGGCCAGGGCCACCGAGATCGCCGGGTACACCCCGGCCGGACACGCGCGCCGCGTCGCCGAGCTGAGCGGGGCCGTGGGCCGCGACCTGGGGCTGTCGGGGCCCGAGCTGACCGTGCTGGAGTACGCGGCCCTGATGCACGACATCGGCCAGCTCAGCCTGGTCGACCCGGTACCCGCGGGAGCCACCGCCGGCCTGCCCGCCCCGGAACAGCGGCGGATCGCGCTGCTGGGCGGCGCCGTGGTCCGCCAGACCGGCGTCGACCCGGCCGTCGCGGTGGTCGTGGAGCGCCAGGCCGACCCCTGCCGGGAGCAGCCGCAGGCCGCGCGGATCGTACGGGTGGTGAACGCCTACGAGGAGAAGGCGCGGGACGCCGGTCCCGGCGGCGGCCTCACGGCCCTGGAGGAGCTGCGCCTGGCCACCGCGGACGACTACGCTCCGGACGTGGTGGAAGCACTGGCCCGAGTGCTTTCGCGAGGCAGTCTTACCTCGCCCTCGGCTGGGTAACCCATGGGTAATGAGCGCCTCTGCAGCCGTACGTGGTTTGATGCGCAGGAAAGGGTGTCCGGGGGCGCGAAAGGCACAGCCAGCCCACAGAACGGAACTGGCAGGCGGGAATCGTGAGGATCTTCGGCAAGGCACGGCACCGGCCCTCCGCCTCCTGGCGGCAGGCTACCGACCGCGCGTTCACGCTGATCGGCGACGGTCGCTACGAGGACGCGGGGGCGCTGCTGACGCGGGCCGCCGACCTGGAACCCTGGCTGTCGGAGTCGTGGTTCAACCTCGCCCTGCTGCACAAGTTCCGGCACGACTGGGAGCAGGCCAGAGCGGCCGGGCTGCGGGCCGTCGCGCTCCTCGACCGGGACACCGGCGCCCCCGACTGGTGGAACGTCGGCATCGCGGCGACCGCGCTGCAGGACTGGCCGCTGGCCCGCCGGGCCTGGCAGGCGTACGGACTGCGCACCCCCGGGGACGCGACGGACGCCGGTGAGCCACTCGGCATGGAACTCGGCAGCGCGGCCGTACGGCTGTCCCCCGAGGGGGAGGCCGAGGTCGTGTGGGGGCGGCGCCTGGACCCCGCCCGCGTGGAGGTGCTGTCCATCCCGCTGCCATCCTCAGGGCGGCGCTGGGGCGAGGTAGTCCTGCACGACGGGGTGCCGCACGGAGAGCGGTCCACCGCGGCCGGGCACTCCTACCCGGTCTTCGACGAGATCGAGCTGTGGGCGCCGTCGCCGGTGCCCACCTGGGTCGTCCTCCTGGAGGCGGCCACCGAGTCCGACCGGGACGCGCTGGAGCAGCTGGCGGCCGACGCCGGGTTCGCCGCCGAGGACTGGTCGTCCTCCGTCCGGCTGCTGTGCCGGATGTGCTCGGAGTCCCGGATGCCGTCCGACGAGGGCGAGGGCGAGCACCTCGACCCGCACGACCACAGCGAACCGGGACACCCCGGTCCCCTCGGGCACCGTACGGACGGGCAGCTGTGGGTGCCGGAGCGGGAGTGCGGGGTGGCTGCGCCGGCCGCGTTGGTGAGGGGGTTGTTGGACGGGTGGGTCGCCGACAGTCCTGATTCTCGGGATTGGCGGGACCTGGAAGAGGTCTGCTGAGGTCGTTCTTCGTCGTCCGGTCCGTCGTGGCTGGTCGCGCCCACGCGGCGGAGCCGCATATCGACACAGTCCCGCGCCCCTGACGGGGCGCGTCCCCCGTACCCTGTATCAGGCATCAACCCCCTGTTTCATCCAGGAAGGCATACGTCGGTCATGGCCCAGCAGGACACCGATCAGCAGCACGTGGGCGTGCTCCCCGTGGACGACGAGGGCTTCGTCGTCGACACCGAGGACTGCGAGGAGCGCGAGGCGGCCTGGCGTGAGCGGGGCGCCTCCCGGCCGATCACCGTGGTCGGCAATCCGGTGCTGCACACGGAGTGCGCGGACGTCACCGACTTCGGCGAGGAGTTCCAGCAGCTGGTGGCGGACATGTTCGCCAGCCAGCGCACCGCCGAGGGCGTGGGCCTGGCCGCCAACCAGATCGGCGTCTCCCAGAAGGTCTTCGTCTACGACTGCCCCGACGACGAGGGCGTCCGCCACGTCGGCGTGGTCTGCAACCCGGTCCTCGTCGAACTGCCCGCCGACCGGCGCCGCCTCGACGACAGCAACGAGGGCTGCCTCTCCGTGCCGACCGCCTACGCGCCGCTGGCCCGCCCCGACTACGCCGAGGTGACCGGGCAGGACGAGAAGGGCAACCCGGTCAAGGTGCGGGGCACCGGCTACTTCGCACGGTGTTTGCAGCACGAGACGGACCATCTGTACGGGTACCTGTACATCGACCGGCTCTCCAAGCGTGAACGCAAGGACGCGCTGCGGCAGATGGCCGAGAACGAGCCGCGTTACCCCGTGGTCGCAAACGACTGACACCGCCCCACCCGTCACACATCTCCCTTGCGCACGGCGCCTGTTCGGGTCTCTCCCCGGGCGGGCGCCGTTCGTCTGTCGAAACCTGCCACACAACAGGAGAATTCAGGCATCTGGGGGTAGTGAATGGAGCAAATCCGTTCCCAGAACGGTCAGTTGTGGTGCTGAATGGGAAGTGCGGGGATTCGCAACGGCGCACGCCCCGCTCAGCGAGAGGGGTGCGCCACCGGCGGCTGAGAGGGGTTTGTTCGTGCATGCTTTCCCACACGGCACCACAGCGACACCGACCGCGATCGCAGTACCGTCATCGCTCCGTCTTCCGGTGATCGAGGCGGCATTTCCCCGGCAACTGCACCCGTATTGGCCGAGGCTCCAGGAGAAGACACGCACCTGGCTGCTCGAAAAGCGGCTCATGCCGGCGGACAAGGTCGAGGAATATGCCGACGGCCTGTGCTACACGGACCTCATGGCGGGGTACTACCTGGGTGCCCCCGAGCCGGTCCTGCAGGCGATAGCGGACTACAGCGCGTGGTTCTTCGTCTGGGACGACCGGCACGACCGGGACATCGTCCACGGCCGGGCCGGCGCCTGGCGGCGACTGCGCGACCTGCTGCACACGGCACTGGACTCACCCGGGGAACACCTGCACCACGAGGACACCCTGGTGGCCGGGTTCGCCGACAGTGTGCGGCGCCTGTACGCCTTCCTGCCGACGACCTGGAACGCCCGGTTCGCCCGGCACTTCCACGCGGTGATCGAGGCGTACGACCGGGAATTCCACAACCGCACCCGAGGAATCGTGCCCGGAGTCGAGGAGTATCTCGAACTCCGCCGGCTCACCTTCGCCCACTGGATCTGGACCGACCTGCTCGAGCCGAGCGCGGGCTGCGAACTGCCGGACGCGGTACGGAAACACCCGGCATATCGCAGGGCGGCGCTGCTGAGTCAGGAATTCGCCGCCTGGTACAACGACCTCTGCTCCCTGCCCAAGGAAATCGCGGGCGACGAGGTCCACAATCTCGGGATCAGCCTCATCACACATCAGGGGCTCACCCTGGAAGAAGCCATTGTGGACGTCAGGCGACGCGTCGAGGAATGCATCACCGAATTCCTCGAGGTGGAGCAGGACGCGTTACGGTTCGCCGACTCACTCGCCGACGGAACCGTACGCGGCAAGGAACTGAGCGGCGCCGTGCGGACCATCGTCGGCAATATGCGGAACTGGTTCAGTTCCGTCTACTGGTTCCATCACGAGTCCGGCCGGTACATGGTCGACAGCTGGGACGACCGGTCCACACCCCCTTACGTCAACAACGAAGCGGCAGGTGAGAAATGACCGTCGAGTCCGTCAACCCCGAGACCCGCGAGGAAGCGGCGCCGGAGCTGCGCGAGCCGCCCTTCGCGGGTGGCGGCGTACCCCTGCTCGGCCACGGCTGGCGGCTGGCCCGCGACCCGCTGGCCTACATGTCCCAGCTGCGCGACCACGGCGACATCGTGCGCATCAGGCTGGGCCCGAAGACCGTCTACGCGGTCACCGCCCCCGAACTCACCGGCGCCCTGGCGCTGAGCCCCGACTACCACATCGCCGGTCCGCTGTGGGAGTCGCTGGAGGGCCTGCTCGGCAAGGAGGGCGTGGCCACCGCCAACGGCCCACTCCACCGGCGCCAGCGGCGCACCATCCAGCCGGCCTTCAAGCTCGACGCGATCCCCGCGTATGGGCCGATCATGGAGGAGGAGGCGCACGCGCTGACCGAGCGCTGGCAGGCGGGCCGGACCGTCGACGCCACCTCCGAGTCCTTCCGGGTCGCGGTGCGCGTCGCGGCCCGCTGCCTGCTGCGCGGGCAGTACATGGACGAGCGCGCCGAGCGGCTGTGCGTCGCGCTCGCCACCGTCTTCCGGGGCATGTACCGGCGCATGGTCGTCCCGCTCGGGCCGCTCTACCGGCTGCCGCTCCCGGCCAATCGCAAATTCAACAACGCGTTGGCCGATCTGCATCTGCTGGTGGACGAGATCATCGCCGAGCGCCGCGCGTCCGGTCAAAAGCCGGACGATTTGCTCACGGCATTGCTGGAGGCGAAGGACGACAATGGCGACCCGATCGGGGAACAGGAGATCCACGACCAGGTCGTCGCGATACTCACCCCGGGCAGTGAAACCATCGCCTCCACGATCATGTGGTTGCTGCAGGCACTTGCCGACCACCCGGAACATGCCGACCGCATACACGACGAAGTCGAAGCGGTGACCGGCGGACGCCCCGTGGCATTCGGCGACGTCCGCAAGCTCACGCACACCGGCAATGTCATCGTGGAAGCCATGCGTTTGCGCCCGGCCGTATGGGTATTGACCCGCCGCTCGGTGGCCGACACCGAACTCGGTGGCTATCGCATTCCGGCCGGTTCGGACATCATCTACAGTCCGTACGCAATCCAGCGCGATGCGAAGTCGTACGCCGACAACCTGGAGTTCGACCCGGACCGCTGGCTTCCGGAGCGGGCGAGGAATGTGCCGAAATACGCCATGAAGCCGTTCAGCGTGGGCAATCGCAAGTGCCCCAGCGATCACTTCTCCATGGCGCAGCTGACGCTGATCACGGCCGCGCTCGCCTCGAAGTACCGCTTCGAGCAGGTGGCCGGCTCGAACGACGCCGTCCGGGTCGGCATCACCCTGCGCCCGCACGACCTGCTGGTCAGGCCGGTGGCTCGGTGATGCTCAGGCGGCGGCCTCCGGGCCCCGGAAGGTGCGCCGGTAGGCGTGCGGGGTGGTGTCCAGGGCCCTGACGAACTGGTGCCTGAGGGCCGCCGCCGTACCGAAACCGGTGCGCCAGGCGATCGTGTCCATCGTCTCGTCCGTCGCCTCGAGGAGACGCTGGGCCAGCAGCACGCGCTGGCGCAGGATCCAGCGGTAGGGAGTCGTGCCCGTCTCCTGCTGGAAGCGGCGGGCGAAGGTGCGGGGGGACATGTGCGCCCGGGCCGCGAGCTGCTCGACGGTGACCTCCTCGTCGAGGTGCTGCTCCATCCAGGACAGCACCTCGCCGACGGTGTCGCAGGAGGAGCGCGGCAGCGGGCGTTCGATGTACTGCGCCTGTCCGCCGTCCCGGTGCGGCGGCACCACCATGCGCCGGGCGATCCGGTTGGCGACCTCGGGACCCTGTTCCTTGCGCACGATGTGCAGGCAGGCGTCGATCCCGGCCGCGGTGCCGGCGGAGGTGATCACCGGGTCCTCGTCGACGTAGAGCACGTCGGGCGCGACGACGGCTCGCGGGTACTGGCGGCTCAGCTCGGCCGCGTGGTGCCAGTGCACCGCGCACCGCCGCCCGTCCAGCAGCCCGGCGGCGCCCAGTACGAAGACCCCCGAGCACACGCTCAGGACGCGTGCGCCCCGGTCCACCGCCTGCCGCAGGGCGTCAAGGAGGTCGGGCGGGTACTCCCGGCGCACGAAGTCGCTCCCGGCCGGTACGGCGATCAGGTCCGCCTCGGCCAGCCGGTCGAGACCGTACGGCGTGGAGACGGTCAGTCCGCCGACATGGGTGCCGAGCGAGGGGCCCTCCGCGGAGACCACCGCGAAGTCGTACCCCGGCAGCCCCTCGTCGCTCCGGTCGATGCCGAAGACCTCGCAGACCACGCCGAGTTCGAAGGGATGCACACCGTCGAGCAGGACGGCGGCCACGTTTTCGAGCATGGTCCCAGTGTGCACCGGGAGTGGCAGGAAATCGAGGCCCTACGGCAGTCCTGCCACTCCCGGTAAGGAGTATCCGGCGCGACAGTGGTGTCATGAACGGAAACCAGATCGAAGCCCTGATCGGAATGCTCGTGACCTTCGGACTCCTGGTCCTCATGGTCCTCCCCTCGGTGATCGGCATCGTGCGCGACCGGCGCGTCGACCGTCAGATCAGGGAGGCCCAGGAGGGGAGGAGGGGAGAGGCGGTGACTCAGAAGTCCTCGTCCAGGTCGACGGTGCCCTCCACCGCCACCTGGTACGCCGAGGGACGGCGCTCGAAGAAGTTGGTCAGCTCCTGAACCCCCTGCAGCTCCATGAAGGAGAAGGGGTTCTCCGAGCCGTACACGGGGGCGAAGCCGAGGCGCGTCAGGCGCTGGTCGGCGACGCACTCCAGGTACTCCCGCATCGAGTCGGTGTTCATGCCCGGGAGGCCGTCACCGCACAGGTCGCGTGCGAACTGCAGCTCGGCCTCGACGGCCTCCCGCAGCATGTCGGTGACCTGCTGCTCGAGCTGCTCGTCGAACAGCTCCGGCTCCTCCTTGCGCACGGTGTCGACCACGTCGAAGGCGAAGGACATGTGCATCGTCTCGTCCCGGAACACCCAGTTGGTGCCGGTGGCCAGACCGTGCAGCAGACCCCGGCTGCGGAACCAGTAGACGTACGCGAAGGCGCCGTAGAAGAACAGGCCCTCGATGCAGGCGGCGAAGCAGATGAGGTTCAGCAGGAAGCGGCGGCGGTCGGCCTGGTTCTCCAGGCGGTCGATCGACTCGACCGAGTCCATCCACCTGAAGCAGAACTCGGCCTTCTCGCGGATGGACGGGATGTTCTCCACGGCCGCGAAGGCGGCGTTGCGGTCCTCCGGGTCGGGCAGGTAGGTGTCCAGCAGCGTCAGATAGAACTGGACGTGGACGGCCTCCTCGAACAGCTGCCGCGACAGGTAAAGGCGCGCCTCGGGGGAGTTGATGTGCTTGTAGAGGGTGAGCACCAGGTTGTTCGCCACGATCGAGTCACCGGTGGCGAAGAAGGCCACCAGCCGGCCGATCAGGTGCTGCTCCTCGGGGCTGAGCTTCGCGAGGTCGGCGACGTCCGAGTGGAGGTCGACCTCCTCGACGTGCCAGGTGTTCTTGATGGCGTCCCGGTAGCGCTCGTAGAAGTCCGGGTAGCGCATGGGGCGCAGGGTCAGTTCGAAGCCCGGGTCGAGCAGGTTCTTGGTAGTCATCACAGTCGGCGCGGAGCGCCGTCCTCCAGGGGTGGTGGTCGGGCGACGGGCGGGCATTACTGGCAGGCCTCGCAGGACTCGGGGTTTTCAAGGGAGCAGGCGACCGCTTCGGGGTCCGGGGTGGCCTGGGCGGGGACGGTGGCGCGGCCGGCGGCACGGGCGATCCTCGTCGCCGGGCGCGAGCGTAGGTAGTACGTGGTCTTCAGGCCCTGCTTCCAGGCGTACGCGTACATCGAGGAGAGCTTCCCGATGGTCGGCGTCTCCAGGAACAGGTTCAGCGACTGGGCCTGGTCGAGGTACGGGGTGCGGGCGGCGGCCATGTCGATCAGGCCGCGCTGCGGGATCTCCCAGGCGGTGCGGTACAGCGCGCGGACGTCCGCGGGGATCCAGGAGAACTCCTGGACCGAGCCGTTGGCCTCGCGCAGCGCCTCGCGGGTGCGGGCGTCCCACACGCCGAGCCGCTTGAGGTCGTTCACCAGGTACGAGTTGACCTGGAGGAACTCGCCGGACAGCGTCTCGCGCTTGAACAGGTTGGACACCTGCGGCTCGATGCACTCGTAGACGCCCGCGATGGAGGCGATGGTGGCGGTCGGCGCGATGGCGAGCAGCAGGGAGTTGCGCAGCCCGGTGGTGGCCATGCGCTCGCGCAGCGCCGCCCAGCGCTCCGGCCAGGTGGTCTCGACGCCGTAGTGGTCGGGGTGCAGCACGCCCCGGGCGGTACGGGTCTTCTCCCAGGCCGGCAGCGGGCCGTTGCGCTCGGCGAGGTCGGTGGACGTCTCGTACGCGGCGAGCATGATCCGCTCGGCGATGCGGGTGGACAGGGCCTTCGCCTCGGGCGAGTCGAAGGGGAGGCGCAGCTGGAAGAAGACGTCCTGGAGACCCATCGCGCCCAGGCCCACCGGGCGCCAGCGGGCGTTGGAGCGGCCCGCCTGCTCGGTCGGGTAGAAGTTGATGTCGACGACCCGGTCCAGGAAGGTGACGGCGGTGCGGACGGTGGCGTCCAGCCGCTCCCAGTCGATGTCGCCCCGGGCCGCGTCGACGAACGCGCCGAGGTTGACCGAGCCCAGGTTGCAGACCGCGGTCTCGCCGTCGTCCGTGACCTCCAGGATCTCCGTGCAGAGGTTGGAGGAGTGGATGACGTTGCCGGGCTCGGCCGTCTGGTTGGCGGTGCGGTTGGCGGTGTCCTTGAAGGTCATCCAGCCGTTGCCGGTCTGCGCGAGGGTGCGCATCATGCGGCCGTACAGTTCGCGGGCGGGCAGGGTCCTGCGGGCGAGCCCGGCGGCCTCGGCCTTGCGGTAGGCCGCGTCGAACTCGGCGCCGTACAGGTCGGTCAGCTCGGGCACGTCGGCGGGCGAGAACAGCGACCACTGGCCGTCGGCGTCCACGCGGCGCATGAACTCGTCCGGGATCCAGTGCGCCAGGTTCAGGTTGTGCGTGCGGCGGGCGTCTTCGCCGGTGTTGTCCCGCAGCTCCAGGAACTCCTCGATGTCCGCGTGCCAGGTCTCCAGGTAGACCGCCGCCGCGCCCTTGCGCCGGCCGCCCTGGTTCACGGCCGCCACCGAGGCGTCCAGCGTCTTCAGGAACGGGACGATGCCGTTGGAGTGCCCGTTGGTGCCCCGGATCAGCGAACCCCGGGAGCGGACGCGGGAGTAGGCGATGCCGATGCCGCCGGCGTGCTTGGAGAGCCGGGCGACCTGGTGGAGGCGGTCGTAGAGGGAGTCCAGCTCGTCCTTGGGGGAGTCGAGGAGGTAGCAGGACGACATCTGGGCGTGCCGGGTGCCCGAGTTGAACAGGGTGGGGGAGGAGGGCAGGTAGTCGAGGTGGCTCATCAGGCCGTAGAGCGCGGTGACCTCGTCCACGGAGCGTGAGGTGTCGTCCTCGGCGAGGCCGGCGGCGACCCGCAGCATGAAGTGCTGGGGCGTTTCGACGACCTTGCGGGTGATCGGGTGCCGCAGCAGGTAGCGGCTGTGCAGGGTGCGCAGCCCGAAGTAGCCGAAGCGGTCGTCGGCGGCCCGGTCGATCGTCGCGTCCAGCCGGTCCGCGTGCTGCCGTACGAACTCGGCGGTGCGGTCGGCGATCAGGCCCTCGCGGTGCCCGGTGGCGACCGACTCGGTGAAGGACGTGACGCCCTGGGAGGCGGCCTCCACGCGGATGCCGATGGTCAGCAGCCGGGCGGCCAGCCGGGAGTAGACCGGGTCCTCGGAGATGAGACCGGCCGCCGCCTCCGTGGCCAGCTCGCGCAGCTCGGCCTCGTCCGCGTGGGCGGACCGGCCGCGCAGCGCGGCGGCGGCGACCCGGCCGGGGTCGGCGTCGGGGAGGTCGGCGGTCAGCTCGGTCAGGGTCCGCAGCAGGGCGGCACCGGGTCCGTCGGACTCCTCGGTCACCGGCATCGCTGAAGTCGTCACCGGGGTCGCTGCGGCCGGATCGGCTGGCGCGATGGTCACGTGGGGGCACTCCCTCGCTCGGCACGGGGCCTGGCGGAGGGCAGGGGGCAGCACACGAGCGCACGCGGCGTCGCGTCCACCGGCCCACTCCACGAGGCCCGGACGTCATGGCACCCGGGCCGGGAGGCCGGGCACACTGTCGGCAGGTCCTCGGACTGAGGCACGCGTGCACGTACGTCCGAGAACGTACGGATACACGCATGTACACCGTTGCGGGACAGTTCCGGATTCACACCGGATTCCCCTGCGACGACAGCGAGCACGAGCATACATCTTGTGCCGGGCTCCGCCAGCACCCCCAGATGTTGTGTCCGCCAGCGTGTCGGGGTGGTGTCAGAGCGTCAGTTCGTAGGTGAGGAGAGTGATGTCGTCCAGCTCCGGCAAGGGGTTCCAGTCGCGGTCCGGGGTGCGGGTGAAGCCCAGGCGCGCGTAGAGGCGGTGGGCGGTGCGCATGGTGGCCTGGGTGGACAGCACGACGCGCACGCAGCCCTCCACGGACCGGGCGCGGTCGACGCAGGCCCGCACGAGCGCCTCGCCGGCCCCGCGTCCGCGTGCCTCGCGGGCGACGGCGAGCATGCGTATCTCGGCCTCACCGGGCCGGGCGATGTCCGCCATGGGCCCGCCGGAGGGCACGAAGGTCACGCCGCCGAGCACCCCGCCGTCCGCCGCGGCGACCAGCACCTCGGCGGCCGCCGCCCGCTTGGCCACGGCGCGCAGCTCGTGCAGGTACGCGTCGTCGTCCCCGAAGTCGAGGAGGCCGTCGCGCAGATAGGCCTGTGCGGTGATCTCGCCGAGGGTGTCGTACTCCTCGGCCGCCGCCCGCCGGATCACGAAGTCCATGACCCCGAGTGTGCCCGACGGGTACGACAACGGGCCGCCGGATTTCTCCGACGGCCCGCTGACGAGGAAGACCTCTGCGAAGGACCTCTACGAAGGACCTAGTGCGAGGTACCCGCCGTGGCCGGCGGCAGTTCGACCTCGACGCCCGGGTCGCCCGCGTCCGCCGTGTAGTCGCTCGGCTTGGTCTCGTCGACGCCGTCGGGCGCCTTGACCGCCCGCAGGACGAAGGTCAGGACCACGGTGACCAGGATGTTCAGCACGAAGGCGGTGAGACCGATGTAACCGATCTCGCCGATGCCGGGGATCTCGTCGGAGGAGCCGCCGAAGTGCTTCTGCGTCGGGGAGGCCACACCGTACGCGGCGACCGTGCCGTAGACCATGCCGACCGCCCAGCCGCCGAGCAGCGCCCAGCGGTGGAACCAGCGCGTGAACAGGCCGCCGACCAGCGCCGGGAAGGTCTGCAGGATCCAGATGCCGCCGAGCAGCTGGAAGTTGATCGCGACCGTCTTGTCCATGCCCAGGACGAAGACCAGCGCGCCCACCTTCACCAGCAGCGACACCAGCTTGGAGACCTTGGTCTCCTGGGCCGGGGTGGCGTCCGGCTTGATGAAGTCCTTGTAGATGTTGCGGGTGAAGAGATTCGCCGCCGCGATCGACATGATCGCCGCCGGCACCAGCGCGCCGATGCCGATGGCCGCGAAGGCCACGCCCGCGAACCAGTCCGGGAACATGTTCTCGAACAGCTGCGGGATCGCCAGCTGCCCGTTCTCCACCTTGACGCCCGCCGCGATCGCCATGAAGCCCAGCAGCGCGAGCAGCCCCAGCATCAGCGAGTACAGCGGCAGGATCGTGGTGTTGCGCCGGATCACCTCACGGCTGCGGGAGGACAGCGTCGCGGTGATCGAGTGCGGGTACATGAAGAGCGCCAGGGCCGAGCCGAGCGCCAGCGTGGCGTACGTCCACTGCCCGCCGTGGTTCGGCACCAGGCCGCCGTTGCCCGACGCGGTGAACTTGTCGTTCGCCGCGGCGAAGATGTCGTCGAAGCCGCCGAGCTTGATCGGGATGTAGATGATCGCCACCGCGATCACGATGTAGATCAGCGTGTCCTTGACGAACGCGATCAGTGCGGGGGCGCGCAGCCCCGACGAGTAGGTGTACGCCGCCAGCACGCCGAACGCGATCAGCAGCGGCAGGTCCTTGATGAACCAGTTGGTGTCCTCGCCGCCGCCGACGCCCATCACGTCCAGCACGGCCTGGATGCCGACCAGCTGGAGCGCGATGTACGGCATCGTCGCGAGGATGCCGGTGACGGCGACCGCCAGCGACAGCCCCTTCGAGCCGAAGCGGCCGCGCACGAAGTCCGAGGTCGTCACGTATCCGTGCTTGTGGGAGACCGACCACAGGCGCGGCAGGAAGGTGAAGATCAGCGGGTAGACGAGGATGGTGTACGGCACCGCGAAGAAGCCGGCCGCGCCCGCCGCGTAGATCGCCGCCGGAACGGCGACGAAGGTGTACGCGGTGTACAGGTCGCCGCCCAGCAGGAACCAGGTGACCCAGGTGCCGAACGAGCGGCCGCCGAGGCCCCACTCGTCGAGGCTGTGCTCGTTCGCGGCCCGGCGCCAGCGGGCGGCCAGGAAGCCCATGGCGGTGACGAGGACGAAGAAGAAGATGAAGACGCCGAGCGCGACGCCGTTCACGCCGTCGTTCATTTGGCCCCGCCTTCCCGGCGGGCGCGCTGGTCACGCTGCCACAGCTGGTACGCGACCACCGTGAGCACGGTGGAGATGAGGACCCACGCCATTTGGTACCAGTAGAAGAACGGTATGCCGATGAAGGTCGGGTCCGTCTTCGCGTACGAACCCACCCAGAGCATGGCGACGAACGGTGCGACTAGGCAGAGGCCGATGACGACGCGCACAGGCGTCACCACCGGGCCTCTGCTCACTTCCGGGGCTTGTGACATGCGGTGGCTCCGTCCCCTCGCTGATCACCTCGTGCAGTGCGCACGAAATGTAGGTGACGGCGTCAGGACAGCGGAAGCCCTCGTCCGCATATCGGTCCTGAACTGCAACTTCGCGGTCGGGAGCGGTATGTTCTGTCCGGTTTGCGCTAGTCCTGGGGGCGCTTCAGGCGGGCCACGAACTTGTACCGGTCGCCCCGGTACACCGACCGCACCCACTCCACCGGCTGGCCGGTGCGGTCCAGGGAGTGCCGGGAGAGCATCAGCATCGGCAGGCCCACGTCGGTGCCGAGCAGGCCGGCCTCGCGCGGGGTGGCCAGCGAGGTCTCGATGGTCTCCTCGGCCTCGGCGAGATGGACGTCGTACACCTCGGCCAGCGCGGTGTAGAGGGACGTGTACTTCACCAGGGACCGGCGCAGCGCGGGGAAGCGCTTCGCCGAGAGGTGGGTGGTCTCGATGGCCATCGGCTCGGCGTTGGCCATGCGCAGCCGCTCGATGCGCAGCACCCGCCCGCCGGCCGTGATGTCGAGGAGCCCGGCGAGCCGGTCGTCGGCGGTGATGTAGCCGATGTCCAGCAGCTGCGAGGTGGGTTCGAGGCCCTGGGCCCGCATGTCCTCGGTGTAGGAGGTGAGTTGCAGCGCCTGCGACACCTTGGGCTTGGCGACGAAGGTGCCCTTGCCCTGGATGCGCTCCAGGCGGCCCTCCACCACCAGTTCCTGGAGGGCCTGGCGCACGGTGGTGCGCGAGGTGTCGAACTCGGCTGCCAGGGTGCGCTCCGGCGGGACCGGCGTGCCCGGTGTCTGTGTCCGGGTCATGTCGAGCAGATGCTTCTTCAGACGGTAGTACTTGGGCACGCGCGCGGTACGGACGGTCGCCCCACCCTCGTTCTCCGCACTGCTGACGTCGGTGCTCATGCTCTGCCTTCCCGGCTCCGGGTGCCGAAGTGACCGGCATTCCTGTCGGTCACGGCTCACATCGTGGCACGGCTTCGCGCCGGGATGGCCCCGCACGCTCCGTGATCCCTTCTGTATACCCCCGGGACCCCCCTTGGTCTAGTCCACAGCAGGGTCGGACGTCGCTGGTACGCGCGTTCGGGACCGTGCCGGCACGTCGTTCGGCGGGTGGTGGTACACCCGCTCCCGGTCCGCCCGATCTGGGGCTTGCGCAATGAAAGGTCCCTGCATATCTCGGTCGCATCACGGACGCGGGGAGCGTGGTTGAACACCCTTGACAGCCCTATTGGTCTGGGCCAAGCTCCCCGTACTGGTCTACACCATTGGTCCAGGTCCCGGCCCCATGGGCGGTCCGCGTCGACGAGCAACCGCGGGGAGGCAGGGGGGTTTTGTGGCATCCCTGAGGAGGGTGGCGTGAAGCGCAAGCTGATAGCCGCGATCGGTATCGCGGGCATGATGGTCTCGATCGCGGCGTGCGGGGGCGACAGCGGCGACGACGGCAAGAAGGCCGGGGCGGACGGCTACGCCGGCGAGACGCTCACCGTGTGGGTGATGGACGGGTCCTCGCCGGACCAGTGGCAGAAGGACGTGGCGGCCGCCTTCGAGAAGAAGACGAAGGCGAAGGTCAAGTTCGAGGTCCAGACGTGGAACGGGATTCAGCAGAAGCTGACGACCGCCCTGTCCGAGGAGAACCCGCCGGACGTCTTCGAGATCGGCAACACCCAGACGCCGGCCTACGCGAAGACCGGTGGTCTCGCCGACCTGGCCGACCTGAAGAGCTCGATCGGCACGGACTGGTCCGAGTCGCTGAACGAGTCCGCCGTCTTCGACGGCAAGCAGTACGCCGCCCCGTGGTTCGTGGTCAACCGCGTGGTGGTCTACAACAAGAAGGTCTGGGCGGACGCGGGCATCAAGGAACTGCCCAAGACCCGCGACGAGTTCTACGCCGACCTCAAGACCATCGGCGACAAGACCGACGCCGAGCCCATCTACCTGCCGGGCCAGAACTGGTACCACTTCGTCGGTCTCGCGATCGGCGAGGGCGCCGAACTGGTCAAGAAGGACGGCGACAAGTACGTCTCCAACCTGGCCGACCCGAAGGTCGCCGCGGCCATGGAGACGTACAAGAAGTTCCAGTCCCTCTCCAAGGCCCCCAAGGACAAGGACGAGGCCACCCCGCAGCAGGGTGAGGTCTTCGCCAAGGGCAAGACCGGCGCCTTCATCGGCATGGGCTGGGAAGCCGGCATCGCGATCGAGACCAACCCGGCGATCGAGAAGGACCTCGGCTACTTCACCATCCCGGGTACGACGGCGGAGAAGCCCGAGGGCGTCTTCCTCGGCGGCTCCAACCTGGCCGTCGCCGCGGGCAGCAAGAAGCAGGAGCTGGCCAAGGAGTTCCTGAAGGTCACGCTCTCCGACGAGTTCGAGGGCGCGCTGGCCAAGGCCAACGGCGTCATCCCGAACAAGGACTCGCTCCAGTCCAACCTGAAGGGCAACGCCGCCGCGGAGGCCGCCGCGCCGGCCGCCGGGGGCGGTGGCACCACGCCGCTGATCCCGGAGTGGGCCGCGGTCGAGAACGCGCCCAACCCGATCAAGACCTACATGACCGCCGTGCTCAACGGCAAGAGCACCGCCGAGGCGGCCAAGCAGGTCGAGGAAGAGTTCAACAAGCGCCTGTCGCAGCAGCAGTAACACCGGGTGTGCCGGGGCGGGGTGGCCGGTGACGGCTCCCGCCCCGGCGACCGTACGCGGGTCGACGTACACAGGTCGAGAAGAGAGAACGCGAGCATGACCGTGCAGACCGAACGGCCGCCCTCGGGCCCGGCGGACGTCCGCAAGGCGGACGGCGGGGGATCCGGCGGACCGAGAACGAGAGCCGCGTCGCGCGTCGGCGCCCTCGCCCCGTACCTGTTGCTGCTGCCCGCCGTCGCGGCCTCCGTGCTGCTGCTCGGCTGGCCGCTGCTGAAGGACGTCCTGCTGTCCTTCCAGAACCTCAACATGGCGCAGCTGATCCAGCACGTCACCGAGTGGAACGGCGTAGAGAACTACAAGGAGACCCTCACCAGCGAGCAGTTCTGGCGGGTCACCCTCCGCTCGATCCTCTTCACGGCGGCCAACGTCGCCCTGATCATGGTGCTCGGCACCCTGATCGGCCTGCTGCTCGCCCGCCTCGGCAGGCGGATGCGTTTCCTCCTGCTGAGCGGCCTGGTGCTGGCCTGGGCGATGCCCGTGGTGGCCGCAACCACCGTCTACCAGTGGCTCTTCGCCACCCGCTACGGCGTCGTCAACTGGGTGCTGGACAAGCTCGGCTGGCACTCCATGGCCGACTACAGCTGGACCAGCAGCCAGATGTCGACGTTCTTCGTCGTGACCATGCTGATCGTCTGGATGTCCATCCCGTTCGTCGCGATCAACCTGTACGCGGCGACCACCACCATCCCGGGCGAGCTCTATGAGGCCGCGTCCCTCGACGGCGCCGGCGTCTGGCGGAGCTTCACCACGGTCACCATGCCGTTCCTGCGCCCCTTCCTCTACGCGACGACCTTCCTGGAGATCATCTGGGTCTTCAAGGCGTTCGTGCAGGTCTACACATTCAACGAGGGCGGCCCGGACCGGCTCACCGAGATCCTGCCCGTGTACGCCTACGTCGAGGGCGTCGGCAACCAGCACTACGGCATGGGCGCGGCGATCGCCGTCCTGACCATCCTGATCCTGCTCGGCCTGACCGCCTACTACCTCAGGATCGTGCTCAAGCAAGAGGAGGACGAGCTGTGAAGCGCTCGCTCTTCGGCCGCGTCTGGCCCAACGCCACGGCGGTCGTCCTGTTCATCGGCTTCGTCTTCCCCGTGTACTGGATGTTCGCCACGTCCCTCAAGCCGCGGGGCGACATCCTCGCCGACAACCCGGTCTGGTTCCCGACCGACATCACCTTCGACCACTTCAGGACCGCGACCGGCGCCGACCACTTCTGGACGTACGTCACCAACTCGCTCACGGTGACGGTCCTCGCGGTCGTCTTCTCCCTGATCATCGCGCTGGCCGGGTCCTTCGCCCTGGCGCGGATGCGGTTCAAGGGGCGGCGCGGCTTCGTCATCGGCTTCATGCTGGCCCAGATGGCGCCCTGGGAAGTCATGGTCATCGCGATGTACATGATCGTGCGCGACGCGTCGATGCTGAACAGCCTCGTACCGCTGACGCTCTTCTACATGATGATGATCCTGCCCTTCACCATCCTGACGCTGCGCGGCTTCGTCGCCGCGGTGCCCAAGGAGCTGGAGGAGTCCGCGATGGTCGACGGCTGCACCCGCGCCCAGGCGTTCCGCCGGGTCATCCTGCCGCTGCTCGCGCCGGGCCTGATGTCCACCTCGCTGTTCGGCTTCATCACCGCGTGGAACGAGTTCGCCCTCGTCCTGGTCCTCAACAAGGACACCGAGGCCAAGACGCTGCCGCTGTGGCTGTCCAGCTTCCAGACCCAGTTCGGCGACGACTGGGGTGCGACCATGGCCGCGTCGTCCCTCTTCGCCATCCCGATCCTGATCCTCTTCGTCTTCCTCCAGCGCAAGGCCGTCAGCGGCCTGACCGCCGGCGCCGTGAAGGGATAACGCCACCCGATGACGACCATCGCCAGCGGCACCGACACACTCACGCAGAACGCGCTCACCGTCCTCCAGCCCGGCTTCTCCGGCACCACCGCCCCCGACTGGCTGCTCCGCCGGCTCGGCGAGGGCCTGGCCTCCGTCGCCCTGTTCGGGCGGAACGTCAGGACACCCGAACAGGTGGCGGCCCTGACCGCGCAGCTGCGCGCGGAACGCGAGGACGTGCTGGTCGCCATCGACGAGGAGGGCGGCGACGTCACCCGCCTCGAGGTGCGCACCGGCTCCTCCTTCCCCGGCAACCACGCCCTCGGCGCGGTGGACGACGTGGGCCTCACCCGCGAGGTCGCCGCCGAACTGGGACGCCGGCTCGCGGACTGCGGCGTCAACTTCAACTGGGCCCCGTCCGCCGACGTGAACTCCAACCCGGACAACCCGGTCATCGGCGTCCGCTCCTTCGGCGCGAGCACCGACCTGGTCGCCCGGCACACCGCCGCCTACGTCACCGGCATGCAGTCGGCGGGCGTCGCCACCTGCACCAAGCACTTCCCGGGGCACGGGGACACGGGCATCGACTCCCACCACGCCGTGCCGCGCATCGACGTGGACGCGTCGGTGCTGGCCGAGCGCGACCTGGTGCCGTTCCGCGCGGCCATCGCCGCCGGCAGCCGCGCGGTGATGAGCGCCCACATCCTCGCCCCGGCGCTCGACCCGGACCGCCCGGCCACGCTCTCCCGCCGCATCCTGACCGACCTGCTCCGCGGGGAGCTGGGCTACGAGGGTCTCATCGTCACCGACGGCATCGAGATGCGGGCCATCTCCGGCACCTACGGCATCGAACGCGGCAGCGCCCTGGCCATCGCGGCGGGCGCCGACGCGATCTGCGTGGGCGGCGGCCTGTGCGACGAGGGCACCGTGCGGCGGTTGTCCGACGCTCTGGTGGAGGCCGTCCGCTCGGGCGAGCTGCCCGAGGAGCGGCTGGCCGACGCGGCCGACCGGGTCCGTGCCCTGTCCCGCTGGACCGCGGCGAACCGCCCGGACGCCCGCACGGCCGGTGCCCCGGACGAGGAGGTGGGCCTGCGCGCGGCACGCCGTGCCCTGCGCGTCACCGCGACCGAGGGCTTCGGCCCGCTCACCGCGCCGCCGTTCGTGGCCGCCCTCACCCCGGTCGCCAACATCGCGGTCGGCGACGAGACCCCCTGGGGCGTCGCCGCCGAACTCCGCCGCCTGCTCCCGGGCACGGAGACCGGCAGCTTCACCGGACCCGACGCCGGACACGAGGCGCTGGCCGCGGCGGGCACGCGCCGGGTCGTCGCCGTCGTCCGCGACGAGCACCGCCACCCATGGATGGCGGCGGCCCTCGACACCCTGCTGGCGGCCCGGCCCGACACGGTGGTCGTCGAGATGGGCGTCCCCCGGGCCGAACCCCGCGGCTCCCTCCACCTGGCCACCTACGGCGCGGCCCGCGTCTGCGGCCGGGCGGCGGCGGAGGCGGTCGTCGGAATCTGACGACGCCCGCCGTGCGAACCGATCGGGGGGTGCGGGGACTCTTCCCGGTCTACGCGGCGCGCTTGAGTTCGGCTCGGCCGAACAGCAGCGCGTAGCCGGTGGGGAGCTGGTGCAGGATGCGGGTGATGAGGTCGGGCCCCGCGTGGGCGGCGACAGCGGCGAAGACTGAGCCGGTGTCCCAGCGGGTGGTGGCCAGGGAGGCCCCGGAGCGGGCGGCGAGGTCCTTGACGAAGGCCCATCCGGTCAGCGGCCGGGTGTCGGGGATCTGCGCGGTCAGGACACGCGCGGCCTCCCGGGGCAGGCAGGCGGCCAGGTCGACGCGTTCGTCGCCGGTCAGCCGGCGTCCCAGCCCCGAGAGGACCAGGCGGACGGCTTCGTCGGCTCGCTCGAGGGTGGGGTAGGCGCCTTCGTAGCGGACCTTCTCCAGCATCTGCTCGTACGCCGTCCCGTACGGCTGCTGGTGCTCGGACGGTGCGCGCACGTCGGTGATCACTGCGGTGCATGCCTTTCGTGCAGGGGTGCGGGTGTGTGGCACCGGGCCGGAAGGGCAGACAGGTGGGCTGTGGGCGGTGTCCCAGGTCGCGGTCTGCTCCGTCGGCAGCGGTTCGGTGCTCTGCAGCGGGTCGAGCAGGTGCGGAGGGCGGGATGAAGGGGGGAGACCGGGTGCCCGCCCTCCGCACCGTCCGGCCGTGTCAGCCGGCGATCTCCTTGCGGCCGGTTCCGACGCCGATGGAGATCTTGCGGGGCTTGGCGCGCTCGGCGATCGGGATGCGCAGGGTGAGCACGCCCGCGTCGTAGTCGGCCTGGATGCGCTCGGTGTCGAGGGTGTCGGCGAGCACGATCTGGCGGGAGAAGACACCCAGCGGCCGCTCGGACAGTTCCATCTGCACGTCGTCGGCCTTCGCCACCGGTCGGCGCTCGGCCTTGACCGTCAGCATGTTCCGCTCGACGTTGATGTCGATCGCGTCCGCGCTGACGCCGGGCAGGTCGAAGGCCACCACGTACTCGTCGCCCTCGCGGTAGGCGTCCATCGGCATCGCCGACGGCCTCGACCAGGTGCCCGGACCCATCAGCTGCTGCGTCAGCCGGTCCAGCTCACGGAAGGGATCAGTGCGCATCAACATCGTGAATACACCTCCAGCAGGTTCAGGCAGTTGCTGCCAATGCGCTTCACTGACACTGTTGTAGCATGTCATCGAATGGATGACAAACGAGATGTCATCTTCACAATGACAAGCCCGAGGGGGTGCCCGTGACCCCGGCCGACCAGCCGTCCCCGTCCCGCACCGACGCCCACAGCCCGACGTCGTTCCTTGCCGCCGCGGCGGCCCTTGACGCCATAGACAACGTCCTGCGCGAGGCCCAGCAAGGGGCCGAGGGCACTCCCGACACCCCCGGTCCCGGGCCGGAGCAGGCGCTGGCCTCCCTGATGCTGCTGGGCCAGGTACGCGAGCGGCTCGCAGGATGGGAGACCGGCCTGATCGAAACGGCCCGCGACGCGGGAGCCAGCTGGGCCGACCTCGCCCACCCGCTCGGCGTCGCCAGCCGCCAGGCCGCCGAACGCCGCTACCTGCGCGGCCGCCCCGGCCCCGTCGGAACCACCGGCGAACAGCGTGTGACGGCCACCCGCCAGGCGCGGGCCGCCGAACGGAGCACCGCCACCTGGGCCCGCCGCAACGCGGCAGATCTGCGCCGCCTCGCCGGCCAGATCACCGCACTCACCGACCTTTCCCCCGCCGCCCGCGGCCCGCTCGGCGAGCTCCATGCGGCCCTCGCCCACGACGACCCCGCGGACCTCATCGCCCCCTTGGCGGCCACCCGCCCCCACCTGGCCGCCGCCCACCCCGGCCTCGCCGCCCGGCTCGACACCCTGTCACCCCCGTGATCCCACCCGGCGCTCCCCGATAGCGGCGGTCGGCCTCCGACCGGGAATGCAGTGTCGGCGGTACGACAAGGGCGCCGGCCCCCGTGCGGGGTGCCGGCGCCCTTCGCGCGTCCCTCACACCACCCCGCGGTGGGGTGGCCGGGGTGCTGCCGGACCGGTCAGATGCCCTGCCAGTCCGGCTTGTGGGCGTAGGTGTGCCGGAAGTAGTCGGCGAGCTTCAGCTTGGAGGCGGCGGCCTCGTCGACGACGACCGTGGCGTGCGGGTGCAGCTGCAGCGCGGAGGCCGGGCACACGGCCGCGACCGGGCCCTCGACGCTCGCGGCGACCGCGTCCGCCTTGCCCTCGCCGGTGGCGAGCAGCACCACGTGCCGCGCCTCCAGGATGGTGCCGATGCCCTGCGTGATCACGTGGTGCGGCACCTGCTCGATGTCACCGTCGAAGAAGCGCGCGTTGTCGACGCGGGTCTGCTCGGTGAGCGTCTTGATCCTGGTCCGGGAGGCCAGCGAGGAGCACGGTTCGTTGAAGCCGATGTGTCCGTCGGTGCCGATGCCCAGGAGCTGGAGGTCGACCCCGCCGGCCGCGCTCAGCGCCCGGTCGTACTCCTCGCACGCCGCCTGGACGTCCGTGGCCGTGCCGTCGGGGCCCGTGAAGGCGTCCATGCCGATCCCGAGCGGTTCGAGCACCTCGCGCCGCAGCACCGAGCGGTACGACTCCGGGTGCTCCGCCGGCAGCCCCACGTACTCGTCGAGCTGGGCGATCCGCGCCCGCGCGGTGTCCACGGCACCCGAGCGCACCTTGGCCGCCAGTGCCTCGTACACGGGCAGCGGCGTGGAACCGGTGGCCACCCCGAGCAGGGCGTCGGGCTTGCGCCGGAGCAGCTGCGCCATGGCCTCGGCTATGAGTTCGCCGCCCGCCTTGGCATCGGGAACGATGACAACTTCCACGCTGGCCTGCCGTTTCGAAGAGAGGACTCACCCGGGGCCCGGGACTGGCTATGTGGTTTAGACCAATCTAACAGAGCAGGGCCCCGCGGGCGCGTCGAATCGGTCAGGCCGACGGAGGTGTCACGTCAGGGAACCTCCCGTCGCGTCGACCCAGCTTCCGGTGACCCACCGGCCCTCGTGCGAGGCGAGGAACGCCACCACGTCGGCCACCTCCGACGGCGTCCCCACCCCGCCCAGCGCGGAGAGTGCCGCCGCCCGGTCCCAGCCCTCCGTGCTGCCGTGCAGCAACTCGGCCGTGTTGTCCGTGTCGATGATGCCGGGGGCCACCGAGTTCACCGTGATGCCGCGGGCGCCCAGCACCTTGGAGAGATCGCGCGAGAGCACGTCCAGCGCGCCCTTCGTCATCGCGTAGGCCACGTTGTCCGGCATCACCGCGGTGCGGGCCAGTCCCGAGGAGACGTTGATGACCCTGCCTCCGTCGCGAAGGCGCCCCAGGCCGTGCTTGAGCAGGAAGAACGGCGCCTTCACATTGACCGCGAAGACCGCGTCGTACTCCTCCTCGGCTATCTCCGCGATCGGATGCGTGCTGCCGATCCCCGCGTTGTTCACCAGGATGTCCAGGCCGTCGGCGTGCCGGTCGAACTCCTCCCACAGCGCCTCGGCGGCCCCGGGGGAGCGCAGGTCGGCCCCGATCGTGAACGCCGAGCCACCCGCCGCCTCGATCGCGGCCGCCGTGTCCTTCGCCGCCCCCTCGTCCCTCCCGTAGTGCACCGCGACCCGGGCGCCGTCACGCCCCAGCCGCTCGGCGATCCCGCGTCCGATGCCCCTGCTCGCTCCCGTGACGAGAGCCGTCCTGCCCGCAAGCGCGCCCATGGCTGCGCCCCCCCTTCGCATTTGAATAGCGGTCGCTACAAAAATGACCGTACAGGAGTCCGGCGACATTTCTCTAGTGCCCGCTATAAAATCCACTCCATGGTGAGCAGGGAGCGCGGCGGCGAGAGCGGTGACGGGCAGGGCGAGGGGCGAAGCGGCGGGCGGGGAGGGAAGGGCGTGCCGTCCGGGGCGCCGTCCGGGGCCGCCGCCGGCAGGGGCCGCGGACGCCCTCGCTCCTTCGACCGCGCGACGGCCTTGGAGGCGGCCCTCATGGCCTTCTGGGAGCGCGGGTACGAGGCCACCTCCGTCTCCGACCTCACGCGGGTCATGGACATCGGCGCCCCGAGCCTCTACAGGGCCTTCGGCGACAAGCGCTCGCTCTTCGAGGAGGTCGTCCGGGAGTACGGCGTGCGGTACGGCTCCTTCGGCGACCGCGCGCTCGCCGAGGAGCCGACCGCCCGTGCGGGGATAGAGAGGATGCTGCGCGAGGCCGCCGACGAGTACACGGTCCCCGGCCGGCCGCACGGCTGCCTCGTCGTCCACGCCGCCGCCAACTGCTCCACGCCCGAGGTGGAGGAGTCCCTGCGGGTACGGCGCAACGCCAACATCGCCGCGATCGAGAACCGGATCTCGGCCGACGTCGCCGCGGGCGTGCTGCCGCCGGGTACCGACGCCGCCGCCCTGGCCCGGCACGCCGGCGCGATGATCCAGGGCATGTCCCAGCAGGCGCGCGACGGCGCGAGCCGGACGGAGCTGGAGGCGCTGGTGGAAATTGCCCTGGCGGTCTGGCCCCGCGGCTGAGCCAACAGGGTTAGGCTGCTGAGGGTGCCCGGACGCCTGGAATGCAGGCGGATCGCGCAAGAACAAACACGGTCCACCGCATGGACACGCTTAGTGGTCTAGTCCAGAATGGTGACGAGACGCTGATCGTGCCACTCACGCGAAGTGATCGTCAGGCTTCCGCCTTCCCCGCACAGGAGGGCGGACCGAGGAACCGGAGCTCTCTGCCCTGACTGCCCCGGCTCCTCATCCTTCGGCCGACCGGGACCGCACACCCCACGGCCGATGTTGCTCCGGGCTGCGGTGCCGGGAGGGTTGAGGGTCCCTCCCAGGCGCCGCGGCCCGCGGGTGTACCGCCAGGTACGCTCAGCCCCGTGCCCTCCATGAACGAACTCGTACGCCAGCACACCGCGCTCGACGACTCCGACCTCGAGTGGCTCCACCTGCTGGTCTCGGAGTGGCAGCTCCTCTCCGACCTCTCCTTCGCCGACCTGGTCCTGTGGGTCCCCACCCTTGACGGCACCCGGTACGTCTCCGTCGCCCAGATGCGGCCCAACACCGGCCCCACCTCCTACCAGGACGACATGGTCGGCCACCTCGTCCCGCGCGGCCGGCGCCCCATGCTGGACGCCGCCCTGGACGAGGGCCGGATCGTGCGCGAGGGCGACCCGGAGTGGCGCGAGGAGGTCCCGGTCCGGGTCGAGTCCATCCCGGTACGCCGTCAGGGGCGCGTCCTGGGAGTCATCGCCCGCAACACCAACCTGCTCACCGTGCGCACGCCGAGCCGCCTGGAACTGACGTACCTGCAGAGCGCCTCGGACCTCGCACAGATGATCGCGGCCGGCGCCTTCCCGTTCGAGAACCAGCAGGTCGACATGGACGCCTCGCCTCGTGTCGGCGACGGCCTGATCCGGCTGGACGCGGACGGCATCGTCCAGTACGCCTCCCCGAACGCGCTGTCGGCCTACCACCGCATGGGACTCGCAGCCGACCTGGTGGGCTGCCACCTGGGCCGGACCACCGCCGAACTCGCCCCGTCCCGCGGGCCGGTGGACGAGGCGCTGGCCAAGGTGGCCAGCGGCTGGGCGCCGCGCGAGTTCGAGATCGAGGCGCACGACGGGGTGATCCAGTTCCGGGCCATCCCGCTCAAGCCCAAGGGAACACGTATCGGTTCCCTCGTACTGCTGCGCGACGTCACGGAACTGCGCCGCCGCGAACGCGAGTTGATCACCAAGGACGCCACCATCCGGGAGATCCACCACCGGGTGAAGAACAACCTCCAGACGGTGGCCGCCCTGCTGCGCCTGCAGGCCCGGCGCATCGAGTCCGACCGGGGCCGCGAGGCGCTGGAGGAGGCGGTGCGCCGCGTCGGTTCGATCGCGATCGTGCACGAGACGCTGTCCCAGAACCTGGACGAGCGGGTGGAGTTCGACGAGATCGCCGACCGGGTGCTGGCGATGGTGGCGGAGATCTCGCCGGGCAAGGTGACCGGCCGGCGCACGGGCCGCTTCGGCATTCTCGACGCCGAGGTCGCGACCCCGCTCTCGATGGTGCTGACCGAGGTGTTGCAGAACGCCCTCGAACACGGCTTCCGGCAGGGCGACACCGGGACGGTCGAGGTCTCCGCGGTCCGCGGCGGCACGCCCAAGGAGGCCCGGCTCCGGGTCACCGTCCAGGACGACGGCGTGGGTCTGCCCCCCGACTTCGACCCGCACCGCTCGGGCAACCTCGGCCTGCAGATCGTCCGCACCCTGGTGGAGGGCGAACTGGGCGGCACCTTCGACATGGTCCCGGCCCCGGAGCGCGGCACTCAGGTCATTCTGGACATCCCCGTGCCCGCGGCGAAGTAGAGCGCGGGGCCGCCGGGTCCTCGGGTGACCCCTGGGGGGTTGGGCGGTCGTCGGAGAGTCCGCGGACAGCAAAAAGCCCCGGACCAGTGAAGGTCCGAGGCCAGTGCTCGTGCGATCGCATCGGGGGTACTGCGCGCTGCGGCTCGGGAGCGGGGGATGCGTACTCGCTGTACGCGCCGCCAAGCTCAGGCAGGGTGGCTGTGTCAGGCGGAGGCCTGACGGGCCCGGTTGCGGGCGGCACGGCGCTTCATCGCGCGGCGCTCGTCCTCGCTGAGACCACCCCAGACGCCGGAGTCCTGACCGGACTCGAGCGCCCACTGCAGGCACTGCTCCATGACAGGGCAGCGACGGCAGACGGCCTTGGCTTCCTCGATCTGCAGCAGCGCGGGACCGGTGTTGCCGATGGGGAAGAAGAGCTCGGGGTCTTCCTCGCGGCAAACGGCGCGGTGACGCCAGTCCATGGCTGCTACCTCTCCTTGGTATTACATGCGGGTTGCTTGTGAATGTGAACGCTTTCACGAATCCCTCAACAAGTGAAGGGCCGACAGCCAGGTTCCCTGGCGTGGTCCTGTGGTTTGAAGAGGGGTTCCGGTGATCTGTGGAGGCCGGTCTTGCGGGCCGTCCCGATCGCCAAGAAGAGACTCGCAAACCTCGGCGGCGGATACAACCCCTTCCGGAAAGTTTTTTTTGATTCTTCGGTGTCGACTAGGTCACAGCCGTACTTCCATGGGGTGGACCCTGGTCTAAACGTTCGAGTGAAAGGACTTTCGCCCCTTCTGCTCACACAATCACACGCAGTGCACGGCGTACGCCTGTGAACGTCACGCTGGTTCGCAGCCCCAGGTGGTCACCGTCCATCTGGAGGGGGAGCGGCACCTTCGAATGCAAGGTGAAGTCGGTCAAGTCGTGCAGGGCGACCGCGTGCCGGCCCCGGGGTCCGCGCTCGGGGGACGAAGTGAGCAACTGGGTGCCATACCGGGCGACAGCGGCCGTCGACAGGCGGCTGAGGCCGAACACGTCGAGCGCGGTGTCGAACGAGGCTTTGGGTGACGCGTAGATCGGGCGATTGCCGAGAAACGTCCAGGGGCACGTGTTCGAGACTATGGACAGCACCAGATCGGTGACCGGGTCCTCGCCCGCCCGCTCCAGGGTGATCGTCCCGCTGCGGCGGTGCGGCTCGCCGACCAGTGCGCGCATCACCTGGCGGACGTAGAGGGCGTGTGTCGACTTCTTGCCGCGCTCACGGTGCTGCTCGACGCGGCCGACCACACCGGCGTCGAAGCCCAGGCCGGCGTTGAAGGTGAACCACCGGGACGGAACCGCCTCGTCCTCCGACCCCGCCGTCCCCGAGGCCAGGCCGAGCCCGACGGTCCGCTCGCTGCCCTCGCGCAGGGCGTCCAGGAGCGCACCGGTGGCCTCCACCGCGTGGTTGGGCAGGCCGAGGGCGCGGGCGAAGACGTTGGTGGAACCTCCGGGGACCACCGCGAGGCCGGGCAGATGCTCCGGATCGGGGCCCGCGTGCAGCAGACCGTTGACGACCTCGTTCACCGTGCCGTCGCCGCCGAGGGCCACCACCAGCTCGATGTCGTCACTCTGCGCCGCGTGCCGGCCGAGGTCGCGCGCGTGCCCGCGGTACTCGGTGGTGACCGCCTCCAGCTTCATCTCGCTGGCGAGGGCGTGGATCAGCACGTCGCGCGTACGCGCACTCGTGGTGGTTGCCGCCGGGTTGACCACGAGAAGTGCACG
Source organism: Streptomyces sp. NPDC048171 (assembly GCF_043202655.1). NCBI lineage: Bacteria > Bacillati > Actinomycetota > Actinomycetes > Kitasatosporales > Streptomycetaceae > Streptomyces > Streptomyces sp. NPDC048171. The sequence goes on from NZ_JBIDAU010000002.1 coordinate 617,330, forward strand.
CATGGTTTGCAGGGTACCTACTGGGTGGTACTCGGCCCAGACCGAGGTGAAGATCGCCGTCGTGGAACCGCGCACGTGATAGGGCGGACACCTCGCGGACGCCGGTGCGCGGAGGGCTACCCTTCAGGGGTGAGCAGTGAGCCGAACCCCGTGTCCGAAGCCGCCGAAGAGGTGGGCTCCCGTCCCCGCCGGCTGACCGCCGCGGCCGCGCTCGCCGCACTGGAGGGTCTGGCGCTCGTCGTGGGCGGCGCGTGGATGCTCGTCGGGGGGCTGACCGGCCATCCCGACGACCGGACCTCCGCGATCACCGGCGGGGTCACCCTGATCGTCCTCGCCCTGCTGCCGCTGCTCGCCGCGCGCGGGCTGCTCGGCCGACGGGGCTGGAGCCGGGGACCTGCCGTGATCACGCAGATCATGGCGCTGCCCGTGGCCTACAACCTGCTGACGACGAACGGCCCGGCCATTCCGGCGGGCATCGTGCTCGCCGTGGTCTCCGTCACGGCGCTGGTGCTGCTCGTCAACCCGGAGACCACCCAGGCCCTCGGTATCCGGGGTCCCGGCAACGCCGAGAAGTAGGGGGGCCGCCGCCCGCCGACGCGGGCGGGTCGGCTACTCCTCGACCAGCAGCTTCTCCCGCAGTTGCGCCAGGGTGCGGGCCAGCAGCCGCGAGACGTGCATCTGCGAGATGCCGACCTCCTGCGCGATCTGCGACTGGGTCATGTTGCCGAAGAAACGCAGCAGCAGGATCCGCTTCTCGCGCGGCGGGAGGTCCTCCAGCAGCGGCTTGAGCGATTCCCGGTACTCGACGCCCTCCAGGGCCTCGTCCTCGGCGCCGAGGGTGTCCGCTACCGCCGGGGACTCGTCGTCGGTGTCCGGCACGTCGAGGGAGAGCGTGGAGTAGGCGTTGGCCGACTCCAGGCCCTCCAGGACCTCCTCCTCGGAGATCGCGAGCTTCTGCGCCAGCTCGTGCACCGTGGGGGAGCGCCCGTGCAGCTGGGAGAGTTCCGCGGTGGCCGTGGTCAGGGCCAGCCGCAGCTCCTGGAGCCGGCGCGGGACGCGGACCGCCCAGCCCTTGTCCCGGAAATGCCGCTTGATCTCGCCGACCACCGTCGGTGTCGCGTACGTGGAGAACTCCACCCCGCGGTCCGGGTCGAAACGGTCGACCGACTTGATCAGTCCGATGGTGGCGACCTGGGTCAGGTCGTCCAGCGGCTCGCCGCGGTTGCGGAAGCGGCGCGCGAGGTGCTCGACGAGCGGCAGGTGCATGCGGACCAGCCGGTTGCGCAGCTCCGCGTAGGCGGGGCTGTCCTTCTCCAGCGTGCGCAGCTCCGCGAACAGGAGACGCGCGCCGCTGCGGTCCTGCGGGTCGTGCCGGGTGCCCTGCGTGCCCCGGGCACCCGGCGCGTCGTCCTCGGAGTGTCGCTCGTGCTCGCTCATCGTCCCGCCCGTTGCCCTTTCCCGAGCCTTCTCCTCCGCTCGGACGGGCCGGACGGGGGTGTCCCCGGTCCGCTGCCCGTCGCCCGGAACGACGGCCTCGGGAGAGGTCTCGTCCTCCGGATGCGGCCGGGCCTGCTCGGGGATGCCGTCGATGCCGTCCGCCGTGCGCCGGGCCTCGTTCGGAGAACGCTCGCCCTCGGCCGGCCGCTCCCGTGTGCCGCGCTCGTCGTCCCGCACCGGCCCGTCCCCGTCCCCGTTTGCGTCCCTCACGTCGGCCCGGGTCCCGCGCCGCGCTGTTTGTAGAGGCTGATCGAAACGGTTTTGTCCTCGTCCACGGCGGAGGAGACCTTGCCCGCGAGGGCGGACAGCACCGTCCAGGCGAAGGTGTCCCGCGAAGGGGCGTGGCCGTCCGTGGTCGGCGCCGAGACGGTGACTTCGAGTGAGTCGTCGACGAGGCGGAAGACACAGCTGAGCACCGAGCCGGGCACGGCCTGCTGGAGCAGGATCGCGCAGGCCTCGTCGACTGCGATGCGCAGGTCCTCGATCTCGTCGAGGGTGAAGTCCAAGCGGGCTGCGAGGCCGGCCGTCGCCGTACGCAGCACCGACAGGTAGGCACCCGCGGCCGGCAGCCGGACTTCGACGAAGTCCTGGGTCGCGGGCTCGCCTGCGATCTGGGACACCCTCACCTCCAAGGTGGTACAAGCGTTACAGGGCCAGGGGGTCGCCCTCGGGGTAACGCGATACGTGGTTCAGCGGTGACGTTATCGCGCTCCGAAGTTTCCTGTACCCGAGACCCCAACCCCATGCTGTCACTCATAGTAAACACACGAACACGCACAGTGGCTAGGGGTTCGGCGGGCCCAAATCGGAAGAGCGCGCGCCGGGTTGACGTACCCAGGCGTCAGACGGTCGAACCGTACCGGGCCGAGGTCACACGAGGACGTGGTCGACGAAGCACCAGCGCCAGTTTTCCCCGGGCTCGAAGGTGCGCATGACCGGGTGGCCGGTCTCCTTGTGGTGCGTCGTGGCGTGCTGCCCCGGCGAGGAGTCGCAGCAGCCGACATGACCGCAGTCGAGGCACAGCCGCAGCTGCACCGGGTCCGTGCCCTCGGCCAGACACTCCGGACAGGTCTCACCGCGCGGCTCCGGTTCCGGGTGCGGCAGCGCGTCGGCGTGCGTGCACTGTTTCATGATTGCCAGGTTACGACGGGTGTGCGGATCATCGCGCGGAAAAAGAGGGCGGGCGAGGACATGGACGTGATGCCGCTGCTGTTGCTGGTGGCGGGCAGTGCCGCGGTGGCCGCCGCGGGACGGCGGCTGCCGGTGCCGGTGCCGCTGCTGCTGGTGGCGGTGGGCCTGGCGGTGAGCTACGTCCCGGGCGTGCCCGACTACACCCTCGACCCGCACATCGTCCTGCCCCTGCTGCTGCCCCCGCTGCTCTACACGGCGGCCACCGACAGTTCCTACCTGGACCTGCGGGCCCAGGTGCGGCCGGTGGCGCTGCTGTCCGTGGGCTACGTCCTCTTCGCGACCTTCGTCGTCGGCTGCGCCGCGTACCTGATCGTGCCGGGTCTGCCGCTGACGGCGGCCCTGGTGCTCGGCGCGGTGGTCGCGCCGCCGGACGCCGTCGCCGCCACGGCCGTCGCGCGCCGGGTGGGGCTGCCCTCCCGGATCACCACGATCCTCCAGGGCGAGTCCCTGGTGAACGACGCCACCGCGATCACCGCCTTCAGGGTGGCGCTCGCGGCGGCGGTCGGCGAGGGCGCCACGTGGGCCGGCGGGATCATGGAGTTCGCGATCGCGGCCGTCGGCGGCGTGGGCGTGGGGCTGGTGCTGATGGTGCCGCTGCACTGGCTGCGCACCCATCTGCGGGAGGCGCTGCTGCAGAACACGCTCTCCCTGCTGATCCCGTTCTTCGCCTACGCGGTCGCCGAGCAGGTGCACGCCTCCGGAGTGCTCGCGGTGGTCGTCGTCGCGCTCTATCTCGGCCACCGCGCGTGGGAGGTCGATTTCGCCACCCGGCTCCAGGAGGAGGCGGTGTGGAAGATGGTCGCGTTCGTGCTGGAGTCGGCCGTGTTCGCGCTGATCGGCCTCCAGCTGCCCGTCGTCCTCAAGGGGCTCGGGGAGCACGAGGGCGCCGAAGCCGCCTGGTACGCCGTCGCCGTCTTCCTGGTGGTCGCGGTGGCGAGGTTCGTGTGGGTGTATCCGGCGAGCTACCTGCCGCGCCTCTCGTCACGCGTGCGCGCGCGTGAGGGCGACCTCTCCTGGACGGGGCCGTTCATCATCGGCTGGGCGGGGATGCGGGGCGTGGTCTCGCTGGCCATCGCCTTCTCCATCCCGCTCACCGTGCACGACGGCGATCCCTTCCCCGAGCGCAACCTCATCCTGTTCCTCACCTTCACCACCGTCATCGGCACACTGGTCGTCCAGGGCGTCACCCTGCCGCCGCTGATCCGCCTGCTGAAGTTCCCCACCCGCGACGTGCAGACCGAGACGCTCGCCGAGGCCAACGCCCAGGCACAGGCCTCCCGGGCGGCCGAGCGGCGTCTGGACGAGCTGCTCGCCGACGAGCGCAACGCCCTGCCGGGCCCACTCGCCGAGCGCCTGCGCACGGTCCTGGAACGGCGCCGCAACGCCGTCTGGGAGCGGCTCGGGCAGGTCAACCCGGTCACCGGCGAGAGCGTCGACGACACCTACCGGCGGCTGTCCCGGGAGATGATCAGCGCCGAGCGCGACGTCTTCGTCCGGTTGCGGGACGGCCGTTACATCGACGACGAGATGCTGCGGACGCTGCTGCGCCGCCTCGACCTGGAGGAGGCGGCGGCCTACCGGGAGGCCACGTGAGCGGGGTGCCCGGGAGGCGCTCAGGGGAACGGCCGGCCGGTCACGACCGCGGCCAGGGTGGTCCCGCGCGGGAAGGCGCCCTCCTGGACGAGGGCGAGCAGGGCGTGCAGCAGCTTGGCGACATACACGCGCTCCACGGGCAGGCCGTGGCGGTGTTCGAAGTCGTCGGCGAAGGAGTCCAGCTCGGGCGTCGTGCGGGCGTAGCCGCCGCAGTGGAAGCGGTCGTCGAGGCTCCAGTCGCCGCGCGGTCCGCCGAACGCACGGTCCTGGAGCCGCCGTATGTCGTCGGCCAGGAAGCCGCCCTTGAGCACGGGTATCCCCAGCGCCCGCCGGCCCCGGGGCAGTCCCGCGGCCAGACCGGCGAGCGTGCCACCGGTGCCGCAGGCGACGGCGGCCACGTCGGCCTGTCCGCCCAGCTCCTCGCCGAGGGCCCGGCAGCCGCGGACGGCCGACGCGTTGCTGCCGCCCTCGGGGACGACGACCGCGTCCTCGGCGGGCACCGCGCGCAGCAGCGCGGCCAGGGTCTCCGGCTCGCTCTTGCGGCGGTACGTCGAACGGTCGACGAAGTGCAGCCGCATGCCGTCGGCCGCGCACCGGGCCAGTGAGGGGTTGAGCGGCCGCCCGGCCAGTTCCTGGCCACGCACCACGCCCACCGTCGACAGGCCGAGCAGTCGCCCCGCGGCGGCCGTGGCGCGCAGGTGGTTGGAGTAGGCGCCGCCGAACGTGACGACGGTGCGGCCCCGCGCGGTGGCGAGATTCGGCGCCAGTTTGCGCCATTTGTTGCCGACCAGGTCGGGGTGGATCAGGTCGTCCCGCTTCAGCAGCAGCCGGACGCCGTGCCGCTCGAACCGCCCGTCGGCGATCTCCTGGCAGGGTGACGGCAGGCGGGGGCCGAGGGCGGCGAGGTCGGAGGTGTCGGTGCCGGTCACCAGCCCATTCTCACGCCGCGCCCAGGGCGCGTCACGTCAGCCGGTCCCGGATCCGTGCGCGCATGGACGCCATGGTGAAGCCGCGCGGGTCCACCTTCCCGGGCTGCCACTCCAGATGCCCGATCACGGACCGTTCGTTCCACCCGTGATGGCGGCAGACCGCGGCGGCGGCCCGCTCGATGGCCTCCAGCTGCGCCGCCGGCCAGGGGTCGTCGCCGTCGCCCAGGTTCTCGCACTCGAACCCGTAGAAGTGCCGGTTGCCGTCGGTGTTCGCCTCGTTGTCCTTCGGCAGCGCCCGCTCGGCGATCACCGCGCGCAGGACGTCGTCGTCGCCGAGCCCGGCGTGGTTGGCCCTGCCGTACCCGACCAGATGGACCCGGCCGTCCTTCGTGATGACCCCGTGGCACAGGGGGCCGGGCAGGCCCTCGTAGCCCTTGCGGCAGATGTCCACCGTCCGAGCGCTGCCCTTCGTGACCGTGTGGTGGATCATCACACCGTTCACGGGCCCCCAGGGCCCCTTGTGGTTGCGGTTGTGGTCGCGCCAGTCGCCGACCTCGACGACGGTGAGCCCCTCCGCCTTCAGTGCCTTGAGGAAGCTGCTCGCGGACATGGGTGAGGCCACGGCCGACTCCTTCACGCTGTGTGACGGCCCCCTTGGCGCGACCGTCTCGTACGGTGCTTGTACCGAAACGGAGCTCCCGCTATTACTTGCCCGGCGCGCGTACGAGCGTTTTCGGCCAATCTCGTCCCGGGTCAGCGCGTTGAACAGGACCGGACAAGACGCCGGTATGGCGAACAAGCCCCCATGTCTGCCCCGGCTTTCGGTGATCCATTCCCGCTCTTTCGTGTAATAGCACCGGCACGCTCCGTGAGGAAGGCTGGTGCACGCACATCGATGCCGGGCGCAGCCGTCCGGCACGACCGGGAGGGCAATTCCTTATGTCGGTAGGCGAAGAGGTCCGCAGCGAGCAGACCAAGCCGCAGCAGAGCCTCGGCACGGCGGCCGCGCGGAACCTGGCCACCACGACCAAGTCCGTTCCTCAGATGCAGGAGATCAGCTCACGCTGGCTGCTGCGCTCGCTCCCCTGGGTGGACATCCAGGGCGGCACGTACCGGGTGAACCGGCGTCTGACCTTCGCCGTCGGCGACGGCCGCGTGACGTTCGTGAAGACCGGCGACCGCGTCGAGGTCGTCCCCGCGGAGCTGGGCGAGCTGCCGGCCCTGCGGTCGTACGAGGACGAAGAGGTCCTGGCGGAGCTCGCGCAGCGCTGCGAGCAGCGGGAGTTCGGCCCCGGCGAGGTCATCGCCTCGTTCGGCGGCCGGGCCGACGAGGTGTACCTGCTCGCGCACGGCAAGGTGGAGAAGATCGGCACCGGTCCCTACGGTGACGACGCGGTGCTCGGTGTCCTCGCGGACGGCTCCTACTTCGGAGACCAGGCGCTGCTCGACGGGGACGCCATCTGGGAGTACACGGCCCGCACGGTCACCGCCTGCACCGTGCTCGTGCTGCCCCGCCAGGAGGTGGACCAGGTCGCGGAGCGCGCGGAGTCCCTGAGCGCGCACCTGGAGGAGCAGCGCTCGCTCCCGGAGCAGAACACCAACAAGCACGGCGAGAAGGCGATCGATCTCTCCGCCGGTCACAGTGGCGAGCCGGACATCCCGCACACCTTCGTCGACTACGAGGCCCGGCCTCGTGAGTACGAACTGAGCGTCGCCCAGACCGTGCTGCGCATCCACTCGCGCGTGGCCGACCTGTACAACCAGCCGATGAATCAGACCGAGCAGCAGATCCGGCTGACGGTCGAGGCGCTGAAGGAGCGCCAGGAGCACGAGCTCCTCAACAACCGCGAGTTCGGGTTGCTGCACAACTGCGAGTACGACCAGCGGATCCAGCCGCACGACGGCGTCCCGGGACCGGACGACCTGGACGAGCTGCTGAGCCGCCGCAGGGGCACCAAGCTGCTGCTCGCCCACCCGCGGGCCATCGCCGCGATCGGCCGGGAGCTCAACCGGCGCGGCCTGGTCCCCGAGACGATCGACGTAGCCGGCCACCGCATTCCGACCTGGCGCGGGGTGCCGATCTACCCGTGCAACAAGATCCCGGTCAGCGAGGCCCGTACGACCTCGATCATCGCGATGCGTACCGGCGAGCAGGAGCAGGGCGTCATCGGGCTGCGGGCCACCGGCATTCCCGACGAGATCGAGCCGAGTGTGTCGGTGCGCTTCATGGGCATCAATGAGCAGGCCATCATCAAGTACCTGGTCACGGCCTACCATTCGGCCGCGGTCCTGGTGCCGGACGCGCTGGGCGTCCTGGAGAACGTCGAGATCGGCCGTTGGCAGTGACGCCAGTCCGCCCGACGCCGTGTCCCCGCCCTTCCGGGCGGGTACACCCCCGGGGTACGGGAGCGGGCCCATGGGGGAGGTGAGTCCATGACGGAGACCGGGTGCGGCGCCACCGCGACCCGCGGTCCCACCGGAGCGCCGGAGAGGCACGGGCCCATCGGTACCCAGCGCGCGGACGAGCCGGGCACCCCGGCCGACGGACCCGGACCGCCGGCGTCCGAGGGGCAGGAGGCGGCGGCGCTCCTGAGCGAGTCCCGGGCGTCGGTCGACCCCGAACTCCGCGCCGCCATCGCCGCACTGCCCCCGATGATGCGCCGCGTCGCGCTCTACCACTTCGGCTGGCAGCAGGCGGACGGCACGCCCGCCGAGGGCAACGCGGGCAAGGCGATCCGTCCCGCACTCGTCCTCACCGCGGCCGCCGCGCTCGGCGGGCCCACGGCCCGTGCGGCGGCGGTGCGGGCCGCCGCCGCGGTGGAGCTGATCCACAACTTCACACTGCTGCACGACGACGTGATGGACCGGGACACCACCCGGCGCCACCGGCCCACCGCCTGGACCGTGTTCGGCGACGCCGACGCGATCCTCACGGGGGACGCCGTTCAGGCGCTCGGCCTGCGGCTGCTCGCCGCGGACCCGCATCCGGCGTCCGCGGCGGCGGCCATCAGGCTGGCCGACTGCGTCATGGAACTGTGCGAGGGCCAGCACACGGACACGGCGATGGAGCGGCGCGCGCCCCACGAGGTCACCCTCGACGAGACGCTCGCCATGGCCGAGGCCAAGACGGGTGCCCTGCTGGGATGCGCCTGCGCGCTCGGCGGGCTGTACGCCGGTGCCGCCGACGAGGACGTCGAGGCGCTGGACGCCTTCGGCCGGCAGGCCGGGCTGGCCTTTCAGCTCATCGACGACGTCATCGGCATATGGGGCGACCCGCGCCACACCGGCAAGCCGGCCGGCGCGGACCTGGCCGTCCGCAAGAAGTCGCTGCCGGTGGTCGCCGCCCTCACCTCCGGCACCCCGGCCGCCGCCGAGTTCGCCGCGCTGTACGCGGCGCCGTACGACGAGGACAAGGAGGACCTGGAACGCACCGCCCTGGCCGTGGAGCGGGCCGGCGGCCGGGACTGGGCGCAGGCTCAGGCGGCCGACCGGATGGCACGGGCGATGCAGGAACTGGCCCGTGCCGTGCCGGACCCGGAGTCGGCGGGCGGACTGCTCGCGCTGGCCGAGTTCGTGACCCGGCGCACCACCTGACGGCCACCTGACCGCCGCCCGCCGCACCATCCGGCCCGCCCGGGCCGGCCGCAAGACACCGGAGCCCGTGCAGGGTCGTACGGCACCTGACCCGACGTACGACCGCACCGCCGACGGCTCCGGTCCGGCGGGTCCCGCACTTCCCCACGGTGTGCGGGGCCCGCCCCCTTCACCTGTCCGGCCTGCGCGTGAGACGTCCCGGATAGGCTCAACCTCCGTACACACGAACGACGTTGAGCCGAAGGGGTGGGGCGGGACATGGGCGTGGTGATCCGGACGGCGGGGGAGGACGACCGGGAGCAGGTCGTCCGGCTCCTGGACGAGGCCTTCCAGGACGACCCGGTCAGCAGCTGGGTCTTTCCCGGCGCGGAGTACCGGCGGCTGACCCATCACCGGCTCATGGCGGCCTTCACCGACGCCGTGCTGGCCGACGGGCGCATCGACCTCACCGAGGACGGCGCGGCCTGCGCGCTGTGGCTGCCCGTACCCGCGCACGAACCGTCCGGGGACGAGCAGGCCGCCGAGGGGCCCGTCGAGGACATTCCCGCCCTGGTGCGCGAGGCCGTCGACCCGGACAACGAGCGCGTCGAACTGATAGCCCGGCTCACCGAGGGCATCCACCCCACCGGCCGGGCCCACGAGTACCTGTGGATGATCGGCGTGGCCCCCGGACGGCAGGGCGAGGGTCTCGGCACCGCGCTGATGGAGCAGGTCCTCGACCGCTGCGACAGCGAGGGGACGCCCGCCTACCTGGAGGCGAGCAGCGCCCGTGGCCGGGTGCTGTACGAGCGCCTGGGTTTCGAGTTCACCGGGCAGGCCCTCCAACTGCCCGACGGTCCCCTGATGTGGCCGATGTGGCGCGAGCCGCGGATCGAATAATCAGGAGACCAGACAACTACATCCGGAGTACTGTGAGCGTAGTGGTCAAGGGGTGGCCAAGAAGAAGGAGACCGGTTTGCGCAAGCTCACGTACTTCATCGCCTGTTCGATCGACGGCTTCATCGGTGGCCCGGACGGCGACGCGTCGTTCATGTACCCGTTCGTGGACGAGGAGTTCTTCGCGTTCCTGAAGGCGGAGTACCCGGAGACGGTGTCGAGCTTCGGCCGACAGCAGCGCGGCATCGACGACCTGCCGAACAAGCGGTTCGACACGGTGGTCCAGGGCCGGGGCAGCTACGACCTGGCGCTGAAGGAGGGCGTCACCAGCCCTTACGGACACATGCGCGAGATCGTCGCCTCGCGCACCCTCACGGAGTCGCCCGACCCCAACGTCGAGATCGTCTCGACGGACCTGGTCGGCAGGGTCCGCGAACTGAAGGCGGAGGAGAGCGACTTTGACATCTACCTGTGCGGCGGGGCGGCCGTGGCCGGGGAGCTGGTCGACGAGGTCGACGAGCTGGTCATCAAGACGTACCCGGTGGTGCTGGGCACCGGCATGCCCATGTTCGCCTCGGGCTTCGAGGTCTCGGAGTTCGTGGCGGGCTCGGTGCGCACCTTCGGCAACGGCGTCGTGGTGCGGACCTACGACCGGAAGCGCTGAGCCGTCCGTGCACCGGACGCGAGCGGTGTGCGGACGCGCGGAGGGGCCCGGCCGGGTTGCGGCCGGGCCCCTCCGGTCTGTCCTGCGGCCCGCGATGGTGCACCGATCGCCGGCCCGGGGTGCAGGGTCAGGCCTTCTTGGTCTCCCAGAAGATCTTGTCGATCTGGGCGATGTAGTCCAGGGCCTTCTGGCCGGTCGCCGGGTCGGTCGAGCCCTTGGCGGCCGAGAGGGCCTTCAGGGTGTCGTTGACCAGCTGGTGCAGCTCCGGGTACTTCTCGAAGTGCGGGGGCTTGAAGTAGTCGCTCCACAGCACGGACACGTGGTGCTTCGCGAGCTCGGCGCGCTGCTCCTTGATGACCGTGGCGCGGGCCTGGAAGTGCGGGTCGTCGTTACCGGCCATCTTCTCCTGGACGGCCTTGACCGACTCCGCCTCGATGCGGGCCTGGGCCGGGTCGTAAACGCCGCAGGGCAGGTCGCAGTGGGCACTGACCGTGACCTTGGGGGCAAACAGGCGGGAAAGCATGAAGCGTTCCTTCCTCGTGATCGTCTTCTCAGGGGGGACATTACTCCCTGGGTGGCCCGATTTCGCGAGTGCCCCCGTGGGCTTGGGACAAAAGTCCGGGGGTGAGACTGAGACTGGTGGAGGAAAGACCGGGAGGTGCCGGGTGATGCCGGAGCGGCCGTCGCAGGAGACCGAGCGCGCGAGAGGCGCGCTGCCCTTCGGGCCGGCCGAGGTGACCGGGCCGTCGATGGTGCCCACGTTGCACCACGGTGACGTGCTGCTCGTGCACTGGGGAGCGCGGGTCCGGTCGGGTGACGTGGTCGTGCTGCGGCATCCCTTCCAGCAGGACCTGCTGGTGGTCAAGCGGGCCGTCGAGCGGCGCGGGACCGGCTGGTGGGTGCTCGGGGACAACGCCTTCGCCGGCGGCGACAGCACCGACTACGGGGTCGTCCCCGAGGACCTGGTGCTCGGCAGGGTGCGCCTGCGGTACCGGCCGCCGCGGGCGGGTCAGCGCTCCCCGTTCGCCGTGGCCCGCTGGGCGCTGTCCGCGCTCAGGCCGGTGCCGGCCGCCCGGTCCGCCTCCAGACGCTTGCGGGCGCGGTAGGCCGCCACGTTGGCGCGGGTGGCGCAGCGGTCGGAGCAGTAGCGCCGGGAGCGGTTGGTGGAGGTGTCCAGGTAGGCGTTGCGGCAGGGGGACGCCTCGCACAGGCCCAGGCGGTCCACGCCGTACTCGGTGAGGTGGAAGGCGAGGCCCATCGCCGCGATGGCGGCGAAACCGGCGGTGGCGTTGGACGGGTGGTCGGCCAGGTGCATGTGCCACAGCGGCCGGCCGTCGTCGTCGCGGTGGTCGTGGCCGGAGATCTGCGGGCTCACCGGGAACTCCAGGAGCAGGGAGTTCAGCAGGGCGACGGCGAGGGTCTCGTCGCCGCCGTCGGCCGCCTCGAACACCGCCCGCAGCCGTCCCCGGACCGAGCGGAAGCGGGTCACGTCCGAGTCGGCCGCCCGCCGGGCCGCCGACTGGTTGGCGCCGAACAGTTCGCGGATGGCCTCGACCGAGGTCAGGGAGTCCTGCCCGCGGGACGGTTCCTCGGTGTTGACGAGACGTACGGCGTAATCCGAGTAATAGGCCAGTTCCACTTGTAGTCCTTACGAAGGGGCTCTATGGTCGTGCCTGCGGTCAGGTAACAGCTGATCGTGCTTCCAGGGTATTACGTCACGCATGCACGGAGGGGCCCGATGACGAACGCCGACACCACGAGGACCACCGACGCCACCACGGCCGGCGCCGACTGGCGGGCCTGGCAGGAGAGCTGGGACCGGCAGCAGGAGTGGTACATGCCGGACCGGGAGGACCGCTTCCGGATCATGCTCGACATGGTCGAGGCGCTCGTCGGCACCGCACCGCGCGTGCTGGACCTCGCCTGCGGCACCGGCACCATCACCGCCCGGCTGCTCGCCCGCTTCCCCGGGGCCACCAGTACCGGCGTGGACCTCGACCCCGCGCTGCTCGCGATCGCCGAGGGCACCTTCGCCGGCGACGACCGGGTCTCCTTCGTCACCGCCGACCTCAAGGACCCCGACTGGCCGGCGAAGCTGCCGCACGACTCGTACGACGCCGTCCTCACCGCCACGGCCCTGCACTGGTTCCACGCCGAACCCCTCGCGGATCTCTACGGCCGGGTCGCGGGCCTGGTCCGCGACGGTGGTGTCTTCATGAACGCGGACCACATGATCGACGACACGACGCCCCGGATCAACGCGGCCGAGCGGGCGCAGCGGCACGCGCAGATGGACGCGGCGAAGAGCGGGGGCGCGCTCGACTGGGCCGAGTGGTGGCAGCTGGCCGCCAAGGACCCGGTGCTCGCCGAACCGACCGCCCGCCGCTTCGAGATCTACGGTGAGCACGCCGACGGCGAGATGCCCTCGGCGGCCTGGCACGCGCGCGTCCTGCGCGAGAAGGGCTTCGGCGAGGCGCGGCCGGTGTGGTGCTCGCCGTCGGACACGCTGCTGCTCGCCGTGAAGTAGGACGTGGAACAGGGGAGGGGCGGTACGGATCTTCCGTACCGCCCCTCCGCGCGCGACCGCCTGTCCTCAGAGGACCTTGGACAGGAACGCCTTCGTCCGCTCGTGCTGCGGATCGGTGAGGACGTCGCGCGGGTTGCCCGACTCGACCACCACGCCGTCGTCCATGAAGACCAGGCTGTCGCCCACCTCGCGGGCGAAGCCCATCTCGTGGGTGACGACGACCATCGTCATGCCGGACTCGGCGAGGTCGCGCATGACGTCGAGGACATCGCCGACCAGCTCCGGGTCCAGGGCCGAGGTCGGCTCGTCGAACAGCATCAGCTTCGGGTCCATCGCCAGCGCCCGGGCGATCGCGACCCGCTGCTGCTGGCCGCCGGAGAGCTGCGAGGGGTAGTTGCCGGCCCGGTCGGACAGGCCCACCCGCTCCAGCAGGGCGCCCGCGCGCTCCCTGGCCTGCGCCCTGCTCACGCCCTTGACCTGGACCGGCGCCTCCATGACGTTCTCAAGTGCCGTCATGTGCGGGAACAGGTTGAAGCGCTGGAAGACCATGCCGATGTCCCGGCGCTTGACCGCGACCTCGCTGTCCTTCAGCTCGTAGAGCTTGTCGCCCTTCTGGCGGTAGCCGACCAGCTCGCCGTCGACGTAGAGCCGTCCGGCGTTGATCTTCTCCAGGTGGTTGATGCACCGCAGGAAGGTGGACTTGCCGGAGCCGGAGGGGCCGATCAGGCAGAACACCTCACCCGACCTCACCTCCAGGTCGATGCCCTTGAGGACCTCGATGGCGCCGAAGGACTTGTGGACGCCCTCGGCCTTCACCATGGCGGTCATGCGGCACCTCCCGTCGTGCTGGAGCGGTTCGACAGGGAGAACAGGTTCGCCCTGATCTTCTGCATCGGCGTCGGCGGCAGGCTGCGGCTGGAACCGCGGGCGTAGTGCCGCTCCAGGTAGTACTGGCCGACGCTGAAGACCGAGGTCAGCAGCAGGTACCAGGCCGCTGCCAGGAACAGCATCTCGGCGGGTGCGCCCGAGGTCTGGCCGATGTCCTGGGCCACTCTGAACAACTCGGAGTACTGGACGACCGACACCAGGGAGGTCGTCTTCAGCATGTTGATGACCTCGTTGCCCGTCGGCGGCACGATCACGCGCATCGCCTGCGGGACCACGATCCGGCGCAGCGTCTTGGTGTGGCTCATGCCGAGCGCGTGGGCCGCCTCGGTCTGGCCCTCGTCGACCGCCAGCAGACCGGCGCGGCAGATCTCCGCCATGTACGCGGCCTCGTTGAGGCCGAGGCCGAGCAGCGCCGTCAGAAACGGCGTCATGAAGTCGGACCACTCGTCGCGGTAGAACGGGCCGAGGTCGATGTACTCGAAGACCAGGCCCAGGTTGAACCAGACGACCAGCTGCACCAGGACCGGCGTGCCGCGGAAGAACCAGATGTAGAACCACGCGATGGACGAGGTCACCGGGTTCTTCGACAGCCGCATCACCGCGAGCATGATGCCGCCGACAATGCCGATGAGCATGGCCAGGACGGTGATCAGCAGCGTCTTGCCCATGCCGGACAGGATGCGGTCGTCGAAGAAGTAGTCCGGGATCGCACCCCAGTTGATCTTGCCCTGGGAGAACGCGTACACGACCGCGGCCAGCAGCGCGATCGCGACGACCGCGGTGACGTAGCGGCCGTAGTGCCGGACCGGGATGGCCCTGATGGCCTCCGGGCCGGCCGGCGGGGTGTCCGCCGGGCCGGAGCCCGTCTTGTCGATGTCAACAGTCACGGATGTTGCCTTTCAGTGCCCGCCGCGCGGTCACTTGCCGCCGTTGATGGTGGCCTCCGTGACGGCGCCTTCCGCCACGCCCCACTTGTCCATGATCTTCTTGTACTCACCGTTGGCGATCACCGCGTCCAGCGCCGCCTTCAGGGCGTCGCGCAGCTGCGTGCTCTCCTTGGCGACCGCGATGCCGTACGGCGCGGCCTCGACCTGCTCGCCGACCAGCTCGAAGTCCTTGCCGCCGCCGGAGGTCTTCACCGCGTACGCCGCCACCGGGAAGTCGGAGGAGCCGGCGTCGGCGCCGCCCGCGCGCAGGCGGGTCTGGGCCTGCTGGTCGTTGTCGAAGGCCTCCATGGAGATCTTCTTGCCGGCCGGGCACTTCTCGTTCTCGGCCTTGGCGAGGTCCTCGGAGACCGTGCCGCGCTGGAGCACGAGCTTCTTGCCGCACAGGTCGGACCAGGTCTTGATGCCCTGGTTGTCGCCCTTCTTGGTGTAGATGGAGACACCGGCGGTGAAGTAGTCGACGAAGTCGACGCCCTGGCCGACCTTCTTGCCGGTGTCCGAGTCGATGCCCTCCTGGCGGTCCTTGGTGTCGGTCATCGCGGACATGGCGATGTCGTACCGCTTGGAGCGCAGACCCGTGATCAGGGTGTCGAAGGTGCCGTTCTCGAACTCGAACTTCACACCGAGCTGCTTGCCCAGGGCGTCGGCGAGGTCGGGGTCGATACCGACCGTCTTGCCGGAGTCGTCCTTGAACTCGACGGGCGCGTAGGCGATGTCGGAGCCGACCTTGACGGTGCCCTTGTCGCGGATCGACTGCGGCAGCTTGTCGGCCAGCGGAGCACCGCTCGAGGACTGGTTGTCGCTGCCGGAGTCGCTGTTCTCGGTCTGGTCGCCGCATCCGGTGAGCAGCAGCGCGCCTGCGACCGCGATCGCACCGACCGCTGCTAGCCGGGAGTGCGCGGCGGTCGTACGACGGGTGGAGCTTGCGGTCATGGGGTTCCTCCGGCGGATGAATGGAGTTGCCGATGGGGACGGTGGTGTTCCGATGGAGCGGGACGCCTGCCGGGGGACCGGCGGGCGCCGTGGGTCGACGTGAGCACACACCTTCGAGTGCCGCGACCTCGTGTGATTACGGCATCTTGCCATTCGGACTCGGCCATTCAGGGGGGCCGTCATGTCAAAATCGGATAACGGGTCACCCCCCGAACCGCATCAGGTCGGTACATCACGACCGAACCTTTACGGGAATCTGCCCCTCCGGCCGGAAGATCTGCGGAATTTCTCGTTATCCGGGCATGGATCGTCAGCGTGTACGGCCGTTCCAAGCGGCTTCTCCCGGTCTGTCAAGGGGCGTCGCGAGGTTGTCCTGATCCCCGGCTATGAGCCATGTCACCGACATGCGGCGTTCGGGGTCCGACATGTGAGCTTGCTCTTATCCGACTCGTCGCCGGAGGCGTCCGTCGGGTAAGAAGGTTCTTTACACCCCTCATCAGGGGCTCAGGGCGCGTGTGCGGCGCGCCCGTCGCGCGGGGTCCTCGTGGCCCGTACAGCCATCCTCCCGCGCGGTGCCCGCCCATTCCTCACCAGGAGTGGACAAACCCTCAAACCATGAACTCTTAAGGGGTAAGACAAAGTGGCAGCGGAGATCGTCAATCCTCGCAGCGACAACGGAGCCGGTGCGGAGCAGGGGGCGGGCGCTGAGCCGCTCGACTCCTTCGACCCCGCGTTCGCGCTGCACCGCGGCGGCAAGATGGCCGTGCAGGCCACCGTGCCGGTCCGTGACAAGGAAGACCTGTCCCTGGCGTACACGCCCGGCGTCGCGAAGGTGTGCAGCGCGATCGCCGAGCAGCCCGACCTCGTCCACGACTACACCTGGAAGTCCTCGGTCGTCGCGGTCGTCACGGACGGCACGGCGGTGCTGGGACTCGGGGACATCGGGCCCGAGGCCTCCCTCCCGGTGATGGAGGGGAAGGCCATCCTCTTCAAGCAGTTCGGCGGGGTGGACGCGGTCCCGATCGCCCTGAACTGCACGGACGCCGACGACATCGTCGAGACGGTGGTCCGCCTCGCGCCCTCGTTCGGCGGCGTCAATCTGGAGGACATCTCGGCGCCGCGCTGCTTCGAGATCGAGCGCAAGCTCCAGGAGCGGCTGGACATCCCGGTCTTCCACGACGACCAGCACGGCACGGCGGTCGTGACGCTGGCGGCGCTGCGCAACGCGGCGCGGCTGAGCGGGCGGACGCTGGGCGAGCTGCGCGCGGTGATCTCGGGCGCGGGCGCGGCCGGTGTCGCCATCGCCAAGATGCTGGTGGAGGCCGGCATCGGGGATGTCGCGCTGGCGGACCGCAAGGGCATCATCTCGGCGGGCCGGGCGGACCTCACGCCGGTCAAGCAGGAGGTGGCCTCCTTCACCAACAAGGCGGGGCTGTCCGGCTCGCTGGAGGACGCGCTCGCCGGCGCCGACGTCTTCATCGGCGTCTCCGGCGGCACGGTGGCCGAGGAGGCGGTGGCCTCGATGGCGAAGGGCGCCTTCGTCTTCGCGATGGCCAACCCGAACCCCGAGGTGCACCCGGAGGTCGCCCACAAGTACGCGGCGGTCGTCGCCACGGGGCGCTCGGACTTCCCGAACCAGATCAACAACGTGCTCGCGTTCCCGGGCATCTTCGCGGGCGCGCTCCAGGTGCGGGCGTCGCGGATCACCGAGGGCATGAAGCTCGCGGCGGCCGAGGCGCTGGCCTCCGTGGTGGGGGACGACCTCGCCGCGGACTATGTCATCCCGTCCCCGTTCGACGAGCGGGTCGCCCCGGCGGTCACGGCGGCGGTGGCGGCCGCGGCCCGTGCGGAGGGTGTGGCGCGCCGGTGACGGTCTGACGCGCGAATGCGTTGAGCGGCCTCGTCCTCCTCGGGAGGGCGGGGCCGCTCGCTTGTGCGGGAGGCCGCTGCCTGGCCCGGCGGCGGCGCCGGTGGCAAGAGGGTGTGTGTCACAGGGCGTCGTGGTTCCGGTCGGGGGGTGAGGAACCTATCGTCGGGGCCATGTTCGCTGCCTACGCCGCCCGAATCGACCGCGACGAGCCGCTGACCGGCCTGGAGTTGGGGGAGCGTCCGGCTCCCGAGGCCCCGCCCGGCTGGAGTGTCGTCGATGTCAGGGCCGCCTCCCTCAACCACCACGACCTCTGGTCCCTGCGCGGCGTCGGCCTCCCGGAGGACCGGCTGCCGATGATCCTGGGCTGCGACGCCGCCGGTGTCGACGCGGACGGCAACGAGGTCGTCCTGCACTCGGTGATCGGCCAGACCGGCCACGGGGTCGGCCCCCGGGAGCCGCGCTCCATCCTCACCGAGCGCTACCAGGGGACGTTCGCCGAGCAGGTCGCCGTGCCCACCTGGAACATCCTGCCCAAGCCGAAGGAGCTGTCCTTCGCGGAGGCCGCCTGTCTGCCCACCGCCTGGCTGACGGCGTACCGGATGCTGTTCACCAACGCCGGGGTGCGTCCCGGCGACTCCGTGCTGGTGCAGGGCGCCGGCGGCGGGGTGGCCACGGCCGCAATCGTGCTCGGCAGGGCCGCGGGGCTGCGGGTCTTCGCCACCAGCCGGGACGAGGCGAAGCGGAAGCGGGCCCTGGAGCTGGGCGCGGTGGAGGCCGTGGAGCCCGGTGCGCGGCTGCCGCAGCGGGTGGACGCCGTCATCGAGACCGTGGGCGCCGCCACCTGGTCGCACTCGGTGAAGTCGCTGCGGCCGGGCGGGACGCTGGTCATCTCCGGCGCCACCAGCGGCGACCGGCCCTCCCACGCGGAGCTGACCCGGATCTTCTTCCTTGAGCTGCGGGTCGTCGGCTCCACGATGGGGACCAAGGACGAACTGGAGGACCTGCTCTCCTTCTGCGCCGCCACCGGTGTACGTCCAGTCATCGACGATGTGCTCCCGCTGGACCGGGCTCGTGAGGGGTTCGAGCGGATGGCCTCCGGGGAGCTGTTCGGCAAGATCGTGCTCAGCGGTTCCTGACTTCGAGGACCCCTGATGTCAACTGGGGTTGACGGCGAGTGGATGTCAACCTAAGTTGACCCGTATGAGCGAAGCAACGGATCTCGCCACGCGTGCGGGTGACCGCGACCCCAGAGTCGGGCTGCGGGCCGTCGCCGCACTGCGGAGGCTGCTGGAGCAGCTGGAGGCGGTGCAGGTACGCAGCGCGCGCCACCAGGGCTGGTCGTGGCAGGAGATCGCCACGGAGCTCGGAGTCAGCAGGCAGGCCGTGCACAAGAAGTACGGGAGGCATTGATGTTCGAGCGATTCACGAAGGATGCCCGAGCGGTCGTGCAGGGGGCCGTCGAGCATGCCGAGGCCGCGGATGCGCGGACCGTCGACACCGGGCACCTGCTGCTCGCCCTGCTGGACCGGGAGGGCAGCCGGGCCTCCTTCGCGCTGAGGGCGCTCGGGGCCGGCGGTGAGCGCCGGGACTCGGTGCGGCAGGCGCTGGCGGAGGCGCGGCGCCGGGCCGGTCTGACGCAGGCCGAGACCGACGCCCTCGCCGGACTGGGGATCGACGTCTCCGAGGTCGTCGCCCGGGTGGAGGAGGTGCACGGTGTCGGGGTCATGTCCGGCGAGCGGAAGGGCGGACGCCGCTGGTCCGGGCACCGCGGCTTCGACCGGGGCGCCAAGGAGGTCCTGGAGAAGGCGCTGCGGGTCGCCGTCGCCCGGCACGACCGGCGCATCGGGGACGAGCACCTCCTCCTCGCGCTGACGATCCGCCCCGGTGTGCCCGCGGAGGTGCTCGCCGACCACGGGGTGACCCACGAGTCGCTGACCAGGGTGCTGGGCGACGACTCCGGGCAGGGCGCGGGCGCGGCCTGAGCCCGACGCCCCGCGTCCGACGCCCCCGGCCGGGTGCCGGGGGCCGCGCCCCGGGGGTCAGGCCTCCGGCGTCCGCAGGATCGCCCCGATGTGCGCCGCCGCAGCCGACAACTGACGACGGGCGTCACGGAGCTGGTCGGGCGTGACGCCCCGGTCCCGGGCGGCGTCACGGATGTCGTCCCGGAAGCGGTCGAGCAGCCGGTCCAGGTCGCGGGCCGGGTCCCCGGTGGAGTCCGCGGCGTCCTCGTGGGCCCAGGCCGGGGCGTATCCGGCGGGAAAGTCCTCGGGGGTGGCGGAGTACTCGGGCCGGGGGGTGGTGGAGCCCGAGTCGGTGCGGCCGAAGCCCCAGTCCTTGCCGAACTCCTTCCCGAAGTCCTTGCCGAAGTCGCCGACCTCCTTCGCCAGTTCGCTCAGCCCCTCGCGCAGTCCCGTGGGCCAGTCGCCCCGCGAGAAGTGGTCCTGCACCTGCTCCTGGACCCGCTGGGCGATGCGCTGCACCTCCTCCTGCGCCTGGGTCCGGGCCCGCTCCTGGGCCTCCTTGGCCTGACGCCGGGCCCGCTGGGCCTCGTCGCGGGCGCGCCTGCTCTCGTCCTTGGCGCGGCGGGCCTGCTCCTTCCACTCCTGCTTGACCCGGCGCATCTCCTCCTTGGCCGCCCGCCAGGCCTCCTTGTCGTCGACGCCCCCGGCTACGCCCGCCTCGTCCTGCGTCCCCGATCCGGCGCCCTGGCGCGCCGCGCTGGCCGCGGCCCGCATCTCCCGGCGCAGGTCTCCCGCCGCGCCGCGCACGTCGGCCCGGATCTCGGCGGCCAGCTCGGCGACCGACTCCCGGATCTCCAGCTCCAGGTCGGCCAGCTCGCCGCTGCGCTCGGCCAGCTCGGCGCGGCCGGCGTCCGTGATGGCGTACACCTTGCGTCCGCCCTCGGTGGTGTGGGTGACCAGTCCCTCGGCCTCCAGCTTGGCCAGGCGCGGATACACCGTGCCCGCCGACGGGGCGTAGAGGCCCTGGAAGCGCTCCTCGAGGAGCCGGATCACCTCGTAGCCGTGGCGCGGGGCCTCGTCCAGGAGCTTGAGGAGATAGAGGCGCAGTCGGCCGTGGGCGAAGACGGGGGGCATGTCAGAGCACCTTCTTGTCGGTCGTGCCGTCCGACGGGGCGGCGGTGTCGCCGTGGTCCCGGACGGCAGCGGAATTGTCCCCCGAGTCGTCCGGCGCGTCGTGCGCCGGGCCGGTGTCCCGCGGCTCCCGCTCCCACGGAGTGTCCGCCGCGGCAGGCCGCCGGAGCAGGGCGATCGAGCCGGAGATCGTGGTGGCCTTCAGCCGCCCGTTGCCCGCGCCGAGCCGCCCGGTGATCCGCTTGGCGCCCCACTGGCCGCCCACCCGGAGGTCCTCGAAGGCGCTGGAGACCGCGCCGCTGGCGGTGTTGGCCTCCACCTGGGCGTCGGCGGGCTGGGGCAGCCGGATGGCGATCTCGCCCGAGACGCTGTTCAGGCTGACGTCGGTGGGTCCGCCGGCCGGGTCCAGGTCGACGATCATCGATCCGCTCACCGAGTCCGCCCGCACGGAGGAACCCGCCTCCACCACCGTCAGGTCACCGGAGACGGAGTTGAAGCGCAGGTCTCCGGTGAGGGCCTGGGCCTCCACGCTCCCCGAGACGGTGTCCGCGCGGACCGGGCCGGCGAGGCTCACCAGGGTGGTGTCTCCGGAGACGCCCTTCACCTCGGTGTGCCCGTCGAGCCCGGAGACGACGGCCGCGGCGCTGACCGCGCCCACCTCCACGCGGGTGCCGGTCGGCACCGCCAGGGAGACCACCGCGCTGCGGCGCCAGCCCTTGCGGTCGAGCCATTTGAGGAAGCCCTTCCAGGGCAGGTCCTCGTAGGCCACGGTGAGCGCGCCGTCCTCATGGGTGACGATCAGGGGTGGTCCCTCGATCTCGGAGACCTCAAGGCGGGCGGAACCCTCGTCCGTACCCACGACGTTCACCGTTCCATTGACGATGCGTACGTGCAGGCGGCTCACGGACTCGTCGAAGGTGAGTTTCCTGGGCTCCGCGACGGACCACTCGGACATGGTGCAGACCTCCTCGACCGAACGCGCCATATCGCGTCCTCCGTCATTCACGATATATCGCGGACACGGAAAGTCAAGACACCCGTTCTGACGGCCGGCGATCGGTCGGACGGGCCGATCCGCCTCACCTTGCCGACGCCTCGGCGGAAGAGCCCGACGCCGTGGAGGCCCCCGCCCGGCGCTGCGGAGGCCCCCGCCCGACGCCTGGCGACCGGCGGGGTCCCGGCTCCCGGCTTGGGGCGCGGCACGCGCGCGGTGCCGCTTGCATAGTCTTGGGGGCGGATTCGGAACACGGACGCACGCAGGAGAACGCCACATGTACTTCACCGACCGCGGCATCGAGGAACTGGAGAAACGGCGCGGCGAGGAAGAGGTCACCTTCGAGTGGCTCGCCGAGCAGCTGCGTACGTTCGTCGACCTCAACCCGGACTTCGAGGTGCCCGTCGAGCGCCTCGCCACCTGGCTCGCCCGCCTGGACGACGAGGACGAGGACGAGGAGTAGGACGAGGAGTAGGACCACTCGGCCTGAACCACTCCGCCTGAACCACTCGGCCTGAACCGCTGGGCAGGGTCAGGGGTTTAGCCTGCTCCCCCCGGTGGGGTAAGAGACCTCCACAGCAGCGGGGGAGCCGGAAGCGAACGGACGGGGGCGCCGTGGCCGGGGGGATCGAACAGGTACGGCTCGACGACGGGACCGTCGTCTGGGCCAGGGTGAGCGCGCCCGACGACGCGACGGCCGGGGACGGCTTCGAGGACACCGGCGTACGGGACCGCGTCATCGACATGGCGGGGGGCCTCGCCGACACGGTCGGCGGTGTCGTGCGCTCCCTGCGCGCCGGACTGGACACCCAGGAATCCGTCGAGGTCTCCGTCGGCTTCGGCATTGAGCTGTCGGCGCAGGCCGGCAGCGTCGTGGGCGCGATCGCGGGCGGCGGCGGCAATGCCTCGCTGAACGTGTCGCTGACCTGGACCGAACCCGCCCGCCGGGACGGCGCGCCGCGACCCGGACCGGAAGGCGGTGCCGTTCCTCCGCCCGGACCTCCGGCGTCCGGGGCCGTATGAGCGCCCTCGAAGAGCTGGTGCGCCCCTCGCTCGCGCGCATCGTCGCACCGGGTGACGGGTATGCACCGGAGCGTGGCGAGTACTGGGGATCGGGATTCTTCATAGCGCCGGGCTGGCTGTTGACCTGTGCCCACGTCGTGGGGAAGGGGGGAGCGGAGGTGTGGCGTAGTCGGAGCCCCGTGGGGGTCACCTGGCAGGGCGGCACCACCACGGGCGAGGTGGTGCTCGCCAAACCGCGGCCCGAGCCCGCGCACGCGGGCCGCGGGCGCTGGGGTTTCCCGGACATCGCGCTCGTCCGGGTGCACGGCGCGGACGACGCCCCGTGCGTCTGGCTGAGCGATCGCGCGCCGACCATCCCCGCCCCGGTATCGCTGCACGGCTGGTCGCGGCAGACCGGCGCCCTCGGCCTCCGGCACGGCGTCGGTGAGGCCAGTGGCCGGGACGGCAAGGCCCTGCTGCTCACCGGCGCCCTCCCGGTCGAGGGCCTCTCCGGCGGGCCCGTCGTCGACCTGCGCCACGGCTCCGTCATCGGCATGAACAAGGGCGTCCGGCAGTCCGAGGGGGCCGCCGTCCCCGTCACCGCGCTGCGCGAGCTGCACGACGTGCCCGGTGGCGACATCCTGCACACCGTGATGCGCGAGCACGACCTGCACCACCTCGCGCGCTTCAACCGGCCCGGAGCGGACACCGACTGGACGCGTGTCCAGACCGGGTTGCGCGACCCCGGCACCCCCGGCATCCTCAACCCCGCCCAGCGCCTCCACCTCTACGGCCACCTCGCCCAGTTGCCGCCGCCCAGCGGCCCGGGGGAGATCGCGGACCTCGTGCAGGAGGCCAAGTCCCGCGTGGTGCAGTCGGACTTCCGGTCCCCCTTCCCCGAGGACCCGCGCACCTGGCGGGAGGGCGCGGCCCTGCTGCACGGGCTGCGCGACCTCGGTGACAAGGGAGGCAGGCCCGAACTCGACCTGGACGCCGTACTGCTGTACGCGGCCAAGGTGGCCCGGCACACCGTGCTGGAACACCCGGGCGGCACCGACCCGGAGCGGCTGCGGGACCTCACCCGGTGGATCGGGGAGCAGGCGGTCCTGTACGCACAGCCGGTGATCCGCGAGGACATCGACCGGCTCCTCGGCGACGTGGGCGAGCCGGCCGCCGCGCGGTCCGCCGGTCCCGTCCTCGCGCGCGAGACGCCCACCCGCACCGGAGCCGACGTCCTCGTCGACATCGGGGAGCCGGTCTACGGGGAGCGCTACCCGCTGAGCGTGCGACTCCTGTACGACGGCCGGGACGTCACCCCCCTCTACAGCAACGACCTGGGCGTACGGCGCCACGAACTCCAGGAGTACCTGAGGGAACCGCTGGCCGAAGCGCTGCGGCTGGGCGACCGCGGTGAACACCTGGCGGTCGTCGAGGCGTTCCTGCCCCGCGCACTGCTCGACGAGCCGATAGACGAGTGGCGGCTCGTCCCCGAGAGGGACGTCGCATCCGGTGAGGGCGGCGAGTACGAGGAGACCGACTTCTTCGACGAGCAGTCCATGCCGCTCGGACTGCGCCGTACCGTTCTGCTCCGCGACCGCCGCCGCAACGCCAAGGCACCCATCCCCGAATGGCGCCGGCGCTGGACGGCCACCGCGCGGGGGCCGCTCTCCGGCGTCCCGCTGCGCGGCGAGTCGACGGACACCGGGCACGAGTCCGGCGGGCGCCGGGAGAGCAGGCTCGGCACCTTCCGCCGGCTGTCGGGCAGCGGCGACGGCTGCGTCCCGGTCTTCTGCGGGCCCGTCGGAAGCGGCGCCGGGCGGGAGGCCATGGACGTCGCCCTCGCCGCAGGACACCCCCTGGTGCTGTGGCGCAGAGACGGCCACGACCACGACGGGTGCCGGACGTTCCACCGGAACGCCGCCCGCCTGCTGTCCCTCGCCGGCCGGGCCGAGGGCCTGCACGCGCACGTACGCGACCAGCGCATCGGTGCCTCGGACCCCGACATCGCCCTGAGCGAGGGACTCACGGGCAGGATCGCCGTCCTCTTCGACCCCCCGGACCGTCCACCGTACGGGGCGGAGACGATGCGGCCGCCTCCGCTCGCCGGACCCCGGACCGTCTGATGCCGCATCAGAAGCCGTCGGTTCCCCTGTGCCCGGGTATCAGGAAGGCAGGACCGTCCGGGAGTCTCGGCGGGCCCGGCGGCCGGACGGTAACGTCGTACTCGAACGGCCCGGACCGCTGCAGGATCACCAGAGCCGGAAGGAGCCCATGGTGAACGACTGGCGGATCTACCGCGGAGTGGGTCAGCCGCACGACGGTGTACGGCGGTTGCCGGAGCCACCCCCCTGGCGCGACTTCACGCGGGGACGGGACGGCACACCGGCCGGTTCGGAGGACCCGGGCGGCGCCCGCCGGCTCGGCGTCCGCCGCCGCCGTGCGGAGAACTACGCGCCCCGCCCCGCCGAGGTCGACGCCGTCAACGCGGCCCTCTACCTGCGCCGCCCGCTCCTCGTCACCGGCAACCCCGGCACCGGGAAGTCCACCCTCGCCTACGCCGTCGCCCACGAGCTGAAGCTGGGCCGGGTGCTGCGCTGGCCGATCGTCAGCCGGACGACCTTGCAGGACGGTCTGTACCGCTACGACGCGATCGGACGGCTCCAGGACGTCCAGTTGGAGCGCGCACGCGCCGACGGCGGCAGCGGAAACGACGGCGGCAACGGAAACGGCGGCGGCGGCGACGGAAGCGACGGGGACGACGGAGCGGACCGGGACCGGGGCATCGGTGCGTACATCCGGCTCGGACCGCTCGGGACCGCGCTGCTGCCCTCCGAACTGCCCCGGGTCCTGCTCATCGACGAACTCGACAAGAGCGACCTCGACCTGCCCAACGACCTCCTGAACACGCTGGAGGAGGGCGAGTTCGCCATCCCGGAACTGGAACGCGTCGCCGACAGGCAGCCCGTGGTCGAGGTGCTCGCGCACGACAGCGGCCGGATCGCGGTGCACGGCGGGCGCATCGCCTGCACCAGCTTCCCGCTGATCGTCCTGACCTCCAACGGCGAGCGGGACTTCCCGGCACCGCTGCTCAGGCGCTGCGTCCAGCTCGAGCTGGAGCCACCGGGGGAGGAACAGCTCACCGCCATGGTGGAGGCGCACCTCGGCGAGGAGGGGGTCGCCGCCGGACAGGACCTGATCGGCAGGTTCCTCGACCGGGAACCGGGCGAGGTGATGGCCGCGGACCAACTCCTCAACGCCCTCTTCCTCACCCAGCACACGCCCCACGCGGAACGGCTCACCCGCGAGCGCATCGCGGACCTGCTCATGCAGCGGCTCGACCGGTCGAGGTGAGGGCCCGATGCAGGGGGCGCCGCTGGAGGAGCTGATCGGCCGACTGCGACGCGCCGGTCTCGACGTCACCGCCGAGGACGTCGCGGACGCCGTCTGGCTGGCCCGCCGGCTCGGCTCGGCACCGCCCCGCGCCGCCGTGGCCCGCCCCGACCCCGCCACGGACCGGGGCTCCGGCTCCGGTTCCTGTTCCGGCTCCGAACCTGCCGGTACGCCGGAGAGCGGATCACAGACCCCACCGGCGTCGCCCGACCCCCACCTCGCCACCGCGGACGACGCGGCCCGGCCCGCCCCGGACCTCACCACCCCCGGCACCAGGGCGTCCACCCCGGTACCCCTGCGTGCCGCGGGCGCCGCCACCGGCCGGGCCGATGGCGGCGGCACCTACGCCACCTTCCCGGTGCGCGCCCCCGCCGCCACCGCGCTGCCCGGCCTCCTCGGCCTGGAGAAGGCCCTGCGCCTCCTGAGCCGCTACCGGGTCGCGGGCACCGAGTACACCGACGGCGACATCGACGAGGAGGCGACGGCCGAGCGCGCCGCCGTGACCGGCTTCGTCCTGCCCGTACCGCGGCCGGGCCGCAGCAGGAGGTGCGACATCCGCCTCCTGGTGGACACCGGGCCCGCGATGGCCGTGTGGGGACAGCTGGTCGAGGAGCTGCGGCAGGCCTGCCAGCAGGCGGGAGCGTTCGCCGCCGTCCGCGTCCACCATCTGTACGCCGATGCCGCCGGGAGCCCGGCGATCGGTCCCGCCGCCGAGCCCGGCCGCCCGCCGCGGCTGCGCTCGCCGGACGAGCTCCACGACCCCTCGGGCCGCTCCGTCACCCTGCTGATCAGCGACTGCGTGGGCACCCTGTGGCAGAGCGGCGGGGCGCAACGGCTGCTGCGGGAGTGGCCGCGCTCCTCGCCCCTGGCCATCGTCCAGCCGCTGCCACCCCGCCTGTGGGGCCGCACGGCCCTGCCCGCGGAGCCCGGACTGCTGGTCCGGGCGGCCGAGTTCGGCGGCCGTCTCACCTTCCACCCGGACGACGAGCCGTGGGACGGGCCCGACGCACCCGTCCCGGCGGTACCGGTCCTCCAGCCGACACCGGAGGCGTTCGAGACCTGGGCGCGTCTGCTGGCCGGCACCGGCCCCACCAGCGAGCGGGCCTGGGCCGCCCTGACGACCCACCACCCCGCGCCGGCGGCCCCGGCCGGCACGGTCGCGCGCGCCGACGACGAACTCGTCCGCGCCTTCCGGGCGACCGCCTCACCGGGGGCGATGCGCCTCGCCGTCTACCTGGCCGCCGCCCCGCTCACCCTGCCCGTCATGCAACTGGTCCAGCGCGCCATGCTCCCCGACACCGGGCCCATGGAACTGGCGGAGGTCCTGCTGGGCGGGCTGCTGCGCCGGTTGCCCGGCCCCGACGAACAGCCGTGCTTCAGCTACCCGGGGCGGGTGCAGGACCTGCTGCTCTCCACGCTCGACCAGGACACAGCCGGACTCGTCCTCAAGCACTGCTCGGACTACGTGGAGCGCCGCTTCGGCAAGGGCACCCGCAACTTCGCCGCGCTGGCCGCGGTCCGCCTCGCCGGGCGCGACGCCGGGGCCGCCGACGCCGGGCCGCGCACGGACGACGACACGGGGCCGAACGCCGGGGACAGCGCGGAGGCCGAGCTGTTCGCCCGCGTCCCCGCCCGGGTGCTGCGCTTCTACCTGCCGGACCTGGTCACGCCCGAGCCCCTGACGGAGGCGGAGCGGCTGCTCGGCCAGTGGCGGACGCTGGCCGACCCGGACGTGCTGCACCGGGCGCGGGAGCACGCCGAGGCCGCGGTGCGGGCCGCCGCCAGGACCGCAGCCGACGCCGTCCCGGCACCCGACGAGGACGACGGCGTACGGGCTCGGCTGGTCCTCGGCCGCGTGCTGCGGGCCGAGGCCGACACGGTGGCGGGCCGCGCGCCGGAGCGCCGGGCGGACCTCCTCACCGCCGCCACCGAGGAACTGGCCGCCGCCCACCGCACGGCGCCGGACAACAGCACCGCACAGGCGGACTCCGCGCTGGAACTCGCCGCCGGACTGCACGCGTTGTGGCGCGTCACCGGCGACCCGGACCGCCTCCTGTCCGCGCTCGACGTCCTGGCCCCCGACATCGCCCCCTGGCCCGCGGCCGTCCGCCGCGCCTCCGGGCCCACGGAAGGGTCCGCCGCGGACCGCCACCGCACCGAGACCTGGCGCGCCGTCCACCGGGCCCGGCTGCTGCGCCGCGGCCGGCTCCTGCTCGACCTGGGGCACCACGGCGAGGCCGCCGCCGACCTGCGCCCGGCCTGTGCCCTGCTCGACGAGTCCGACGCCCCCGGCCCCGTACGCAGTCGGGCCCTGCTCGACCTGGCGCGGGCGCTGCGCGGCGACCCGGCGGACGAGGAGGCGACCCGGGAAGCGCTGCTGCGGGCGGAGCGGGCCGCCGGTGACGACCCCGCCCTGCGGCTGCCCTGCCTCGCCGCCCGCGCCGCGTTCCACGACACGGCGGGCGAGGCCCAGGAGGCCGACGAGGCGTACGAGACGGCCGTGCTGCTCGCACCGCCGGAGAGCGTCGTACGCTGCGGCCTCCTCACCACCTGGGGCGAGTCGCTGCTGCGCAGGGCGTCCCGAGGAGACGGCGCGGGTCTCGTGGACCGCGCGGAGTCCGTACTGAGGGAGGCCCTCAAGGATCTGCCGGCCCGGTCCGCGCAGCGCGGCCGGCTCCAGGCGCTGGTGGGCAGCGCCCTCGCCCAGCGCTTCCGGCATCTGGGCTTCCTGCCGGACCTGTTCGAGAGCCGGCACCTGCTGGGGCAGGCCGTGCGGGCGGCGGCCGACGTGGGCGTACGGGCCGAGGCCTGGCTCCAGCTCGGCAGGGTGCGGCTCGAAGGGTGGTACCGGGCCGGCGCGCCCGTGCTCTTCGAGGCGCTGCGCGCGTACGAGAACGCCGAGCGCGAGGCACAGGAGGCGTGCCCGGACGCGCCGGGGTCGGTGCTGGTGGCGCGTGCCCGGCACGGGCGCGGGGCGGTGCTGGTGCTGCTGGGCCGGCCCAGCGCGGCCGGGGCGGCATACCGGGCGGCGCGGGAGCAGTGGCAGCGGCTCACGGGGGCCTTGCGGGAGGTCGACTGGGGCGAGGTGCAGCTCACTCGGCGTGCGGAGCGGGAAGCGCAGCGCGTGCTCGAGGGCGAATGGGGAGTGACCGCGTCACGGACCATGACCGAGGATGACTGGAAGCGACTCGCGCCGCCCTGGCACGCCTGGGAGGAGCGAGCCGACTCGGCCGAGTTTCAACGCGGTTGATCCAGCCGGGGTTTCTGTTACCGGCCGGTCGGGAAGAACTGGGCAACCGTTGCGATCGTACGGTGCGGACCCGGGGGGAGGAGCCGAGCGTGGCGGAGCAGGGGAAGGTGACCGCCGTCCGGGGCCGGGACGCCGGGCGGACCGTGCTGCCGCCCGGACTCGACGACGTGGACCTGCGCACCTTGCGCGCCATGGACGGTCCGGAAGTCTCCGAGGCCGTCGACCTGGTCCTGACAGGGGCGGTCGAGTCCCGGCAGGTCTGGTACTCCGGTGGCAACGAACCCTCGTCGACCGCGCTCGGCGCCTCCGCCGAGCCACGTACCTTTTCAGCCGGACCCGGACCCGGACCCGGACCCGGACCCGTATCCGACGAGACGGCCCCGATCCGGGCGCTC
Organism: Streptomyces sp. NPDC048171; assembly: GCF_043202655.1. NCBI lineage: Bacteria > Bacillati > Actinomycetota > Actinomycetes > Kitasatosporales > Streptomycetaceae > Streptomyces > Streptomyces sp. NPDC048171. Next base: position 646,959 of record NZ_JBIDAU010000002.1, read on the forward strand.
CGGGAATGAGCCGGGCGCCCGTCCCGCCCGATGTCCTCACCGCACTCGCCAGGACCCGGCCCACCCCCGCCGGTACGGCGGAGCTGCGTGCCGCGGTCCACGCGCGTCGCATGCTGCTGCTCAAGGCCCTCCTCGTCCGGGTCGAACGGCAGCACGCCGGCCTGCCTCCCCCGGTGCGCCGACGCTTCGAGGACGACTGGGCGCTGCTGGAGCGCGCCGAGCAGGCCGACGCCGGGGCCGTGCGCGAGGTGCTCGACTACCCGACGACCGGTGCCTGGCTCACCGAGGCGCTCGCCGCGTCGGCCGGACCGCAGTTCGAGGCGCACCTGGCCCATCTGTCGGGAGTCGCCGTCGTCGCCGCGTCCCGGGCCGGCTGCCCGGCGACAGGTGACTTCCGGGTGCCCTCCGGCATCCTGGGCCTGCCCGGTCTCGGCGTCCTGCGCTGCCCCTCCGGCCGCGCCCGGGTGAGCGACCGGAAAGGCCGGCTGCGGCTCGTGGAGGAGGCCGGGCACGGCGCCGTCGACCTGCCGGGACGCGGGGTGCGGGCCGGGGCCCGGCACGGGTCCGGCTGGTCCGCGCTGCGCGCCCTGCCGGGTGGAACGGCCGTCCTCGACGACCTCGACCCCTACCGGGTGCCGCGCCCCGGCATCGGACCGACGGCGGTCCCCGCGGCCGACCGGGCGCACACCGACCACCCCTCGTGGGCCAGGCGCTGGCGACGGGCCCGCGCGTTGCTGTCGGCGACCGACCCGGGACGGCTCTCCGAGACGGACGCCCTCGTACACGCCCTGGTGCCGCTGGCCGCGGCGGGACGGGACAGCGGGGTGCCGACGGGTGCGACCGTCCGCGCCGCTCCCGGCGCCGTGCTGACCCAGCTCCCGGCCGGTGCCGCGGAGCTGGCGGAGACACTGGTCCACGAGACCCACCACACCAAGCTCGCCGCCCTCGACGACTCCGTTCCTCTGTGCCGGCCCGGGGGCGCCCTGCACCGGGTGGCCTGGCGGCCCGACCCGCGACCGGCGTCGGCGGTCCTCCAGGGCACCTACGCCCACCTCGCACTGCTCGACCTGTGGCGGAGGGCGGAACGTGCGTCCGGTGTCCCCGCGGCCTGGCGGCACCGCGCCGCGGAGCGCTACGGGCGGTATCTGGAACAGGTCGACCGGGCCTTGTCCGTACTCCGGGATTCCGATGAACTGACCTGCACAGGGCGGCGGTTCGTGCAGGCGATGTACCTGCACCACCTGAGCCTCGGGGCGACGGCCCGAGGCTCCGCATGACAGAGCGCACACCATCGACCTCGTTGCGTTAGCGTGTGCGCGAGCGCGACGGACGCGGCGGGAACGGGAGCGGTGATGACGGAACAGCGGCGGTCCGGAGCGGACGGTGACAGGACGTCCGAGCACATTCTGGTGGTCTTCCCCGGCTACCACCGTTCGTGGGCGGCATGGATCGGGCAGTGCCTGGAGAGCCACGGCCACCGGACCACGCTGCAGCGCTGGGACCCGCCGCGCGAGGTGCCCCTGGAGGACTCGTTCGGTGACCTGCTCCTGTCCAGTGGGCGCGTCCTGCTCGTCCTCGACGACTGGTTCTTCGAACTCGGCCCGCGCCCGGCGGGCGAGTGGAACGACGTCCTGCGCGGCTTCGTCGCCGCACACGCCGACCGGATCGCGGCCGTCAACCTCACCAACCGCCCGCTGTTGCCGGCCACCGCGGTCCTGGAACCGGCCAGCCTGTGGGGGATCGGCGACGAGGGCGCCGAGGAGCGACTGCTCACCCGGCTCGGACTGAGACGCCTGCGCACACCCCGTACACCGGCCACCCCGGTGCGCTACCCCGACACACGCTGCGACGTCTGGGGAGAGGTGCCGCACCGCAATCCGCGCTTCACCGGACGCGACGACCTGCTCACCACCCTCCACCAGCGTCTCGCGGACGCCGAGCGCGGGGCCGCCGTCTGCACCTTGCTCGGTATGTCCGGCATCGGCAAGACCCAGCTCGCGACCGAGTACGCACACCGGTTCAGCACGGACTACGACGTCGTCTGGTGGGTCAACTCCGACGACCGCAACATCCAGCGGGACCGCTTCGGCGAACTCGCCGTCGAACTCGGGCTGCGCAGCGGCAGCGAACCGGGTGAACGCATCCGTGCCGTACGCAACGCTCTGCGCCGCGGTGATCCGCACGCCAAGTGGCTGATCGTCTTCGACGGCTGGGACGACACCGCGGGTGCCGACGCGCTGCTGCCGCAGGGCGCCGGCCATGTCCTGGTCACGTCCCGCAACCGCGGCTGGAGCGAGCGGGCCGAGGTCCTGGAGGTCCCGGCCTTCGTGCGTGCCGAGTCCGTCGGCTACCTGATGCGCCGGGCCGGCCACATCACGGGCGCGGAGGCGGACGAGGTCGCCGCCGAGTTCGGCGACGTACCGCTGCCGCTGGTGCAGGCCGCCTCCTGGCTGGGCGAGTCCCGGATGGAGGTGCCCGAGTACCTGCGGATGGTGCGCGAGCGCAGACTCTCCACCGTGGACGAGCCCGTCGCCGGCGAGGGGTTCCCGCAGTCCTCCATGACCTCGTGGTCGATACTGCTCAACCGGCTGCGCCGGGCGCAGCCCCAGGCCCTCGACGTGCTGGGCCTGTGCACCTCGTTCGCGCCCGGTCGCATCCCGCTCGGACTCATCCGCGCCTACCCGCACGCGGACCTCCCCGAGGAACTGCGGTGGATGGCGGCGGACCTGCCGGCCTGGACCCGGTCCCTGGACACACTGGTGAACTACTCGGTACTCACCCGTGAGACCCGAGGGCCGGTCGGTGTCGAAATGGGACCCCACCAGGAGTCGGTGCACATGCACCGGCTCGTCCACGACATCATCTCCAAGCTGATCGGCGCGGACAGCCGTGAAACCCACCGCCGGGCCGTGCGTACCCTGCTCGCCGAGGCCGACCCGGGCAATCCCCTCGACAGCCGGAACTGGCCGCGGTACGCCGAGTTGCTGCCGCACCTGGAGCCTTCGGGGGCGTTCGACAGCGCCCGGCCACGCGTTCAGGAGGCGGTTCTCAACTGCCTGCGCTACTGCGTCCGCAGCGGTGAGTACACCACCGGCCTGGCGCTGGCTCAGCGGATCCGCGACCGCTGGTCGAAGCTGCTTCCGCCGCTGTCCCAGCCGATGCTCGACCTGACCGCGCAGGAGAGCAACCTGGTGCAGGCCAGCGGCCGGTTCCGCGAGGCGTACGAACTCGACCGGTCCGTGCTGGAGCGGCTGCGGGCCACGCCCGACTCCAACGCGCTCGCCGAACTGGCCGCCCAGGACTCGATGGCCAACTCGCTGCGCAGCCTGGGGCGGTACGACGAGGCGTACGAACTCCAGCAGGAGGTCCTGGACGGCACCGGCGGCCTGCTCGGTACCCACGAGCCCGCCACGCTGCGCGCCCGCCACAACCTCGGTGTCAGCCTGCGCCTGCTGGGCAGGTACGCGGACGCCTACGAACTGGACCTGGAGAACCTCGGGACCCGCGAGAGCGTCCTGCGGGTCCGGCACATCAGCACGCTCAACTCCGCCAGCGCCGTCACGCACGACCTGCGGCTGCTGGGTCGCTACCGTGAGGCCATGGCCCGCCAGGAACCGGTGGTCCGACTGCACGTGCAGGTACTCGGCGCTCAGCACCCGCAGACCCTCGGCGCCCGCACCCACCTGGTGATGTGCCGCCGCCGGGAGGGAGGGTTCCAGGACGTGGGCCCGTCGATGGAGAGTCTTCTGGAAGAGCTGGCCCAGGTGCACGGCCGCGAGCACTACCGCACCTTGAACTTCATCACCAACTACGGCAACTACCTCCGCGAACACGGCGACCTCAGTCACGCCCGCGAGCTCATCGAGGAGGCCGAGTCCGGGTACCGGGCGCTGCTCGGGCCCGCCCACCCCGTCGCCACCGGCATGCTCGCCAACACCGGCCTGATCATGCAGGCGGCCGGGGAGCGGGCCGAAGCCATGTCGATGTTCGAGGCGGCCCTGGCCGGACTCACCGCCACCCTGGGCCCCGATCACCCCTGGGTGCTCGGCTGCGCCCTGTGCGCCACCGGAGCGCGCAACTTCAACGGGCGGATCGCCGACGCGGTGGAACTCGGCCGGGACACGGCGCGCCGGGCCCAGCGCACGCTGGGCGGGGAGCACCCGCTGACCCTGTCCTGCCAGGTCGCCCTGGCAGCCGACCTGCGGGCCGCCCGGGAGCACGAGGAGGCCGGGAAGCTGGAGGAGGACGGGCTGCTGGGTCTGACCCGGACGCTCGGCGCCCAGCATCCGCACACCCTCTCCGCCCGCCAGCGCAACCGCCCGTACTGGGACTTCGAGCCCTACCTGGGCTGAGCGGCGGTACGCGGACGCGAAGAGGCCGGCCCCGGAAACGGGGCCGGCCTCTTCGGTCGGGTGGTGGGGCTCAGGCCTCGAAGACCTCACGCACCAGCTGCTCCTGCTCGGCCTGGTGCCGCTTGGCGGAACCGACGGCCGGGGACGAGCCGTGCGGGCGCGAGATGCGCCGCAGGCGTTCGCCGTGCGGGATGTCGGCGCCGACCGCCAGGTCCAGGTGGTCGATCAGGTTGAGCGCGATGAACGGCCAGGCACCCTGGTTCGCCGGCTCCTCCTGGGCCCACAGGTACTTCTCGGCGTTCGGGTACTTGGCGATCTCCGCCTGGAGCTCGGCACCCGGCAGCGGGTACAGGCGCTCGATGCGGATGATGGCCGTGTCCGTCACGCCGCGCTTCTTCCGCTCGGCGTCGAGGTCGTAGTAGACCTTGCCGGCGGTGAAGACGACCTTCTTGACGGCGGCCGGGTCGACCGAGTCGTCGCCGATGACCGGGCGGAACTGGCCCGTCGTGAACTCCTCCGCCTTCGAGGCCGCGGCCTTCAGGCGCAGCATCGACTTCGGGGTGAAGACGACCAGCGGCTTGTGGTGCGGGTTGTGCACCTGCCACCGCAGGAGGTGGAAGTAGTTCGACGGCAGGGTCGGCATCGCGACCGTCATGTTGTTCTGCGCGCAGAGCTGGAGGAAGCGCTCCGGGCGGGCCGAGGAGTGGTCCGGGCCCTGGCCCTCGTAGCCGTGCGGGAGCAGGAGCGTCACACCGCTCGTCTGGTTCCACTTCTGCTCGGCCGACGAGATGAACTCGTCCACGACCGTCTGCGCGCCGTTGACGAAGTCACCGAACTGCGCCTCCCACATCACCAGCGCGTCGGGGCGGGCCAGCGAGTAGCCGTACTCGAAGCCCATCACCGCGTACTCGGAGAGCAGCGAGTTGTAGACGTTGTACCGGGACTGGTCCTCGGACAGGTACAGCAGCGGCGTGAACTCGTCGCCCGTCTCGCGGTCGATGACGACCGCGTGGCGCTGGCCGAAGGTGCCGCGCTGCGAGTCCTGGCCGGAGAGCCGGACCGGGACGCCCTCCAGGAGCAGCGAGCCGACGGCGAGGGTCTCGCCCATGCCCCAGTCGATCGTGCCGTCCTCGACCATCGCCGCCCGGCGCTGCAGCTGCGGCAGCAGCCGCGGGTGCACGGTGACGTGGTCGGGGATGTTGACCTGGGACTCGGCGATCCGCTTGACCGTCTCGGCGGTGACCGCGGTGTTCACCGCGACCGGGAACTCGGCCTGCGGCTCCGAGGGCTCGGCGGAGGCCGGCTGGGACGCGGCCTCGCGGACCTCGGTGAAGACCTTCTCCAGCTGCCCCTGGTAGTCCTGGAGCGCCTGCTCGGCCTCTTCCAGGGTGATGTCGCCGCGACCGATGAGGGACTCGGTGTAGAGCTTGCGCACCGAGCGCTTCTTGTCGATCAGGTCGTACATCAGCGGCTGGGTGAAGGCCGGGTTGTCGGTCTCGTTGTGCCCGCGGCGGCGGTAGCAGATGAGGTCGATCACCACGTCCTTGTTGAACGCCTGGCGGAACTCGAAGGCGAGCCGCGCCACGCGGACGCAGGCCTCCGGGTCGTCGCCGTTCACGTGGAAGATCGGGGCCTCGATCATGCGGGCCACGTCGGTGGCGTACATCGAGGAGCGCGAGGACTCCGGGGCGGCGGTGAAGCCGACCTGGTTGTTGATGACGACGTGGACCGTGCCGCCGGTGCGGTAGCCGCGCAGCTGCGACATGTTCAGGGTCTCGGCCACCACGCCCTGGCCCGCGAAGGCCGCGTCGCCGTGGATCGCCACCGGCAGGACGGTGAAGTCCGTGCCGCCCTTGCCGATGATGTCCTGCTTGGCGCGCGAGACGCCCTCCAGGATCGGGTCGACCGCCTCCAGGTGCGAGGGGTTGGCGACCAGCGAGACCTTGATCTGCTCGCCGTCCAGGCCGGTGAAGGTGCCCTCGGCGCCCAGGTGGTACTTCACGTCGCCGGAGCCGTGCATCGACTTCGGGTCGAGGTTGCCCTCGAACTCGCGGAAGATCTGCGCGTACGACTTGCCGACGACGTTGGCCAGCACGTTCAGCCGGCCGCGGTGGGCCATGCCGACGACGACCTCGTCGAGCCGGGACTCGGCCGCCGAGTCGATGACCGCGTCGAGCAGCGGGATGACGGACTCGCCGCCCTCCAGGGAGAAGCGCTTCTGGCCGACGTACTTCGTCTGCAGGAAGGTCTCGAAGGCCTCCGCCGCGTTCAGCCGGCGCAGGATGCGCAGCTGCTCCTCGCGCTCCGGCTTGGTGTGCGAGCGCTCGATGCGGTCCTGGATCCACTTGCGCTGCTTCGGGTCCTGGATGTGCATGAACTCGACGCCGGTGGTGCGGCAGTACGAGTCGCGCAGCACGCCGAGGATGTCGCGCAGCTTCATCAGGGACTTGCCGGCGAAGCCGCCGACCGCGAACTCGCGCTCCAGGTCCCACAGGGTGAGCCCGTGCTCGGTGATGTCCAGGTCGGGGTGCTTGCGCTGCTGATACTCCAGCGGGTCGGTGTCGGCCATGACGTGGCCGCGGACCCGGTAGGAGTGGATCAGCTCGAAGACGCGGGCGGCCTTGGTGACGTCGTCGTCGTGGCTGGCGTCGATGTCCTTGAGCCAGCGGACCGGCTCGTAGGGGATGCGCAGCGCCTTGAAGATCTCGTCGTAGAAGCCGTTCTCGCCGAGGAGCAGGTTGGCGACCTGGCGCAGGAACTCGCCGGAGGCGGCGCCCTGGATGACCCGGTGGTCGTAGGTCGACGTGAGCGTCATGACCTTCGAGATGCCGAGCTTGTTCAGGGTGTCCTGGCTGGTGCCCTGGAACTCCGCGGGGTAGTCCATGGAGCCGACGCCCATGATGACCGACTGGCCGGGCATCAGGCGGGGCACCGAGTGGACGGTGCCGAGGCCGCCGGGGTTGGTCAGGGAGACCGTGACGCCGGAGAAGTCGTCCATCGTCAGCTTGCCGTCGCGGGCGCGGCGGACGATGTCCTCGTAGGCCTGCCAGAACTCGAAGAAGTTCAGCGTCTCGGCCTTCTTGATCGCCGCGACGACCAGCTGGCGGTCGCCGTTGGGCTTGACCAGGTCGATGGCGAGGCCGAGGTTGACGTGCGCGGGCTTGACGAGGGTCGGCTTGCCGTCCTTCTCGCCGAACGAGTGGTTCATCGTCGGCATGGCCTTGATGGCCTGCACCATCGCGTAGCCGATCAGGTGCGTGAAGGAGATCTTCCCGCCCCGGGCGCGCTTGAGGTGGTTGTTGATGACGATGCGGTTGTCGAACAGCAGCTTCACCGGGACGGCGCGCACGGACGTGGCCGTGGGCAGCTCCAGCGAGGCGTTCATGTTCTTCGCGACCGCGGCGGCCGGGCCGCGCAGGGTCACCAGCTCGGGGCCCTCGGGGGCCGCGGCGGCGGCATCCTTCGAGGACGCGGCGGGCGCGGCGGCCTTCGCCTGCGGCTGGGCCGCGGGCTTGGCCGGCGCGGCGGCGGGCTTGGCGGCCGGAGCCGCGGGGGCCGCGGCGGCGGGCTTCGCAGGGGCGGCCGGCTGGGCGGGCGCCTTCGGCTGGGCCGGGGCGGGAGCCTGCGCCTGTGGTGCGGGGGCGGCCTGTGGCGCGTTGCCGGAGTCCGTGGCCGTGGCCGCGGGGGCGGCGGCCTGGGCCGCGGGCGCTCCGGGCTTGTAGTCGGCGAAGAAGTCCCACCAGGCTCGGTCCACGGAATTCGGGTCCTGGAGGTACTGCTGATAGATCTCGTCAACGAGCCACTCGTTGGCACCGAACGCCGCAGCGGGGTTCTTGCCCGCTTGGTCGGTGTCGGTCGAGATGCTCGAGTTACTGGGGGACTGTGGCGACACGGCGAGAACCGCCCTCTTCCGCTTCACAAGATGGTGGACAGCGGGAATCAAGGCTACGCCCCCCGCACCCCGAAGGTCAGGCCGGGCCCGTTCATCGTCGCGTAAGTCACATTGCAGACGGTGTTTCGGCGCTGGAAATGGCGGGAAACAAGCGAGGTTCTGCTGCGCGTGGGAAGAGCGGAGCGGGACCCGGCGCCGGGGAAACGCGGGCCTGTCCGTGATCACACGTGTCCGCCAGGGCGGATGCCCGTGGATCTTGATGCTCCGCTTCGAACCCTACGTCAACCGGAGGTCGGGGGAAGGCCCGGAAGAGTGATGAGAATCCGGCACCCCCGCTCGGATTCGGCCACACCGATCCGGCCGCCGTGCAGATCCACCGCCCAGCGCGCGATCGCCAGGCCCAGACCGGTACCGCCGTCGCTGCCCGGACCGTGCGGCCGGGACACCGACCCCCGGTTGAAGCGCTCGAACACCCGGCGCCACTCCGATCGCGGAATACCGGGGCCTTCGTCGAGGACCTCCAGCTCGAGCGACTCGGGCAGCTCCCCGCGGCGCGCCTTGACCGTCACGCGGCCGTGCGGCGGGCTGTGCTTGACCGCGTTGTCGATGAGGTTGGCGACGACCTGGTGGATGCGCTCGGGGTCGGCGTGCGCGGTCAGCTCCGGCGGGAAGACGTCGAGCGCCAGGTGCACGTCGGTGCGGGTGTGGCTGCCCGAGCCGGAGGCGATGCCCGCGCGGGCGGAGGCGACCATGTTGGCCTCCTTGAGCACGCCGGACAGGTACGGCCAGACCTCGAAGCGCCGCTTGCGCAGCGGTATCACGCCGTTGTCCAGGCGGGAGAGGTCCAGCAGCGTCTCCACCAGCCGGCCGAGCCGCTCGGTCTGGCCGAGCGCGGTGCGCATGGTCTCCGGGTCGGCCTCGGTGACGCCGTCGACGATGTTCTCCAGCACCGCGCGCAGGCCCGCGATGGGGGTGCGCAGCTCGTGCGAGACGTTCGCGACCAGCTCCTTGCGCTGGAGGTCCTGGGCCTCCAGGTCGTCGGCCATGCGGTTGATGGTGACGGCCAGGTCGCCCAGTTCGTCGCGGCGGTTCTCGCGTACCCGGCGCGTGTAGTCGCCGTGCGAGATGGACCGGGCCACCGCGTTCATCTCGTCCAGCGGCGCGGTCAGCGAGTGCGCCACGAACTGGGTGATCAGCAGCGTGGCGATCATCGAGAAGACCGTGATGAAGCGCAGCTCCGTCTTGGTGTGCACCGCGATCACCGAGAGACCGGTGGTGATCAGCACCGACGTGACGACCAGCGCGCCCAGCTTGGTCTTGACCGAGAACGGGCGTACGCCGCCCCAGGGCTCCCCGGCGATGCGGGGGCCGGGGCTCCTCCGTGCGGCCTCCCGCCCTCGGCTCATGGCGTCGGCGTCTCCAGCGCGTAGCCCACGCCGTGCACGGTGCGGATGCGCTCGGCGCCGATCTTCCGGCGCAGCGCCTTGATGTGGCTGTCCACGGTCCGGGTGCCGGAGGCGTCCGCCCAGTCCCAGACCTCGGCCAGCAGCTGTTCACGGGAGAGCACCGCGCGCGGGGTGTTCGCCAGGCAGACCAGCAGGTCGAACTCGGTCGGCGTGAGGTGGACGTCCTCGCTGCGCACCCGCACCCGGCGCTGCGCGTGGTCGATCTCCAGCTCGCCGAGGCGCAGGATGCCGCTGCGCGGCGTCGAGGCGGCCACGACGGCCCGCTCCACCCGGCGCAGCAGCACGTGCACGCGCGCGGCCAGCTCGCGCATCGAGAACGGCTTGGTCATGTAGTCGTCGGCGCCCACGCCGAGCCCGACCAGCATGTCCGTCTCGTCGTCGCGCGCGGTGAGCATCATCACCGGCACCGGCCGCTGGGCCTGCACGCGCCGGCAGACCTCCAGGCCGTCGAAGCCCGGCAGCATGATGTCGAGGATGAGCAGGTCGGGCTGCCATGCCTCGGCCGTGTCGACGGCGGACGGACCGTCGCCCGCCGTCTGCACCAGGAACCCTTCGGCGCGCAGGCGGGTCGCGATGGCGTCCACGATCGTCTGGTCGTCCTCGACCACCAGCACCCGGCGCTGTGCGCCCTGGGTGGCCGCGGCCGAGCCGTTGTGGGAGGTCTGTGTCTGCTCCATCGCCCGCCCCTGAGGTGTGCTTTCCGGAATCCGTGGGGTGATCCCATGACTGCGATTGACGCTTGAATGATCCGTGTCAGAGCAGCAGCGTACGGGGAGTCCCCACGCCATTGCTATCCAGGACCGACGCCGAGATGGACGACGTCCGGAACGCCCCGGGCAACGGGGATCTCTTCGGTACGCACCTGCTGGAAACCGGCATTACGCAAGGTTTCTTCGAATTCCGGAGAGGGTTGCGCAGACCATACGGCAAGTACCCCGCCGGGTCTCAACAGCCGTGCGCAGCCCGCCAGTCCGGACGGTCCGTACAGCCCGTCGTTGCCCTCGGTGACGGTCCAGCCGGGGCCGTTGTCGATGTCCAGGCAGAGCGCGTCGTACGTGTCGGAAGTCTCATTGACGTAGGCGACCAGGTCCGCCTCGACGATCTTCGTGCGCGGGTCGGCCAGCGCCCGCGCCGACAGGGCGGAGAGCGGTCCGGCGCGGTGCCAGTCGATGACGGCGGGCTCCCGCTCGACGACCGCGATCCGGCCCCACCGGGGGTCGGCCGCCGCGTGGGCCAGCGAGAAGCCGACGCCGAGCCCGCCGATGAGCAGGTGCGGGGCGGTCCGCCCGCCGGACCCGGCGAGCGCGTCGGCCGCCGCGTCGACCAGCCGCCGCTCGGAGCGCCCGTCGGAGGTGTCCATCAGGAAGCAGCCGTTCGCGATGATCTGGAGCAGCGCCCCGTGGCGGCGCAGGACGACCTCGCCGTACGGGCCCTCCCTGCGGTCCAGCACCTCGGGTGTCTCGCGGAAGTCGGGGGAAGTGATGGCCATCGGCCCATCCTGGCAGGAATGCCGCGCGGGCCGGGAGCGCTTTTCGTGCACGGGCCGCGGGCGCCGCGACCGGTGATCGCTCACAGCGAACACCCGCGGGGGAACAATCAGGGACTCCCTTTCATTGAGTCGATGTAACTCAACTTGACTGCCGAAGGGGAGATCATGGCTGCTGAGTCCGCCGCCTTCACACCGCTCACCCTGCCCGTGCTGCCGCTCGACGACGAAGTGGTCCTGCCCGGCATGGTCGTCCCCCTGGACCTGAGCGACGCCGAGGTACGGGCCGCGGTGGAGGCCGCCCAGGCCGCCGCCCGGTCCGAGCCCGGCAAGCCCAAGGTCCTGCTCGTCCCGCGCATCGACGGCACCCACGCCGCCACCGGCGTCCTGGGCACCGTCGAGCAGGTCGGCCGGCTGGCCGACGGCGACCCGGGCGCCCTGATCCGCGGCCGGGGCCGGGTGGCGATCGGCGCCGGCACCACCGGGCCCGGCGCCGCGCTCTGGGTCGAGGGCACCCGCGTCGACGAGACCGTGCCCGACCCCCTGCCCGGCCAGGTCGCCGAGCTGGTGAAGGAGTACAAGGCGCTCGCCACCGCCTGGCTGCGCAAGCGCGGCGCCTGGCAGGTCGTCGACCGCGTCCAGGCCATCGACGACGTCTCCGCGCTGGCCGACAACTCCGGTTACTCGCCGTTCCTCACCACCGAGCAGAAGGTCGAGCTGCTGGAGACCGCCGACCCGGTGGCCCGCCTGAAGCTCGCCACCCAGCAGCTGCGCGACCACCTCGCCGAGCAGGACGTCGCCGAGACCATCGCCAAGGACGTCCAGGAGGGCGTCGACAAGCAGCAGCGGGAGTTCCTGCTGCGCCGCCAGCTCGACGCGGTGCGCAAGGAGCTGCGCGAGATCAACGGCGAGCAGGACGGTGAGGAGTCCGACGACTACCGCGCCCGTGTCGAGGCCGCCGACCTGCCCGAGAAGGTCCGCGAGGCCGCGCTCAAGGAGGTCGACAAGCTGGAGCGGTCCTCCGACCAGTCCCCCGAGGGCTCCTGGATCCGCACCTGGCTCGACACGGTCCTGGAGATGCCGTGGAGCGAGCGCACCGAGGACGCCTACGACATCCAGGGCGCCCAGGCCGTGCTCGACGCCGAGCACGCGGGCCTGGAGGACGTGAAGGAGCGCATCACCGAGTACCTCGCCGTGCGCAAGCGCCGCGGTGACCGGGGCCTCGGCGTGGTCGGCGGCCGGCGCGGCGGTGCCGTGCTGGCCCTGGTGGGCCCGCCCGGCGTCGGCAAGACCTCGCTCGGCGAGTCCGTCGCCCACGCGATGGGCCGCAAGTTCGTCCGCGTCGCCCTCGGCGGCGTCCGCGACGAGGCCGAGATCCGCGGCCACCGGCGTACCTACGTCGGCGCGCTGCCCGGCCGGATCGTGCGGGCGATCAAGGAGGCGGGGTCCATGAACCCGGTCGTCCTGCTCGACGAGATCGACAAGGTCGGCTCCGACTTCCGCGGCGACCCCGCCGCGGCCCTGCTCGAAGTCCTCGACCCGGCCCAGAACCACACCTTCCGGGACCACTACCTGGAGGTCGAGCTGGACCTGTCCGACGTGGTCTTCCTCGCCACCGCCAACGTCCTGGAGGCCATCCCGGAGGCGCTGCTCGACCGTATGGAGCTGGTCCGCCTGGACGGCTACACCGAGGACGAGAAGGTCGTCATCGCCCGTGACCACCTGCTCCCGCGCCAGCTGGAGCGGGCCGGACTCGACGGCGACGAGGTCACGGTCGACGAGGGCGCGCTGCGCAAGCTCGCCGGCGAGTACACCCGTGAGGCGGGCGTACGCACCCTGGAGCGGTCGATCGCCCGGCTGCTGCGCAAGGTCGCGGCCCAGCACGAGCTGGGCGAGCGGGAGCTGCCCTTCACCGTCACGGAGGCCGACCTGCGCGGTCTGATCGGCCGGCCGCACCACGTGCCCGAGTCCGCCCAGGACCCGGCGGAGCGGCGCACCTCGGTGCCGGGCGTGGCCACCGGCCTCGCGGTCACCGGCGCGGGCGGCGACGTCCTCTACGTCGAGGCGTCGCTGGCCGACCCGGAGACGGGCGCGGCAGGGCTGACCCTGACCGGTCAGCTGGGCGACGTGATGAAGGAGTCGGCGCAGATCGCGCTGAGCTTCCTGCGCAGCCACGGAGCCGAGCTGGAACTGCCGGTGGGCGACCTCAAGGACCGGGGAGCGCACATCCACTTCCCGGCGGGCGCGGTCCCCAAGGACGGCCCGAGCGCCGGCGTCACCATGACCACGGCCCTCGCCTCGCTGCTGTCCGGGCGGCTGGTCCGCACCGACGTGGCGATGACCGGCGAGGTCTCGCTCACCGGCCGGGTCCTGCCCATCGGCGGGGTCAAGCAGAAGCTGCTCGCGGCGCACCGGGCGGGGGTCACCACGGTGATCATCCCCAAGCGCAACGAGCCCGACCTGGACGACGTCCCGGCGGAGGTCCTCGACAAGCTCGACGTCCACGCCGTCAGCGACGTCCGCCAGGTGCTGGAGCTGGCGCTCGCCCCCGCGACGAACGGGGCGGCGCGCAGGACTCCGGTCGCGGCGTGACGGACGCTGCCGGATGAGACGGAGGCCCGGATCCCCTGAGGGGTCCGGGCCTCCGCCGTATGCGAGGCGGACCAGGGCCTCTCCCTGCCGCGGTGCCTGGCCGTCGCGCCGGTGGTGGCGGCGAGCGCCGGCAAGGTGCGGACGGGGAGGCACGGCACCGGGGACGGCGACCGAGCCCGGTGACGCGGGCCGGCGCCGGTCGCCCCGGCCCGGGCGACCGGCGCCGACGCCGTCAGCCGTTGGCGAGGGCCTGCACGCGGTCGAGCGCGCCGTTGAACCTGTTGTGGTCGCCGACCGTCGGACCGGACGACGTGTACTGCCACATCGTGTAGTAGCCCCAGCCGGCCGGCAGCGTGCCCACCGACGCGGCGTACCGGGCGATCCAGAGCGGGTTGTTCGCGGCGAAGCCGCCGTAGTTGCCGGTGCACTGGGTCCACCAGCTGGTGGCCGTGTAGATCACGGCGTCACGGCCGGTGCGGGCCTTGTACGTGTTCAGGAAGTCGCGGATCCAGGAGACCATCTGGCTCTGCGTCTTGCCGTAGCAGGCGGCGCCGTACGGGTTCCACTCGATGTCGAGTGCCCCCGGCAGCGTCCTGCCGTCCCTGGACCAGCCGCCGCCGTGGTCGACGAAGTAATTGGCCTGGGCGGCGCCGCTCGCGCTGTCCGGGGTGGCGAAGTGGTAGGCGCCGCGGATCATCCCGACGTTGTACGAGCCGTTGTACTGCTGGGCGAAGTACGGGTTGGTGTAGTACGTCCCCTCGGTGGCCTTGACATAGGCCCACTTGACCCCGCTGTTCCACAGGGTCGACCAGGCCACGTTGCCCTGGTGGCTGGAGACGTCGACGCCCTCCGTCTGGGCGGCGTCGCCCGGGACCGGGGTGCCGTGGCTCCCGTCGTGTTCGAGGACGCCCATGCCCATGTGGGCGGAGCCGCGCGGCGGGGTGTCGGCGGCCGACGCCGCCTGCGCGGGGAGGGCGGACACCAGGGAGAGGGCGGCGAGCAGGATCCCGGTGACGGCGAGACGCCGGCCGCGGGCCGATCCGGATCTGTGCACGAGCATGACGTGCCTCCGATGGCTCGGTGGTGCTCGGTGGGGGATGCGTGCGTGGGGAGGAGATCCCGTGAGTGGCGTGGGCATGCCATTCAGGGGTCCGGTGAAGACGCTACGCACGTAGAACGGGAGGTGGGAAGGGGGGCCGGAAGCTGCCGTTGGTCTAAGCCTGCGAAATACTTGCGGAGCTGCGGTGATGGCTGGCCGTGGCGGAAACTTTCAGGACCGGGAAAACCGGAAGAACCGAGGCAGGGGCTGACGTGCACGAAAGCGGGAACGGCGACGGTCGAGGAGTCGAGTCCGAGCCTGCCGGCAGTGGTGTGAACCAGCCTGAGTTCCTGGCGCTGGAGCGGGAGTTGACGGTGCTGCTGCGGCGCGCCCGGGCCAACCAGGGCGAGATGGCCCGGGAGGTCCACCCCGACCTGGAGTCCTCCGCGTACGGCCTTCTCGTGCGGCTCGGCGAGTGCGGCGGGCAGCGGGCCACCGACCTCGCCGCATACATCGGCGTCGGCAAGGCCACCATGTCCCGGCAGCTGCGAGCCCTGGAGGAACTCGGCCTCGTCGCCCGCGAGCCCGACCCCGCCGACGGCCGCGCCTGGCTCGTCACCCTGACCCGGGAGGGCCAGGACCGCGTCGGCCGGGTACGCGAGGCCCGACGCGCCCGCTACGCCGGCCGGCTCGCCGACTGGGACCCGCGCGAGGTCTCGGAACTGGCCCGCCTGCTGCACGAACTGAACCGCGGGATGGAGAAGTAGCCGCGGCCCGCGCGCCTCACAGCTCCGCGTACACCACCGTCGCGTCGTCGTGGGTCTTGCTGCGGCCGAGGTGTGCGCGGGCACCCGCCGCGTCCGTCCGCTCCAGCTCCCGTACGCGGTCCACCAGGGCCCGCGCCCCCCGCTTGCGCAGCAGCGTGAGGCAGTCCGCCCAGTCGCCCTCCCGGAACTTCTCCACCCACCGCCCGGCCCCGTCCGTCAGCGCGGCCAGGGTCCGCACCTCGCCGCGCGGCAGCACCCCCGTCACCGCGCGCGCCGCCACTGCCGGATCGGCCGCGGCCGTGTAGAAACCGCCCTCCTTGTTGCGCAGGTTGGCGTCCACCATCGCGTCCGTGGCGAGCGCCGAGCGGGGGAGCCGGGCCAGCCGGTCGTCCAGCACGGCCGAGACCGCCCCGTCGGGCGCCTCCACCAGCAGGGCGGAGTCGGAGAGGACCAGGTACTCGACCTCGGCGGGGGACCAGCGGGCGAGGACCACGGTTGCCTGCGGGGTGCGCGGGTGAGAAAGGTCACAGGTTTCCGCGTGTGCCGCGGAGGTACGCGCGATGGCGCGGGACAGCGCGTCGACGAGGGGGGCATCCGGCAGTGAAACGGTCAGTTCGGTCAGCGCGCCGCCGAGGTGGGCCGTGAACCAGGGCACGGAATGCAGACACCCCGTCCCGGTCCGCGGAGGCGTCACCCCGTCCAGCAGGACGAGTGAGCCGCCCTGCCCCGAGGCCGGTAGCCCGACGCTCGCGAAGTCCTCGTTGGGGTGGTCGGCCAGTCCGGGTTCCGAGACGAGTTCGGTGCGCATCCGGCCAGTCTGCACGACCCCTTCACAGTGTCCGCAAAAGGCTGGCACCCTCCACGGATTCCGCCGGAACCCATGCGCCGGTGCAGGTCAGGCGCCTGATTTGGGGTGGAATCACAGGCCCGGACGACACGTGGCGGCACATAGTGCCACCGCCCGTCGCAGACGTCCAACCGGCTCGCCGCACACCCGTGGCGCACGCGCCGGGGGAACTTGCCCACCAACTCCCGTCCGGGGTTCACTCCTTCGAGTGGCGGGTCGGATGATGCGTACTCACCACCCACCGGCACTGGGAGGGTCGGGAAACTGCGGGGGGCCAGCCCCGCTCACGCGGTCTCCCCGCCCGACGCCCTGCCGGCGGCCGGGGCACGGCCCGGAGCTCGGCGGAGGATGCCTGCGCCGACCGGCCAGTTGACGGAGCGCCACCCGGGCCCACGGGTACACGAGTGAGGAATGCGAGCACCGGTGCAGAAGACGCGGCCTCGTCGCACAGACAAGCAGACGGCCCCCGCGGGGAGCGCGGAGCGCACCCCCGGCACCTCCACCCCTCCGCCGCCGGAGACCCCCGTCGGCAAGGGTCGTCCCACCCACGTACGCAACCGCCTGATCGTCGCCGTGGCGGTCGTGGCCGCAGCCGTCGCCGCGGCCGGCGCCCCCTCGGTCGTGACCGCCTCCGGGCAACTGCACGACTCCCAGGAACTGGTGACGCTCGCCGAACGCACCCAGGGCGCGCTCAGCCTCGCCCACTCCCTCGCCGACGAGCGCGACGAGGTCACCCCCTACGTCGCGGCCGGCCGGCCCGAGGACAAGGCGCCCTCCGAGCAGCGCAGCGCCCGAGTGGACCGGCAGGTCGAGGAGTTGCGCGCCGACACCGACACGCCCTCCGCCCTGCGCGAGGACCTGGACGCCATCGCCGCCCTGCGCCGGGCCGCCCTCACCGGCAAGAGCACCGCCCTCGAATCCCACCAGGCGTACTCCGAGGCCATCACCGAACTCCACGCCCTGGCCGAGGAACTGGCCGAGGAGATGCCGCCCCGCGCGGGCGCCGGTGCCTACGCGCTGGCCGAACTGGACACCGCCGTCCAGCAGGCCGCCGCCACCCGTGGCCTGCTGCTCGCGGCGCTCTCCGTGCCCAGCAGCACCCGGACCGTCATCGACCCGATCACCGGCCTGCCGACCGAGACGACCAGCTCCTCGGACGCCGACGCCAAGCAGCGCGACGCGCTCGCCGCCGCCGCCCAGCAGGCCCGGGTGCGCTCCGACGCGGCGCTCGCCGACTTCCGCGAGGGCGCCCCCAAGGAGGCGCGGAGCAGCTTCGACGCCACCGTCGCCGGGCCCGAGGTCAACTCCGCCGAGAAGTACCTCGCCGGACTCACCGACGAACCGACGCTCTCCGACGACGACCTCGGCACCAGCACCAAGCGGCTCGACGCCGCGCTCTCCGCCCGCGTCGACGCGATGCGCGGCGCCGAGTCCGCCCTCTACGAGAAGCGCACCACGGCGCTGGAGCAGCTGCGCGACGACGACGTCACCGCGCTGGAGATCCGGATCGCAGCCCTCGGCGCCCTGATCCTGCTCGCCCTCGGCATCGCCACCGCCATGGCCCGCACCCTCACCCGCCCGCTGTCGGTGCTGCGCCGGGGTTCGGCCCGGCTGGCCGGCGCGGAGGACGTGGCGGCCGAGGAGCCGGTCGCCTTCACCGGCCGCAACGACGAGTTCGCCCAGGTCGTCCGCTCCGTCAACGCCCTGCGCGCGCACGCCGCGACGCTCGCCGAGCGGGTCAACACGCTGGAGTCCGACCGCAAGCACCTCGTCGGCCAGCGCCAGAAGATGGCCGACGCCCGGGAGGAACTGCGCGCCGAACTCGCCGAGTCGGCCGCCCACCTCGACGTGGTCCGCAAGAGCATCGGCTCCACCTTCGTCAACCTCGCGCTGCGCACCCTCGGCCTGGTCGAGCGGCAACTCGCCGTCATCGAGAGCCTGGAGGAGCGCGAGCAGGACCCGGACCGCCTGTCCACCCTGTTCAAGCTCGACCACTTCGCCACCGTCATGCGCCGGCACAGCGAGAACCTCCTCGTGCTGGCCGGCACCGAACACGTCCAGCACAGCGCCTCACCCGTGCCGCTGGTCGACGTGGTCCGGGCCGCGGTGAGCGAGATCGAGCGGTACGAGCGGGTCCGTATCGCCGCGCTGCCGCCGCACGCGCACGTCGCCGGTTTCGCCGCCGACGACCTCTCGCACCTGCTCGCCGAACTGATGGAGAACGCCACCTCGTTCTCGCCGCCCGACCTGCCCGTCGAGGTCTCCGGCTGGCTGCTGGAGAACGGCGAGGTGATGCTCTCCGTCCAGGACGAGGGCATCGGCATGGCCACCGACCGGCTCCAGCGGCTCAACGCCCGCCTCACCGACTTCGACCCGCAGGCGCCGTACGACCAGGAGGGCGAGGACGGTCTCGGGCTCGGCCTCTACGTGGTCGCCCGGCTCGCCCACCGGCACGGGGCGCGCGTGCGGCTGCGCGAGCAGAAGCAGGGCGGGGTCGCGGCCGTCCTCGTACTGCCCGCTCCGCTGCTCGCCCCGGCTCCGCCGGCGGCACTGGCCCCGACCGTGCCGGTGTCCGACGGCACGGGTTCCTTCTCCCTGCCCGGCGCCGACGCGGAGGCCAACTCCAACGTCCTGCACGGGCGCGCCACGAAGGGTGGGCACCGGAGCGCGGACCCGCTGGTGGCTTCGGCCGAGGAGGCCGTACGACGCGCGGAAGCGGACGCTTCCGCCGCACCGGCCTCCGCGGACGCACCGGAGCCGGAACCGGAGCCGGAGCCGGAGGGCGCACCGGTCGCCGAGAGCGCCGCGACGAACGCCGACGCGCCCGACTCCCGGGACGAGACCGCGGCCCCCGGCCGGGACCTCCCCGACGACACCACGATGGCGCTGCTGCTCCCGGCCCAGGCCGGACCACCGGACCCGGAACCCGCCGCGGCCCCGGAGCCCGCTCCCGGACCGGAGCCGGCGCCCGACCCGTACGCCGTCGGCCCCGACGCCCACGACCGCGCGCCGGACGAGGCCGAACCCGTCACCGACAAGGGCCTGCCCAAGCGGACCCCGAAGCTCAGCACCCCCGCGGCGGTACCGCGGCCGCGCCCCTCGGGCTCCGTCGACGCCGAGGCACTCCGCCGCCGTCTGGGAGGATTCCGCCAGGGGGCGGAAGCCGGACGACGCGACGTCGAGGCGGAGATCGCCGCGGCGGACACAACCGAAGAAGCCACGGGGGGCACCGTCGAGGAGGCAAGCAGTTGACCGCGCCCAGTACCTTCGGTCTGAGCAGTGAGGCCCGCAATCTCCACTGGCTGCTGACCAACCTCGTGGAGGAGGTGCCCGGCATCCAATCGGTCGCGGTGGTCTCCTCCGACGGCCTCCTGCTCCTCTCCTCCGACCCCGGTCGGAACGAGGAGGCCCGGCAGGTCCGCGAAGCGCCCCGCACCGGTCCGCGCGGCTCGGCGGCCGACCTCGCCACCGTCGTCTCCGGCGTGGGCAGCCTGACCATCGGGGCCGCCCGCCTGATGGACTACGGCCCGGTGAAGCACACGATGGTCGCGATGGACGAGGGCAGCCTGTTCGTGATGTCGATCAGCGACGGCTCGCTGCTCGGCGTGCACGGCTCCGCGGACTGCGACATGAGCGTCGTCGCGTACCACATGGCACTCTTCGTCGGCCGCGCCGGCCATGTCCTGACGCCCGAACTCCGCAGCGAGCTGCGGAAGTCCCTGGAGTCCGAGTCGACGGGGAGCGCCCGATGAGCAGCAGTCCCGGCAACGGCCGGGGGAACCTCCCCGTACGCGGCGCCGACCGCAAACCCGCCCGCGTACGCCCCTACTCGCTCACCGGCGGACGGACCCGCTTCGGCCACGTCCTGCTGGTCGAGACGTTCGTCGGCGCCACGGCCGGCACCGCCGCGCTCGAAGCCGCCGAGGAGCGCAAGGAACTGACGAACGGCGGCCTGACCTCCCGGGTGATGCCGGAGATGCGGGCCATCGTCGAACTGTGCCGCCGTATGCGTACGGTGGCCGAGATCGCCGCGCTGCTGAAGATGCCGCTCGGCGTGGTCCGCGTGCTCCTCAGCGACCTGGCGGACCAGGGAAAGATCCGTGTGTACGGCACCGGGACCGGCCACGGCACGGGCCGCCCGGACCGCGCTCTGCTCGAAAGGGTGCTCAGTGGACTCCGTCGTCTCTGACGCCGCCGCCTCCGGCGTCTCCCCGCTCGTCGACCCCGACGAGCCCGCACAGCCCTGGCAGACGGACCCGACCCGGGCGCCCATCGCCACGAAGATCGTGGTGGCGGGCGGGTTCGGCGTCGGCAAGACCACGCTGGTCACCGCCGTCTCGGAGATCACGCCCCTGCAGACCGAGGCGCTGATGACCGAGGCGAGCGAGGAGACCGACGACCTCACCGCCACCCCGGGCAAGCTCACCACCACCGTGGCCATGGACTTCGGCCGCATCACGCTCGACGACGACCTGGTGCTGTACCTGTTCGGCACGCCGGGCCAACAGCGGTTCTGGTTCATGTGGGACGACCTGGTGCGCGGCGCGATCGGCGCCGTCGTGCTGGCCGACACCCGGCGCCTGAAGGACTGCTTCCCGGCGCTGGACTACTTCGAGAGCTGCGGACTGCCGTACGTCGTCGCCGTGAACCACTTCGACGGCAGCGAGCTGTTCGGGGCGGAGGACGTGCGGGAGGCGCTGACGATCCCCGCGCACATACCTGTAATGATCATGGATGCGCGCCGTCGGATCTCGGCCATCGAGACCCTCTTGTCCCTCGTGGGCCACGCGCTCGACGAAACCCCCGAGTAACCCCCGAGCAGTCCCCTTAGGAGCGTCCCCCGCATGCGGAAGATACTCGTCGTCGGAGCCGGCCAGTCCGGTCTCCAGCTCGCCCTCGGCCTCCAGTCGCACGGCTACGAGGTCACCCTGATGTCCAACCGGACCGCGGACGAGATCCGCACCGGCCGGGTCATGTCGACGCAGTGCATGTTCCACACGGCTCTCCAGCACGAGCGCGACCTCCAGCTGAACTTCTGGGAGTCCCAGGCCCCGAAGATCGAGGGACTCGGCGTCTCGGTCGCCGCCCCCGGCTCGCACGACCCGGGCCCGACCCAGCGGGCGATCGACTGGCTGGGCCGGCTCGACGGCTTCGCGCAGTCCGTCGACCAGCGGGTGAAGATGGCCGGCTGGATGGAGACCTTCGCCCAGCGAGGCGGCCAGCTGGTCATCCACGGCGCGGCCGTCGGCGACCTGGACTACTTCTCCCGCGCCTACGACCTGGTGCTGGTCTCCGCGGGCAAGGGCGAGCTGGTCCAGATGTTCGGGCGCGACGCCTCCCGCTCCCCGTACGCGGAGCCGCAGCGCGCCCTCGCGGTGGCCTACGTGCACGGGATGGGCCCGCGCCCGGAGCACCCGGAGACCGAGGCCGTCCGCTGCAACCTGGTCCCCGGAGTCGGCGAGCTGTTCATCATGCCGACGTTCACCACCTCCGGCCGCGCGGACATCCTGTTCTGGGAGGGCATACCCGGCGGCCCGCTGGACGCCTTCAAGGACGTCAAGGACCCGGCCGAGCACCTCTCCCTGACCCTGGAGCTCATGGAGAAGTTCGTGCCCTGGGAGTACGCGCGGGCCACCAAGGTCGAGCTGACCGACGCCGGCGGCACGCTGGCCGGCCGCTACGCCCCGACCGTGCGCAACCCGATCGGCCGGCTCCCCGGCGGCGGCCTGGTGCTCGGCGTGGCCGACGTGGTCGTCGCCAACGACCCGATCACCGGCCAGGGCTCCAACTCCGCCTCCAAGTGCGCCGCGGCCTACCTCGCCTCGATCCTGGAACGGGGCGACGGGGAGTTCGACGAGGCGTGGATGCGGCAGACCTTCGACCGCTACTGGCAGACCGCCCAGCACGTCACCAAGTGGACGAACGCCATGCTCGCGCCGCCGCCGGAGCACATCCTGAACCTCATCGGCGCCGCCGGTCAGCTCCAGCCCGCCGCCGACCGCTTCGCCAACGGCTTCAACGACCCGTCCGACTTCGAGAACTTCTTCTACGAGCCGGCGAAGACCGAGGCCTACCTCGCCGAGATCTCGGGAGCCGCGGCCGGCGCGTAGGGGGCCGCGTATCCCTCGTCCGACCCGTCCGCCGCCCCCTCGGGGAGGGCCGGAGGCGCGTACTGCCGCAAGGGTTCGGCGGCGGGGTCGGGGCGTACCGCGCCCAGGACCGGGTTGGCGGCGATCGGGGAGACCTTGACCTCGGCGCCGGGGCGGGGGGCCTGGACGACCATGCCGTCACCGAGGTACATCGCGACGTGGGTGGCCTCGGGGAAGTACACGACGAGGTCACCGGGCCGCAGTTCGCCGAGCGGCACACGGTCCAGCCGGGCCCACTGCTCCTGGCTGGTCCGGGGGATCGCCGTCCCGGCCCGGTCCCAGGCCACCGAGGTCAGTCCCGAGCAGTCGTACGACGCCGGGCCCTCGGCGCCCCACTCGTACGGTTTGCCGAGCTGCTCCACCGCGAAGCGCACCGCCCGGTCGCCCGCCCCCGACGGCTTGGCGTCGTCGCCGAGCGCGCCGGACGCCATGAACCGCTCCTGCGCGTCGGCGATCCCGCTCCGCTCGAACTCCGCAAGTGCGGCCAGCTCCGCGGGGCTGAGCGAGGCGAGCAGTTCCTCGACGGCGTGCAGCCGGTCGCGTACGGCGTCCTGCTCGCCGACCTGGCGTGAGGCGAGGGAGCGTTGCGCGTCCAGGGCCTCGCGCGCCCGGCGGGCCAGCTCGTCGGCCTTCTTCGTGTCGCCGGTCAGGCGGCCGACCGTCTCGGCGCGTTCCCGGGCCAGCTGCCCGATCACATGGCCCTGGTCGAGGGCGTGCTGCGGGTCGCGGGCCAGCAGCAGCCGGAGATAGGGGGAGAGGTCGCTGGTGTTCTGGTACTGCTGCCGGGCCAGCCGCCCGGCCGCGCCCCGGCTGTCGCTCAGCGAGTGCCGGGTCCGGGCCAGTTCGGCGTCCAGCCGCCGCACCTCGGCCCGCTGCCGGGTCAGCCGCACCTCGGTGCCGTTGTAGGTCTCGGTGGCCTTCTCCGCCTCCCGGTACAGCTTCTGAAGGTCCGTCAGCAGCTCGGACAGGGGGCGGCCCGCGCCGGTCCCGCCGGGTTCGGGGTCGGCCGCGGCGGGTCCGGGCGCCAGGGCGATCCCGGCCGCCATTGCCGCCGTACACACCAGACGCAGAAGCCTTCCTGACACGTCATCACCTCCGCTGCGGGGCGGCGGGTCCGCTCCGCACCGCGAGCCTGTGACGTGCCCGTGGGTTCCGCGCGCCGAGTGTGGGCGGTTCGGCGCAACGGGGTCACCCGTCGGCGTCGTCCGGCTTGCCGCCCGGCGTGGCGTCTGGATCGGCGCCCGGTCCGGCCTTCGGGTCCGGCTTGGACCAGGGCCACTTCCGGCCGGAGCCGAGCCGGCCCTCGGGGTCGTACGCGTACTTCCAGCGGGCGAACCGGAGTCCGCCGCGGCCGTCGCGGGGCACGCGCCGGTAGACGAGCACCGTGGGCGGCCCGCCGTCCGGGTCCGGTACGGGGATGCGGTACGTCTTCGGCGGGTGCCCGGTCATGCCGACCAGGACGGGCAGCACCCGCCCGTCCATCGGGCCGCCCTCGAAGGGGGTGTCTTCGCTCTTCACGGCACCAGTGTCAGTGATCCGCGCGGCGGTGTCAGATGTCCGCCGCCAGCGCCTCGACCAGCGCCGAGGTCTGCGGGTCGCGGCGGGCGGTGACCGTCAGCACCGCGAGGAACTGCTCCACGAGCCAGTCCCGCAGCTCGTCGAGGGGCGGCTGCTTCTCCTCGTCCAGCCAGATCAGCGAGGCCGCCTCCACCGCCGTGATCCACATCCGGACGGTCATCCGCAGCCGGGGGCCGGGCTCGGCCACGGCCAGGTGGCTCATGATGTGCTCGGCCGCGGCCCGGCGCACCCCGTCCACGATGGAGGAGGTCCGCGAGGTCTCCGCCACGCTGCCGCCGCGCAGCAGCGCGCTGAAGCCGGTGTCGTGCTGGTCGACGAAGGTGAGGTAGCGGTCCAGGGCCCGGGTCAGCCGGGCCAGCAGCGGTCCTTCGCGGGGCTCGTCGAAGCAGAGCCGCAGCTCGTCGGCGGCCGACCGCAGCGCGGCCTCGTACAGCTGCTGCTTGCCGCCCGGGAAGTACCGGTACACCAGCGGCCGCGAGACCCCGGCCTGCTCGGCCACGTCGTCGAGGGAGACCTCCTCCGGGGGCCGGTGCGCGAAGAGGGAGAGCGCCGCGTCGAGCAGCTGGACGCGGCGTTCCTCGACGCTGAGCCGGCGGTAGGCGGGGGTGGGAGCCTGCGGGGTCATGAACCGCAGCGTAACCGCTCCGCTCGGTGGGTCCCCCGGGCCGGTGGACTGGGCGGTGTCCGAATCATGCCGTCCGGTGGGGTGGGCGGGGGCGGGTGTCGCAGCCCGGCGTGGCGGGGTGCCTCCCCCGCTCCCGGCTTCGCTCGAGCGGGGGGACCCCCGTCGCCCACGACTGCCCGCAGCTGGGCGGTGACTACGCCAGCAGTCCCGACGACCTCCACAGCCGCCGTCCGACCCCCCGCAGCACCCCGATGTCGTCCAGGAAGTCGGTGAGGCGCTTCGCGCCGGTCTGCATGATCTCCCGGCGGTGGCCGCTGGCCTTGACCTGCGCGAGGGCCTCGCGCTTGTCGAGGCCCACGTTCGTGTAGACCTCCGGGTTGACGAAGGCGACGGAGAAGACGCGGGCGAACTCGCCGGAGGTGATCCGGGTGAACTCCTGCGACCACTTCGGGGCCGTCACCATCTGGCGGCGCAGCTCCTCACGGGCGTAGCGCACGTGCCGGGCCTCCTCCACGACGTGGATGCGAGTGACGCCCCGGACCAGCGGCTGGACCCGCTCGTCGGGGAAGGTCAGGCGCTGCATCCAGTCCAGGACCTCCTCGCCGAGCAGCGTGGCGGTGAAGGAGCCGGGCGTGGTGGAGATCGTCTTGAAGAGGCGGCCGAGGTGCTGGTGCATCGGGCTCACCGGGTACCAGGGCGTCTCGCCGCGGGTTATCAGCCGGGCGAACATCTTCGAGTGCCGGCACTCGTCCTCGATCTCGGTCAGCGCGTAGCGCACGTGCGCGCTCGTCGCCGCCTTGTCGTAGATGTGCCGCACCAGCAGCTGCATGAGGATCAGCTCGAACCAGATGCCGAGGGAGGCGAGCGCGGCGGCCTCGTGCTGGGAGAGCACGATGCGCTGCTCCTCGCTCATCCGCTTCCACATCGGGGTGTCGTACAGCGACACCAGCTCCGGCGGCCAGAACCACTTGCCGTCCTCGAACGGCGCCTCCCAGTCCAGCTCCTTGTCCGGGTCGAAGGAGTGCTTGGCCGACGAGTCCAGCAGCCGTTCGGCCACCTGCTCGCGGTCCTTGAGCAGGCCGAGCGCGTCGCGCAGACCGTCGAGCGCGTCGGCTTCCGTCAGGGTCGTCATGGCTGTGTCCCACCTCGTCGAACGGATCGTGTTACCCGCGGTCACTCCAGCTTGCCTCGTCTTATGAGACTGCTTGTCAGCAAGCTCGTCAATCCCCCGCGCAGGACTTGTTGACCGCGAGTAAAGAAGTGAGCGGCGCCCGGGTCGTCAGAGCGAGCAGCCCAGACCCTCCGGCACCTCGCCCGTCACCGGCGCCGTCGCCCCCGCCGGAAAGGAGGTCCGCAAGGTGAAGGCGTACGGCGTCGGGCCGTGGGTCCGCAGGTGCAGCAGCCGGGACTCCGCCTCCGCGACCGTGGGCCGGTGTCCGGCCGGGACCCACCACAAGGTGGTGACCGCCTCCGCGAGCCGCTCGAACCACTCCCGGCGACGGGACAGCATCTCCCGATGCCGCCCCTGGTACATGAAAGCCGTCAGGGCGTCCCCGTCCCGCCACACCGACATGTTGATGATCAGCCAGGAGTCCCCGAAGACAGGGATGTCGGTCGCGTCCCCCGCCTCGCTCTGGAGCCGCCACACGAACCCCTCGGCGGCGTCCGCCGCCGCGTTCACCGGGTCCAGCGCGTCCACGAAGTCCTTCAACTGCGGTGATTCCAACGGGGCCTTGAGGCGGGCGATGTTGACCTGGGCGAGTTCGTGCACGGCGTCAGTCATGTACCGAACGTTAGGTCGGGCCGTCGGCGCCGTGGTACCCCCGTCTCAGGGCTTGAGCACCGCCTCCATCACCGATCGCGCGATCGGCGCGGCCAGTCCGCCCCCGCTGACCCGCTCACGGTCCGCCGCCGTGCCCTCGACCACCACGGCGACCGCGACCTTCGGCTCCACGTCCGTGTCGCGCCGGGCCCAGGAGGCGAACCAGGCGTACGGCGTCCCCGAGTTGCCGACGCCGTGCTGGGCCGTGCCGGTCTTGCCCCCGACGGTGGCCCCGGGGATCGCGGCGTTGGCCCCGGTGCCGCTCTCCACCACGCCGGTCATCAGCTCCTTGAGCCGCGCCGCGGTCGACGGCCGCATCACCTCGCGCGAGGGCCGGGACCCGGCCGTCGCCACCAGACTGCCGCCCGCCCGCAGGGTCCGCTCCACCAGGTACGGCGAGCGCACCTGACCGCCGCCGGCCACGGCCGCCGCCACCGTCGCCATCTGGAGCGGGGTGGCCCGGGTGTTGTACTGCCCGATCGAGGCCAGCCCGAGCTGCGCCCGGTCCACCGAGGTGTCGAAGGTGGAGCGCGAGACGGCGAACGGGATCCGCACCGCGTCGTCGTTGAAGCCGAACGCCTCCGCCGTGGCCGCCATGTCCGTCACCCCCACGTCCACGCCGAGCTTGGCGAACACCGTGTTGCAGGACCACTCGAACGCCTCCCGCAGCGAGGCGTTCCGGCAGCCGTCGGCCTCGTTCGTCAGCCGGGTGCGGGTGCCGGGGAGGGTGTACGGGTCGGGGGAGCGGGTCGGCGCGTCCAGGTCCCGGACCACACCCGCGTCCAGTGCCGCCGCCGCGGTGACCACCTTGAAGGTCGAACCGGGCGGATAGGTCCGGCGCACCGCCCGGTTGAGCATCGGCCTGCCCGGGTCGCCGTTCAGCCGGTCCCAGGTCCGGTTGGCGGCCGCGCTGTTGCCGGACAGCAGCTGGGGGTCGTAGGACGGGGTCGACACCAGCGCCAGGATCCGCCCCGTGGCCGGTTCGATCGCGGCCACCGCGCCCGTGCGCCGGCCCAGCCCCTCGAACGCCGCCCGCTGCGCCGCCGAGTCGATCGTCGTCACGACGTCGCCCCCCGGGTTGGGGGCGCCGGTGACGTCGTTCCACAGCGGGAGCGGCGCGAGCATCGGGTCGGCGCCGGACAGCAGGCCGTCCTCGGCGTGCTCCAGCAGGCTCGTCCCGTACGCCTGCGAGGCGAAGCCGGTGACCGGCGCGTACATCGGCCCGTCCGCGTAGGTCCGTTCGTAGCGCAGGTGCTCCCCGGTGTCCCGGGAGCCCGTCACCGCCTCGCCGCCGACCAGGATGTCGCCGCGCGGCTGCTGGTAGCGGGCGATGTCGGGGCGGCGGTTGGCCGGGTTGCCGTCGTACTCCGGGGCCTGGACGATCTGCACCCGGGCCGCGTTCACCACCAGGGCCACCAGCAGCAGGGCGCAGAAGAAGGCCGCGTGCCGGATGTGCCGGGTCACGAGGGCGTCCCGCGCCGGGCCGCGTGGCTGAGCCGGATCAGCAGCGCCACGATCGCCCAGTTGGTGACGACCGAGGACCCGCCCTGGGCCAGGAACGGCATCGCCATGCCGGTCAGCGGGATCAGCCCGGTCACGCCGCCCGCGATGACGAACACCTGGAGCGCCACGATCGAGGAGAGGCCGACCGCGAGCAGCCGGCCGAAGGGATCGCGCGCGGCGAGGCCCGCCCGGTAGCCGCGCTCCACCAGCAGCCCGTACAGCAGGAAGACGGCGGTCAGTCCGAGGAAGCCCAGCTCCTCCCCGGCGGTCGCGAGGATGAAGTCGGACTTGACTGCGAAGCCGATCAGCACGGAGTCCCCGAGGCCCAGGCCCGTGCCGGTCACCCCGCCCGCCGCGAAGGCGAAGAGGGACTGCGCCAGCTGGTTGGGCCCGTCGCCCGCCTCGATGGACGCGAAGGGGTGCAGCCAGTCCTCCACCCTGGTGTGCACGTGCGGCTCCAGCCAGCCCACCGCGACCGCGCCCAGCGAGGCCAGCAGCAGGCCGACGGCGATCCAGCCGGTGCGGCCGGTCGCGACGTAGAGAAGGACCACGAACAGGCCGAAGAACAGCAGCGAGGTGCCGAGGTCGCGCTCCAGGACCAGGACCCCGACGCTGACCAGCCACACGGCGAGGATCGGGCCGAGGACCCGGCCGGTGGGCAGTTGCAGCCGCCACACGCGGCGTCCCGCGTACGCCAGCGCGCTGCGGTTCGCGGCCAGGTAGGCGGCGAAGAACACGGCGAGCAGCACCTTGGCGAACTCGCCGGGCTGGATGGAGAAGCCCTCGATCCGGATCCAGATCCGGGCGCCGTTCACCGCCGGGAAGAAGATCGGCACAGTGAGCAGGGCGAGCGCGGCGGCGACGCAGACGTAGGCGTAGCGCGCCAGGACCCGGTGGTCGCGCAGCAGCAGGACGACCACGATGAACAGCGCGACACCCAGCGTCGACCACACCAGCTGAGTGGGGGCCGCCCGGTCGCCCGGCGTCTCCAGGTCGAGCCGGTAGATCAGCACCAGGCCGAGGCCGTTGAGCAGCACGCCGATCGGCAGCAGCAGCGGGTCGGCCCAGGGGGCGCGCAGCCGTACCGCCAGATGGGCGAGGAGCGCGAGCACACCGAGCCCGGCGCCGTAACCGGCGGCGCCGGGCGGGAGGGCGCCGTGCTGGGCGAGTCCGACGTTGCAGTAGCCGAACACCGACAGCAGCACGGCCACGAGGATGAGCGCGAGTTCGATGCCCCGGCGCCGGGGGAGCCGGGCGACGGGAGCGGGCGTGTCCGCTGGTGCCACGGTGATCCCGGTTCCGGGTCCGGCCTTCGTCATGTCCGGAACTTACCCAAATGGTGTGGTGTGGGGGGCGTTGGCGTCAGCACCAGCGCGGCGCCGGGCCGACGTTGTCGATGTGGCGGGCCGGTCCCCAGGCCCAGGTGCCGTCCGCCAGGAGGTACCAGAGGGGGTTGCCGCCCACCTTGTCGCCGGGGGTCTTGCAGTGGATGCGGACGGTCTCGCCGCGGCGGGCGTACCGGATGACCTCGCTGCCGCGGGACGGTGAGGTGAGCAGGGGGAGCCGGTCGGCGGTGACCACGCCCCGGTACCGGCCCTGCTCCCGGCGGCCGTCGCCCCAGTCGCCGCCGTTCCCGCCGGTGGCGCCGGCGGAGGAGTCCCCGCCGCCCCACTCGTCGTTCGCGGCGGCGGGCGTGACGGCGACGGCCGTGGCGAGCGCGCCGGCCGCCAGGGTGGTGGCCAGGCCGCGGACCAGTGGCGAGCGCGAGGGCGGTGCGGACAACGTCGACAACAGAGCCATGGGAGTACCTCCCGGAACGAACGGTTCTTCAGCTGACTGTTCGCCACATTAGGAGCGCCCGGTGCCGGCCGCCCGTCACGCTGAGCCATCGGAGCGTGCCGTGCGGGCCGTGTGCCGCGCGCCCCGCCGCCGGGTCAGGGCTGCTGAGGCAGCGTCAGCGCGGCCAGCGCGCCGCCGTCCGGCGGGTTCGTGAACTCCAGCCGCGCGCCCAGCACCTCGGCCTGTCCCAGCGCGATCGTCAGCCCGAGTCCGTGCCCCTTGCCGCCCGCCTCGGTGCGGAACCGCTGCGGGCCGTGCGCCAGGAGGTAGTCGGGATAGCCCTCCCCGTGGTCCCGCACGGTGATCACCGGCCCGTCCACGGTCAGCACCACCGGCGCCCGGCCGTGCCGGTGCGCGTTCGCGACCAGGTTGCCCAGCACCCGCTCCAGCCGCCGCCGGTCGGTCTCCACCCGCGCGTCCCGTACGACGTCCACCCGCGTGTCGGTGCCCGAGCCGCGTACCACCCGTTCCGCCAGCTCGCCCAGCGGCTCCGGCTCCACCTCGAGGCGCTCGCGCCCGCTGTCCAGCCGGGAGATCTCCAGCAGGTCCTCGGTGAGCGTGCGCAGCGCCGCCACCCGGTCCCGCACCAGCTCGGTGGGGCGCCCCGGCGGCAGCAGCTCGGCCGCCGCGTGCAGACCTGTGAGCGGGGTGCGCAGCTCGTGCGCCACGTCCGCGGTGAACCGCTGCTCGGCCAGCAGCTTGCCCTGGAGCGAGGCGGCCATCGAGTCCAGCGCGCCCGCGACCGAGGCCACCTCGTCCTGCGGCCGCGTCGGATCCTGCGCCCGGGGATCGCCGACCCGCGCGTCGAGGTCGCCCGCGCTGATCCGCCGCGCCACCCGTGCCGTCGCGTGCAGCCGGCGCGTCACCCGGGTCACGGCGAACGCGCCGACCAGCAGCGTCGCCCCGATCGCCAGCGCCGAGGACCACACGATCGCGCTGTCCAGCCCGTCGATGGTGCGCTTGCCCTGCGAGTGGTCGACCCGCACCGCCAGCGCGCGGCCACCGCCCGCCGGGCCCGCCGCCCACATCGTGGGGCGCCCGTCGGACTCGGCGACCAACGTGCCCCGCCGGCCCGACGCGGCCAGCTCGCGCAGCGGGGCCGGCAGCCCCGGCGGATCGATGCCGGCGCCCCGGCGCAGCGGGTCCCCGGCCTCGTACGCCTCCGTCGCCTCGCCCAGCCGGGTCAGGGCGACGTCACGGGCCTGGCCGACGGTCTGGTTGGTGACCGAGACGTGCACCAGGACGCCGAGCAGCGCGGCGAGCGCGCAGCACATCACGGTGATGAAGACGGCCGCTTTCACCGCCAGCGGACCGGCCCACCGGGGGAGCGCGAGCCTCACCGGGCGCTCGCCGTGGGCGACGCGGACGGCGACGAGGACGGTGACGCGGACGGCGACCCGGAGGCCCGCGGCGACGGGCGCTTGGTGTGCAGCCCGCCGTCGTCGGTGCGCAGCATCTCGTCGCTGGTGAGCAGCATGGCCCGCTGGTCGGGGTCCCAGGTCCACTGGAGGCGGTACTCGTAGCCCGCGACCTCCGAGGGCGAGCGGACGATCACCGTCCGCCCGGCCAGCTCGACCTCGCTCACCGCGTCGTCGTAGGACATGACCCGCACGAGCCGCCCCTTCTCGACGGTGTAGACGCGCACGGCGGTCAGCTTGGCGGGCAGCAGCCGGAAACCCAGCGTCATCTCGGGTCGCCCGTCGCCCGTCAGGTCGCGGTAGTACGGCCGGAGCACCGGGCACCCTGCGCGGTCGCCGGCCGTGCCGTCCGCGCCGCAGTCCGCCATCCGGACGGACGTCTCGTGGTAGCGCGCCTTGGCGCCCGTGTAGTCGTCCGGATGCGCGGTGATCTCCTCCCGCACGACGGACACCGGGTTGACCTCGCGGATGCCGCCGGCGGGGACCCGCACGCCCTTGACGACCTCGTTGTCCACCTCGCCGATGTCGTAGGCGGGACTCGACGCCGGCGTGAGGTCGGGCCAGAGCCGGGCCGGGCTCCGCGCCGCGGGGGTCGCGCCCGCGCTCCGCAGCCCGCCCGAGTCGCCGCACGCCGCCAGCGCACCGGCCGCCGCGGTCGCCAGGAGCAGCGCGACGACGGCGGGAACGCGGGCGGGACGCCCACGGCGGATCGGGAGCACTGCACTCCTGGGGTTCGGTGAGCGGCGTCGACGGCCCCGCACGGCTGCCGGCGGAACCGTACGCCTCTCGGTACGGAAGGCCATTTTGCGTGCGTCCGGGCGTGCCGGGCTACTCGGCCAGGTCCTCCAGCAGCCGGGCGGTGGCCAGCCCGGCCCGCAGATACGCCACGAACAGCTCGTTGTGCAGCGCCCACGGCGAACGCCGGGCCCGGATCAGCCGGACCGCCTCGTCGGCGCCGCTGCCCCGGCGCATCAGCGTGTGCGCGACCACCAGCCCGGAGCGGTTGTACCCGTGATGGCAGCGGACGAGGACCTTGCCGCCCCCGTCCAGCGCCTCGCTCGCGGCCTCCGCGAGCCGCATCACCCCGGCGAGCTGCGTCCCGTCCAGCGGTCCGTCCGGGATCGGCCACACGTGGTGCTCGACGCCCTCGGCGGGCCCGTGCCCGGGCAGCCGCAGCAGCGTCTGTACGAGGTCGAACTCGTCCCGCACCACGGCGAACTCCACCCGCCCGCCCGGCCGCCGGAACTCGTGCCCGCCCATCCAGAGTCCCGGCACGACCTCGTCCCACGCCCGGCCCGGCGCCGGCACGTCGGATCCCATCCCGCGGGTACGCAACAGCGCCTCCCCATTCCGGCCCGCCCGGGGGGTCTCGGGGTTCTCGGGGTTCTCGGGGGTCTGCCAACTCCTCCCCAAGGTAGCCGGGTTCTTGCCCCGCGGCACCCGGCCTGGTCCCATGGAGCAGGGGTGGTGTGGATGGACGGACTGCGCGTCGTACCGGCCCGGCGGCACGGTCAGGACCGCCTCTACGTCTGCCTCCCTGACGGTGGGAACGTCGCCTGGTACGACCGTGAGGCGGCCCGGGTCAACCTGCTGAGCGACGACCGGCGGGACGAGGTCCTCCAGGCGCTGGGCCCCTTCCTCACCGGCCCGGTCGCCGTCGGCCCGCCCCCGGTCCCGACCCCGGCCGAACTGGCCCGGCTCACCCTCCACCCGGACGACGACCTCGCCCCCAACCGGCCCGGCGAGGGGCTGCTGATCGCCCTGGAGCGCGACCCCGGCCCCGCGCACCGGCTGCGCCCCGACCCGCGCCGCCGGGCCCTGGCGGCCGAGCACGCGACGGGGACGGCCCTCGACCGCCTCGACGGCGCCGGCTGGCGCACCCTGCACTCCGTGCCGCTGCCCGGCGGCGACCGCGTCCACCACCTGCTGATCGGCCCCGGCGGGCTCTTCGCGCTGCACGTGCTGCCCGCCCGCAGGCAGCGGGTGCACGTCGGCGACCCCCTGGTCGCGCTGGGCCGCCGGGAACCACGCCCTCTGCTGCGCAGGGTCCGCGCCGACGCCGACCGGGCCTCCTACGCGCTGACGGCCGAGGTCCGCGCCGTCCTCGTCCTCGTCGACCCGGCCCACGTGAACGTCACGGCACCACCGCGCGCGGTCCGCGTCCTCACCGACCGGGAGCTGCCCGACCTGGCCCGCCGGGGAGGGGTGCTCAAACCGGCGGACGTGGAGGCCCTGCACTCCACGGCCCGCGACCGCGCCACCTGGACGCGCCTCTAGAGCACCGGGCTCAGGGCGGTCACGGCAGCGCCGCCGCCCGGCGCGGGTCGAGCAGCGGCGCCAGCAGGTCGCCGTGGTCCCGGACCCGCGGCCCGAGGTCCTCCGCCCGGAACACGAACTCCTCCGCCCGCCGGCAGCCCGCCACCTCGTCCCACGTCACCGGCGTGGAGACCGCCGGGTCGTGACGGGCTCGCACGGTGTACGGGGCGGCCGTGGTCTTGCGGGCGGCGTTCTGGCTCCAGTCCACGAACACCTTCCCCGGCCGCAGGCTGCGCGTCATCCGGTGCACCACCAGCCGGGGCAGCGCCCGCTCGGCCTCCACCGCGAGCGCCTTCGCGTACTCCGACACCCGCTCCGACGACGCCCCCCGCACCCCCGCCAGCAGGTGCAGTCCCTTGGCCCCCGACGTCTTGGCGAACGCCTCGATCCCGTCCGCCGCCAGCCGCTCCCGCAGCCACTGCGCGACCTCGCAGCAATGCACCACGGTCGCGGGCGGACCGGGGTCGAGGTCGAACACCAGCCGGTCGGCCTCGCCGGGGTCGTCCGCGGTCCACTGGTGCGTGTGGAACTCGGTCACCAGGTTCGCCGCCCACATCAGGCTCGGCAGGTCCTGCACCAGCACCATCCGGGCGGGCCCCTCCGAGCGGGGGACCTCTGCCGTGGTGACCCAGTCGGGCGTACCCGGCGGCACGTTCTTGGTGAAGAACAGCTGGCCGTCCGGACCGTCGGGATACCGCAGGAAGGAGACCGCGCGGTCCCGCAGATGCGGCAGCAGCACCCCGGCGGTCGTCGCGTAGTAGTGCAGCAGCTCGCCCTTGGTGAAGCCGGACGCGGGATACAGCACCTTCTCCAGATTGCTCAGGGCCACCCGCCGCCCCTCCACCTCCGTGATAGGCGCCATACCATGAGAATCGCACGGAACACGGACAAAACGCCCGACGAACCGCCCGACGAACCGACCCGCGAACCGCCCGACCGGAAAGGTGCTGCACGTGCGATCGATCTGGAACGGCGCCATCTCCTTCGGCCTGGTCAGCATCCCGATCAAGCTGGTGAACGCCACCGAGAGCCACTCGGTCTCCTTCCGCCAGATCCACACGGAGGACGGCGGCCGGATCCGCTACCGCAAGGTCTGCGAGCTGGAGGACCGCGAGGTGACCCAGGCCGAGATCGGCAAGGCGTACGAGGACGCCGACGGCTCGATGATCCCGATCACCGACGAGGACCTGTCCCACCTGCCGATCCCGACCGCGCGGACGATCGAGATCGTCGCCTTCGTGCCCGAGGAGCGCATCGACCCGCTCCAGATGGGCTCCGCGTACTACCTCGCGGCGAGCGGCGCCCCCGCCGCCAAGCCGTACACGCTGCTGCGCGAGGCGCTCAAGCGCAGCAACCGGGTCGCCATCGCCAAGTTCGCGCTGCGCGGCCGGGAGCGCCTCGGCATGCTCCGGGTCGTCGGCGACGCCATCGCCATGCACAGCCTGCTCTGGCCGGACGAGGTGCGCGCCCCCGAAGGCGTCGCCCCGGACGCCGGCGTCACCGTCCGCGACCAGGAGCTGGACCTCGCGGACGCCCTCATGGACACCCTCGGCGAGATCGATCTGGACGACCTGCACGACGAGTACCAGGAGGCCCTGGAGGAGGTCATCGCCGCCAAGTCGGCCGGCGAGGCCCCGCCCGAGGCCCGCGAGGAGGAGCGGCCCGGGAAGGTGCTGGACCTGATGGCCGCGCTGGAGAGCAGCGTGCGGGCGGCGCGGGAGTCCCGAGGCGGCGAGGCGCCCGGTGCGGCCGAGGAGGCCGAGGTCCGGCCCCTGCCCCGGGCGCAGAAGTCGTCCGGGCGGGCCCCCAAGGAGACCGGGGGGAAGAAGTCGACGTCCGCGGCGGCGAAGAAGACGGCGGCGAAGAAGGCGGCACCCAAGAAGTCGACGGCCGCGGCCGGGAAGTCCACGGCGAAGTCCGCCCAGCCGGCCAAGAAGGCGACGGCCGGGAGCACCGCCAAGAAGACCGCCGGCAGGAGCGCGGCCGCCAAGAGTACGGCCAAGACCCCGGCGAAGAAGGCTGCGTCCCGCAAGCGCAGTGCCTGACTCCGCCGGGACCATGCCGCCGGACGGCCGTACGGCTCAGCCGATGGTCCGGGGAGAGGCCGAGGCCCCGGGTATCGCGGACGGCGCGGACTCGAAGGCCGCGGGGCTCGCGGCGGCGGACTCCGTCGGTGCGAGGGAGGCCAGGGTGGGCAGGGCCGGGCTCTCGTCCAGGCGCCGTCCGATCGTGTCGGCCGGTTCGCCGCCCGGGGTGCCCGGACCGGTGGACAGCTGCGACCACACGGTCAGGGCGAGGGCGACCGCGGTCGCCGTGCCGACCACCCGGCCGATCCGCCGCAGCCGGGCCCGGCGGTCCAGTGCACGCCAGCCGGGGCCGGCCCACGGGTCCTCCGGGCGCCACGCCTCACCGACCGTGCCGGGGGCGGCGGGAGCGGGCCGGGCGTGCGGGGGCGCGGACGGGCCGGTGGCGGGCGGGCCGGGCCGCCGGCCCAGGGTCCGGTCCCGCGCGGAGGGCTCCCTGGGCGCGGAGGCGAGGATGGCGCGCTCGTCGTCCTCCAGGAAGAGCCGCCACACGTACTCCGGCACGGGCGGCGTACCGCCCGGCTCGTCCGGTGTGGCGCCGCGGTCCGGCCCCGAAGCGGTCATCGTCCCGCTCTTCCTCTCTCGTCGGCCCCGGACGGGCCGGGCGGGAGCGGGGGTTGGGGGCCCGCCGGCGGCCGGTGTGCCGTCCTGTGCCGCGGCACCGTACGGCGTCACTTCCGGGCGCCGTACGGCACGCGGCCGGTGGTCATGTCCGGCGGTCACCGTCGACCGCCAATTCATGAACGCGCGATGGCGTCGAGCGGTTCCCGGACGAGTGGGCGGGGCCTCTGCGCGCCCGCGAAGTCTGATGCCGGCCCGGCTCAGGGGGCCGCCGGGGACGGAGTGGGCGTCGGGGAGGCGGTGTTCACGTTCAGGTCGGGCCGCGGCTTCAGCACCAGCACCTGCTCACCCGGGGGCGGCGGGGGCGGGGTCACCCTCTCCCGCGGCAGCTTCGCCGGGCCGGTCTGCTGGAAGGTGACCTCGTCGTACTCGACCATGCCGGTCTTCTCCAGCACCGTGATGTGGTCCAGGACGGTGTCGTTGGCCAGGTCGGCCAGCTGCCGCACCAGGGTGTTCTTGGTGGACGCCCGGATCTTGGCGATCGCCGGGAAGATCTGACCGTGCGTCACCCGCATGATGTTGACCGCCGACGAGTCGAACTCCTTGCCGGTCTTGGCGTCCACCGTCGCCACGAAGCCCTCCTGCTGCGGCGAGGCCCGGTTGGGCAGCGTGATGCCCAGCTCGGGGGAGATCTCGCGGCACATCGCGTCGAGACCGGCGTGCCCGACGATCAGGTGCTCGCCGGCCGTCTTCATCTCCTTCGTGGTGCCGCGCTCGCGCACGATCTCGCCCAGCGGGTACTCCCACAGCCCGGCGGCCCTGACCTTCACCACGAAGTCCCGGTCCGCCTCGGTGAGCGGCCCGAACTTGGTGCTGGCGATGACCCGGTCCTGATTGCCGTCGGCCTTGTCCAGACCGAGCATGGCCGGGAAGGCCAGCGCGGTGAGGGTCAGGGTCATCGCACCGAACAGGACGACGACTCCGATCCTGCTGCGGGACAGGCGCATGGTGCCTCCAGGGGCGACGCGAGGGACTCGCACTCGTACGGATTCGCCAGGAGGTACGGAAACGGCGGGCGGATCTATCAGCGCCCGGGCACGAAATTTGGGTTCGTCGGGTTCAGCCGACGTCGGCGCCGTAGACGCGCTCGACGGTGATGGTGAGCAGCACCCGGCGGTCGGCCACCATCGTCGACCGGTACTCGTCCCAGTCCGGGTGTTCCCCCGCGGCGGCGCGGTAGTACTCCACCAGCGCCTCGACCTCCGGTCCGTGCGGGTCGGTGCCCGGTCCGGTGAGCGTGGCGACGCCCTCGGCGGTGGCCCAGGACCTGCCGTCCGGGGCGGTCACCTCCAGCGTGGCCCGCGGGTCCCGGCGCAGGTTGGCGGTCTTGGCCAGCCCGTCGCGGGTCGAGACGCGGATGACGCCGGCCTCCGCGTCGTAGGCGGGCATGACGGGCGAGAGCTACGGGCGGCCGTCCGACTTGATCGTCGCGAGCACGCCGAGCCGGCTCCGGGCGAGCAGGGCACGGGGGTCGAAGCGCGAGGTGGTGGTCATGGTCCGATCATCACCCGCCGCACCGGGAGCTGTCCCGCGAACGTCCGCCGAACGCCCCCACCGCACGGCTCAGGGCACCGAAAGGCCGCCCAGGTACTCGCCGTCGCGGTCGTAGGGCCAGGCGTTGGCGACGCACCCCTTGAGGCCCTTGATCTGCTGCATCATCGCCGGAGCGGGCCGGCCGGCCCCGGGGCAGGTCTCGTGGCCGTGGCCGATGCGGTGGCCGACCTCGTGGTTGACGATCAGCGCCCGGTACTCGTGGATCGGGCCGTCGAACTCCGGGGAACCCAGCACCCAGCGCTTGAGGTTCACCACGACGTCCGTGCCGACGCTGCAGTTCACCTCGCCCCGGGTGCGCAGGCCCGCCGCGCCGCAGATCCGGTCGACGGTGCCCGGCGTGGCGATCTTCACCACGAAGTCGTACGAGCCCGTGCCGACCAGCCGGAAGGAGGTGGCCCCGTCCCTCGTCCAGCCCCGCCGGTCGGCGAGCACACCGGCTATCTCGGCCGCGGCGGCGCTCGGGCGGACGTCGATGCCCTCCTCGACCAGGACCTTGTACCGGCGCACCCGGCCGCCGGTGCCCACGGTCGTGCCGTCGGCCCGCGCCGTGACGAAGGTGCCGGGGCCCGTCGCCGGAATGGCGATGGCGGAGGGCGAGGACGAGGGCGACGGGGACGGTGACGTGGAGATGCGGGCCGAGGGGGTGGGCGTCCCCGCGGCGTCCAGGGCGTCGGCCACGTCGGCCACCTGGTCGTCCGTCACCGTCGGCCGGGCGTCCCGCCAGTACGCCACCGCGGCGCCCGCGGTGACCAGCACCGTCCCGAGGGCGAGGAGGACCAGGACCACACGTCCGCCTCTGCGGGGGCCGGTCCGGCGGGCGGGGGATCGGCCCACGACGTGCGTCCTCTCTGCTGGTCCGGGGGACGCACACCGGACTCCTGTGTGCTCGTGTCCCCACAAGATCCAAGCGGAAAGGTGTGCGGGAGACCCCCGGATCCCCAAGTGGGTCTTCTCACAGAGAAGTTGACCCCCCGCCCGCAACCGATCGGTACGCCGTGCCGTCCCACGCACGCCGGGGCCGCCCGGCCGGTGCCGGGCGACCCCGAAGCGGTGCGTGGACGGACCGTCAGCCCGCGGCGGTCCGGTCCCAGCGGTAGAAGCAGCGGGCCATCGCGTCCTTCGGACCGCGCCAGGTCGCCGGGTCGTACGCCGAGACGTACGGCTCCAGCTGCTCGCTGACCTGGCGGAACTCAGGATGCCCGGTCAGCCGGCCGATCGTGGGGGCCGGGTCCTCGTCGCTCTCGATCAGGTGCAGGTACACACCGTCACCGAACTCGAAGAGGCTGCGCCGGTTGACGCCCACCAGGTGCGGCAGCTCGCCGCGGTCGGACTCCGCGAACACCTTCGCGATGTCCGGGGCCGCGCCGGGTGCCATCCGGGCGACGATCAGTGTGTGGTGCATGGGGTGACGCCCTTCGCCGGTGTCGTTCGGTGTCGGTGTCAGTCGGCGAGCGCCGACGCGGTCCGCCGCTCGCCCGCCGCCTGCTCGATCCGGTCCCGGATCAGCGCCATCTGCGTACGGGAGTTGCGGTTGATGTTGTCCGTCATCCAGGCGTCGTCCACCGGAGCGTCCGGCTTCATCGCGAAGTCCTGGACCCAGCGCATCAGGACGCCCTCGGCGGTCTCCGCGTACTCCCAGACGATGTTCATGTACTGGAAGGGACCGGTCTCGACCCGCTGGGCGCGGACGGTGCGGGTGACGGGGTCGGCGACCCGCTCGGAGACCCAGCTCCACACCTTGCCGTCCGCGTCCGGGTGCATGGTGAGCCGGAACGTGACGCGGTCGCCGTCGCGCTCGAGCACGTCCACGGAGGCGTACTCGCTGAACAGCTTGGGCCAGCCGTCGATGTCGTTGGTCATGTCCCAGACCAGCTCCATCGGAGCGGCGATGGTGATCTCGTTCTCGGTGTGACCTGCCATGTCACACTCCCGTCTTCAGGGCGCCGTTGATCAGCGCGAGGAAATCGGCGGGCGTCTTGCAGCGCTCGGCCTGCTCGGGCAGGCCCAGGCCGTACCGCTTCTCCAGCTCGGCCACGATGCCCAGCAGGCCGAGGGAGTCCAGGCCGAAGGTGTCGAAGCCGTCGTCGGCCTGCGCGCGCAGGGTCTCCGGTTCGACGTGCACGCCGGCGGTGCGCTTCATCAGCGCGGCCAGCTCTTCGACGGTCACCTGGTAGGCCAGTTGGTCGGTCATGGGGGTGTCCTCCTTCACTCAAGGTGGCGCGCGCCCACACGCGGCGCTCACTCGGATTGGCGTCGGTCGGTCTCAGTGCGCGGACGGCGCGGTGCCGCCCTGCCGCAGGACGAGGGCCGAGTTGGAACCCATCAGCCCGCGGCTGAGCACCAGAGCGGTGCGCGACTCGGCGGGGCGTGCCCGGCCGGTCACCAGGTCCAGGTCGTGGCTGACCTCGAACACGTGCGGGGTCGGCGGGATCAGCCCGTGCTCCATGGCGAGCACCGCCGTCGCCACGTCCAGCATCGGAGCGGCGCAGTAGGCCCGCCCGGTCCCGGTCTTGGGCGCGGTGACCGGCACACGCGCGGCGTGCGGGCCGAGCGCGTCGGCCAGGGCCAGTGCCTCGGCCCGGTCGGCCTCCGGGACACCGAGGGCGTCCGCGAAGACCACGTCGACCTCCTCGGGCCGGCAGCCCGCCGCGGCCAGCGCGCCCTCGATCGCGCGGGCCAGCCCCTCCCGGGACTCGGCCCAGCGGCCGGCGCCGGTGAAGGTCGCCGCGTGCCCGGCCACCGTCGCCCGCACCTCCGCGCCGCGCTCCCGGGCCGCCCGCTCCTCCTCCACGACCAGCACGGCACCGCCCTCGGCCGGCGCGAACCCGCAGGCCGCCTCGGTGAACGGACGGTAGGCGCGGTCGGGTTCGGCGGCGCGGCTCAGCTCGGGATAGCCCAGCTGGCAGACGATCGAGTACGGGGCGAGCGGTGCCTCCGTCGCGCCGCAGACCACCGTGTCGGTGCCGCCCCGCACGGACAGCGCCGCGTGCGCCAGGGCGTCCAGGCCGCCCGCCTCGTCGGCGGCCACGACCCCGCAGGGGCCCTTGAAGTCGTTGCGGATGGAGACCTGGCCGGTGCTGGCCGCGTAGAACCAGGCGATCGACTGGTACGGGCCGACGTACCGCGAGCCCTGGCTCCACAGGTTCTGCAGCTCCCGCTGTCCGAACTCACCGCCGCCGGAACCCGCGGCGGTGACCACGCCGACCGAGTACGGCGACTCGACGTCGGCCCGTCCGAACCGGGCGTCGTCCAGCGCGAACTGGGTCGCGGACAGCGCGAAGTGCGTGAACCGGTCGGTCTGCACGAGGTAGCGCTCCTCGACCGTCTCGGCCGCCTCGAAGCCCCGCACCTCGCCCGCCACCCGCAGCGGCAGCTGGTCGCAGCCCTCCCGCGTGACGGGCCCCAGGCTGCTGGTGCCGTCCGCGGTGGCCTTCCAGTGCGCCTCGACGCCCACGCCGTGCGGGGACACCACACCGAGCCCGGTGACGACCGCGCGCCTGGCCCCGTCGTTGGTCCGTTGCCGTCCGCTCATCGCTGCCCTCCTTCGGAACCGGAACCGGAAGCGCTCAGCACGACCGCCGACTGGAAGCCGCCGAAGCCGCTGCCCACCGACAGCACGTGCCGCAGCGTCCGCTCCCGTGCCTCGCGCGGCACGTAGTCCAGGTCGCACTCGGGGTCCGGGGTCGTGTAGTTGGCCGTCGGCGGCACCACCTGGTGGGCCATGGCCAGGACGCACGCGGCCAGTTCGATCGAGCCGATCGCGCCGAGCGAGTGACCCACCATCGACTTGATGGAGCTCATCGGCGTCGCGTAGGCGTGCTCGCCCAGCGAGCGCTTGACGGCCGCGGTCTCGTGCCGGTCGTTCTGCTGGGTGCCGGAACCGTGCGCGTTGACGTAGTCGATGTCCGAGCCGTCGATGCGGGCCATGTCCAGCGCGGTGTCGATGGCCCGCGCCATCTCCAGGCCCTCCTTGGTGAGCCCGGTCATGTGGTACGCGTTGCCGAACGTCGCGTAGCCGGAGATCTCGCAGTACACGTCCGCGCCACGGGCCCGGGCGTGTTCGAGGTCCTCCAGGACGAGCACCGCCGCGCCCTCGCCCATCACGAAGCCGTTGCGTTCGGCGTCGAAGGGCCGGGAGGCGTGCGCGGGGTCGTCGTTGTTCGGCGAGGTCGCCTTGATGGCGTCGAAGCAGGCCATCGTGATCGGGGATATGGGGGAGTCGGCCGCGCCCGCCAGGCACACGTCGACGCGTCCCTCGGCGACCGCGTGGTAGGCGTAGCCGACGGCGTCGAGCCCGGACGTGCAGCCCGTGGAGACCGTCTGCACCGGCCCGCGCACGCCGAACTCCTCGGCGACCGCGGAAGACAGCGTCGCCGGGGTGAACGCCCGCTCCAGGTGCGGCTCGGCCCGCTTGTCGTCCACGTCCCAGCGCGAGCCGCGCTCACTGACCAGGACGTAGTCGTGCTCCAGCCGGGTGGTGCCGCCGACCGCGGTGCCCAGCGTGGCGCCGGCCCGCCAGGGGTCCTGCCGGGTCAGGTCGAGGTTCGCGTCCCGGACCGCCTCCGCGGCGGCCACCAGCGCGAACTGCACGTAGCGGTCGCTGCGTTGGACCGTGGCCAGACCGAGGCCGTGGTCGGCCGGTTCGAAGTCGCACTCGGCGGCTATCTGCGAACGCAGCCCGGCCGGGTCGAAGAGGGAGATGCGGCGCGTCGCCGTACGGCCGTCGGACAGCAGGCCCCAGAACTGGGGCGCGCCGATCCCGCCCGGGGCGACGACGCCTATGCCCGTGACGGCCACCCGACGCCGGTTCATGACACGGCCTCGGCCGCCGCGGCGGGCCGCTCGTGCGGGATCGCGTTGCCGGCCGCGTCCTCCGTGTCCACGTGGCCCACCTCGGGCCGCGGGGCCAGCGGGCCCAGGTGGAAGACGAGCCGCGCCTCGACGTCCCCGACGTTGCGGAAGCGGTGGCGCATGTCCTGCGGGATCAGCATCCCCTGCCCGACGGTGAGCGCGTGCGGCGCACCGTCCAGGTCCACCTCGAGGGCGCCCTCGGTGACGTACACGAACTCCTCGGAGTACGGGTGGTAGTGCTCGGCGATCCGCTCGCCGGGCTGCACGATGGCCACGCCCATGAAGCCGCTGGTCGCACCGGCGCTGGTGGGTGTGAGCAGGGCGCGGATGTCTCCTCCGCGGCGGCGGTTCGGCGCGACGTCGCCGATCGAGATGATGTTTACCTGCTTGTCTGTCATGTCGTTCACTCCGGGGTGACGAGAAGCGGTGGGGGAGGAGGGTGAGGGACGGGGGACCACGCGGACCGGAGGGCGCGCCGTCGGGCCGTACCGGATGCGTGGCGGGTGCGTGGTGCGGGTGTCGGTCGGTTCGGGAGGGCGGTGCGAAGGGAGCCCGCCGGTGGGCCTGGTTCAGGCGTCGGACGCGTGCCGGTCGGTCAGGGGCGTCATACGGGCCCGCGCCAGCAGCAACGCCAGGGTGCGGGGCTCGCCGAGGGGCCCATCGATGCCGTACGCGGCGGTGTCCAGGAGCCGCTCGGCGGCCTCGATCACGGCTGCCGCGGCGGCTCCGGCCGACCTGCCGGGCCCGGCGGCCGCGGGCAGACCGAGGACGGCGGACACGGGCGCCCCGTCCGGGTCGCCGTCCACGTCGACGAGCCGTACGACGAGGTCGTCGCGGTGGAAGACGGTGGCCGCGAGGACCGGGCCGTCCTGCGCCCGCAGGGCGGACGCGTCCCGGTGGGCCAGCAGCCGGGCCAGCTCCGGACCGGCGCCCGGCCGCACCGGGTAGAGCAGCGCGAGCCGCTGCCCGCCGGCACCGAACCGGCCCTGCGACGCCACGTGGTGGACGGCCGGCATGGCGGCGCGGGTGAAGAACTCCCGGGCGGAGCGCGGGTCGCGCAGGTCCCGCTCCTGCTCCAGATGCGGGTTGAGAGCCTCCTCGACCGCCCGCACGCCCGGCTGCCGGGCCACGTGCCGCAACGCGGTCTGCAGGTCGCCCCGCAGTTCCACGGCCCGGACGACCCGGTTGCCGTGCATGAAGACCGACGTGCGCAGCAGCCGGTTTGAGTCGTCGACCTGGGCCGCGGGCGCCGCGTAGTCGGACAGCAGCCGGGCGACGTCGGGCTCGGAGCCGGGCCGCACGGTGAAGGTCAGGGCGTGCCGGACGATGTTGTCCCCGATCCGGGGAGCGGACCGCAGCGACTCACCGGCCGCGCCGGACGAGTTCTCGTCGCCCTCGGTCTCGCGCAGCACGCTGTAGCGCAGGGAGTGGGTGTCCCGGACGCAGTTCTGCAGCGGCTCGACCAT
Source organism: Streptomyces sp. NPDC048171 (assembly GCF_043202655.1). Lineage (NCBI taxonomy): Bacteria > Bacillati > Actinomycetota > Actinomycetes > Kitasatosporales > Streptomycetaceae > Streptomyces > Streptomyces sp. NPDC048171. The sequence goes on from NZ_JBIDAU010000002.1 coordinate 691,226, forward strand.
GTCCAGGTGCTCGTCGCTGCTGACCCAGCTCAGGAAGGGCTCAGCGGTCTCCCACTCGCTGGTGAGGAGCCATTGGGTGGGGTTGTCGACGGACTGGCACAGCTGATCGGTGATGTGTCCCGGAACGGCGGCGACCCGGTCGCGGATGCCGTCGTACGCGTCCAGGAACTCCTGCTGCATTCCGTCGTGGATGTCCAGCATCAGCACGACCCGTACGCGGGATCCGTCGAACGCCGACGTCGATACGCCGTCGGCGTCCGCGGCCGGGGCGACGGGCGTCGCCCCGGCGTCAGTGGTCAGGGCATCCGCCGACACGCCATCCGTGGTTTCGACGGGAGAGACCGTCATCCGGCCCACCTCTTCTCCGGGGAACTTTCTCTGGGACTGGGGGCGATCGTCGCGGCGCACGCCATGGCTCGGGCGGTACGCCGGTCGCAATAAGCCGATCGTCGGACGTGCCCGCGAGGACCGCGCGCCAGGCGTGACAAGCGGGTGAAAGCTCCTCCGCCGCGGGCCTCATCAGGCCCGACGGGGAAGGCATGAGAGCCCCGGCGCACATCTGGCGCGGGGCGAATCACTCGACGACGGTCCCGCATACGAGGACGCCCGTCGGTCACAGCGAGGACTACGTCCGCCATACCGAAGGACGGACGTGTGTCACAACGGAGGACGAACGATGAACGAAAGAGCCGACCGGCCCGGAGGCGCCGCCCCTGCGGTCCACCGGGTTCCGGTCCTCATCGTCGGCGGGTCCCTGGTGGGCCTGTCGACCTCGGTGTTCCTGGGGCGCCTCGGCGTCCGGCACACCCTGGTGGAGCGCCACGCCGGCACCTCCATCCACCCCCGCGGGCGCGGCAACAACGTCCGCACCATGGAGATCTTCCGGGTGGCCGGCACCGAGCCGGACATCAGGAAGGCCGCCGCCACCCTGGCCGACAACCACGGCATCCTGCAGACGACCACGCTGGTGGGCGACGAGGGGGAGTGGCTGCTCAAGGAGATGGACCCGGGCGGCGGACTGGCCCGCTTCAGCCCCAGCGGCTGGTGCCTGTGCAGCCAGAACGACCTGGAGCCCGAACTCCTCACCCACGCCACCAACCTCGGCGGTGACCTGCGCTTCGGCACCGAACTGCTGTCGTTCGAGAACGACGCCGACGGCGTCACGGCGGTGGTGAAGAGCCGGGAGACCGGCGAGCACACCACCATCCGCGCGGACTACCTGGTCGCCGCCGACGGCCCCCGCAGCCCCGTCCGCGAGCAGCTCGGCATCGGCCAGAGCGGCCCGGGCGACCTCTTCCACAACGTCAGCGCCACCTTCCGCTCCCGCCGCCTGGCCGACGTGGTGCGCGACCGCCGCTTCATCGTCTGCTACCTGACCGGCGAGGACGCCGACGGCGCCCTCCTGCCGGTCGACAACCGCGAGAACTGGGTCTTCCACCTCCCCTGGCACCCCGAACGGGGCGAGACGGTCGAGGACTTCACCGAGGAGCGCTGCGCCGCCCACATCCGCCGCGCGATCGGCGACCCGGACCTCGACGTCGAGATCACCGGCAAGGCCCCCTGGCACGCCGCCCAGCGGGTGGCCCGCAGTTACCGCTCCGGCCGCGTCCTGCTGGCCGGCGACTCGGCCCACGAGATGTCCCCCACCGGCGCCTTCGGCTCCAACACCGGCATCCAGGACGCGCACAACCTCGCCTGGAAGCTGGCCGCGGTCCTGGAGGGCTGGGCGGGCGAAGGCCTCCTGGACACCTACGACGCGGAACGCCGCCCGGTCGCCGAGGCCACCAGCGCCCGAGCCGCGGGCCGCTCGGTGGAACACAGCCACCCGGGCTTCGCGCCGCCGCCGGGGATGACGGGCGGGGGGCCGGGTGCGGGTGGCGGGCCCGGTGGTCCCGGTGGTCCTGCCGGTCCCGGCGGTCGTGGTGGTCCCGGTGGGGCGCCAGCTGGTCCTGGTGGTCCCGGTGGTGCGGCAGGTGGGCCCAGTGGGCCCGGCGGAGCGCCTGGCGGTCCCGGCAATGCGGCCGGCAGGCCTGGCGGTCCCGGTGGCGCGCCCGGAGGCCCGGGCGGTCCTGGCGGCCCCGGCGGAGCACCGGCCGGCGGCCCCGGCGGCATCCTGAACGTCGCCCTCGGCTACCGCTACCCCCAGGGCGCGGTGGTCGGCGCCGACCAGGCGACCCCGGTGGTCCCGGAGGGCCTCGACCTCTCCGGCGCACCCGGCAGCAGGGCCCCGCACCTCTGGCTCCGCAAGGGCGACGCCCGCGTCTCCACCCTGGACCTCTACGAGGACTCCCTGGTCCTGCTCAGCGACGCGGCCCAGCCCACCGGCTGGCACGAGGCGGCGACCCGGCTGGCGGCCGAGATGAGGATCCCGCTGAAGCCGTACCGCGTGGGCGGCACCCCGGAGGCCGACCTGGTCCAGGACGACGAGGAGAGGGACTGGGCGAAGTCCCACGGAGTGACCCGTGGCGGCGCGGTCCTGGTCCGCCCCGACGGCTTCGTCGCCTGGCGCTCCCCGGGCCCGGCGCCGGACCCCGAGTCGATGCTGCGCCAGGTGATCAGGACGGTGCTGGCCCGCGCGTGACACGCACGGGAACGAGCACGTGAGAGGGCACCCCACCCTAAACGTGGACCACTCCCCACTTGTTTGCTACCGTCTCGGCGGCAGCCAAACCGGGGAGTGGTCCCCGTTAAGATGCGCGCTAAATGCGGCAAGGGGGTCGGACATGACGAAACAGCCGAACACCGCACTGGTCCTGGGCGGAGGCGGCCTGACCGCATACGGCTGGCAGGTGGGCGTACTGGCGGGACTGGCCGACGCCGGTGTGCACCTAGGCGACGCGGACGTCCTCGCGGGCACGTCGGCCGGCTCCCTGCTGGCCCTGGACCTGGCGAAGGGCTCGACACCGTCCGCCCTCTACACGGAGCAGATCAACCGCGACCGCCCCATGATCGACGTGGACTTCACCCTGTCGATGACGGTCAGGTACCTGTGGGCGTCCCTGCGCTCACGCGACCAGGGCAAGACGCTCGAGCACCTGAGCCGGCTGGCCCTCTCGGTACGCGACGTACCGGAGACCGCGGTCCTGGAGGCGATAGGCCCCCACATCCCGGTCCCGGACTGGCCGGAGCGCGAGGTACGCCTCTTCGCGGTGGACGCCCTCACCGGCACCCCCACCGCTTTCACGGCGGCCGACGGAGTCGACCTCCCCCACGCCATGGCCGCCACCTGCGCCCTGCCACCCCTCTTTCCGCCGATCACCATCGGCAAGGCCCGCTGGATGGACGGCGGCGTGCGCTCCACGACCAACGCCGACCTGCTCACCGACTGCGCGAGGGTGGTCGTCCTGGCTCCCATCCCGAAGGCGGCGGGCGCCACCCCGAGCGCCCAGTCCCACATCCGCACCCTGACCACCCACGGCACCCGGGCCACCCTCCTGACCCCCGACCGAGCCGCCCGCCGAGCCTTCGGCCGCAACCCCCTGAACGCCGCCCGCATCCCGGGTGCGGCAAGGGAGGGACGACGCCAGGGCAGGGAGTACGCGGAGACGGTCCGGGAGGTCTGGGACGGCTCGGATCCGCACCGCAGCGAACACTTCCCGGCTCGCTGACCCTCCGCCCTGCATCGTTGTCACACGGTCGGCGCCGAGCACGGTCGGACGAATGCGACGCCCGCCCTGGGAGAGTGTCACGAGACGGCCCCCCCGCACTCGCCCGTGGCCGCCCGCTCAGGAGAACCGACATGCGCACACTCGCGATCACCGAGAACATCACCGTCGACGGCTCCATCGAGATGCTCACCGACTGGTTCGACCCCCAGGCCCAGGGCGAGGTCGACATGTCCGACGTCTTGGAGGAGAGCCACCGGCAGGACAGCCACGCCGACGCGCTGCTGCTGGGCCGGAGGACATTCGAGGACTTCCGCGGCTACTGGCCGAACCAGACCGACGACCCCACCGGCATCACCGCGTACCTCAACCAGGTCCAGAAGTACGTCGTGTCCTCCACCCTCACCGACCCGATGTGGGACAACTCGACGGTACTGACGGGCGACCCGGTCGAGGAAGTCCGCGCCCTCAAGGCGCAGCAGGGCGGCAAGGACATCGTCCTGACCGGCAGCATCCGCCTGGCCCACACCCTGATCCAGGCCGGCCTCGTGGACGAGTACCGCCTCTTCGTCTACCCGGTGGTCCAGGGCAGAGGCCGCAGACTCTTCCCCGACGGCTTCGAGATCCCCGGCCTCCGCCTGGCCGACGCGAAGACGTTCCGCAGCGGCATCGTCCTGACCCGATACGTCCCGGCGTGATCCTCCCCCGATTCTCCTCGCCCCCGGATGTCGAGACCGCGCTCTCGGCTCCGTCCCAGGGACGCGACCGCCACTACCGGCCGCACCACAACGACCGAAAAGGGAGAAGAGAGATCATGGCCATTCAGCGAATGGACAACATCGGCATCGTCGTGGAGGACATGGACGCCGCGATCGCGTTCTTCGTGGAACTCGGTATGGAACTGGAGGGCAGGACGGAGATCGAGGGCCCCGTCGCCGACCAGTGCACCGGACTCGACGGCGTCCACTGCGACATCGCGATGCTCCGCACCCCGGACGGCCACAGCCGCCTCGAACTCTCGAGGTACCGCACCCCGAAGGCAACCGCCGACACCCCCCGCAACCGCCCCCACAACATCCTGGGCACCCACCGAGTCATGTACGCCGTCGACGACCTGAACTCCACGCTCACCCGCCTACGCCCCCACGGCGCCGAACTCCTCGGCGACGTCGCCAACTTCGAGAACACGTACCTCCTCTGCTACGTCCGCGGCCCGGAGGGCATCATCATCGGCCTGGCCGAGCAACTGGGTTGAAAGTCCGACCTTGTTGTTGCGCTTGTCAGCCGATGAGGGCTTGGGTGATCTGCCGGGTCGTCTGCGCGGCGACCCGGGGGTTGACGGCGGCGTAGTAGGTGTAGGCGTTCAGGCCGGTGGCGAGGGCCCAGCCGCGGCCCCGCATCCAGGTGGCATCGTCCACGCCGAGCGCATCACGGAAGGCGGCTCGGCTGTCCGCCGACATCAAGGTGAAGGCGATCATCAGGTCGCAGGCAGGGTCGCCGACGCCGAGCCCGCCGAAGTCGATCACGGCACTGAGGCGGCCGTCGCGAGCCAGCAGGTTGCCGGTGTGGAAGTCACCGTGAAACCACACCGGAGAACGGTCCCATCCGGGCGCACTCAGCGCCGCGTCCCACAGTTCAGTCATCGCCGCCGCGTCGAACAGGCCGTCGACCTCACCGATGGCGACCCGCGTCGCGCGATCCCGGTCGGACAACGGGCGGCCGGCGAGGCATTCCCTGGCGTCTCCGTCGGGGATGCCCTCGGGTGCGAACCCCTGCAGGGCGACGAGAAACCGGGCCAGTTCAACGGCCGCTCCGGAGGAGTCACCCAGCGCGTCGACGGTCGCCACCTCGCCGTCCAGCCAGCGGGACACCGCCCACGGCCACGGATAACCGAAGTCGGGTTCGCCCACTCCCACCGGTACCGGGATGGCCAGGGGAAGGTGCGGGGCGAGCTGAGGCAGCCACTGCAATTCCTTCCGGGCCTGCCCGATGGCTCCGGAGTGCCGGGGCAGCCGAACAGACAGCTCCTCACCCAACCGGAAGATCACGTGATCGGACCCAGAGGGATCGAGAAGCTTCAGGTCCATCCCTGCCCACTGCGGAAACTGACTGTCGACCAGCCGCCTGACCAGCGCCTCGCCGATCCGAGGACGGGTATCCGCAGTTCTCTGAGCTTCCAAGACCAACTCCCATGGCCGGCCCGCCCCGTGCGACGGACGGTCGCAGCCATCACAGTCGTCCATGCCCGCACCTGTCGAGTTTCCAAGCCCAGCCTACTCACGAGAGCAGGTTGGGCTTGTGGTGGATGCTGGAGTGAAGGAAGGCCTGGCAGAGGATCGCCCGTGGCAACTCGCAGCAGGTCGCAGCAGGCGTCTGAACTCAGCCTGCCATCTGGCCCGGAGCCCCCTGGATACGGCACCGTGTCTCCGGCTGGTTGAGTCGACTAGGGGGGATTGACTTTGTGGGATCAGGTGCCAGCTTTGCTGGGTGTTGTCGTTGGAGCCGCGAGTTCCTACGTGGCGACGAACTTCACGGAGCGGAGCCGGTGGCGACGAGGCAGAGCTGAGCGGTGGGACGAAAAGAGGCTGGATGCGTATGCGTCCTACGCCAACACCTTGAAGCAGCAGCTGAGCGTTGCGCAGCGCATGGGTGCGGCAAGAGGGTTTCCGCACGCAGTGGACCCGCTGGATCCCGAGCAGGGCATGACGCAGCTTGCTGAGAATGAAGTACGGCGTGCAGCCGAGTGGGAATCCGTGCTGCTGATCGGCGACGCAGAAACGATCGGGGCGGCACGTAACTGGCACGAAGCGGTTTGGAACGTTGAGCTGTACGCGCGCGGTCTGAAGGACGATCATGCGGGATGGACAAGAGCCGTGCAGCAGGTGAGCCGAGCGCGTGACGCCTTCTACGCCCTTGCCCGACGTGATCTCGATATAGCGGGGCCGCCACCCCCCTCTGGTAACTGGCCGCGGGTCTGGCAGCGCGAGGACGAGCCCGGCGGCGGGACCTGATCCCGGGTGGCTGGCGTTTCCGGGCCCTGACCTGCGGTCCCATTGCCTGTGGCGCCGTCCACGCCTCGTCCACAGACCCCGACATACGGCCGCTCCGGGCCGCACACGCCTGCACATACGCGAAGACCCCGCTCTCAGCGTTTCCGCTGGTGACGGGGTCTTGGGCACACCTGCACAGTGTGCCCCCGGCAGGATTCGAACCTGCGCACACGGCTCCGGAGGCCGTTGCTCTATCCCCTGAGCTACGGGGGCGTGTTCGTCGCGTTCGGTGTTGCTCGCGGCGACGGGTAGAACACTACCAGCTCCCCCGGGGTGGTCATGAACGGGTTTTCGCGGGTCGTGGGGCCTGTCGGGAGCACGCGTGCGGGGCGTTGTCCCCCGCAGGGGTGGAAGTGGGGAAAAGCCGGACGCGGTGGCCGGTCCGGACCTACTCTCGAGTTGTGCCTAGGGCGTCTGGCCGGGTTCTTGTTGTGGACGACAACAAGGTCATCCGGCAGCTGATCAGGGTCAATCTCGAGCTGGAGGGCTTCGAGGTCGTGACCGCGGGCGATGGTGTCGAGTGTCTGGATGTCGTCCATCAGGTGCGGCCCGACGTGGTCACGCTCGACGTGGTCATGCCCCGCCTGGACGGGCTCCGGACCGCCGCGCGGCTGCGTGCCGATCCGCGTACCCGGGAGCTTCCGATCGCGATCGTGAGCGCCTGTACGCGGTACGAGGTCGACGCGGGGTTCGCCGCCGGGGTCGACGCCTTCCTCTCCAAGCCCTTCGAGCCGGCCGAGCTCGTCAGACTCGTACGGCAGTTGGCCGAGCGGACCGTCACGGGCGTCGGTGTGGTGGGTGGTGACGGGGCGGCCGCCTCGTCGTCCCACGCGGAGGAGAGTGAGTCCTCGGCCCAGGCGTGATCGTCCCTGTCACCTCCCTCTGAGTCCCTGCCGTCCATATCCCGGGACTCCCCGAAACCGGTTGGCCACCCCACCCCCCTCCTCCCATACGCTTGACCCGTGACCCCCGTAGAGCTCTCCCGTACCGTCCTGCGCGCGGTGCGTCGCGCTGTCGACGGGGGAGAGCTGGACGTGGACGTGCCCGGGAGGGTCCGGGTAGGGCCTCCGGGGCCCGGCGGATGTGGTGACTACGCCACCGGTATCGCCCTCCAGCTGGCCCGGCCGGCCGGGCAGCCGCCGTACCGGGTCGCCGAGGTGCTGCGGGCGCATCTCACAGGCGCCGACGGCATCGCCGACGTCGTCCTCACCGGGCCCGGGTTTCTCAACATCAGCCTCCACCGCGCCGCCCCGGCCGAGCTGGTCGCCGACGTGCTGCGGCGCGGGCCGCGGTACGGCCACGTCGTCCCTGAGGACGGAGAGGGCGCACGGCGGCCTGTGGGGCTGCGGTGCGAGCACCATCCCCGCGCCCTCGTCGTCGCCGACGCCGCCGCCCGCATCCTGCGCTCCCAGGGCACCCTCGCCCGCGTCAGCTGCACCACCCCGCCCCCGCCGGAATGGGCCGTCGCCCTCGGCGTACGCGTCGATGTCGATGCCGGGCGACCCGCGCCCGACGAGCCGCCCGTCGACATCAGGCCCGTCCCCGCCCCAGGCGACCCCCTGCCCCTCGGCCGGGACGCCGGACGCTGGGCGCTGCTCCACCCCGCCGCCCACGACCGGCCCCGGATCGGTGACGAGCATCTCGTCCAGCGCGAGAGCAATCCCCTCTTCCGCGTGCGGTACGCCCACGCCCGCACCCGCGCCCTCGCGCGCAACGCGGCCGACCTCGGCTTCGCCGCCGAGCCGGGGCCCGTGGAACACCCGGACACGCACGGGATGTGCGCGCTGCTCGCCGACCACCCCCGCGTACTCGCCGCCGCCGCGGCCCACCACGCCCCCGACCGCCTCGCCCGGCACCTCGTCACCGTCGCCGATGCCGTGCTGCCCTTTCTGCCCGCCGTGCTGCCGCGCGGTGGGGAGAAACCCTCGGCCGCCCACCGTGCCCGGCTCGCCCTCGCCGAAGCCGCCGGGACGGTGCTGGCCGGCGGCCTGACCCTGCTCGGTATCGACGCACCCGACCACCTGTGAAGCCAGCGAGAGAGTCAGCGAAGAAATGAGCCGTTCCGCACACCCCGCCGGGCCCCGTCACGCCGACGTCCTCACCGAGGGGCACTACTCCGCACCGCCCGCCGATCTCAACGCCCTCGACCCCAAGGTGTGGGCCCACACTGTCGGGCGGGACGCGGACGGTGCCGTCACCGTCGGGGGGATCGCCGTCACCCAGCTCGCCGAGGAGTACGGCACCCCCGCCTACATCCTCGACGAGGCCGACTTCCGGGAGCGGGCGCGGGCCTGGCGTACCGCCTTCGGGACCGACGCCGACGTCTTCTACGCCGGCAAGGCCTTCCTCTCGCGCGCCGTCGTGCGGTGGCTGGACGAGGAGGGGCTCAATCTCGACGTGTGCTCCGGCGGCGAGCTGGCCACCGCGCTGTCCGCGGGCATGCCCGCCGAGCGCATCGCCTTCCACGGCAACAACAAGTCGCCCGAGGAGATCGAGCGGGCCGTCGCCGCGGGCGTCGGGCGGATCGTGCTCGACTCCTTCCAGGAGATCGTGCGCGTCGCCCACACCGCCGAGTCGCTGGGCAAGCGGCAGCGGGTGCAGATCCGTATCACCGTCGGCGTCGAGGCGCACACGCACGAGTTCATCGCCACCGCGCACGAGGACCAGAAGTTCGGCATCCCGCTGGCCGGCGGACAGGCCGCGGAGGCCGTGCGCCGGGCCCTTCAGCTCGACGGGATCGAGCTGATCGGGATCCACTCCCACATCGGGTCGCAGATCTTCGACATGTCCGGGTTCGAGGTCGCCGCGCACCGTGTGGTCGGGCTGCTCAAGGACATCCGCGACGAGCACGGGGTCGAGCTGCCGGAGATCGATCTGGGCGGCGGGCTCGGGATCGCCTACACGAGCGACGACGACCCCCGTGAGCCGCACGAGATCGCCAAGGCGCTGACCGAGATCGTGACGAGGGAGTGCGAGGGCGCGCGGCTGCGCACGCCGCGGATCTCCGTCGAGCCCGGGCGGGCCATCGTGGGCCCGACCGCCTTCACGCTCTACGAGGTCGGCACCGTCAAGCCGCTCGACGGGCTGCGGACGTACGTCTCCGTGGACGGGGGCATGTCGGACAACATCCGGACCGCGCTCTACGACGCCGAGTACAGCGTCGCCCTCGCCTCCCGCACCTCCGACGCCGAGCCGATGCTGGCCCGCGTCGTCGGCAAGCACTGCGAGAGCGGGGACATCGTGGTCAAGGACGCCTTCCTGCCGGGCGACCTGGCCCCCGGTGACCTGATCGCCGTACCGGCGACGGGCGCGTACTGCCGCTCCATGGCCAGCAACTACAACCACGTGCTGCGCCCGCCGGTCGTCGCGGTGCGGGACGGTGAGGCGCGGGTCATCGTGCGGCGTGAGACCGAGGAGGACCTGCTGCGTCTCGACGTCGGCTGAGACCGAGAGCCGGGGTCGGGGGAGGCCGGGGTGGGGAAGGCGGGCGCGGGCGAAGATCTTTCGTTCCGGGCCCGTCCGAAAATGAAATAAACGTCTCACGATCCGGACGAAAGGCAGAAAATCCCGTCCGGTGCGTGAGACTGGTCCAACCGTAGACGGTATGAGGAAACGAGGTCGGATGATGCGTACGCGTCCGCTGAAGGTGGCGCTGCTGGGCTGTGGTGTGGTCGGCTCAGAGGTGGCGCGCATCATGACGACGCACGCCGACGACCTCGCCGCCCGCATCGGAGCGCCGGTGGAGCTCGCGGGCGTGGCCGTACGGCGGCCGGACCGGGTGCGCGAGGGCATCGACCCCGCCCTCGTCACCACCGACGCCACCGCTCTCGTCAAGCGCGGGGACATCGACGTCGTCGTCGAGGTCATCGGCGGCATCGAGCCCGCCCGGACCCTCATCACCACCGCCTTCGAGCACGGCGCCTCCGTCGTCTCCGCCAACAAGGCGCTCATCGCCCAGGACGGCGCCTCGCTGCACGCCGCGGCCGACGAGCACGGCAAGGACCTGTACTACGAGGCCGCCGTCGCCGGTGCCATCCCGTTGATCCGGCCGCTGCGCGAGTCGCTCGCCGGCGACAAGGTCAACCGGGTGCTCGGCATCGTCAACGGGACCACCAACTTCATCCTCGACGCCATGGACACGACCGGGGCGGGCTACCAGGAGGCGCTCGACGAGGCCACCGCCCTCGGGTACGCCGAGGCCGACCCGACCGCCGACGTCGAGGGCTTCGACGCCGCCGCCAAGGCCGCCATCCTCGCCGGGATCGCCTTCCACACGCGCGTGCGCCTCGACGACGTCTACCGCGAGGGCATGAGCGAGGTCACCGCCGGCGACTTCGCCTCCGCCAAGGAGATGGGCTGCACCATCAAGCTGCTCGCCATCTGCGAGCGGGCGGCAGACGGGGGTTCGGTGACCGCGCGGGTCCATCCCGCGATGATTCCGCTCAGCCACCCGCTCGCCAACGTGCGCGAGGCCTACAACGCCGTCTTCGTGGAGTCCGACGCCGCGGGGCAGCTCATGTTCTACGGGCCCGGCGCCGGCGGTTCGCCGACCGCCTCCGCCGTACTCGGCGATCTCGTCGCCGTCTGCCGCAACCGGCTGGGCGGCGCGACCGGACCCGGCGAGTCCGCGTACGCCGCACTGCCCGTCTCGCCGATGGGCGAGGTCGTCACGCGCTACCACATCAGCCTCGACGTGGCCGACAAACCGGGCGTGCTCGCCCAGGTCGCGACCGTGTTCGCGGAGCACGGTGTCTCCATCGACACCGTGCGGCAGTCCGGCAAGGACGGCGAGGCATCCCTCGTCGTCGTCACCCACCGTGCGTCCGACGCCGCCCTCGGCGGTACGGTCGAGGCGCTGCGCAAGCTCGACACCGTGCGGGGTGTCGCCAGCATCATGCGGGTTGAAGGAGAGTAACCAGCAATGACCCACCAGTGGCGCGGAATCATCGAGGAGTACCGGGACCGGCTGCCCGTCTCCGACAGCACGCCCGTCGTGACGCTCCGCGAGGGCGGCACGCCGCTCGTGCCCGCACAGGTGCTCTCCGAGCGCACGGGCTGCGAGGTCCACCTCAAGGTCGAGGGGGCGAACCCGACGGGGTCCTTCAAGGACCGCGGCATGACCATGGCCATCAGCAAGGCCAAGGAGGAGGGCGCGCAGGCCGTCATCTGCGCCTCCACCGGCAACACCTCCGCCAGTGCCGCCGCGTACGGCGTGCGCGCGGGCATGGTGTCCGCCGTGCTCGTGCCGCAGGGCAAGATCGCGCTCGGCAAGATGGGCCAGGCCCTCGTGCACGGCGCGAAGATCCTCCAGGTCGACGGCAACTTCGACGACTGCCTCACACTGGCCCGCGCGCTCAGTGACAACTACCCGGTGGCGCTGGTCAATTCGGTCAACCCGGTGCGTATCGAGGGGCAGAAGACGGCCGCCTTCGAGATCGTGGACATGCTCGGCGACGCGCCCGACATACACGTCCTGCCGGTCGGCAACGCGGGCAACATCACCGCGTACTGGAAGGGGTACCGCGAGTACGCCGCCGACGGGGTCAGCACCAAGACGCCCCGCATGTGGGGGTTCCAGGCCTCCGGCAGCGCCCCGATCGTGCGCGGCGAGGTCGTCAAGGACCCCTCCACCATCGCCACCGCCATCCGCATCGGCAACCCGGCCTCGTGGGACCTCGCGCTCGCCGCGCGGGACGAGTCCGGCGGCGCCATCGACGAGGTGACGGACCGTGAGATCCTGCGCGCCTACCGGCTGTTGGCCTCCCAGGAGGGCGTCTTCGTGGAGCCCGCGTCCGCCGCGTCGGTGGCCGGTCTGCTGAAGGCCGCCGAGCTGGGCAGGGTCGACCCGGGCCAGCGCATCGTCTGCACCGTCACCGGCAACGGTCTGAAGGACCCGGACTGGGCCGTCGCCGGCGCCCCGCAGCCGGTCACCGTCCCGGTCGACGCGGCGACGGCGGCCGAGCGGCTCGGCCTGGTCTGAGCCGGCGACGCCACTCCCACCGGCGTACGAGGGCGTAAGCGACGTCCGGCCGGGAAAGTCATTCATGGGGGGTGCACAGGGGGCTTGCGACACGCATCGTGCGCCTCCTGTGCGCCCTATGTCGCCACGGAACCTTCCTTCGATAGGCTGTACCCGAACCCGCCTGCCGCATATGCCGCCCAGCCCGCGCCGGCAGCGGCGGCCACGAAGGTTCCGTACGTCATCGGATGCCAGATCGATTGTCATTCGGCAAACCACGCAGCTCAAGGAGAGTCATCGAGAGATGGCCGGTCCAGCGTTCCGCGCCGCCGCAGTCAGGGTGCGCGTCCCCGCAACCAGCGCCAACCTCGGCCCGGGCTTCGACGCCCTCGGTCTCGCGCTGGGCTTGTACGACGACGTGGTCGTCCGGGTGGCCGACTCCGGGCTGCACATCGACATCGCCGGTGAGGGCAGCGAGACGCTGCCGCGCGACGAGAAGCACCTCCTGATCCGCTCCCTGCGCACCGCCTTCGACCTGCTCGGCGGACAGCCCCGCGGCCTGGAGATCGTCTGCGCCAACCGCATCCCGCACGGCCGCGGCCTCGGCTCCTCCTCCGCCGCCATCTGCGCCGGCATCGTCGCCGCGCGCGCGGTGACCATAGGCGGCGAGGCCCGCCTCGACGACGCCGCGCTGCTCGACCTCGCCACCGAGATCGAGGGCCACCCCGACAACGTGGCGGCCTGTCTGCTGGGCGGCTTCACCCTCTCCTGGATGGAGTCCGGCGCGGCCCGCGCGATCAGGATGGAGCCCGCCGATTCCATCGTTCCGGTGGTTTTCGTGCCCGGAAAGCCGGTACTGACGGAGACCGCGCGCGGGCTGCTCCCACGCCATGTCCCGCACGTCGACGCCGCCACCAACGCCGGCCGCGCCGCGCTGCTCGTCGAGGCCCTGACCAGGCGCCCCGAGCTGCTGCTTCCGGCCACCGAGGACCGCCTCCACCAGGAGTACCGCGCACCGGCCATGCCGGAGAGCGCGGCGCTGGTGGAACGGCTGCGCGGCGACGGCATCCCCGCGGTGATCTCGGGTGCCGGACCCACCGTGATGGCCCTCGCCGACGCCGACACGGCCGACAAGGTCGAGGCGTTGGCCGGGACGGACTGGGCGGCCAACCGGCTGAGCCTGGACCAGCAGGGCGCGAGCGTCCTGCCTCTGGCAACCCCCAGTGACACCTAGACGCGGAGGGTTGCCGGATTTCGAGAGGGGGAATGTTTGTTGGATCCGGTAGTGTTAATCTCAAGTCTGCACCCGACCCCACCATGGCGAGGTGCTTTGTGTCCCCGTCCGGGACAGACATCCTTCCGGGAGCCCCCCAAGTCGCACTGTGTGGTGGATGTCGTACGTGAGCAGTACGACCGACACGGACACTGAGCGGCCCGCCGGGCACGCTTCGGAACCGGTGCGACCACGCCGCGTGTCACAGACACTGGGTGCCACGGCCAGGGGGCGCGCCATCACCAGATATCTCTTCCGCCGTTCAGGCGGACCACCGCCCCGGCACGGTTCGCACAGCAAGGACCGAAGCCGGACAGCACAACCGGTCGCCGAGCCAGACAGGCCGACGTCCGCTCCAGGGAAGGACCCTTCGTGAGCGACACCACCGATCTGATGGGCGCACGTGTCGAGGAGACCGCTGCCGCGCCCGCCACGGACGCCTCCGCGCCTGCCAGCGGTGCCGGCTCCCGGCGGCGCCGCGGTACCGGCCTCGAGGGCATGGTGCTGGCCGAGCTGCAACAGGTCGCATCCGGCCTCGGTATCAGGGGCACCGCGCGTATGCGCAAGAGCCAGCTGATCGAGGTCATCAAGGAGGCGCAGGCCGCCGGGGGAGCCCCCGCCAAGGCCGCTGCCGCCGCGGACGCCGCCGGCGAGACCAAGCCGAAGCGCCGCAGCACCTCCCGGTCCCGTACGGGCGACGAGGCCCCCGCCGAGAAGGCGGAGAAGGCCGGCAAGGCCGAGAAGAAGGCGGACAAGGCGACCGCCGACCAGGCCGCCGCCCAGCAGCAGATCGACATCCCCGGTCAGCCGTCCAAGGTCTCGCCCGCCGCCGACCAGTCCGGTGCCGCCGGTGACGACGCCCCCTCCGAGCGCCGTCGTCGCCGCGCCACCGCCGACGCGGGCAGCCCGTCCGCCGAGTCGGTCGCCGTCGAGACCCGCGAGCCGAAGGGCGACTCGGCCCAGCAGTCGCAGGGCCAGCAGGGTCAGGGCGACGGCCGCTCCGAGGGCGAGGGCGGCGAGGGCCGCCGCCGCGACCGCCGTGACCGTGGCGACCGCGGTGACCGTGGCGACCGCGGTGACCGTGGCGACCGCGGGCGCGACCGCCGCAGCAAGGGCGACGACCAGCAGGGCCAGGGAGGTGGCCAGCAGCGTCAGCAGGGCGGCGGCCGCCAGGACCGCCAGCAGCAGCAGGACGACGACGACTTCGAGGGCGGCCGCCGGGGCCGTCGCGGACGCTACCGCGACCGCCGGGGCCGTCGCGGACGCGACGAGATCCAGGAGCCGCAGATCAACGAGGACGACGTCCTCATCCCGGTCGCCGGCATCCTCGACATCCTCGACAACTACGCGTTCATCCGGACCTCCGGCTACCTGCCCGGGCCCAACGACGTGTACGTCTCCCTCGCCCAGGTCCGCAAGAACGGTCTGCGCAAGGGCGACCACCTCACCGGTGCCGTGCGCCAGCCCAAGGAGGGCGAGCGCCGCGAGAAGTTCAACGCGCTGGTGCGCCTGGACTCGGTCAACGGCATGGCGCCCGAACACGGCCGCGGACGGCCGGAGTTCAACAAGCTGACGCCGCTGTACCCGCAGGACCGCCTCCGCCTGGAGACGGACCCCGGCGTCCTCACCACCCGCATCATCGACCTCGTCGCGCCCATCGGTAAGGGTCAGCGCGGTCTGATCGTGGCCCCGCCGAAGACCGGCAAGACCATGATCATGCAGGCGATCGCCAACGCGATCACGCACAACAACCCCGAGTGCCACCTGATGGTCGTCCTCGTCGACGAGCGTCCGGAAGAGGTCACCGACATGCAGCGGTCGGTGAAGGGCGAGGTCATCTCCTCGACCTTCGACCGCCCGGCCGAGGACCACACCACGGTCGCCGAGCTGGCCATCGAGCGCGCCAAGCGCCTGGTGGAGCTGGGTCACGACGTCGTCGTGCTGCTCGACTCGATCACCCGCCTGGGCCGCGCGTACAACCTCGCCGCCCCGGCCTCCGGCCGCATCCTGTCCGGTGGTGTCGACTCGACCGCCCTGTACCCGCCGAAGCGCTTCTTCGGTGCGGCCCGCAACATCGAGGACGGCGGCTCGCTGACCATCCTCGCCACCGCGCTGGTGGACACCGGGTCCCGCATGGACGAGGTCATCTTCGAGGAGTTCAAGGGCACCGGCAACGCCGAGCTGAAGCTCGACCGGAAGCTCGCCGACAAGCGCATCTTCCCCGCGGTGGACGTCGACGCGTCCGGCACCCGCAAGGAGGAGATCCTGCTCGGCAACGAGGAGCTGGCCGTCACCTGGAAGCTCCGCCGGGTGCTGCACGCCCTCGACCAGCAGCAGGCGATCGAGCTGCTCCTCGACAAGATGAAGCAGACCAAGTCGAACGGCGAGTTCCTGATGCAGATCCAGAAGACGACCCCCACTCCGGGCAACGGCGACTAGTCACCGCCGGCCGTCTTCGGCACCGGAAGTCCCGCTCCGTCACTTGGGTGATGGAGCGGGACTTCCGCCTTGTAGGATCAGCGCACTGCAGTGGGGGGGAACGTATTTTCGGATACGCCCACGGGGCGATCTGTGCTGCCTTCACGGGCCGGTGCCCGTCGGGATCTTCTCTCCTGCCTGCGTACACAGCGACAGGAGACCTGAGTGACCTCAACCCCTCGAAGACGCCGTCTGGCTCTTCCCGCGGCCGCCGCCGCACTCGCCCTGTCGGGCACGGTCCTCTCGACCGCCCCCGCGCAGGCGTCCGGCGCCACTCCGGTGCCGCCGCAGCCCGCCCTCACCGAGCGGCCCACCTCCTCGGACGCCGAGCTGGTCCGGCGGATCCAGGGCTCCGGGGCCGCCATCGAGGACGACACCACCGCCGCGCCGGGGACCACCCCGGAGGCCGGGGCCCCGTCCGGCCGCGTCGATCCGAAGATCATCGGCGGTAAGGACGCGACCATCACCGAGGCGCCGTGGATGGTGCAGCTGCACTACTACGACGACAAGGGCACCTCCGGCACCGCCGACGACGAGGGCTACTTCTGCGGCGGCACCCTGGTGGCCCCCGCGAAGGTCCTCACCGCCGCGCACTGCGTGTACGGCCTGGACTGGGCGGCGAACGGGGCCGTCCTCGGCGGCACGGCCCAGCTGCCGGACGGCAGCGACCTGCACGGCGGCCGGGTGGCCGGCGTATACCGCCAGTGGGTCAACCCGACGTACCGGCCGAGCACCACCTCGGGCGGTGACCTCGCGGTCCTCACACTGAACCAGGCGCTGCCGTACAAGACGCTCCAGCCCACGTCCAGCGGCGACAACGCCTCGTACGCGAACGGCACCCCGGCGACCGTCTACGGCTGGGGGCGCACCGACTCCGCCAGCCAGGACATCTCGCCGACGCTGAAGAAGGCGACCGTGCCGATGCGCACGGACGCCACCTGCGACGCGTACTGGGGCGCCGACTTCGTGCCCGGCCAGATGGCCTGCGCCGGGAACCCGGCCAGCGGCCAGAACGCCGGCACGGTCTCCCCGTGCAACGGCGACTCCGGCGGCCCGCTGGTGGTCAACGGCCGGATCGCCGGCGTCGTGTCCTGGGGCGTCAAGGACTGTGTCGCCTCCGGCGCCTACGGCGTCTACGCCAAGACCCGCTCCTACGTCGCGGAGATCAACGCCCGCGTCGACGACAGCGACCTCGACTTCGACGGTCTCGCCGATCTCTTCGCCCGCACCCCGGGCGGCGAGGCCTACGAGTACTACTCGCGCGGCGACCAGTGGCCCTACCTCGCCGACCGGGTCTCGCTCGGCGACTGGAGCGGGCTGAGCCTGGTGCGCCAGGCCGACCTGAACCGCGATTTCTACCAGGACTACCTGTACCGGACCCCGGAC
The DNA here is from genome assembly GCF_043202655.1 of Streptomyces sp. NPDC048171. Classification (NCBI taxonomy): domain Bacteria; kingdom Bacillati; phylum Actinomycetota; class Actinomycetes; order Kitasatosporales; family Streptomycetaceae; genus Streptomyces; species Streptomyces sp. NPDC048171. Next base: position 708,977 of record NZ_JBIDAU010000002.1, read on the forward strand.
GGCGTGCTGTACGACTTCGCGTTCAACGGCGACGACCGCTACGAGCCGGTCCGCGTCGGCGGCGGCTGGAACACGATGGCGGACATCCGCGTCCCCGGCGACCTCTCCGGCGACGCCCTGCCCGACCTGGTCGCGAAGGACAAGGCCGGAGTCCTGTGGCTGTACCCGGGCAAGGGCAACGGCCTCTTCGGCACCCGCGCCCGCATCGGCGGCGGCTGGACCTCGTACACGATCACCGGCAAGGGCGACTACAACCGCGACGGCAGGTCCGACCTGCTCGCGCGGGACGGTTCCGGCGTCCTGTGGATGTACCCCGGCACCGGCAAGGCCGCGACGGCCCTCGGCACCCGCGTCCGGGTCGGCGGCGGCTGGTCGGCGTACAACGCCTTCGCCACCGCCGGTGACGTCACCGGCGACGGCAGGCCCGACCTGCTGGCCCGGGACACCTCCGGGGTGCTGTGGCTGTACAAGGGCACCGGCTCCACCGGCTCGGCGACCTTCAAGGCCCGCGTCAAGGTCGGCGGCGGCTGGGGAGCGTTCAACCTCCTCGGCTGACCACGCGGCCTTCCGCGCCCGTCAGGGGCCGTCTCCGTACGGAGGCGGCCCCTTCGCGCTGCGACCTTCGCCACAGGACGGGAGTCCGGGGCCGTTGCGGGGTACCCGGGCGGGCGTCCCCGGATTCCCAGGTCAGCGGCGCGCGCTCTCCCGATGTGAACACGTTGCGTGACTATTTGCCCACCAGATCACCACAGACCGTTGTGCAACCCTGTCCCGAGTTCCCCCGTCTCAGCTATGGGGGGACGATGGTGAGGTACCGGTGGAAACCGCCGGATCCCGACCGACCCCGACCCTGAGCGCAGGGGGTAGACCGACCGGACGAACACTGAGGAGCCCATGTCAGCCGAGAGCACGCCGGACCCCGCGATACCCGGCCCCGGAGAGTCCAGTGGCACCGGACCCGGCCGCCGGGGCAAGGGCCGCCGCCGCAAGCCCAAGGCCAAGCGGCGCAAGGCCCTGCTCGTCGCCGCCTGGAGTGCCGCGGGCATCGTGGTCCTGGGCGGCACCGGCGCCGGAGTCCTGTACTTCAAGCTGAACGGCAACCTCACGAGCGTCGACATCGACCAGGCACTCGGCGCCGACCGGCCCGACAAGGCCGACAACGGCTCCGAGAACATCCTGGTGCTCGGCTCGGACACCCGCGCCGGCGGCAACGACAAGCTGGGCGGCGGCACCGACGACGGCACCGCGCGCTCGGACACGGCGATGATCGTGCACGTCCACAAGGGCCACAAGAAGGCCAGCGTGGTCTCCATCCCCCGGGACACCCTCATCGACCGCCCCGCGTGCACCGGCGGCAACGGCGACGAGCAGCCCGCCGCCAAGGACGTGATGTTCAATTCCGCCTACTCCACCGGCGGCGCCGCCTGCGCAGTGAAGACCGTCGAGTCGATCAGCGGCCTGCGCATGGACCACTACCTGGAGGTCGACTTCAGCGGCTTCCAGAACCTCATCGACGGCCTCGGCGGCGTCGAGGTCACCACCACCGAGAGCATCAAGGACCCCGACAGCCACCTGAACCTCACCGCGGGGACCCACACCCTCGACGGCGAGCAGGCGCTCGGCCTGGTCCGCACCCGGCACGGCGTCGGCGACGGCTCCGACCTCGGCCGCATCCAGCTCCAGCAGGCCTTCGTCAAGGCCCTGGTCGAGCAGGTCAAGAACGTCGGCGTGCTCGGCAACCCGAAGAAGCTGTACGACCTCGCCGACACCGCGACCAAGACCGTGACCACCGACTCCGAGCTGGGCTCGGTGAACTCCCTGATGTCCTTCGCGAGCGGCCTCAAGGGCATCAGCCCGGAGGGCATGAACATGGTCACCATGCCGGTGGTCTACGACCCCGCGGACGCCAACCGGGTCCTGATGGAGAAGGGCAAGGCACAGCAGGTGTGGACGGCCCTGAAGAACGACCGGCCGATCCCCGCGAGCGCCACCGAGGGCACCGCAGCCGGCGGTGCCAAGGGCGTCGTGAACGCATCCTGACCGCCCCGGAATAGATGACGGCCGCCCCCGGTTTTGGGGAGTGACCCCAGTCCTGGCAGACTGGTACGTCGGCCCCGGTTCACGCTCCCGCACCCCGCGGCGGCGACCCGGCGCCCTCCCGAACCTAGGAGACACCTTGAAGCGCGACATCCACCCCGAGTACGTCGAGACGCAGGTCAGCTGCACCTGCGGCGCGTCGTTCACCACCCGCAGCACCATCGAGTCCGGCACCGTCCGCGCCGAGGTCTGCTCCGAGTGCCACCCGTTCTACACGGGCAAGCAGAAGATCCTCGACACCGGTGGCCGCGTGGCCCGCTTCGAGGCCCGCTTCGGCAAGGCTTCCGCCGGCTCCAAGAAGTAGCGAGCCCCCAACCGCCGGTCCACGGCCGCATCCCCCGCCCGGGGGAGCGCCGGGACCGGCGTTTTTGGTCGCCCGCCTTCCCCTTCCCCCGCAGTGCAGGAGCCCAAGATGTTCGAGGCCGTCGAGGAACTCGTCGCCGAGCACGCCGACCTGGAGACGAAGCTCGCCGACCCGTCGGTCCACTCCGACCAGGCCAACGCCCGCAAGCTGAACAAGCGTTACGCCGAGCTGACCCCGATCGTCGCCACGTTCCGCTCCTGGAAGCAGACGGGCGACGACATCGAGACCGCGCGCGAGCTGGCCGCCGACGACCCCGACTTCGCCGCCGAGGTCAAGGAGCTGGACAAGCAGCGCGACGAGCTCACCGAGAAGCTCCGCCTCCTGCTCGTCCCGCGCGACCCCAGCGACGACAAGGACGTCATCCTGGAGATCAAGGCCGGCGCCGGCGGCGACGAGTCCGCCCTGTTCGCCGGTGACCTGCTGCGCATGTACCTGCGCTACGCCGAGCGGGTCGGCTGGAAGACCGAGGTCATCGACTCCACCGAGTCCGAGCTGGGCGGCTACAAGGACGTCCAGGTCGCCGTGAAGACCAAGGGCGGCCAGGGCGCCACCGAACCCGGCCAGGGCGTCTGGGCGCGGCTGAAGTACGAGGGCGGCGTGCACCGCGTGCAGCGGGTGCCCGCGACCGAGTCGCAGGGCAGGATCCACACCTCCGCGGCCGGCGTGCTCGTCACGCCCGAGGCCGAGGAGATCGACGTCGAGATCAACCCCAACGACCTGCGCATCGACGTCTACCGTTCCTCCGGGCCCGGCGGCCAGTCCGTCAACACCACCGACTCCGCCGTGCGCATCACGCACATCCCGACCGGGGTCGTCGCCTCCTGCCAGAACGAGAAGAGCCAGCTGCAGAACAAGGAGCAGGCGATGCGTATCCTGCGCTCCAGGCTGCTCGCGGCGGCGCAGGAGGAGGCGGAGAAGGAGGCGGCGGACGCCCGGCGCAGCCAGGTCCGCACCGTCGACCGCTCCGAGAAGATCCGTACGTACAACTTCCCGGAGAACCGCATCTCGGACCACCGCGTCGGCTTCAAGGCGTACAACCTGGACCAGGTCCTGGACGGCGACCTCGACTCGGTGATCCAGGCCTGCGTCGACGCCGACTCGGCCGCCAAGCTCGCCGCCGCCTAGGCACCGCCGCACCACCCGCACCGGACAACAGCTCAGCCCCGGAGGACCAGCGTGAACCTGCTGCTCATGGAGGTGGCCCAGGCCACCCAGCGGCTGGCCGACGCCGGCGTGCCCTCGCCGCGCACCGACGCGGAGGAGCTCGCCGCGCACCTGCACGGCGTCAAGCGGGGCGAGCTGCACACCGTGCCGGACGCGGAGTTCGACGCCCGGTACTGGGAGGTCGTCGCCCGCCGCGAGGCGCGCGAGCCGCTCCAGCACATCACCGGCCGCGCCTACTTCCGCTACCTGGAGCTCCAGGTCGGCCCCGGCGTCTTCGTGCCCCGCCCCGAGACCGAGTCGGTCGTCGGCTGGGCCATAGACGCGGTACGCGCCATGGACGTGGTCGAACCCTGCATCGTCGACCTGTGCACCGGCTCCGGCGCCATCGCGCTCGCGCTCGCCCAGGAGGTGCCCCGCTCGCGCGTGTACGCCGTGGAGCTGTCCGAGGACGCCCTGGTGTGGACGCGCAAGAACATGGAGGGGTCCAGGGTCGAGCTGCGCCAGGGAGACGCCCTGGCGGCCTTCCCGGACCTCGACGGCCAGGTCGACCTGGTCGTCTCCAACCCGCCGTACATCCCGCTCACCGAGTGGGAGTACGTCGCCCCCGAGGCCCGCGACCACGATCCGCAGATGGCCCTCTTCTCCGGCGAGGACGGCCTCGACCTGATCCGCGGCCTGGAACGCACCGCGCACCGTCTGCTGCGCCCCGGCGGCGTGGTCGTCGTCGAGCACGCCGACACCCAGGGTGGCCAGGTGCCGTGGATCTTCACCGAGGAGCGGGGCTGGGCCGACGCGGCCGACCACCCCGACCTCAACAACCGCCCGCGGTTCGCGACCGCCCGCAAGGCACTGCCGTGAGCATCGCCCCGACTTCCATCCCGCAGTACGTGTACGAGGAGGCCCGCTAAATGGCACGGCGATACGACACCAACGACGCGACCGACCGAGTGACCGGTCTGCGCGAGGCCGCGTCCGCCGTCCGCCGTGGCGAGCTCGTGGTGCTCCCGACGGACACGGTGTACGGCATCGGCGCCGACGCGTTCTCCGGGGAGGCCGTCGCCGACCTGCTGGACGCCAAGGGCCGCGGCCGCAACATGCCCACGCCCGTCCTCATCGGCTCCCCGAACACCCTGCACGGCCTGGTCACCGACTTCTCCGAGCTGGCCTGGGAGCTGGTCGACGCCTTCTGGCCGGGCGCGCTGACGCTGGTCGCCAAGCACCAGCCGTCCCTCCAGTGGGACCTCGGCGACACCCGCGGCACGGTCGCCGTGCGCATGCCGCTGCACCCCGTCGCCATCGAGCTGCTCACCGAGTTCGGCCCCATGGCCGTCTCCTCCGCCAACCTCACCGGGCACCCGGCGCCCGAGGACTGCGACGCCGCCCAGCAGATGCTCGGCGACTCCGTCTCCGTCTACCTCGACGGCGGCCCCACCCCCGGCAACGTCCCGTCGTCCATCGTCGACGTCACCCGCGAGGTGCCGGTGCTGCTGCGCGCGGGCGCGCTCTCCGCCGAGGAGCTGCGCAAGGTGGTACCCGACCTCGAGGTGGCGAATTGACGGCCCCTGGAACGGGGCGTGGCATAGGCAACGGGGAACGTGCCGCGGAGATCACGACGACGTTCGTCGGGCTTCCGCGCGACAGCTTCCGCATCCTCCACGTCAGCACCGGCAACGTCTGCCGCTCGCCCATCACCGAGCGGCTGACCCGGCATTTCGTGACGGAGCGGCTCGGCGTGCTGGGCGGCGGCCTCATCGTGGAGAGCGCGGGCACCTGGGGCCACGAGGGCGCACCGATGGAGGCGAACGCGGAGACGGTCCTCGCGGACTTCGGCGCGGACGCGGCCGGGTTCACCGGGCGCGAGCTGCTCGACGAGCACGTGATCCGCGCGGACCTGGTGCTCACCGCCACGCGGGACCACCGGGCGCAGGTCATCTCCATGGGCCACTCGGCCGGACTGCGCACCTTCACCCTCAAGGAGTTCACCCGCCTGGTCAACGCCATCGACCCGGCGACGCTGCCGTCCCTGGAGGAGGGCGTGGTCACCCGGGCGCGCGCCCTGGTCCGCGCGGCGGCGGCGCTGCGCGGGTGGCTGCTGGCGCCCACGGCGGAGGCGGACGAGGTGTACGACCCCTACGGGGCGCCGTTGCCGTTCTTCCGGTCCGTGGGGGACGAGATACACCAGGCACTGGACCCGGTGGTCACGGCGCTGACGGGGGTCGCGGCGCGGGCGTAGGGCGTACGGCCCGCGACGCCGGGCGGCATCCCGCCCTCGGGCCTACATTGGTCGTACGTCACCGTCGACGCACGCCCGGAGCGCACCATGTCGGTCACCCACGACGTCCCCACGGCCGAGGACGGCAGTCTCACGGTCCTGGGCCGCCAGGACCCCGAGCTGGCCGAGATCCTGTACGCCGAGCGCCGCCGGCAGTCGACGACCCTCCAGCTGATCGCCGCCGAGAACTTCGTGTCCCCCGCGGTGCTGGCCGCGCTCGGCTCCCCGCTGGCCAACAAGTACGCCGAGGGCTACCCGGGCGCCCGCCACCACGGCGGCTGCGAGATCGTCGACGTCGCGGAGCGGCTCGCCGTGCAGCGGGCCCGGGAGCTGTTCGGCGCCGAGCACGCCAACGTGCAGCCCCACTCCGGCTCCTCCGCCGTGCTGGCTGCCTACGCCGCCCTGCTGCGCCCCGGCGACACCGTCCTCGCCCTCGGCCTGCCGTACGGCGGCCACCTCACCCACGGTTCGCCCGCCAACTTCTCCGGCCGCTGGTTCGACTTCGTCGGCTACGGGGTGGACGCGGAGACCGGCCTCGTCGACCACGACCAGGTGCGCACCCTGGCACGGGCACGCCGGCCCAAGGCGATCGTGTGCGGTTCGATCGCCTACCCCCGCCACCTCGACTACGCCTTCTTTCGCGAGGTCGCCGACGAGGTGGGCGCCTACCTCATCGCGGACGCCGCCCACCCGATGGGACTGGTCGCCGGGGGAGCGGCGCCCAGTCCGGTGCCGTACGCCGACATCGTGTGCGCCACCACACACAAGGTGCTGCGCGGGCCGCGCGGCGGCATGGTGCTGTGCGGGAGCGAGCTGGCGGAACGGGTGGACCGGGCCGTGTTCCCCTTCACACAGGGCGGGGCGCAGATGCACACCATCGCCGCCAAGGCGGTCGCCTTCGGGGAGGCGGCGACCCCGGCCTTCGCGGCGTACGCCCATCAGGTGGTCGCCAACGCCCGGGCCCTCGCCGCCCACCTGGCCGCCGAGGGCCTGGTCGTCACCACCGGCGGCACCGACACCCACCTGCTCACCGCCGACCCGGCCCCGCTCGGCGTCGACGGCCGGACCGCGCGGGGCCTGCTGGCGGCGGCCGGGATCGTCCTGGACTGCTGCGCGCTGCCGCACGCGGACCTCCGCGGACTGCGGCTGGGCACGGCGGCCGTCACCACACAGGGCATGGGGGAGCGGGAGATGCGGGCGGTCGCGACGCTGCTCGCGGGGGTGCTCCGCGGCGACACCGACCCGGCCGCCGCCCGGGACGACGTGCGCGCCCTGGTCACGGAATTCCCGCCCTGGCCGGACTGAGGTGGGGTGGACGTGCGCACGTGCACAGCCACTCGTGCAACCATCGTCGATACCCGGAAGTCCTCAACCGTATGCGTGCATCGCTAGGGTGTGGGGCTGAGGATGGCCAGCGAGACCTGTGGGGAAGCCCGTGCGTGAATACCTGCTGACGCTCTGCATCACGGCCGCGGTGACGTATCTGCTGACAGGGCCGGTACGGAAGTTCGCGATCGTGGCAGGGGCGATGCCGGAGATCCGGGCACGTGACGTGCACCGGGAACCCACTCCGCGGCTCGGCGGGATCGCCATGTTCTTCGGACTGTGCGCGGGCCTGCTGGTCGCCGACCACCTCACCAACCTCAGTGAGGTCTTCGAGAAGTCCAACGAGCCGCGCGCCCTGCTCTCCGGTGCCGCCCTGATCTGGCTGATCGGCGTCCTGGACGACAAGTTCGAGATCGACGCCCTGATCAAGCTGGGCGGGCAGATGATCGCCGCCGGCGTGATGGTGGTGCAGGGTCTGACCATCCTGTGGATCCCGCTGCCCGGCATCGGCACGGTGGCGCTCACCCAGTGGCAGGGCACCCTGCTGACGGTGGCGCTGGTGGTCATCACCATCAACGCGGTCAACTTCGTGGACGGCCTCGACGGCCTCGCGGCGGGCATGGTGTGCATCGCGGCGGCCGCGTTCTTCATGTACGCCTACCGGATCTGGTACTCGTACGGCATCGAGGCCGCGGCGCCCGCCTCGCTCTTCGCCGCCATCCTGATGGGCATGTGCCTGGGCTTCCTGCCGCACAACATGCATCCCGCCCGGATCTTCATGGGCGACTCCGGCTCGATGCTGATCGGGCTGGTGCTGGCGGCCGGCGCGATCTCCGTCACCGGTCAGGTCGACCCGGACGTGATGAAGCTGTTCTCCGGGTCCGAGCGCAACGCCGTGCACCAGATGGTGCCGGTCTACATCCCGCTGCTGATGCCGCTGACCATCATCGCGATCCCGGCCGCCGACCTGATCCTGGCGATCGTCCGGCGCACCTGGCGCGGCCAGTCGCCGTTCGCGGCGGACCGCGGGCACCTGCACCACCGGCTGCTGGAGATCGGCCACTCGCACAGCCGCGCGGTGCTGATCATGTACTTCTTCTCGGCGCTGATCGCCTTCGGGGCGCTCGCCTACTCCGTGAACGCCGCGTCCATGTGGATCGTGCTGGGTGTGGTCTTCCTCAGCGCCATCGGGCTGGTGCTGCTCCTGCTGCCGCGCTTCACGCCGCGAGCCCCGCGCTGGGCCGAGCGGTTCGTGCCGCCCCGCTACCGGCGCCGGAGGGGCGGAGGGGAGACGGAGGCCGCGGAGGCGGCGGTGGTCGCGGACGAGGCCGCCGAGGAGCTGGTGCCGGTCGCCGCGGGTGTCTCGGGCGTCAACGGGGCCACCGCCATCGGACCCCGTTCGCGCACAAGGTAAGAATCTGACTAGAGCATTGCCAAGTCGTGGTGGAGCGAATCGCCCCATTACCAGACAAGTGGGTGCAGTGATTGCACAGACGCGCACTGTCACTCTCATGTGTGACAGCGAGCACACCCACAGGTAAAGACCTCATCAAATAGTTTGTGATACGGTTCACGAGAACCCCCGGGTAGAGCCTAAGGACCGTGGTGCGACGGTCTCTTGGGCGTGAGGACTCAGTTCGGCCCGGGACTACGCTCGTCCATGACGACACCCTGCCCCCTGTGAAAAGCGGAGTTGCCGCCATGCCGTCCAATGACGTCCGGACCTTGCTTCAGGCTGCCGTGCCCACGGCTGCCGTCGGCGCAGTAGCCGCCGTCGTCAGCGCCGTGGCCGCCGGCGGCAAGGGCGCGGTCGGAGCCGTCGTCGCGACCTTGGTGGCGATGCTCTTCATGGGGATCGGTCTCTACGTCCTGCAGCGCACGGCGAAATCACTTCCGCACCTTTTCCAGGCGATGGGCCTGATGCTCTACGCGGCACAGATCCTGCTGCTGTTCGTCTTCCTCGCCGCGTTCAAGAACACCACGCTGTTCAACCCCCGGTCCTTCGCGATCACTCTGGTCGTGGTCACGCTCACGTGGATCGCCGCCCAGACGCGGGCCCACATGAAGGCCAAGATCCTCTACGTCGAGCCCGATTCCTCGAGCGACAAGCCCGAGAAGACGGGCCACTCGTCGTGAGGGGTAGGGCCGGGATAAAGAGGCATGTGAAGTCCTGCTATCGTCCGGTGCCAACTGCGGCATCGCGGGCGCGGGCATCCGAGCTGACGCCTGCTCAATCGCGAGGCGAGATGCCCCACAGCCGCCCCCACATCCGTAACACCAGTCCCGTGCCGAACTGCGGCCCCGCGCCGCGCCGACACAACGAGGTTGCCGTACCCATGCGCCACGATGAAGGAGCCCGCGGTGAGTGCTGACCCGACGCAGGTGCTCGCCTTCGAGACCGACTGCCACCTGTTCGACGGGTGTGGCTTCCCGGCTCCCGGCCTGCACTCGTTCCTCTTCGAGCCGCTCTGGGGCAACGCAGACGGCAACGGCATGTACTTCAACAAGCCGATGCTGCTGGCCCTGCTCGGCTCGATCATCATCGTGGGCTTCTTCTGGGCCGCCTTCAACAAGCCGAAGGTCGTCCCGGGCAAGCTCCAGATGGTCGCCGAGGCCGGCTACGACTTCATCCGCCGTGGTGTCGTCTACGAGACCATCGGCAAGAAGGAAGGCGAGAAGTACGTCCCGCTCGTCGTCTCGCTCTTCTTCTTCATCTGGATGATGAACCTCTGGTCGATCATCCCGGTCGCCCAGTTCCCGGTGACCTCGATCATCGCCTACCCCGCCGGTATGGCTTTGATCGTCTACATCCTGTGGGTCTCGCTCACCTTCAAGCGTCACGGCTTCGTCGGCTTCTTCAAGAACGTGACGGGCTACGACAAGTCGCTCGGCCCGGTGCTCCCGCTGGCCATGACGATCGAGTTCTTCTCGAACCTGATCGTCCGCCCGTTCACGCACGCCGTCCGGCTCTTCGCGAACATGTTCGCGGGTCACACGCTGCTCCTGCTGTTCACGATCGCCACCTGGTACATGCTCAACGGCATCGGTATCGCCTACGCCGGTGTCTCGTTCGTGATGGTCATCGTCATGACGGCCTTCGAACTCTTCATCCAGGCGGTTCAGGCCTACGTGTTCGTCCTGCTGACGTGCACCTTCATCCAGGGTGCGCTCGCCGAGCACCACTGAGCAGCCCCGCTCCTCGCAACCCCACTTGTCCGGTGGCCAACCCCCACCGGTCCGTAAAGAGAAGGAAGAACAAGCATGTCCAACCTTGCTGCTGTCACCGGTGACCTCGGTTCCGTCGGTTACGGTCTCGCGGCCATCGGCCCGGGCGTCGGCGTTGGCATCATCTTCGGTAACGGCACCCAGGCCCTCGCCCGCCAGCCCGAGGCGGCCGGTCTGATCCGCGCCAACCAGATCCTGGGCTTCGCGTTCTGTGAGGCGCTCGCCCTCATCGGTCTCGTCATGCCCTTCGTCTACTAAGACGAGCTGACGACCGACCCTTTCGACGAAAGGCACTGATGTGAACTCCGCCCTGGTACTTCTGGCGGCTGAGGGTGAGAAGGAGAACCCCCTCATCCCGCCGTGGCCGGAAGTCGTCATCGGCCTCATCGCATTCGTCATCGTCTTCGGCTTCCTCGCCAAGAAGCTGCTCCCGAACATCAACAAGGTTCTGGAAGAGCGTCGCGAGGCCATCGAGGGCGGTATCGAGAAGGCCGAGGCCGCGCAGACCGAGGCCCAGAGCGTCCTTGAGCAGTACAAGGCCCAGCTCGCCGAGGCCCGCCACGAGGCCGCGCGCCTGCGCCAGGAGGCGCAGGAGCAGGGCGCCACGCTCATCGCCGAGATGCGCGCGGAAGGCCAGCGGCAGCGTGAGGAGATCATCGCCGCCGGTCACGCCCAGATCCAGGCCGACCGCAAGGCCGCCGCGTCCGCGCTGCGCCAGGACGTCGGCAAGCTGGCCACCGACCTGGCCGGCAAGCTCGTAGGCGAGTCCCTCGAGGACCACGCCCGCCAGAGCCGCGTCATCGACCGCTTCCTGGACGAGCTGGACGACAAGGCGACGAAGGCAGAGGCAACCCGATGAACGGAGCGAGCCGCGAGGCCCTGGCTGCCGCACGCGAGCGTCTCGACGCGCTGACGGACTCCACGTCCGTGGACGCCGGCTCGCTCGCCGACGAGCTGGCCGCCGTCACCGCGCTGCTCCACCGCGAGGTGTCGCTGCGTCGGGTCCTGACCGACCCGGCGCAGGCCGGCGAGGCCAAGGCCGACCTTGCCCAGCGCCTCCTCGGCACCCAGGTCAGCGGCCCCGCCGTCGACCTGGTGGCCGGCATGGTGCGCTCCCGCTGGTCGCAGTCCCGCGACCTGGTGGACGCGCTGGAGGAACTGGCGAACACCGCCGACCTCACCGCGGCCCAGAAGGCGGGCCGGCTCGACAACGTCGAGGACGAGCTGTTCCGGTTCGGCCGGATCGTGTCCTCGAACACCGAGCTGCGCGCCGCACTGACCAACCGCTCCGCCTCCACCTCGGCCAAGAGCGAGCTGCTGCGCAGCCTGCTCGGCAGCCGTGCGGAAGCGAGCACCGGGCGTCTGGTCACGCGTCTTGTGACCGCGCCACGGGGACGTAGCCTGGAGACGGGACTCGAGTCCCTGTCCAAGCTCGCCGCCGACCGGCGGGACCGGATGGTCGCCGTGGTCACCTCCGCGGTGCCGCTGAGCGACACGCAGAAGCAGCGCCTCGGCGCCGCCCTCGCGAAGGTCTACGGCCGCCCGATGCACCTCAATCTCGACGTGGACCCCGAGGTCGTCGGAGGCATCCGGGTGCAGGTCGGTGACGAGGTCATCAACGGTTCCATCGCGGACCGTCTGGAGGAGGCCGGCCGCCGTATGGCGAGCTGACTCCCCGCGCGACAACAGCACAGCAAGCAGTACGTACTTACGACGGCCCTGGTTGGGCCGTGCAGAGGATTCACCTCTCATTGGGGGGAGTCCCCGACTCGTGGAATACCCCCCAAGTGAAACTTCGGGCCCAACAAGGAGAGCAGGGAACTCAGATGGCGGAGCTCACGATCCGGCCGGAGGAGATCCGGGACGCACTGGAGAACTTCGTCCAGTCGTACAAGCCGGACGCGGCCTCGCGCGAGGAGGTCGGTACGGTCACCCTTGCCGGCGACGGCATCGCGAAGGTCGAGGGCCTGCCCTCGGCCATGGCCAACGAACTGCTGAAGTTCGAGGACGGCACCCTCGGCCTCGCCCTCAACCTCGAGGAGCGCGAGATCGGTGTCGTCGCCCTCGGTGAGTTCAGCGGTATCGAGGAGGGCCAGCCGGTCACCCGCACCGGCGAGGTCCTGTCGGTCGCCGTGGGCGAGGGCTACCTCGGCCGTGTGGTCGACCCCCTCGGCGCCCCGATCGACGGCCTCGGCGAGATCGAGACCGAGGGCCGCCGCGCCCTCGAACTGCAGGCCCCCACGGTCATGCAGCGCAAGTCGGTGCACGAGCCGATGGAGACGGGCTACAAGGCCGTCGACGCCATGACCCCGATCGGCCGCGGTCAGCGCCAGCTGATCATCGGCGACCGCCAGACCGGCAAGACCGCCCTGGCCGTCGACACGATCATCAACCAGCGCGACAACTGGCGCACCGGCGACCCGAACAAGCAGGTCCGCTGCATCTACGTCGCCATCGGCCAGAAGGGCTCCACCATCGCGTCGGTCCGCCGCGCGCTGGAGGAGAACGGCGCGCTGGAGTACACGACCATCGTGGCCGCCCCGGCGTCCGACCCGGCCGGCTTCAAGTACCTGGCGCCGTACACCGGCTCGGCCATCGGCCAGCAGTGGATGTACGAGGGCAAGCACGTCCTGATCATCTTCGACGACCTGTCGAAGCAGGCCGACGCCTACCGCGCCGTGTCGCTGCTGCTGCGCCGCCCGCCGGGCCGCGAGGCCTACCCGGGTGACGTCTTCTACCTGCACTCCCGTCTGCTGGAGCGCTGCGCCAAGCTCTCCGACGACATGGGCGCCGGTTCGATGACCGGTCTGCCGATCGTCGAGACCAAGGCCAACGACGTGTCGGCGTTCATCCCGACCAACGTCATCTCCATCACCGACGGCCAGTGCTTCCTGGAGTCCGACCTGTTCAACGCCGGTCAGCGTCCGGCCCTGAACGTCGGTATCTCGGTCTCCCGCGTCGGTGGCTCCGCCCAGCACAAGGCCATGAAGCAGGTCTCCGGCCGGCTCCGCGTCGACCTGGCCCAGTTCCGCGAGCTGGAGGCGTTCGCCGCCTTCGGTTCCGACCTGGACGCCGCGTCGAAGTCCCAGCTGGAGCGCGGTCAGCGCATGGTCGAGCTGCTGAAGCAGGACCAGTACCAGCCGATGGCCACCGAGGACCAGGTCGTCTCCGTCTGGGCCGGCACCACCGGCAAGATGGACGAGGTGCCCGTCGCCGACATCAGCCGCTTCGAGAAGGAGCTGCTCGAGTACCTGCACCGCCAGGAGCAGGGCCTCATGACCTCCATCAAGGAGGGCGGCAAGATGTCCGACGACACCCTGCAGGCCGTCGCCGAGGCGATCGCGTCGTTCAAGAAGCAGTTCGAGACCTCGGACGGCAGGCTGCTCGGCGAGGACGCCCCGTCCGCCGCCAAGTGACGTAAGGAAGGGACCTGACTCATGGGAGCCCAGCTCCGGGTCTACAAGCGTCGCATCCGATCCGTCACCGCGACCAAGAAGATCACCAAGGCGATGGAGATGATCGCCGCCTCGCGCGTCGTCAAGGCGCAGCGCAAGGTGGCGTCCTCCACGCCGTACGCGCAGGAACTCACCCGCGCGGTCACGGCGGTCGGGACCGGGTCGAACACGAAGCACCCGCTCACCACGGAGGCGGAGAACCCGACCCGTGCCGCGGTCCTGCTCCTCACGAGCGACCGCGGTCTGGCCGGCGCCTTCAACTCCAACGCCATCAAGGCGGCGGAGCGGCTCACCGAGCGCCTCGAGCGCGAGGGCCGGGAGGTCGACACGTACATCGTCGGCCGCCGCGGTCTGGCCCACTACAACTTCCGCGAGCGCAAGGTCGCGGAGTCGTTCTCGGGCTTCACCGACCAGCCCTCGTACGCGGACGCCAAGAAGGTCGCGGCGCCGCTGATCGAGGCCATCGAGAAGGAGACGGCGGAGGGCGGCGTGGACGAGCTCCACATCGTCTACACCGAGTTCGTCTCGATGATGACGCAGACGGCGGTCGACCCCCGGCTGCTGCCGCTGAGCCTCGAAGAGGTCGCGCAGGAGTCGAAGGCGAAGGACGAGATCCTTCCGCTGTACGACTTCGAGCCGTCCGCGGAGGACGTCCTCGACGCCCTGCTGCCCCGCTACGTGGAGAGCCGCATCTACAACGCGCTGCTCCAGTCGGCCGCCTCCAAGCACGCCGCCACGCGGCGCGCGATGAAGTCGGCCACCGACAACGCGGGTGAGCTGATCAACACGCTCTCCCGTCTTGCCAACGCGGCCCGCCAGGCCGAAATCACCCAGGAAATCAGCGAGATCGTCGGTGGCGCCAGCGCCCTGGCCGACGCGACCGCGGGGAGTGACAACTAATGACCACCACTGTTGAGCCGACCGCTGCGTCGGGCGTGGCCTCCGGCCGCGTCGCGCGCGTCATCGGCCCGGTCGTCGACGTGGAGTTCCCCGTCGACGCGATGCCGGACATCTACAACGCGCTGCACGTCGAGGTCGCCGACCCGGCCCAGGAGGGTCAGCTCAAGACCCTGACCCTGGAAGTCGCCCAGCACCTGGGAGACGGCCTGGTCCGCACCATCTCGATGCAGCCCACCGACGGCCTGGTCCGCCAGGCCCCGGTGACCGACACGGGCTCGGCCATCTCCGTCCCCGTCGGCGACTTCACCAAGGGCAAGGTGTTCAACACCCTCGGTGAGGTGCTGAACGTCGACGAGCAGTACGACGGTGAGCGCTGGCCGATCCACCGCAAGGCGCCCAACTTCGACGAGCTCGAGTCGAAGACCGAGATGTTCGAGACCGGCGTCAAGGTCATCGACCTGCTGACCCCGTACGTCAAGGGCGGCAAGATCGGTCTGTTCGGCGGCGCCGGCGTCGGCAAGACGGTGCTCATCCAGGAGATGATCTACCGCGTTGCCAACAACCACGACGGTGTCTCCGTGTTCGCCGGTGTCGGTGAGCGCACCCGTGAGGGCAACGACCTCATCGACGAGATGAGCGAGTCCGGCGTCATCGACAAGACCGCGCTGGTCTTCGGTCAGATGGACGAGCCGCCGGGCACCCGTCTGCGCGTCGCGCTGGCCGGCCTGACCATGGCCGAGTACTTCCGTGACGTCCAGAAGCAGGACGTGCTGTTCTTCATCGACAACATCTTCCGCTTCACCCAGGCGGGCTCCGAGGTGTCGACCCTGCTCGGCCGCATGCCCTCCGCGGTGGGCTACCAGCCGAACCTGGCCGACGAGATGGGTCTCCTCCAGGAGCGCATCACCTCGACCCGTGGTCACTCGATCACCTCGATGCAGGCGATCTACGTCCCCGCGGACGACCTGACCGACCCGGCCCCGGCCACCACCTTCGCCCACCTCGACGCGACGACGGTGCTCTCCCGTCCGATCTCCGAGAAGGGCATCTACCCGGCCGTGGACCCGCTGGACTCGACGTCCCGCATCCTCGACCCGCGGTACATCGCGGCGGACCACTACCAGGCCGCGATGCGCGTGAAGAACATCCTGCAGAAGTACAAGGACCTGCAGGACATCATCGCGATCCTCGGTATCGACGAGCTCGGCGAGGAGGACAAGCTGGTCGTCCAGCGTGCCCGCCGCGTGGAGCGCTTCCTGTCCCAGAACACCCACGTCGCCAAGCAGTTCACCGGCGTGGACGGCTCCGACGTGCCGCTGGACGAGTCGATCACCGCGTTCAACGCGATCTGCGACGGCGAGTACGACCACTTCCCGGAGCAGGCGTTCTTCATGTGCGGTGGCATCGAGGACCTGAAGAAGAACGCCAAGGAGCTCGGCGTCTCCTGAGCCTCGCGCTCGTGGTGGGCCCCACGGCTCACACCGGAGGGGGCGGGCGCGTCCCGCCCCCTCCGTCACGCCCCTTAGACTTGTAACCAACACCCGGCTCTCCCGCCGGGTGGTGACCCGAGGAGCCACCTTGGCTGCTGATCTGCACGTCGCGCTGGTCGCGGCCGACCGAGAGGTCTGGTCCGGCGAGGCCACCCTGGTCGTCGCGCGCACCACGTCCGGCGACATCGGCGTCATGCCCGGTCACCAGCCGCTGCTCGGTGTGCTGGAGTCGGGCCCGGTGACCATTCGTACGAGTGACGGTGGGACGGTCGTCGCCGCGGTGCACGGCGGTTTCATCTCGTTCGCCGACAACAAGCTGTCCCTGCTGGCCGAGATCGCCGAGCTGTCGGACGAGATCGACGTCCAGCGTGCGGAGCGGGAGCTCGAGCGCGCGAAGGCGGAGGGCGACGCCCACGCCGAGCGCCGCGCGGACGTCCGACTGCGCGCGGCGGCGGGGCGCTGATCGACGGCGCTGTGCTATGACGTGACTCAGCCGCGGCTGGGACCGGAGCAATCCGGACCCGGCCGCGGCTGAGGCAGATCCGGGTGTTTTTTCCGTTCCGTTACCTAGGAGACGAGGAGGTCGGTGTCGATGGTCCTCGCTCTGACTGTGTGCGGAATCGCCGTCGCCCTGGTGGTGATCGGGCTCTTCGTCTTCGGTCTGCGCCGCCGGCTGATCCAGCGCTCGGGCGGCACCTTCGACTGCTCCCTGCGCTGGGACGCGCCCAAGGAGGGCGAGCCCGGCGGCAAGGGCTGGTCCTACGGCGTCGCCCGCTACAACGGCGACCGGGTCGAGTGGTACCGCGTCTTCTCGTACTCCCCGCGCCCCCGGCGCGTCCTGGAACGCTCCGCGATCGAGGTGGCCGGCCGCCGGGTGCCGGACGGGGAGGAGGAGCTGGCGTTGCTCTCCGACGCCGTGGTCCTGGCCTGTCTGCACCGGGGCACCCGGCTCGAACTGGCGATGAGCGAAGACGCGCTGACCGGATTCCTCGCGTGGCTGGAGGCAGCCCCGCCCGGACAGCGAGTGAATGTGGCGTAGCCACATTCACTCGCTGGTTGGGGGTCCCCCCGGACGGAGTCTGGGGGAGCGTCAACGTCGCTTAGAGCTTGACTCGTATTACTTCAGACCGCTGTTGATGGCGCTCACCAGCTCGCCGTTCGCGGTGTCACCGCTGAACTCCCAGAAGAAGGCACCGCCCAGGCCCTGGTTCTTGGCCCAGGTCATCTTGCCCGCGATGGTCGACGGGGTGTCGTACGACCACCACTGGTTGCCGCAGTGCGCGTACGCCGTGCCGGCGACCGTGCCGGTGACGGGGCAGGCGTTCTTCAGGACCTTGTAGTCCTCGATGCCGGCCTCGTAGGTGCCGGGTGCCGCGCCGGTCGCCGTGCCGCCGGGGGCGGACTGGGTGACGCCGGTCCAGCCGCGGCCGTAGAAGCCGATGCCGAGCAGGAGCTTGGCGGAGGGCACGCCCTTGGCCTTGAGCTTGGCGATCGCGTCCGCGGAGTTGAAGCCCGCGGTCGGGATGCCGGAGTACGAGGTCAGCGGGGAGTGCGGGGCGGTCGGGCCGGTGTTGGCCCAGGCGCCGAAGTAGTCGTACGTCATCACGTTGTACCAGTCGAGGTACTGGGCGGCGCCGCCGTAGTCGGCCGCGTCGATCTTGCCGCCGCTGGAGCCGTCCGCGGTGATGGCCGCGGTGACCAGGTAGTTGGAGCCGAACTCGTTGCGCAGCGCCTGGGAGAGGTTCTTGAAGGCCGCCGGACCGGAGGTGTCGCAGGTCAGGCCGCAGGCGTTCGGGTACTCCCAGTCGATGTCGATGCCGTCGAAGACGTCGGCCCAACGCGGGTCCTCCACCACGGCCTTGCAGGACTTGGCGAACGCCGCCGGGTTCTGCGCGGCCTGGCCGAAGCCGCCGGAGTAGGTCCAGCCGCCGAAGGAGTACAGCACCTTGATGTGCGGGTACTTGGCCTTCAGCTGGCGCAGCTGGTTGAAGTTGCCGCGCAGCGGCTGGTCCCAGGTGTCGGCGGTGCCGCTGACGGACTGGTCGGCGGTGTAGGCCTTCTCGTACGCGGCGAAGGTGTCGTCGACGGTGCACTGACCGTTCTTGACGTTGCCGAACGCGTAGTTGATGTGGGTGATCTTCGAGGCGGAGCCCGAGGTCACCAGGTTCTTGACGTGGTAGTTGCGGCCGTAGATGCCCCACTCGGTGAAGTAACCGAGGTTGACCTTGCCGCTCGGGCCGGGCTCGCCTCCGCCGCCGCCGGTGGTGCGGACCTGGACGGCGCCGCTGGCCGGGCCGGTCTGGTCGGCGGTGTCGCGGGCCTGGACGGTGTACGAGTAGTCGGTGCCCTTGGTCAGGCCGGTGTTGGTGTACGTGGTGCCGGTGACGGTGGCGACCTTCGTGCCGTCGCGCAGGACGTCGTAGTTCTTGATGCCCTTGTCGTCGGTCGCCGCCGACCAGGACAGCTTCACCGAGGTGTCGGTGACGTCCGAGGCGGTGGGGGTGCCGGGGGCGGAGGGGGCCGCGTCGCCGGGGGTGGACCCGCCGTCGCAGCTGCCGCCGTTGAGCTTGCAGTTGGAGGGGGAGCCGGGGCCGCTGCCGTTGAAGCCGAAGGAGACCGAGGCGCCGGGGGCGAGCGTCCCGTTCCAGCCGACGTTCTTGGCGGTCCAGTGGTTGCCGGAGTTGGTGACCGTGGCGTCCCAGGCGGAGGTGACCTTGGTGCCGGAGGGGAAGTCCCACTCGACGGTCCAGGAGCTGAGGGACGTGGTGCCGGTGTTCTTCACCGTCCAGTTGCCGCCGAAGCCCGTGCCCCAGTCCGAGGTCTTGCTGAACGTGGCCGTGGCACTCGTCGCGGCCTGGGCCGGACTCGCCAGGCCGACCAGTCCGGCCAGCGGGAGTGACAGACACGCGACGAGGGCCGCGACTCTGTGTCTGAAGCGCATGCTGCGCCTCCTTATGTGAGGTTGTGTTGTGGCCATGACTGAGCCTCATGTCCACAGTGCCGCGAGAATAGAAAGGTCTGGACCTTAGGTCAATAGGTCTGGACCAGTGGGGGACGCTTCCTCCTAGATCCCCAACTCCTGCGCGAGCACCGCGGCTTGTACGCGGCTGCGCAGTGACAGCTTCCCCAGCAGGCGGCTGACGTGCGTCTTCACCGTGGCCTCCGCCATGTCGAGACGCTCGGCGATCGCGGCGTTGGACAGGCCCTCGCCGAGGCAGGACAGCACCTCGCGCTCCCGCCGGGTCAGGTCCCGCAGCACCGCCGGATCGGCGGTCGGCTCCCGCACCGGCTTCGCGGCGAACTCCGTGATCAGGCGCCGGGTGACGGCCGGGGCGACGATGCCCTCGCCGGCCGCCACCGTGCGCACGGCCGTGAGCAGGTCCCGGGCCTCCGTGTTCTTCAGCAGGAACCCGGCGGCTCCCGCCCGCAGCGCCCCGAAGACGTACTCGTCCAGGTCGAAGGTGGTCAGCACCAGCACGTCGGCCAGACCCTCGCCGACCACGATCGCGGTCGCCGCCACACCGTCCATGCGCGGCATCTGAACGTCCATCAGCACCAGGTCGGGGCGCAGCTCGCGGGCCAGCGCCACCGCCCGCTCGCCGTCCGCGGCCTCCCCGACGACCTCGATGTCCGGTGCGCTGCCGAGGATCAGCACCAGCCCCGCGCGCACGGCGGACTGGTCCTCGGCGACGACGACGCGGATCATGCCAGGTCTCCTTCGGTCAGGGGCAGCACGGCGCACACCGCCCAGATCTTGCCGTCCGGTGAGCCGGGGTCCGCCACCGCCCGGGCCTCGAAGCTGCCGCGCAGCAGTGCGGCCCGCTCCCGCATGCCGACCAGACCGGCGCCGGAACCGGGTGCGCGGGGGGTGTCCCGGCCACCGTACGGGCTGGTCACGCGCACCCGCAGGGCGGTTTCGTCGCGGGTGAGCCGGACCAGGACCGTCCCCGGCGAGCCGTGTTTCAGGGCGTTGGTCAGCGACTCCTGCACGATCCGGTACGCGGCCAGCTCGACCGGCGCGGGCAGGTTCTCGCCGGGGGCCGCGTCCAGCGTGACGTCGAGGCCGTTGGCCCGGGCGCCGTCGACGAGCGCGCCGAGTCCGTCGAGGGTGGGGGCGGCGGCCGGCTCGGTGTCCGCGCCGTCGTCCCGCAGGATGCCGATCAGACGGCGCATCTCGGCCAGCCCCTCCACGCTGTTCTCGCGGATCACGCCGAGTGCCTGCCGGGTGGTGGCCGGGTCGTCCAGGGAGAGCGCGGCGGTGGAGTGGATGGCGATCGCGGAGAGGTGGTTGGCGACCATGTCGTGCAGCTCGCGGGCCATCCGGGAGCGTTCCGCGGTCACCGCCTGGACCCGGTCCATCTCGGCCAGCAGCGCGGTCTGCTCGGCCCGCAGCAGGGCGGCGTCGGCGGCCTCGCGGTGGTTGCGCACGATCAGTCCGGTGGAGGCGGGCGCGAAGGACACGATGCCCACCGCGACCCCGATCAGCAGTGCCTCGGGCTGCCGCCACAGGGCGAACGGCACGACGGTGCCGGCCACCGTGAGGAGCCCGGTGATCCAGGGGATGCGGCGGGCCGAGGCGGGCGGGCCGTAGAGCACGGCGGCGTACATCACGTCGGTGTACATGATCACCGTGACGAGGCTGCCCTGGGTGAGGGTGTCCCCGATCAGCGCGACCGTGCCGACCAGCACGCCGGTGCGGGGAGCGGACCGGCGCAGCAGTTCGCAGGCCGCCATGACCGCGAGCGGGACCAGCAGCGGCCACTTGCCGTCGAACAGCACGACCGGCTCGTCCGCCGGGCGCACGCCCAGCCCGATGCCCCACAGCAGCACGCCGCCGAGCAGTCCGGCCGCGGCGACGTAGCAGTCGAAGCGGCGCGGGCGGGGGAGTCGTACGGCCATGTCCCCATCCAACACGGCGCGGGGCCCGCCCGCCTGATGCCCGGGAAGGGTCCCGCACTGCATCTTTCGATGTACCGGAGGTTCGTCACCGGCGACGACGATCCGGGGCGGGCGGCACGGGAGTCTGGAAGGGCGATCGAGAGGAGCGAACCGTGATCGTCACCCTGATCATCGTCTGCGAGATCGGCTTCTGGGTGCTGCTGGCGGCCGGGCTGTCCGTCCGCTACCTGCTGCGGATGCCGCGCACGGGCATGGCGCTGCTGCTGTGCGAGCCGCTGCTGGAGGTCGTGCTGCTGGTGGTCACCGCGCTGGACCTGAAGAACGGCGCCGACCCGAGCTGGAAGCACGGCCTCGCGGCGCTGTACATCGGCTACACCGTCGGCCACGGCCACCGCACCGTGAAGTGGCTCGACGGCCACGCCGCCCACCGGATCGGCGGCGCCCCCAGGCCGGCCGGGCCCCCGCGCTACGGCATGGCCCGCGCCCGGCACGAGGGCAGGGTGTGGCTCGGCACGCTGCTCGCCGCCGCGGTGGCGACCGGGCTGCTCCAGATCGCCATGTGGTACGTCGACGACCCGAGCCGCACCACGTCCCTGGAGAGCTGGCAGTACACGGCCTGGCGCGCGGCCGGCATCCACGGCCTGATCGCCCTCACCTACGCGATCTGGCCGAAGAAGGCGCCGGCCGGGACGCTGCCCGCTGCCTCCGAGCGCGAGAAGGAAGGCGCCCGCCGATGAGTCGCCTGCCGGAGCGGAATGTGTGGGAGGGCGGCGCCACCCTGGTGGTCGGCCTCGCCCTTCTGCTGTTCGCCGGGGACGTGGAGGTCCCCGTCGTGGAGCTGACGAAGGCCGGCGTCGTGATGATGTGCGTGGGCGGCGCGCAGACCCTGTGGGGCATGTACCGGTCGGCGCGCAGGTAACTCGGGGGCAGAAGCGCCCCCGAAGGGGCGCGGGGAACTGCGCGACCAGCCACAACGGAGCCGCAGCCAAACGACGGCACTGCCCCCCGCCCCACCGAGCGGAGCGTCTAGCGCTCTCCGCCCGGCACCCACAGCACGTCCCCGACCTCCTTGTTCGCCGCGCGGGCCAGGATGAACAGGAGGTCGGACAGACGGTTGAGGTAGGTCGCGGTCAGCGGGTTCATCGTCTCGCCGTGGGCCTCGAGCGCCGCCCAGGTCGAGCGCTCGGCCCGCCGGACCACCGTGCACGCCTGGTGCAGCAGCGCCGCGCCGGGCGTGCCGCCGGGCAGGATGAAGGAGCGGAGCTTCTCCACCTCGGCCAGGTAGCGGTCGCAGTCCGCCTCCAGCTTGTCGACGTAGAACTGCTCGACCCTGAGCGGCGGGAACTCCGGGTTCTCCACCACCGGCGTCGACAGGTCCGCGCCCACGTCGAACAGGTCGTTCTGGACCCGGACGAGGACCTTGACGACGTCCTCCGGCAGACCGCCCAGGGCGATGGCCGTGCCGATCACCGCGTTCGCCTCGTTGGCGTCGGCGTACGCGGAGATCCTGAGGTCGGTCTTCGGGACCCGGCTCATGTCACCGAGGGCGGTGGTGCCCTGGTCGCCGGTCCGGGTGTAGATACGCGTCAGGTTGACCATGGGGCCAGCCTAGTTACGCACCGGCGGTACGGAACACGCGTGTGCCCACCGTCACGGCCAGTGCGGTGAACGCGAGCGCCACCAGCGTGCCGTACAGCATGTGCGCCGTCGCGTAGCTGCCGACGTAGGCGTCCCGCACGGCGTCCACCAGATGGCGGAACGGCATCAGGTGCGACAGCACGTCCAGCCACGCCGGTCCCAGGGTCATCGGCAGCATCAGGCCGGACAGCAGCATCGACGGCATGGTCAGCGCGTTGACCGTCGGGCCGAACTCCTGCGGCGTGCGGACCTTCATCGCCAGCGCGTACGACAGCGACGCCAGCGACACCGTGAGCAGGGCGACGAAGGCGAAGCCGATCAGCACCCCGGCCAGCGGCGCCCGCAGGCCCATCACCACGGCCGCCAGCACCAGCAGCACCGCCTGGAAGGCGAAGACCGTGGCGTCCCGCAGCACCCGGCCGAGCAGCAGCGCCAGTCGGCTGACCGGCGTGACGCGCATGCGTTCGACCACGCCCTGGCCGTTCTCGATGATGACCGAGAAGCCGGCGAAGGAGGCGCCGAACAGCCCCAGCTGGAGCAGCAGGCCCGGCACCAGCACCTGCCAGGAGCTGCCCCGCCCGCCGAGCGGCAGCCCGGTCAGCAGCGGGCCGAAGAAGAGCAGGTACAGCAGCGGCATCAGGACGCCGAAGAGCAGGGCGAAGCGGGAGCGCAGGGACTGGCGCAGGTAGCGGCCGTAGATCAGGCCGGTGTCGTGTAGCAGCATGGGGGATCCTCGGATCGTTCCTCGGGGTCTATACGGCCACGGGGGCCGCGTCGGCGGGTGCGGCGCTGCGGCCGGTGACGGCCAGGAACGTGTCCTGAAGAGAGGCGTCCGGCGATCCGCCGTACTCCAGCTTCAGCGCGCCGGGGGTGCCCTCGGCCGCCACCACGCCCCGGTCCACGACGACCAGCCGGTCGGAGAGCGCGTCGGCCTCGTCGAGGTAGTGGGTGGTGAGGAAGACCGTCGTGCCCTGCTCGTCGCGCAGCCGCCGCACCAGGTCCCACAGGTCGGCGCGGCTGCCGGGGTCGAGCCCGGTCGTCGGCTCGTCCAGGAAGAGGACCTTCGGGCGGTGCGTGAGCGCCATCGCGATGTCCAGCCGCCGCCGCTGACCGCCGGAGAGCGCACCGCACTTGCGGTCGAGCAGCGTGGTGAGGTCCAGGTCGCGGGCGAGTTCCTCCGCGCGCTCCTCGGCCCGCGCCCGGGGCAGCCGGTACAGGCGGCCCTGGGTGACCAGCTCCTCCCGCACGGTGATCTGCGTGTCCACCCCGCCCGACTGCGCCACGTACCCGCAGGCCCGGCGCACCCCCGCGGGGTCGGCCGCCAGGTCGTGCCCGGCGACGGTGGCCGCGCCGCCGGTGGGGGCGAGCAGCGTCGTGAGCATCCGCAGGGTGGTGGTCTTGCCGGCGCCGTTGGGTCCCAGGAAGCCGAGGATCTCGCCCTCGCGGACGGTCAGGTCGATGCCGCGCACGGCCTCGACCGGGCCGCGCCTGGTCGTGAAGGTCCGGGCCAGGCCGGCCGTACTGATGATTGCCATGCGCCACAGAAAAACAGAGTCGCTTAAATTTTGCAATGCCCCCAATTTTTCACCGGCACCAGCGAAGCCTAGGATGGGCCCATGGTCGAGGGACTCAGGGAGCGGAAGAAGCGGCAGACCCGGCAGTACATCTCGGATGTCGCCACGGGGCTGTTCCTGGAGCGCGGATTCGAGGCGGTGACGGTCGCCGAGGTCGCCGGGGCCGCGGACGTCTCCGTGAACACCGTCTACAACTACTTCCCGGCCAAGGAGGACCTGTTCCTCGACCGCTCCAAGGGCGTGACCGACCGGCTGTCGCGCTGGGTGCGCGGGCGGGGCGCCGGAGAGTCCGCCGCGTACGCCGTGCTGCGCGAGCTGCGCGACGAGGTCGAGTCGGTCTCGCCGCGCGTGGGCCTGATGGACGGATACGCCGGATTCATGAAGGTCGTGCAGGAGTCACCCGCCCTGCGGTCCAGGATGTGGGCGATCGGCCAAGAGGTCCTGGCCAATCTGGAGGTGACCCTCAGGGAGGAGACCGGCGCCGCGGCCGACGATCCGCTGCCCTCCCTGATGGCCGGTCAGATCAACTGGCTGCACGGCACCGTGATGATGGGAATCGGCCGGCGCATGGTCGCCGGGGGGAAACCGGCCCAGGTCTCCCGCGAGATGCTCCTGCTGCTGGACGAGATGGAGGAGCTGTTGAGTGAGAGGGTGCTCAACTACGCCGTACGGGGGGCAGAGTGACACCCGAATGGCACACGTCGGTGTGATGTCCGTCATGTGAGACGTGACGCGCGTTACTAACCGGTCACACAGCCCCTCACGCCCGCTAATCTCCGGCCGAGAGACCAAGGACAGCTTGTATCAGGGGAGTCGCACAGTGGCACGGAAGCTCGCCGTCATCGGAGCCGGCCTCATGGGGTCCGGCATCGTCCAGGTCGCCGCACAGGCGGGCTGGGACGTCGTCCTGCGGGACGTCACCGACGAGGCGCTGCGGCGCGGCACGGACTCCATCCGCACCTCGTACGACAGGTTCGTCGCCAAGGGGAAGCTGGCGGCCGAGGAGGCCGACGCGGCGCTCGGGCGGATCACCGCGACCACCGACCTGGACGCCGTCGCGGACGCGGACGTGGTCGTGGAGGCCGTCTTCGAGAAGCTCGAGGTCAAGCACGAGATCTTCCGCGCGCTCGACAAGCTGGTGAAGGACGGGGCGATCCTCGCGTCCAACACCTCCGCCATCCCGATCACCAAGATCGCGGCCGTGACGGAACGCCCCGAACGGGTCGTCGGCACCCACTTCTTCTCGCCGGTTCCGATGATGCAGCTGTGCGAACTGGTGCGCGGCTACAAGACCAGCGACGAAACGCTCGCCACCGCACGTGAGTTCGCCGAGTCCACCGGCAAGACCTGCATCGTCGTCAACCGCGACGTCGCCGGCTTCGTCACCACCCGCCTCATCTCCGCCCTCGTCGTCGAGGCCGCGAAGCTGTACGAGTCGGGCGTCGCCACCGCCGAGGACATCGACCTCGCCTGCAAGCTGGGCTTCGGCCACGCCATGGGGCCGCTGGCCACCGCCGACCTGACGGGCGTCGACATCCTGCTGCACGCCACGGGCAACATCTACACCGAGTCCCAGGACGAGAAGTTCGCCCCGCCGGAGCTGATGCGCCGGATGGTGGACGCCGGTGACATCGGCCGCAAGAGCGGGCAGGGCTTCTACAAGCACTGAAGTCCCATCGGCCCCGGGAGACATCACACGCCGGGGTGAATTCGGTATCGGTTCGCTTACAGGCGGCAACCTCCGGTCGTTCCGGCCAGTCAGAGGTTGCAACACCTGATATCGCCGAGAGATCACGTCGAAGAAGCGAAGAGACGAACAAGGACGCACGCCGGGGAGCGCATATGCACATCAGGGGCGACCACGTCGAGCTGGTCGTCGGGGGCCGCCTCGACGTCCGCAGCGCGGCGGACGCCCGTACGGTCCTGCACTCGGCCGTCGACGACGGAGTCGGCGACCTGGTGCTGGACCTGTCAGAGCTGGACTCCTGGGACGCCACCGGACTCGGCGTGATCATGGGAGCCCACCGGCGGGCCGGCCGCTGCGGCCGGCGGCTGGTGCTGCGCGGTGTACCGCCGCAGATGCAGCGCCTGCTGGTGGCCACCAGGCTGCACCGGATCCTGGCCATCGAGGGCGGCATCGGCGTGGAGACCCTGCCCAGGGTGTGACGTCCCGTGCCGGACACACGCAATCCTCACGAGACCGTGACGTCTCGGGCGGGGCGGTACCCCGGGCTGTCGTAGATACTGAGCGAAGGATTAGGGTCTGGCTGCCCGCACTTTTGCGAACCCATCGGCGGGACCGGACCAGAAGCGACAGCGCGGTGTGCGGCAAGGCCGGGAGGGTGGTCCCGACCGGGGCCCTGCACACGACGCTTTTGGGGGGCTTGAACCGATGGACCCGAACACCCGGGGACCCGAGGAGTACGGCCACGACGGCGACACGCCGCGCCCGCGCCCTCCCAGGGATCCCCTCACCTCCGATTTCGGACAGCCCGCGCTCGCCCGCACGGTGCAGCTCGTCTCCGGCGACTTCCTGCTCACCGTCAACCCCGTCGACGGCAGCGAGATCGAGGTCTGCCCGCCCGCCGAACGGCCCGCCCGCCCGGAGAAGCTCACCGCGGCCGAACGCGCGGAGACGGCCCGCGCCGCCCTGCCGCCCGTCCCGCCGGGGCCCACCAAGACCGTGCTGGGGCTGCTGGCCCGCGAGGACGAACGCGAACGCCTCGTACGACTGCTCGCCCGCGGCCGTTCCGTCCGTCTCACCGGCCCCGGCGGCTCCGGCCGCACCAGCCTCCTCGACCTCGTCGCCGAGGACTGCGCCGGCCTCGCGCCCGACGGCGTCGTCCGCCTGAACGGCTTCCACCGCACCGCCGACGACCTGCTCCACGACCTCTTCTACGCCGTCCACCGCGCGCCGCTGCACCGCCCGGGCCGTGAGGAGCTGCTCGGGCACCTGCGCGAGGTCGGCGCCGTCGTCGTCCTGGACGACATCGAGTTCGGCGGCACCGCCCTCGACGAACTGCTGGAGGCCACCCCCGAGTGCGCCTTCCTCATCGGCGCCACCCCGGACGTGCCCGCCCCCTCCGCCGACTCGGCCGTCGAGGAGGTCTTCCTCACCGGCCTGGACCGCTCGGACGGCGTGGAGCTGCTGGAGCGCGCCGCCGGCCGCGGTCTCACCGAGGAGGAGGCCAACTGGGCCGGCGACCTCTGGTTCGAGTCCGAGGGCCTGCCCCTGCGCTTCGTCCAGGCGGGTGCCCTGCTGCGCCGCCGTGACCGGCTGCGGGCCGGCGCCGACGCGGTGGACGAGTTCGGCGTCTTCGCCGACGCCCGCCCGGCCGACGACGACACGCCCTACGACGCCGCCGAGGCGGACGCCGGCGACGTGTCGCCCCTGCCGTCCCTCGGCGAGGCCGCCGCGCCCGCGCCGCTGCTCGCCTCCCGGCTGAGCGCCTCGGCGCGCGCCACCCTGGAGTTCGCGGTCGCGCTCGGCGGGGAGCTGCCGCACCAGGCGCATCTGCCCGCGCTGGTCGGCGACACCCACGCGGACGCCGCCCTCGGCGAGCTGGCCGACTGCGGACTGGTCTCGCCGGTCGGCTCCCGCTACCGGCTGGCCGCCGGGGTGCTCACCCAGCTGGAGAGCGGCGGCTACACCGACGGCGTAGGGGCCCGTGCGCTGGCCGCCGCCCAGCACTACGCCTGGTGGACCGGGCACCCCTCGGTCACCCCGGAGCGGGTCTGCGCCGAGGCCGACGCCGTCCTGGCCGCCCTCGCGGTGCTGGTGCCGACGACGACCCGGACCGCGGACGACGAGGAGAGCCCCGCCGTCCAGCTGGCCCGCACCGCGGCGCCCGCGTTCGCCGCCGGGCTGCACTGGAGCGCCTGGGAGCGGGCCCTGCGGGCCGGCACCGAGGCCTCCCGGCTCGCCGGGGACGTCGCCGAACAGGCCTACTTCCACCACGAGCTGGGCGTCCTCGCCCTCTGCGAGGACCAGCTCGACCGGGCCCGCGCCGAGCTGGAGGCGTCCATCGGGCTGCGCGGCGCGCTCTCCGACAAGCACGGTGCCGTCGCCGGCCGCCGTGCCCTCGCCCTGGTCGCCGACCGGAGCGGGGACACCCCCGGCCTGGGCAGCGGTGCGGGTGCCTTCGGTGCCGTGGGGGCCGCCGCCGGACTCGGCGTCGTCGGCGCCGGTCTCGGACCGACGGCGGGGGAGGAGGTGCCCGACGCCCGGCACGAGGAGTCGGCGTCGCCGTCCGCGGGCGTCCCCGCGCCCTTCCCGCCGCTGCAGCCGCCTCCGCAGTCCCCGACCCTGGTCACCAGCCGCCGGCATGCCGAGGAGCCGTCCCGCACGGTCGGCAGCGGCATCAAGGGCTTCGCCCGGCGCAACCTGGTGGCCGCCGGGGCGGGCGCGCTGCTCGTCGCCGTGCTCGGCACGGTGGTGACGCTCGGCGCCACCTCCGAGAACGACCCGGGCGACCCCTCCAACGAGGTCGGCGTCAACCCCTCGGCCAGCCAGGGCATCGACGACGGCGGCATCGGCGCGGACCGGCCGTCCGACGACGGCCAGGGGCAGGGCACCACCGACCGGCCGAGCGACTCCGGCACGCCGGACGCCCCGACCCCCTCCGAGTCGGGGCGGACCTCGCAGTCGCCGAGCAGCCCGGGCAGCACCGGCGCCCCCGGCGGCGACGAGAGCCCGGACGACCCGGACTCGCCGGACACGCCCACCAAGTCGCCCAGCTCGCCGACGACGAAGCCGACCTCGCCGAAGCCGACGGACACCGAGCCGACGGAGCCGACACCCACGGATTCCGAGCCGACCTCCCCGGAGCCCACGGAGAGCCAGACCACCTCGCCCTCGACGCCGGAGACGTCCGACACCGCCAGCGGTCCGGTGACGCCGACCAGCACGGCCGGCTCCCCGGGGGACGCCCCGAGCGCGTCGCAGAGCAGCACGGGGGCGGGCTCGGGTACGCCGAGCGGCTCGGAGCAGGCGACGGAGCAGATCATCTGAGGTCCGTGCAGACAGGCACACAGGAGGGCCGGGTCCGCGTTTCGGACCCGGCCCTCCCGTATGCCTGTCGTGGGTGACGCCCCGCTCAGAACAGCCGCAGCTTGTCGTCCTCGATGCCTCGCATGGCGTTGTAGTCCAGCACCTGGCAGCCGATGCCGCGGTCCGTGGCCAGCACCCGGGCCTGCGGCTTGATCTCCTGCGCGGCGAACACGCCGCGCACCGGGGCGAGATGGGGATCGCGGTTCAACAGCTCCAGATAGCGCGTGAGTTGCTCCACGCCGTCGATCTCGCCGCGCCGCTTGATCTCGACCGCGACCGTCCCGCCGTCGGCGTCGCGGCACAGGATGTCGACGGGGCCGATGGCCGTCATGTACTCGCGGCGGATGAGGGTGTAGCCCTCGCCCAGCGTCTCGATGCGGTCGGCGAGCAGTTCCTGGAGGTGTGCTTCCACGCCGTCCTTGATCAGGCCGGGATCGACGCCCAGTTCGTGCGAGGAGTCGTGGAGGACCTCCTCCATCGTGATGATGAGCTTCTCGCCCGCCTTGTTGACGACGGTCCAGACGCCCTCCTCCTCGCCCGTGCCCTCCTTCAGGGTGCAAGGCGGCGACATCCAGTTGAGGGGCTTGTAGGCCCGGTCGTCGGCGTGGATCGAGACGCTGCCGTCCGCCTTGACCAGGATCAGGCGGGGCGCCGAGGGCAGGTGGGCGGTGAGCCGCCCGGCGTAGTCGACGGAGCAGCGGGCAATGACGAGACGCATGGTCGGCAACGCTACTCGACGTGCCCGGCCCGACGCGATTCGCCCGTGCCCGGACGCCCCGTGGGCTGTCCCACTTCTCCCATTGACCCCGTCTTGCGCACTGGCCGATTGTGCGCCTACGGGATGGTGTCCATCTCGGCATTCTCCTGGTGCGGTCACGATCGGTTGCTTACGGTATTGAACGGGAGGTCGCGAACTGTGTACTCAGCGTGTTCGAAATCGCGGACTCCCTCAACTGTCCGGCAACCCCCGCCCGTCGGGGGTGCGAGAGGAGAACCCATGTCGCTCGACGTCTCACCGGCCCTACTCGAACAGGCCGAGCGAGGCGAGGTCGACGAAGCAGCCTTCGTCGACTGCGTCCGGACTTCCCTGCCCTACGCATGGGAGATGGTCAGCTCCCTGGTGGCACAGCTGAAGGTCGACGGCGGTGCGTTCGCCGACAACCAGACGCCTCCGCCGGACGAGCAGGCGCGCGGTCAGCTGCTGCGTGCGCTCGCGAGTGACGCCATACGCGGTGCACTGCAGCGGCACTTCGGGGTGCGGCTGGCCTTCCAGAACTGCCACCGGGTGGCGGTGTTCCCGTTGGACTCCTCTGTCGACGAGAAACTGACCCGCTTCACCTCGGTGCGCAGCCAGGTGCTGAACCAGTCGCCCGAGTTCCGCGACTGCTGACGCCACGATCGTCCGCTTGCCGCTCCGTACGCGGGAGGTGCAGTTCTGTACCGGAGCGGCAAGCTCCCCGCCCATGGCCTCAGCCGAGCTGGGGGAGTACCTCGGCGCCGAGCCGCCGTACGTTGTCCTCGGTCGCCGCGAGGTCTCCGGAGCCCTCGACGAGCAGCGCGAAGCGGGAGATGCCGGTGCGCTCGGACGTGGCCGCCAGCCGGTCCGCGCAGAGCCGGGGTGTGCCCACCGGGTGCAGGCCGCAGAGCAGTTCGGTGTACGCGTGCGGGTCGCGCATCTGCCGGGCGCGGCCGTCCACCGTGACGTGGGCGCCCAGCCCTTGGCGCAGCCAGCCCGGCATCGCCTTGAGCAGGGTCTCCGCCGCGTCCGTGCGCCGGTCGGCGATCTGGCAGACGCCGGCCGACACATGGGCCGCGGCGGAGACCTCGGCGGCCGGGCGTCCGGCGGCGCGGGCGTGCCGCCGCCACAGGGCGACCATCTCCGCCTTCTCCTCGTCGCCGACGTGCATGCCCAGCAGCATCGGCAGCCCCCGCTCGGCAGCCATCCGCACGCTCGACGGCGAGGTGCAGGCGACGACGACCTCCGGGCCGGCCGCCTCCGAGAGGGCCTCCGAGGGGCGGGGCACGACGGGCACCTCGCGGAAGCTGAAGCGTTCCCCCGAGGCGCCGACGGCCGGTTCGCGCAGCCAGCGCACCAGGAGGTCGAGCGACTCCGGAAACCCCTTCTCGTACGCCTCCAGGCCGGCTCCGAAGACCTCCAGGTCCACCCACGGGCCGCCGCGGCCGACGCCCAGCGAGAACCGGCCGCCGCTCGTGACGTGCAGCAGCGCGGCCTGCTCGCCGAGCGCCACGGGATGGACGGTGGGCAGCACACTGACCGCGGTGCCGACCCGGATGCGCCGGGTGCGGCCCAGCAGCAGCGCGGCCAGTGTCACCGCCGACGGGCACGTGCCGTACGGCACGAAGTGGTGTTCGGCCAGCCAGACCGCGTCGAGCCCGGCCTCCTCGGCGACCTCGGCCGAGCGGACGGCGCGGTGCAGCGCCTCCCCCTGACCCTGGCCCGGGAACTGGGCCCCCAGTACGAAACTTCCAACGCGCATTGCCTTTTCCTGCTTCCTCGGCCCCGACACGGAGCTCCCCCACACGGCATAACCGCCTGACACGTGCCGAGGACACGGCCGGACGGAGGATTTTCCGGATTGTCTGCAGAATCAGCCGTCGTCGGCCGTCGCGGCAGGGCACGGGTACCCCCGTCCCTGCCGCGTAGGCTTGATGCCGCCCGTACTTCCTGTATAGCTCCGTGAGGTGTCCCGTGTCCCCGCGTCGCAACCGACCGAAGGAAGCCGCTTCGTCCGGCCGGAGCGCCGAGGACGACGGCGCCGGCCGCTACGGCGGCTGGCAGTCGTCGGAGGACTGGCAGGGCGAGGAGTGGAACGTACGGCACGTGGCGGGCGCGAGCGCGCGGGGGAAGTCGTACCGCTGCCCGGGCTGCGACCAGTTGATTCCGGACGGCGTCCCGCACGTGGTGGCCTGGCCGGCGCACTCGGGGGTCGACGAGCGCCGGCACTGGCACAAGGCGTGCTGGAACGCGAAGGACCGCCGCACCACGCGGGTGCAGCGGTCCCGTAACGCGCCGAAGTTCTGAGCCGGGTCAGACGTCCCGCTTCTCCAGCAGGGCGAAGGCGCCGGCGAACGCGGCCGCGGTCACCCCGAGCACGATCCACAGCGGGTCCCAGCCCGAGGGGCCGGACTCGGACAGCGAGTTGGCGTAGAAGATGCTCATCTGGTTCGGGATCGAGTACTCGAACAGCGCCTGCTGCACGTCCTTCAGGGACTCCGAGAACATGAACAGCGCGATCACCAGCGGCGCGAGCAGCACGCCGATCATGATGGTGATGGCGCCCGCCGAGTGCCGGATGACCGAGCCGACGGCCAGCGAGAGCAGGCCGATCAGCGCGATGTACAGCGAGACGCCGACGGTGCCCTTCAGCCACTCCGAGCCGGTGGGCTCGGCCGCCCCGTTGCCCTCCAGCATCGCCACGTGCGCGAGGCCGACCAGGGTCGCGGAGACCAGGGTCACCACGAAGGCCACCAGGAAGAAGACGATCGCCTTCGCCGTCAGCACCCGGCCGCGGCTGGGGCAGGCGGTCATCGTCGTACGGATCATGCCGGTGCCGTACTCCGAGGCGGTGGTCATCACGCCGAGCGTGATGACGCAGATGCTGCCGAGCAGCAGCCCGAAGAAGCCGAGGCTCAGCGCGCTCTCGCCGGCCAGGTCGGAGGACGAGTTCGCCACCACCACGCCGGTCAGCAGGCCGATGCCGATGACCAGCAGGACGAAGACGCCCAGCGTCCACATGGTCGAGCGCACCGACTTGATCTTCGTCCACTCGGAGGCGAGCGCGTGCGCCAGGCTCGTGCGCACCACCGGGATCGGCGACGTGTAGGTGGGGTACGGCGAACCGGGCGCCGACTGCCAGTCGGGGGCGGCCTGAGGGGTCGGGGGCTGGGGCGTGCTCATCGGGCGTCCTCGGGCTTGGTCGGGTCGGTGACGGGCGCGGAGGCGGGCAGCGGCGCGGGGTCGGCGGGCGGCGCCGCGGCCGGAGCAGCGGCCTGCGGGGCCTGAGGCGCCTGCGGGGCCTGCGGGGCCGTGTACGGGTTGACCGGCTGCGCGCCGGGCGCGGCCGGCGCGCCGTACGGTCCCGCCGGGGCCTGACCGGGCGCGCCCTGCGGCGCGAAGGGCTGACCGCCCTGCTGGGGCGGCGGCGGGGCGTACCAGCCGGGCTGTCCCTGGCCGGGCACCGGCATCGGCGGCTGCGCGCCGGGCGGCAGCGGCTGCTGGAGCCCCGCCTTCTGGTCCGCGGTCGACCGGTAGTCGACGGCGCCCTGCGTCATCCGCATGTACGCCTCCTCCAGGGACGCCTGGTGCGGCGACAGCTCCCACAGCCGTACGTCGCTGCCGTGCGCGATGTCGCTGATCCGGGGGAGCGCGAGGCCGGTCACGCGCAGCGCGCCGTCCTGCTCGGGCAGCACGTGGCCGCCCGCCTCGGTCAGCGCCGAGGTCAGCTTCTCGCGCAGCTGAGGGTCGGTGTCCGGCGTCCGCACCCGCGCGAAGTCGGCGGAGTTGGCCGAGATGAACTCCGTCACGCTCATGTCGGCGAGCAGCTGGCCGCGCCCGATGACGATCAGGTGGTCCGCGGTCAGCGCCATCTCGCTCATCAGGTGCGAGGAGACGAAGACGGTACGGCCCTCCGCCGCGAGCGCCTTCATCAGGTTGCGCACCCAGTGGATGCCCTCGGGGTCGAGGCCGTTGACCGGCTCGTCGAAGAGCAGCACCTGGGGGTCGCCGAGCAACGCCGCGGCGATGCCGAGCCGCTGGCCCATACCGAGGGAGAAGCCCTTGGAGCGCCGCTTGGCCACGTCCTGGAGGCCGACCACGCCGAGTACCTCGTCCACGCGCCGGGCGGGGATGCCGGAGAGCTGGGCCAGGCTCAGCAGGTGGTTGCGGGCGGACCGGCCGCCGTGCACCGCCTTGGCGTCCAGCAGCGCACCGACGTGCCGCGCGGCGTTCGGCAGCCTGCGGTACGGGTGGCCCCCGATCGTCACGTGACCCGCGGTGGGGTTGTCCAGGCCGAGGATCATCCGCATCGTCGTCGACTTGCCGGAGCCGTTGGGCCCGAGGAAGCCGGTGACGGCACCGGGCCGCACCTGGAAGGAGAGGTTGTACACGGCGGTCTTGTCGCCGTATCGCTTGGTCAGGCCGACAGCCTCGATCATGCTCCGCACCCATCGAAAGGTTCAGGACAGCAGGGCACACGCCCCCGTAAGGCTTAGGAGGATATCCAGGCGCTGCCGGTTCCGTTCAAGCCCGGGCAAAATCCGACGCTCCACGGAACCCTTTCGGCACCGGTCACCGGCCCGGGACCGCCCGCGGATCACGCCGCGGACGCGGGGCCGTGGTCGCCCGCCTGCGGCAGCGCGCGGCCCCATGGCACCCGGATCCATCGGCCCTCGCCCGACGGCGCCGACGAACCGCCGGCGCCTCCCTCCCCGCTGCTCCGCCGGAGGTCCTACGCGTCCCGTCGTTTCAGCACCACGTATCCGCCCACGAGGGCCGCGATCACCCACAGGGCCATGATCCCGAGGCCGCCCCACGGGCCGTAGGGGACGTCGTCGTCGATCGGGGTGACCACCTGCATGATCTTGCTGCCGGCCTGGTCGGGCAGGAAGCGGCCGACCTTCTCGGTGGCCGGGACGTTGCCCAGGATGTTGGAGATCAGGAAGAAGAACGGCATCAGGATGCCCAGCGACAGCATCGGCGAGCGCAGCATCGCCGCCACGCCCATCGAGAACATCGCGATGAGGGTCATGTAGAGGCCGCCGCCGATCACCGCGCGCAGCACACCCGGGTCGCCGATCGACGCCTTGAGGTCACCGAGCATCGCCTGCCCGAGGAAGAAGGTCGCGAAGCTGGTGATCATGGCCACCACGAAGGCGAGCACGGTGGCCACCGCGATCTTGCTGAACAGGAAGCTGCCGCGCCGCGGCACCGCCGCCAGCGAGGTGCGGATCATGCCGGAGCTGTACTCGTTGCCCACGACCAGCACGCCGAACACGATCATCGCCAGCTGGCCGAGGCTGGTGCCGGCGAAGCTGATGAAGGTCGGGTCGAAGGAGAGCTGGTCCCGCTCGCTCATGCCGTCGAACTCGCTCTTCGACAGCGCCGAGATCAGCATGCCGAGGGCGATGGTGACGACCACGGCGAGGGACAGCGTCCACACCGTGGACGCGACCGAACGGATCTTGGTCCACTCCGACCGGACGACCTGTGCCGTCGCCATGCTCATCCCCTCTTCCAGTCGCTGCCCCACGGCTGCTGCGGCTGTTGCTGCGGCACCGGGCCGGGCGGCTGCCCGTCGTGCGCGTGGTACTCCACGGACTCCGCGGTCAGCTGCATGAACGCCTCCTCCAGCGAGGCGCGCTGCGGACTCAGCTCGTACAGCACGACCTGGTTGCGCGCCGCCAGCTCACCGACGGCCTCCGACTTGTCGCCGTCCACCTCCAGTACCTCGGCGCCGGTGTCGACGACCTCGATGCCGGCGCCGTGCAACGCGTCGAGCAGCCGCTCGCGGTGCGGGGTGCGGATCCGGACGTAGCTGCGCGAGTTCTCCGCGATGAAGTCGGCCATCGAGGTGTCCGCGAGCAGCCTGCCCTGGCCGATGACCACGAGGTGGTCCGCCGTCAGCGCCATCTCGCTCATCAGGTGGGAGGAGACGAAGACCGTGCGCCCCTGCGCGGCCAGAGCCTTCATCAGATTGCGGATCCAGTGGATGCCCTCGGGGTCGAGACCGTTGACCGGCTCGTCGAACATCAGGATCCGCGGATCGCCGAGCAGCGCCCCGGCGATGCCGAGCCGCTGTCCCATGCCGAGGGAGAACCCCTTCGTCTTCTTTTTGGCGACCGCCGACAGCCCCACCGTGTCCAGCACCTCGCGCACCCGGGTCGCCGGGATGCCGTTGCTCTGCGCCAGGCACAGCAGGTGGTTGTAGGCGCTGCGCCCGCCGTGCCACGCCTTGGCCTCGAGCAGCGCCCCGATGTATGTCAGCGGGTCCGTCAGCTGGTCGTAGTGCTTGCCGTCGATCCGCACGTCCCCGGCGGTCGGCCGGTCCAGGCCCAGCACCATGCGCATGGTGGTGGACTTGCCCGCCCCGTTGGGGCCGAGAAAGCCCGTGATGATGCCGGGTCTGACGGTGAAGGAGAGATTGTTGACCGCCACCTTCTCGCCGTACCGCTTGGTCAGCCCCTCGAGCTCGATCATGGCGCCCACGCTAGAACGGGACGAGGCCCACTGCCACCCCAGTGACAGAAGGCCTCGTCCTTGTTCCGTTTCTGTTCGGCCGCGGTACGTCCCGCGTCAGCGGGACTGCTGGGCCGGCACCCCGCGGGAGACCGACTCGTCCTCGGCCGGCGTACCGGCGGCCACCGCGGCGCCCGTGAGGGACGCCAGCATCTCGCGCACGTTGGTGAGCTGCGCGTTGATGGAGTCGCGGCGGTTGGTGAGGGCGGCCAGCTCGCGCTCCGACTCCGAACGGATCCGGTCGGCCTTGGCGTTGGCGTCGGCCACGATGTCCTCGGACTGGCGCTGCGCGGTCTCGACGGTCTGGCGGGCCCGGCGCTCGGCGTCCGTGCGCAGCTTCTCCGCCTCCAGGCGCAGCTGCTCCGCGCGGTGCTCGATCTCCGCGAGGCGCTTCTCGGCCTTGGCCTGACGGGAGGCCAGGTCGCGCTCGGACTGCTCGCGGCGCTTGGCGAGGTTCGTCTCGAAGTCGGCGGCGGCCTGCGCGGCCTTGGCGCGGGTCTCCTCGAAGAGGGCGTCGGCCTCGTCGCGCTTGGACTGCGCGTCCTTCTGCGCCTCGGAACGCAGCTGCGAGGCGTCGCCCTTGGCCTTCTCGACGATCCGGACGCCCTCGTCCTCGGCCTTGGCCTTGCGCTCCGCGGCGTAGGACTCCGCGTCGTTGCGCACCTGCTGGGCCGAGGACTCGGCCAGCTCGCGGTGCTGCTCGGCCGCGCGACGGGCCTCCTCGCGCAGGTCCTTCGCCTCTTCCTCGGCGAGCCGCAGGATCTTCTCGACCCGGGCACCGAGACCGGCGTACGACGGCTCGGCGTCGTTCACCTGGGCCT
Organism: Streptomyces sp. NPDC048171; assembly: GCF_043202655.1. Classification (NCBI taxonomy): domain Bacteria; kingdom Bacillati; phylum Actinomycetota; class Actinomycetes; order Kitasatosporales; family Streptomycetaceae; genus Streptomyces; species Streptomyces sp. NPDC048171. The sequence goes on from NZ_JBIDAU010000002.1 coordinate 746,507, forward strand.
GGGCGTTCTGGGTCTCGAGGTGAAGCTCCTCGATGCGCTTTTCCAGAGCGGTGATGCGGGCGAGAGCGCTGTCACGGTCGGAGACGAGCTTGGAGATGCGTTCGTCCACCTGAGCGCGGTCGTACCCACGCCGCACAAGCTCGAAGCCGTAGGGGGAAGTGTCGCTCATGGGGTTCCTGTCGAAAGAGACCGGGTGAGGTGATAGAGGGAATCCTAGGCGCCAATGCGGTGTGTCATCGAGCGGATGCGCGTTTGATACGGAGAATGACACCTCTTTTGAGTGGCTGACCCGCGGATGGCTTGCCAAAGTTCTGGTCAAGGGTCTGACCCGGAGTCGGCCAAAGATCTCCAGGAGACACCGAAACCGCCCCACACGCTAGCCGTCTGACGACTTGCCACCCGAACGTGGGGCGCCCACCGTGGCTCCGGCCTTCACCCCGTTCTCCTTGCCGCCCGCCGGCGTCTCGAAGGACTCCAGCGCCTCCAGCACGTCCTGGACCCGGGAGATCTCCGCGTTGATGTCCTCGCGGCGCCGCACCAGGACCTCCAGCTCGCGCTTGCCCTCGTCGACCGTGCGCCTGGCCTCCTGGACCGCCTCGGCCTTCAGTTCCTCGGCCTCACGGACCAGGGTGGCCTTCTTCTGCTCGGCCTCCTTCAGCAGCCCCTCGGCCTTCTTGACGGCGGCGATGCGCACCTTGCCCGCCTCGGAGTTCGCCTCCGACACCAGCTCCTTGGCCTTCGCCTCCGCCTTGGACAGCTGCTCCTCGGCCGCCTTGATGAGCGCGTCGCAGCGGTCGCCCGCCGACTTCATGGTCTCCGCGGCCTCGCGCCGGGCGCGCTCGTGCAGTTCCTCGATCTCGGAGGTGAGACGCTCGCGCAGCTCCTCCGCGCGCTCCCTTATGGCGGTCGCGTCCCGGCGGGCGCCGACCAGCAGCTCGTCCGCGTCCGTACGGGCCTTCTCCACCCGGGTGTTGCCCTCGACCGTCGCCTCGGAGACGAGCCGGTCGGCCTCCGCGCGGGCCGCGCCGACCATCGTGTCGGCCTGCGACTCGGCCTCCGCCGTGGTCTTCTGGGCCTGCTGCTGTGCCTCGGAGAGCAGCTTGTCGGCCTCGGACGTGGTCTCCGTGATGAGCGTGTCGACCTGCTCGGCCGCCTCCGAACGCCGCTTGTTGGCGTCCTTGCGGGCCTCGTCCAGGGTGCGGTCGGCCTCCTCGCGGGCGGCCGTGGTGACCCGCTCCGCCTCCGCCGCGGCCTCGGCACGGACCCGGTCGGCCTCGGTGCGGATCCGCTCGGCGTGCTGCTGGGCGGACCCGACGGTGTCGGCGGCCTCGGCCCGCAGCCGCTCCGCCTCCCCGGTGGCGTCCGAGAGCAGCCGCTCGGCCCGGGCGCCCGCCTCGGCCCGCACCCGCTCCGCCTCGCTCGACGCCTCGGTACGGACGCGCTCCGCCTCCGCGACCGTCTCCGTCCGGATCCGGTCGGTCTCGGCCGCCGTCTGCGTGGTGAGCCGCTCCGCCTCGGCGCTCGCCTCGGTGATCAGGGTGTCCGCCTGCGTCGCCGCGTCGGACCGGATGCGGTTGGCGTCCTCGCGGGCGTCCGCCCGGGTGCGCGACGCCGCCTGCTCGGCCTCGGCGATGGCGTCGGAGGCCTCGGTGCGCACCCGCTGGGCGTGCTCCGAGACGTCCGTGCGGATCCGGTCGGCCTCCGCGATGGCCTCGGACACCGTCCGCTCGGCCAGCGTCTTGGCGGCCTCGGTCTCCTCCCGCGCCTCGCGCCGCAGCCGTCCGGCGTCCTCGCCCGCCCGTTCCCGCTCCGCGTGGGCGTCGGCGCGGACCCGGTCCGCCTCCTGCTCGGCCTCGTGGCGGGTGCGCTCCGCCGCGTGCTCGGCGGCGCTGCGCAGCCCGGTGATCTCCTCCTGGGCCTGCTCGTGCAGCCCCGCGACGGAGTCCCGCACCTGCTGCGCGTGCTGCTCGGCGGCGGAGACCATCTCGGTCGCGCGCCGGTCGGCCTCCTCGACCAGCCGGACCGCCTCGGCCTGCGCCTCCTCCACGCGGTTGCGCGCCGAGGCCAGCAGCTCCTCGCTCTGCTCGCGGGCCCGCTCGCGCTCCTGGTCGGCCTCCTGCCGGGCGGACCCGAGCAGTTCCTCCGCCTCGCGGCGGCGCCGGGTGGCCTCCTCCTGGGCGGCGCCCAGCGCCTCGGACGCCTCGGCGGCGATGCGCTCGGCCGCGGTCTGCGCCTCCGCGCGCACCCGGTCGGCGCTCTCCTGCGCCTCCGACTTCAGCCGCTCGGCCTCGGCGGCCGCCTCCGACCGCAGCCGTACGGCGACGGACTCGCCCTCCGCGCGGGAGGCGGACGCGTCGGCGGCGGCCTCGGTGCGCAGCCGCTCGGCCTCCGTCTCGGCCTGCTGCTGGAGCGTACGGATCCGCTCCGCGGCCTCGGTGCGCAGCCGTTCGCTCTCCTCGGCGGCCTCCCGGCGGAGCCGCGAACCCTCCTCGCGGGCCTCGGTCAGCGCCTCCTCGGCGGCCGTGCGGTGCTCCTCGGCCTCCGTGTGCAGCCGCGTCAGGTCCTCGGCGGCCTCCGCCTTACGGGCCTCGACGGCGCGCTCGGTCTCCTCGCGCAGCTCGCGGGCGGCCCGCTCGGCCTCCGCCTGGAGCTCCTCGGCGCGCTCGGTGGCCTCCGTGCGGTGCCGCTCGGCCTCCGCGCGGGTGCGCTCCAGGGTCTCCTCGGCCTGCCGGCGCAGGGTGGTGGCCCGCTCGATGGCCTCGGTGCGGACCTTCTCGCTGTCCGTGGTCGCGGTCTGCCGCAGCTCGTCCGCGTCGGCCTTGGCCTTGGCGAGCAGCTCCTCGGCGGTCTTCGCCGCCTCCTCGATCTGCGCCACGGCCTCCTTGCGGGCCTCGGCGCGGATCTTCTCGCCCTCGGCGACCGCGTCGGCGCGCAGCTGCTCGGCCTCGCCGCGCAGCCGGCGCGCCTCCTCCTGCAGCTCGACGGTCTTGGCGCGGTACTCCTTGGTGTCGTCCTTCGCCGCGCCCTTGAGCTCCGTGGCGATGTCGTGCGCCTCGGCGCGCAGCCGGTCCGCCTCGGCCTCGGCCTCGGTGCGGATCCGCTCGGCCTCCTCGGTGGCGGCCTTCGTGGTCCGCCTGGCGTCCTCGGACGCCTTGTTCAGCACGTCCTCGGCGGTCTTGGCCGCCTTGGACAGCTGGGTGGCCGACTCCTCGGCGGTGAGCGTACGGGCCTTCTCGGCGGCCTCGGCGACGATCCGCTCGGCCTCGGCGCGGGCGTCCGCGACCAGCTGCTCGGCCTCGGACTTGGTGTTCTCGGCGTCCTTGGTGGCCTCGCCGACCAGCCGGGCGACCTGCTCCTTGGCGGTGCGGGTGCGCTGTTCGTTGGTCGCCTCGGCGCCGGCCAGCGCCTTGGCCGCCGACTCCTTGGCCTCGGCGATCACCTTCTCGGCCTCGGCCTGCGCCTTGCGCAGCGCCTCCTCGGCCTCCGACATGCGCCGCTCGGCGGCCCGGCTCAGCTCCTGGGACTGGCGGCGCGCGGACTCCGACTCGTCGGCGGTGGAGGTGCGCAGCTGCTCCGCGTGGTCGGTGGCCTCCTGGGCCTGGTTGGAGGCGGCGTTCAGCAGCCGCTCCGCGTCGGTGCGGGCGCGGCGCAGGATCTGCTCGGCCTCGGCGCGGGCGCTCTCGGCGTCGTCGGTCAGCCGCTGGCGGGCCTCGGAGGTCAGCCGCTCGGCCTCGGCGCGGGCGGCGGCCAGGGACTGCTCGGCCTCGGTGCGGGACTCGTCGAGGAGGCGGCGGGCCTGCTGCTCGGTGCGGGCGCGCAGCTGCTCCGCCCAGGCCACGTTCTCGTTGACGTGCGACTCGACGGTCTGCCGGCGCTCGGCCAGCTCCTGGTCCAGCTGCTGGCGGCGGGTCACCGCCTCCTGGTGCAGCTCCGCCTGGAGCCGGGCGGCCTGCTCGGCGTGCTCCTGGAGGATGCGCTGGGTCTGCGCCCTGGCCTGGCTCAGCTCGCGCTCGGCGTCCGAGCGCAGCTGGTCGGCCTGCGTCTGCGCGTTGCGCAGCAACTGCTCGGCCTGGTACCCGATGTCTCCGCCGTCGAAGGCGGGCCGGGACATGATGGTGCGCCGCGCCTCGTGCAACTTGGCGCGCAGCACCTCGACCTGGTAGCCGAGGTCCTCGGCGTGCTGGATCGCCTTTTCCCGCTCGGTCTTCAGCCGCTTCATCTCGGCCTCGAACCGAGAGAGGTGGTCGACGTCAGCCGCCGGCTCTCGCTCCTGGCTCTCGTAGCCCCGCACTGCGCGGTCCCATCCGTCCCCTGGTCGCAAATCTTCCCGACTGAGCTCCGTCCGTCCGACGGACGGGGCCCCCGGGGAATGGTGTCAGATCAACGGCGGGGCATGTGCCGCTGCCCCGTCGCCCGCCCCCCGAAACACGACCCCGGCGATCCCGTCGTCGCCGACGACAGGACCGGGTCACCCTGGATTGAGCGGCGACCGCACCCAACCCTACCGGCCCCTATGTACGGGAGTCAGTGCTCAGGTGACTCAACGGCCGCCGATGTGACCAGTTCTGTCAGTACGCCATGGCAGTCCTTGGGGTGCAGGAAAGTGATCCGCGACCCCATGGAACCCCGCCGCGGCTCGTCGTACAGAACGCGTACGCCCTTCCCCCGGATGTCCGCGGCGTCCGCGTCGACGTCCGCCGTACCGAAGGCGATGTGGTGGACGCCCTCGCCGTTCTTCGCCAGCCACTTGCCGACCGCGGAGTCCTCGCGGGTGGGCTCGAGCAGCTGGAGGTACGAGGCGCCGCCGTCGGACGTATCGTTGATCTTGAGCATGGCCTCCCGGACGCCCTGCTCCTCGTTCACCTCGGTGTGGAACACCTCGAAGCCGTAGGTGGCACGGTAGAACTCGACGGTGGTGTCGAGGTCGTGGCAGGCGATTCCGATGTGGTCGATTCGCGTCAGCATGGATTCAGTGCAGCGCTCCGGAGGTGGTTACGCAACGTGCGCGCGATCACACCGACCGCCGGGTGACGGGCGGGATACCGCTCAGTACATTCGAGTAAACCCTCGTTCACTCCTCGGCCTGTGCGGGCCGGAAAAGGGGATCGCAGCTCATGTCTTCTGCAACGAACGGCACGACCTCCGTCATCGTCGCGGGTGCCCGCACCCCGATGGGACGGCTGCTCGGCTCGCTGAAGTCCTTCTCCGGGGCCGATCTCGGCGGTTTCGCGATCAAGGCGGCCCTGGAGCGCGCGGGCGTCACCGGCGACCAGGTCCAGTACGTGATCATGGGCCAGGTACTCCAGGCGGGTGCCGGGCAGATCCCCGCCCGCCAGGCCGCGGTCAAGGCCGGCATCCCCATGAACGTGCCGGCACTGACGATCAACAAGGTGTGCCTGTCCGGCCTCGACGCCATCGCCCTCGCCGACCAGCTCATTCGCGCGGGTGAATTCGACGTGGTCGTGGCCGGCGGCCAGGAGTCCATGACCAACGCCCCGCACCTGCTGCCGAAGTCCCGCGAGGGCTACAAGTACGGCGCGGTCCAGATGATCGACGCCATGGCGTACGACGGCCTGACCGACTCCTTCGAGAACATCGCCATGGGCGAGTCCACCGAGAAGCACAACACCCGCCTCGGCATCGAGCGCGGCCCGCAGGACGAGATCGCGGCCCTGTCCCACCAGCGCGCCGCGGCCGCTCAGAAGAACGGCGTGTACGACGCCGAGATCGCCCCGGTCGAGATCCCGCAGCGCAAGGGCGACCCGGTGGTCTTCAGCAAGGACGAGGGCATCCGAGGCGACACCACCGCGGAGTCGCTGGGCAAGCTGCGGCCGGCGTTCTCCAAGGAGGGCACGATCACCGCCGGCTCCTCCTCGCAGATCTCCGACGGCGCCGCGGCCGTGGTCGTGATGAGCAGGGCGAAGGCCGAGGAGCTGGGCCTGGAGTGGATCGCCGAGATCGGCGCGCACGGCAACGTCGCCGGACCGGACAACTCTTTGCAGTCGCAGCCCTCCAACGCGATCCGGCACGCGCTGAAGAAGGAGGGCCTCGAGGTCGGCGACCTCGACCTGATCGAGATCAACGAGGCGTTCGCGGCCGTCGCCGTGCAGTCAATGAAGGACCTCGGAGTGTCCACCGAAAAGGTGAACGTCAACGGTGGGGCCATCGCGCTGGGCCATCCGATCGGCATGTCCGGCGCCCGGCTGGTGCTGCACCTGGCGCTGGAGCTGGGCCGGCGCGGCGGCGGGGTCGGCGCGGCGGCCCTGTGCGGCGGCGGCGGCCAGGGCGACGCGCTGATCATCCGGGTCCCGAAGGCCTGAGCGCCCGTACGGCGTCTCAGGAACGCAGTCGAACGTAGTCGGACGGAGCTGAACGGAGCTGTGATGCAGGACGTCTCCTCACTGGTGGCCCAGGCCAGGGAAGGCCGACCGCGGGCCGTGGCCAGGCTGATCTCTCTGGTGGAGGGGGCGTCCCCGCAGCTCAGGGAGGTCATGGAGACGCTCGCTCCGCTGACGGGCCAGGCCTACGTGGTCGGTCTGACGGGTTCGCCGGGCGTCGGCAAGTCCACCTCCACCTCGGCCCTGGTGACCGCGTACCGCAAGCAGGGCAGGCGGGTCGGCGTCCTCGCCGTCGACCCCTCCTCCCCCTTCTCCGGCGGCGCGCTGCTCGGCGACCGCGTCCGGATGTCCGACCACGCCTCCGACCCCGGCGTCTACATCCGCTCCATGGCGACCCGCGGCCACCTCGGCGGCCTCGCCTGGGCGGCGCCGCAGGCGATCCGCGTCCTGGACGCGGCGGGCTGCGACGTGATCCTGGTCGAGACGGTCGGCGTCGGCCAGTCCGAGGTGGAGATCGCCTCGCAGGCCGACACCTCCGTCGTCCTCCTGGCACCCGGCATGGGCGACGGCATCCAGGCGGCCAAGGCCGGAATCCTGGAGATCGGCGACGTGTACGTCGTCAACAAGGCCGACTGGGACGGCGCCGACGCCACCGCCCGCGAGCTGAACCACATGCTGGGCCTCGGCGAGGCCCGAGCCGCCGGCGACTGGCGCCCGCCCATCGTCAAGACGGTCGCCGCCCGCGGCGAGGGCATCGACGAGGTGGTCGAGGCCCTGGAGAAGCACCGCGCGTGGATGGAGGAGCGGGACGTCCTCGCCGAGCGCCGCCGTGCCCGCGCCGCCCGCGAGGTCGAGACCATCGCCGTCACCACCCTGCGCGAACGCATCGGCGACCTGCACGGCGACCGCCGCCTCGGCGCCCTCGCGGAACGGATCGTGGCGGGCGAACTCGACCCGTACCGCGCGGCGGACGAACTGGTCACGGGGCTGACGAACGGCTGACGCCAGGCGTACGACGGCCGGCGTGCGGCGTTCGACGGCTGACACCGGGCGTCCGAAAAAGGCCGCGCGCACCCGGCGCCGCGCTGCTACCTTGACCCGCATGTTCCTCCTCTTGGCATAGGGCCCGCCCCGCACGCGACCGCCGCATCCGGCCGTCGCGCGCATCGGCGTCCCCTCGTTGCCTCCCTGCAGAGGAACCCTTCGCGTGTCCACGCCCATTCCGCGGCCCTCGTACGCCGCCGTGCTCCGTGTCCCCCATGCCCGCCGCACCTTCGGGGCCGCCCTCGTCGGCCGGCTCTCGTACGGCACGGTCTCCCTCTCCCTGATGCTCGCCCTGACCCGGTCCACCGGGTCGTACGCCGTGGCCGGCCTGGTCATGGCGCTCTTCGGCGCGACGAGCGTCCTCCTGTCCCCCTACCGCGCGGGACTGGTCGACCGGCACGGCCCGCGCCGGGCCCTGCTCCCGATGGCCCTGCTGTACGCCGCCCTGCTCTGCGTGACGGCGGCGGCCTGCTGGCGCCCGGGTGTGCCCGCGGCCGTCCTCGCCGTGACCGCCGCGTTCGCGGGTGCCTGCACACCGCCGCTCGGGCCCTCGATGCGGGCGGTGTGGGCCGACATGCTCCCCGATCGCGCCATGCTGCAGCGCGCCTACAGCCTGGACGGGGTCGCCGAGGAACTGCTCTTCGTCTCCGGTCCGCTGCTGGTCGGCCTGGTGGTCGGCGTCGCCCCGCCGGCCGTCGGCATCGTGCTCAGCGCGGTGCTGGTGGGGGTGGGCACCCTCGGCTTCGTCACGTCGCCGGCGGCGGACCGCCCGCGGGCGGCGGAGCCGGAGAAGGACGCGACGCCGGCCCGGCGCGGGCGGGGCGGAGCCGGGCAGGGGCGCGCCCTGCTGCAACCGGTCCTCGTCGCCGCGGGGATCGGCGTCTCGGTGAGCGCCGTCGACCTCCTCGCCGTCGCCTACGCGGTCCAGCGCGACCTCGGGGGTTCCACCGTCGCCTGGGTCCTCGCGGCACTCTCGGCGGGCAGCGCGGCCGGCGGCCTGCTGAACGGCGCCATCACCTGGACCTCGTCCGCCCGCGCCCGGCTGCCGTTCCTCGCGGCCGGTCTCGGCGTGAGCCTGGCCGCCGCCGGTCTCGCCCCGGGCGTCGGCACGCTGGTCGCGGCCGTCGCCTGCGCGGGGGTCTTCGTGGCACCGGCGCTCACGACGGCGTACCTGATCGCCGACGAGAGCGCCGCGCCCGGCTTCCGGACCCGGGCGGGCGCCTGGTGCAACACGGCCGTGAACGCCGGCATGGCCGCCGGCGCCGCCGCGGTGGGCCTGCTGGTGGAACGGCTGCCGCTGCCGGTGTGCTTCGCGGCGGCCGGCGCGGTCGCGGTGGCGGCGGCGCTGGTGCCGGGGCGCCGCCGCGGTGCGTCCGGGGGGTGGGCCGGGCCGGTCAGTCGTCGTCCGAGCCCGAGTCGTCCGAGCCGGAGTCGTCCGAGTCCGAGCGGTCGGCCGTGACCTTGCCGGTCTTCAGGTCGACCCGCCAGTCCTGCTCGCCCTTGCCGTCGGCACGCGTCTCGACCTCCCACGCGGCCGGGCCGTTGTCGCCGTCGTCGTCCAGGTCCACGGAGGTCACCGTGGACTTGCCGGCCGCGGCCCGCGCCGCCTCGGCCGCGCTGACGGAACCGCCCTCGAGGGCGGCCCGCGCCTCGGCGGTGTCGTCCTCGTCGGTGTCCTTGTGGGAGCCGAGGACCTTGCCGGAGGCCGGGTCGATCCGGACGCTGTGCCAGGTGCCGTCGCCGGCGAGGACGTCGACCTCCCAGGCGGCGCGCACACGGCGGTCGTCGCCCTCGTCGTCGCCGTCGTCCGCGTCGTCCAGGTCGGCGGAGACGGCGGTGCCCGGCGTGTCCCGCAGGGCGGCGGCGATGGCGTCGGCCGCCGTCACCTTGGCGGTGGACGCGCGGGCCGCGTCGTCGCGGTCGTCGCGGTCGTCGGCCGAGTCGTCGTCGTGGTCGTCGGACTCGTCCCGGACGCCACCGTCGTCCGACACGCTCACGTCCGCCCGGGGCGTCGCGCTCCGGCCGTCGTCACCCGTGGTCGCGAGGGCCGTCGCCGTACCGCCTCCGATCAGAGCGGCGGCGGTGACGGCGGCGATGACGATGTTGCGCCTCATGCTGGTTCCTCCCGAGTCGTGCAGAGTGCTGTCGTTTTCGACTCCCTCACCGTCGCGGACCGACGCTGAGCCGGAGCTGAAGCCTCCTGAAGGGATCTTCAGCCGCTCTTTGCCACTCTTTAGGCATGCGCCTGTTGATCGTGGAGGACGAGAAGCGTCTTGCGGTGTCGCTCGCCAAGGGCCTCACCGCCGAGGGGTACGCCGTGGACGTCGTCCACGACGGCATGGAGGGCCTGCACCGGGCCGGAGAGGGCGACTACGACCTGGTCATCCTCGACATCATGCTGCCCGGCCTCAACGGCTACCGGGTCTGCGCCGCCCTGCGCGCCGCCGGGCACGAGGTGCCGATCCTGATGCTCACCGCCAAGGACGGCGAGTACGACGAGGCGGAGGGCCTGGACACGGGCGCCGACGACTACCTCACCAAGCCCTTCTCGTACGTCGTCCTGGTCGCCCGCGTGAAGGCGCTGCTGCGGCGGCGGGCGCAGGGCGGCGGGGCCTCGCCCGTGCACGTCCACGGCGACCTGAAGGTCGACACCGCCGCCCGCCGGGTGTTCCTCGGCGAGGACGAGGTCACCCTCACCGCGAAGGAGTTCGCGGTCCTGGAGCAGCTCGTGGTGCGGGCCGGGCAGGTCGTGTCCAAGGCGGAGATCCTGGAACACGTCTGGGACTTCGCCTACGACGGCGACCCGAACATCGTCGAGGTGTACGTCAGTGCCCTGCGGCGCAAGCTGCGCGCCGGGCTCATCCGGACCGTGCGCGGCGCCGGGTACCGCCTGGAGGGCGGGCGATGAGCCGCCTCTTCGGGTCGGTCCGCGCCCGCGCCACGCTCGGCGCGACCCTGGTGGTCGCCGTCGCCCTCGTCGCGGCCGGTGCCGCCGTCCTGCTCTCCCTGCGCTCCAACCTGCTCGGCGAGGCCGGCACCCAGGCCGAACGCTCCGCGCGGGAGGTCGCCACCGAGCTGGCGGTCGGGACGCCGTACGCCGACCTGTCGCTGGACGTGGACGACCGCCCGGTGCAGGTGGTCGACGAGGACGGCACGCTGGTCGCCGCCAGTGAGGACCTGGAGCGGATCACCGGCACCGGCGTCGAGACGGTCAAGCCGCGGCCGGCCGCCTCGCCCGACGGCACCGGCGACGCCGGCGACACGGATGACGCGGACGACGATGACGACGCGGGCGAGCCGCTCGAAGCGGGGGAGATCGGCGAACGGACCACCGTCAGCGACGGTTCGGCGACCATCGACGGCGACACGGAGGACTACCGTTTCGCCGCCGTCCCCGTGAAGACCGAGGACCGGGGCCGCCTCACCGTCTACGCCGGGGCCCCGCTCTCCGCCGAGCACGGCGCCGTGAACACCGCGCTCACCGTCATGCTGATCGGCTTCCCGGTGCTGCTCGCGGTCGTCGGGTGGGTGACCTGGCTGGTGACCCGGCGCGCGCTGCGCCCGGTGGAGGGCATCCGGCGGGAGATGGCCGCGATCACCGCCAGCGAGGACCTGGCCCGCCGCGTCCCGGTGCCCGGCACCCACGACGAGGTGGCCAGGCTCGCCTCGACCACCAACGAGACGCTGGCCGCGCTGGAGACCTCCGTGGAGCGGCAGCGGCGGTTCGTCGCCGACGCCTCGCACGAGCTGCGCAGCCCGATCGCCTCGCTGCGCACCCAGCTCGAGGTGGCCGCCGCCCATCCCGAGCTGCTGGACCTGGACGGCGCGGTGGAGGACACCGTACGGCTCCAGCACCTCGCCGCCGACCTGTTGCTGCTGGCCCGGCTGGACGCGGGGGAGCGGCCCGCCGACGCGCGGGTCGACCTCGCGGCGCTCGCGCGGGAGGAGGCCGGGGGACGGTCCGGGGTGAGCGTGCGGGAGGACGCCGGTGCCGCCGGCGGGGTGACGGTGGCCGGCTCGCGCGGGCAGCTGGGCCGGGTCCTGGCCAATCTGCTCGACAACGCCCAGCGGCACGCCCGCTCGGCGGTGGAGGTGTCCGTGCGCAGGGACGGCGACCTGGCCGTGGTCGGGGTGGCCGACGACGGGGAGGGGGTGCCGGCGGCCGACCGGGAGCGGATCTTCGAACGGTTCGTACGGCTCGACGCCGCCCGCAGCCGCGACGACGGCGGGGCGGGTCTCGGGCTGGCCATCGCCCGCGACGTCGCCGTGCGGCACGGCGGCACGCTCACCGTGCACGACGCGCCGGCAGGCGGCGCCCTGTTCGAGCTCCGCCTGCCGGCCGCCTAGCTCAGGAACGTCCGCGCTGTCCGCGCAGGTGTTCCGCGATGGGCTTGAGCGCCTTGTCCAGTTCGGTCAGGGTCTCGGGGGCCAGCAGGTCGATGAAGTGCCTGCGGACGGAGGCCACGTGGTGCGGCGCGACCTTCCGCATCGTCTCCATGCCGTGCTCGGTGAGGACGGCGTAGAGGCCGCGGCGGTCGGACTCGCAGTTCTCCCTGCGGACCAGGTCCGCGTTCTCCATGCGGGTGATCTGGTGGGAGAGGCGGCTCTTGGACTGCATCGTGGCGGTGGCCAGGTCGCTCATCCGCATGCGGTCGCCGTCCGACTCGGAGAGGTTCACCAGGATCTCGTAGTCGTTCATTGTCAGGCCGAACGGCTGCAGGTCCTTCTCCAGCTGGTGCGTCAACAGTCTGTTGACCTCCAGGTGGGTGCGCCAAGCACACTGCTCCGTATCGGTCAGCCAGCGGGTGGCCGTCTCGGTCTCCATGAATGAAGTCTACCTAAAAAGTTGAAAGGCGAACTAGTGAGGGCTTTTCTGTGACGGTGACGGTGCGCACGCGTTCGATGTCACACTCCGCAGATTACCGCTCACAGCCCGAAGCGGCGCTGGAGGTCCCCCAGCTGTCCGGGAAGTCCCGGTACCCCGGAACGCCCTCCGTGCCCTCCCGGGGACCCGCCGCCGGGCACCCCGGCCTGCTGCGGCGGAGCCCCCGTGGCCTGCTCCGCCATCAGCGCCTCGCTCGACTGCAGGAGCACCGTCCCCGCTCCCACGAACTCGAACTGGTGCTCCTCCCCGGAGGCCCCGCCTAGCCCCGTCATCGCACGTAGGCCGCCCATCAGGCCGGTCATGTACCCGTGGTCGTAGTGATGGCACGGGGACGGGCAGTCGGCCCAGCCGACCAGGGCCTGCGGGTCGACCCGGATCGGCGGTTCCATGAACACCACCGGACCGTTCGACGCGGCCACGAACTTTCCGGTTCCGATCAGCGTCAGAAAACCCGGCACGATCGACTGCTTCAGCGCGAGACTTGGCTGAAAAGCGAGCAGGTTGCCGGAGCGAATGGTCAGGTTGCCGTCCTCGAGGTCGTACGAATTCACGTCGAAGGCCCGGTCGGCGAGGAGCATCTTGCCCGAACCCTCGGCCACGACCCAGTCGCTCGCGTGCAGTGGCGAATGGAACGAGGTACGCACCAGACGGTCCAGCCGGCCGTGCCCGATCCCGTTGAAATCGATCGTCCCGTAGTAGGCGATCATCTTCCCCTTCTGCAGGAACCACTGGCTCCCCTTCAGCTCCACGCAGAAGGTGTACGCGTTCACGTTGTCGTCGGCCGGCAGGGTCGACGGGTCGTGGTGGACCGTGCTCAAAGCTTCTCCTCCGACGCCTGGACGAACACCGTGCCGCTGCCGCTCAGCTCCAGCTGGAATGCCTCGCCCGAGCCGCGCCCCACCATGTCCCGCCAGCCCATGGCGGTGGACAGCTTGTTGCGCACGTCGCCGTGGTGGGCGACGTACGCCTGGGGGTCCACGCGCACCGGCCGCTGCGGGGTGATCGGGACCTCGAAGACGCCGCCGTGGGCCATCACGGCCACCGAGCCGTGGCCCTTCAGTGTCGTGGTGAACAGCCCCTGCCCGCTGACCTGCCCGCGCACCATGCCCATGACGCCGCCCTGGGAGCCCAGGAACACCGTGCCCTGCTCCAGGGTGCCCTCGAAGGCGAGGAGGCGGTCCGCCTCGACGTACAGGGTGTCGCCGGCGAGGTTGATCACCTGGACGTGGTGGCCGCCGTGCCCGAAGAGGACCGTGCCACTGCCCTCCACGGTCATCAGCGGGGTGTCCTCGTTCGCCACCCGGCGGCCGATCATCGACATGACGCCGCCCTGGCCGCCCCGCAGATTGGGGGTGAAGGACACCTCGCCCCGGTACGCGAGCATGGCACCGCGCTGACTGAACAGCCGCTGCCCGGGCGCCACGGTGGCCTGCACCATCTTGTGGTTGATCTCCTGGAAGGCCATCGTCAGACATCCCCCGCGATCGTGTTCCGCTCGCTCGGCTGCACGTACACCAGGCCATCGCCCTCGAAGCGGATCTGGAACGCCTCGCCGCCGCCCTCCCCGAGCAGGGTGCGGAAGGTCACACCCGACTGGAAGGACTGCCGCAGGTTCCCCTGGTGCGCCACGTACGCCCCCGGGTCGACGGTCAGCGGGTACTGCGCGCTGACCCGCAGCGCCACCGCCGGGCCGTCCGACATGATCGCCACCTGCCCGTGCCCCTCGACGGTCGTGGTGAACAGCCCGTTGCCCTGCGAGGCGCCGCGCGTCCCCGTGAAGCTGGTGCCGGTGCGCAGTCCGGCGTCCGCCGCCAGGAAGTTGCTCGACTCGACGTACAGCTTGTCGCCCTGGAGGCCCACGAGGTTGATCTCCGAAGCCCGGTCCGCGAACCAGCAGGTCCCCTGCCCCCTCACCTCCATCACCGTCATCTGCTCGCCGGTGATCCGCCGGGTCACCATCCCGCGGATGCCCTCACCGCCGCCGCTCAGTTTCTTGAAGGCCATCTCCCCGTCGTACGCGACCATCGAGCCGTTCTTCGCCTTGACGGCGTCTCCGGTCATGTCGACGGCGAGTACCTTGCTTCCTTGAAGTCGGAACATCGCCACAAATGCGAAGGTAGCCCGACTGGCGGGTCCGCCGACAGGGATCGACCCCCTCGCCCGGGCGCGTCGGGGGGTTTGCCACAATGGGCGTGCGCTTGTGCGTGCGTTCACAAACCGCCGCGGCCGGCGGTGCGCCCGAGTACCGATACCTCTCCCACCGAAGGTGACCCGTGGACCTCAAGACCGCCTCCGCCCTCCGCCGCCTCCGCCTGGTTTCGGGCCCCGAGGCGATCTCGTTCCTGCTGCTGCTCGTCTGCTCGGTGCTGAAGCGGACCACCGACTTCAACGCGGTGCCCGTGATGGGCGCGGTCCACGGCTTCCTCTTCGTCCTCTACGTGCTCTTCTGGGCGGACGCCTGGAACCGGGCCAAGTGGCCGCTGAAGACCGCCGCCCTCTACTTCGTCCTCTCCGTCCTGCCCACCGGCGGCTTCTTCGCGGAGCGCATGCTCAAGCGTGAGGCCGAGAGCGCGGTCATCGCCTCCCGCGCCCGCCAGGAAGGGATCGTCGGCGCATGATCGTCGCCTTCTCCGTGACGCCGCTCGGCGTCGGCGAGGACGTCGGGGAGTACGTCGCCGACGCCGTCCGGGTGGTCCGCGAGTCGGGGCTGCCGAACCGCACCGACGCGATGTTCACCTCCGTCGAGGGCGAGTGGGACGAGGTCATGGACGTGGTCCGGCGAGCGGTCGCGGCCGTCGAAGCGCGGGCGCCGCGCGTGTCCCTGGTCCTCAAGGCGGACATCCGCCCCGGCGTGACGGACGGCCTCACGTCGAAGGTGGACACGGTGGAGCGGCACCTCGCCGGATAGCCGTACGCCGCGGGCGGTGGTATCGAAGGGCGAGACGGGGCTGACCGGCATATGACCGGCCGGTAAGGTCTGGTGCCGTGTCCAAGCCCCTCAGTCTCTCCTTCGACCCCATCGCCCGTGCCGACGAACTCTGGAAGCAGCGCTGGGGCGGCGTGCCCTCGATGTCCGCGATCACCTCGATCATGCGGGCCCACCAGATCCTGCTGGCCGAGGTCGACGCGGTGGTCAAGCCGTACGGGCTGACCTTCGCGCGCTACGAGGCGCTGGTGCTGCTCACCTTCTCCCAGTCGGGCGAACTGCCGATGTCCAAGATCGGTGAGCGCCTGATGGTGCACCCCACGTCCGTGACGAACACCGTCGACCGGCTGGTGAGATCCGGCCTGGTGGACAAGCGCCCCAACCCCAACGACGGCCGGGGCACCCTGGCCTCCATCACCGACCGGGGCCGCGAGGTGGTCGAGGCCGCCACCCGTGACCTCATGGCGATGGACTTCGGCCTGGGCGCGTACGACGCCGAGGAGTGCGGGGAGATCTTCGCGATGCTCCGCCCGCTGAGGGTCGCC
Organism: Streptomyces sp. NPDC048171; assembly: GCF_043202655.1. Lineage (NCBI taxonomy): Bacteria > Bacillati > Actinomycetota > Actinomycetes > Kitasatosporales > Streptomycetaceae > Streptomyces > Streptomyces sp. NPDC048171. The sequence continues at coordinate 762,245 of NZ_JBIDAU010000002.1, forward strand.
GCCGGGGACTTCGCCGAGGACTGAGGCGGGGTCCGGGACTAGGGTCCCGCCTCCGGGGCGAGGTTCCGGGACGCGGTCCGGGCGAGTCGCCGGGGCCGCCCGAAGATCGCGCGAAACGGGCGGTTACGCTCGGACGCATGAAAAAGAGCGTGCTGACCCGCTACCGGGTCATGGCGTACGTCACCGGTGTGCTGTTGATCGCGCTGTGTCTTGGCATGATCGCCAAGTACGCCCTGAAGATGGACGGCGCCGCGGACTTCACCCAGGTCGTCAGCATCGCCCACGGCTGGCTGTACGTCGTCTACCTCATCTTCGCCTTCGACCTGGGGTCCAAGGCGAAGTGGCCGGTGAAGAAGCAGCTCTGGGTGCTGCTCGCCGGGACCGTTCCGACGGCGGCCTTCTTCGTGGAGCGACGGATCAGCCGGGAGCTGGACGCCAAGGTCGCCGGGGCCGAGCCGGTGGCCGCCAAGGCCTGAGCCCACCCGGTCCCACCGCCGTGCGGACACCGTGCGGCGGTTTCCCATCGACATTTACTTGGACGTCCTAGTAAATTGAGGGTATGGACGCTCACGCCATAGAGGAAGGCCGCCTTCGGTGGCAGGCCCGGTACGACGCGGCGCGCAAGCGCGACGCGGACTTCACCACGCTCTCCGGCGACCCGGTGGAGCCGGTCTACGGGCCCCGGCCCGGGGACGAGTACGAGGGGTTCGAGCGCATCGGCTGGCCGGGGGAGTACCCCTTCACCCGGGGCCTGCACGCGACCGGCTACCGCGGGCGTACGTGGACCATCCGGCAGTTCGCCGGGTTCGGCAACGCCGAGCAGACCAACGAGCGCTACAAGATGATCCTCCGCAACGGCGGAGGCGGGCTCTCCGTCGCCTTCGACATGCCGACGCTGATGGGCCGCGACTCCGACGACCCGCGCTCGCTCGGCGAGGTCGGGCACTGCGGGGTGGCCATCGACTCGGCCGCCGACATGGAGGTCCTCTTCAAGGACATCCCGCTCGGCGACGTGACGACCTCCATGACGATCAGCGGGCCCGCCGTGCCCGCGTTCTGCATGTACCTGGTCGCCGCCGAACGGCAGGGCGTGGACGCGTCCGTCCTCAACGGCACGCTCCAGACCGACATCTTCAAGGAGTACATCGCCCAGAAGGAGTGGCTCTTCCAGCCGGAGCCGCACCTGCGCCTCATCGGTGACCTGATGGAGCACTGCGCGGCCGGCATCCCCGCCTACAAGCCGCTCTCCGTCTCCGGTTACCACATCCGCGAGGCCGGGGCGACGGCCGCGCAGGAGCTGGCGTACACCCTGGCGGACGGCTTCGGGTACGTGGAGCTGGGGCTCTCGCGCGGGCTGGACGTCGACGTCTTCGCCCCCGGCCTCTCCTTCTTCTTCGACGCGCACCTCGACTTCTTCGAGGAGATCGCCAAGTTCCGCGCGGCCCGACGCATCTGGGCCCGCTGGATGCGGGACGTGTACGGCGCGAAGACCGACAAGGCGCAGTGGCTGCGCTTCCACACCCAGACCGCCGGTGTCTCGCTGACCGCCCAGCAGCCCTACAACAACGTGGTGCGTACGGCCGTGGAGGCGCTCGCGGCGGTGCTCGGCGGCACCAACTCCCTGCACACCAACGCGCTCGACGAGACCCTCGCGCTGCCCAGTGAGCAGGCCGCCGAGATCGCCCTGCGCACGCAGCAGGTGCTGATGGAGGAGACCGGCGTCGCCAACGTCGCCGACCCGCTGGGCGGTTCCTGGTTCATCGAGCAGCTGACGGACCGGATCGAGGCCGACGCCGAGAAGATCTTCGAGCAGATCAAGGAGCGGGGGCTCAGGGCGCACCCGGACGGGCAGCACCCCATCGGGCCGATCACCTCCGGCATCCTGCGGGGCATCGAGGACGGGTGGTTCACCGGCGAGATCGCGGAGTCCGCCTTCCGGTACCAGCAGTCCCTGGAGAAGGACGAGAAGAAGGTCGTCGGCGTCAACGTGCACACCGGTTCCGTCACGGGTGACCTGGAGATCCTGCGGGTCAGCCACGAGGTGGAGCGGGAGCAGGTGCGGGTGCTCGGCGAGCGCAAGGCCCGCCGGGACGACGCGGCGGTGCGTAGCGCCCTGGAGGCGATGCTGGGCGCCGCGCGGTCCGGGGACAACATGATCGGGCCGATGCTGGACGCGGTGCGCGCGGAGGCGACGCTCGGGGAGATCTGCGGCGTGCTGCGGGACGAGTGGGGGGTGTACACGGAGCCGGCGGGGTTCTAGGCGCCCCCGGTGCCGGGGCGGGCGTTGCCAGGGGGCTCCGCCCCCTGGACCCCCGGGCCTATGCCCACCCGCCACCCGACTCGGCCAATTGAAAGGTGCCCCACCGGGCGGCTCGGCCCGTTGGAAGGTCACCCGGCCCCGGTTGGGCCGGGTGGGAGAGCGCCAGCCCTGGGCTCGGTCGGGTGGGAGATCGCCGGCCCCGGGCTCGGTCGGGTGGGAGGACGCCAGCCCCCGGGCTCGGTCGGGTCGGAGGTCAGGGGGTCGGGGGTTCGGTCTGGCGGGAGGTCAGGCCCCAGAGCAGCACCTGTGTGAAGCCCCGTACCCAGTCGCCGTCCGCCGGTTCCGCGCTGACCAGGGTGCGGTGCACCACCGCGCCCGCGACCACGTCGAAGATGAGGTCGGCCGTGCGGTCGGCCTCGGCCGGGTCGGTCTCGGCGGGCAGCTCGCCGCGGGCCTGGGCGCGCGCCCTGCCCTCCAGGACCAGGCGCTTCTGGCGCTCCACGATCGACGTGCGGATGCGCTCGCGCAGCGCGTCGTCCCGGGTGGACTCGGCGACCACCGCCATCAGGCCGCTCTTGGCCTCCGGACGGGCCAGGATCGCCGCGAACTGGAGCACCACGCCCTCGATGTCGGCGGCCAGGGAGCCGCGGTCCGGCAGCCGGAGCTCGTCGAACAGCTCCGCCACCGCGTCGACCACCAGCTCGTTCTTGCCCGCCCAGCGGCGGTAGAGCGTCGTCTTGGCAACCCCGGCACGGCCCGCGACGTCTCCGAGGGTGAGCCTGGACCAGCCCAGGTCGACCAGGGCCTCCCGCGTCGCGGCCAGGATCGCGGTGTCCGCCGCGGCACTGCGCGGGCGCCCGGCACGGCCGGCGTGGGTGCTGCTCTGCATTCCCCGACCATAGATGCCCGGCCACAATCGGCGGGTTCCGTGCGGCCGTGAGGGAGATCACCGGGGCGGGGTGTTCCGACGGCCCCTCCCGGTATTACGCTACGACTCGTAGCGAAAGCACGGGTACGCCCGTGCCCCAGCGACGACCACAGGCGTGGGGTGGGGACCCGGCGCCGAACAGCACACATCCGGGCGGGCTTTCGACCCGCTTTTCACACGCGCGCGCGGTACGGGGGAGGATAGGCCCATGCAGCCACGGAACATGTCCATGAGCGGGGTCGTCGACCTCGCCGCGGTGAAGGCGGCCCAGGAGGCCAAGACGAAGGCGGAGCAGGCCCGCGCCGAGGCCGCCCGGCACGGCGGGACGGGAGCGGTCTCACCGGCCGACCTCGTCATCGACGTCGACGAGGCCGGCTTCGAGAGCGACGTCCTGCAGCGGTCCACCGAGGTCCCGGTCGTCATCGACTTCTGGGCCGAGTGGTGCGAGCCCTGCAAGCAGCTCAGCCCGGTCCTCGAACGGCTGGCCGTCGAGTATGGCGGGCGCTTCCTCCTCGCCAAGATCGATGTCGACGCCAACCAGATGCTGATGCAGCAGTTCGGCGTCCAGGGCATCCCGGCCGTGTTCGCGGTCGTGGCCGGGCAGGCGCTGCCGCTCTTCCAGGGTGCCGCGGGCGAGGCGCAGATCCGCCAGACCCTGGACCAGTTGGTGCAGGTCGCCGAGGAGCGCTTCGGTCTGACCGGGCTCGTCGTCGACCCCGAGGCCCAGCCCGGTGCCGAGCGGCCCGCCGCCGAGGAGCGTCCCGCGGGACCGCACGACGCGGCACTCGAGGCCGCCGTGCAGGCGCTGGACGCGGGCGACCTGGGCGGTGCCGTCCAGTCGTACAAGAACGTGCTGGCCGAGGACCCGGGCAACACGGAGGCCAAACTGGGTCTCGCGCAGGCCGAGTTGCTTCAGCGGGTGCAGAACGCCGACCCGCAGAAGGTCCGCCAGGAGGCGGCCGACAAGCTGGGCGACGCGCAGGCGCAGATCGCCGCCGCCGACCTGGACCTGGTGGGCGGTCACGTGGAGGACGCCTTCGGCCGTCTCATCGACGCGGTGCGCGTCACGGCCGGCGACGACCGCAACGCCGTACGCGTGCGGCTGCTGGAGCTGTTCGAGGTGGTCGGCGCCGACGATCCGCGGGTCACCGCGGCCCGCAGGGCACTGGCTCGCGCCCTCTTCTAGAGGTGTCCACCGGAGTGTTGCCGGTGTGAAGGAGCTGTCGACCAGGCGTCAATGCGGCCGCGCTTTGCCAAAACTTGGCAATCGCGGCCGCTGTTACTGCCAGTAAGCCAGCGGCATCGATCTGTCGGACTCTGTCCATCGATCAATAGTTTTGTTCCGCCCCTGTGGCACACCCAGCGTCGCCGTCCGGGCCCGGTGCGTCGCCCCGTGGTTATCCGGCCGTTACTAGCGAGTAACGAACCCCCTTGTGTCGGCGGCGAGAATGCACCACGATCGGCGACGCTCGGTCCATTCCCGTACCCCGAAAGCCAGTCGGGTCGCGGGGGTTCCTGGGTCCCCACCGAGCAGGGCCGGCGGCAGTGGAGCCGGCTCTTGGGCAGGGGGGTCTTCGCTCACCCGGCGAAGCCTGTCCAGCAGGGTTGTGCGTGATGCGTGTCAGGCGCGACCAGTGGTTGTCGCTCGGGGGTGATCGCCGGTGACTCGGGCGCGTGGTACGCGCCGCCGAGTTCGGGCGCTCTCCTTCCCGAGGACGTAGCACTTCTCCCATCCCTGCCAGACCGGGCCGTCGAACCGGCGGCCGGCCGAGGCCAGGAGATGTACGTCCGAGAAGGAGGAAATATGGAGTCCCAGGTGCGTGGCGGGACCAGATGGAAGCGGTTCGCTGTGGTGATGGTGCCCAGCGTTGCCGCCACGGCTGCGATAGGCGTCGCGCTCGCGCAGGGCGCTCTCGCCGCGTCGTTCAGCGTTTCCGGCCAGTCGTTCAAGGTGACGGCGGACCGGCTCGACGGCACGGGCTTCTCCCAGTACGGGGCGATCGACTCGGGTTACACGCTGAAGGGCGAGAAGACGGCTCACCCCGTCGCGGTCTCGGCGTTCAAGTCCGCGTCGATCAAGAACATGTGCCAGTCCGTGGTCACCCCGGACATCCCGTTGATCGGTTCCGTCAGCCTCATGCTGAAGGCCGGCGGCGGTGACAAGCCGGTCGAGGCGCAGAACCTCTACATCGACGTCGAGGAACTGCAGGCCGATGCCACGTTCCGCGGCATCGACATCGGTGTGGCGGCCAAGGACGCCAGCAAGGGTCCCGGCATCAAGAAGGGCGACACCGCGAACCCGTACGGATTCGCGCAGCAGGCCGACTCGGCCACGCTGACCGGTGTGAAGCAGACGGCGTGGGCGACCACCGCCGGAACCTTCAAGCTCAGCGGTCTGAAGATGTCGCTGTCCAAGGGTGTCAAGGAGTGCTACTAAGCACCCCCTGACGGGCGGGGGAGCCACTGGCGCCCCCGCCCGTCCACTCTCCGGTCGCACCTTCACGGGCGGCCCACGTCTCCACCACAGCAAAGCCGTACCAGGGAGCTGTTTTCCATGAGCGCCGAGACTCCTGCCGCAGCCGGCCAGTTCACCCGCCGGAGGCTGCAGTTCCGTGCCTGGCGAGGCGGGCGGCCGTTCTGGGCCGGCCTGTTCATCGCGCTCGGCGGACTCCCCATCGCCTACTTCCCGTACGCCAACCTCCAGATCGGTCACCTGACCCTCGCGATGGCCACCACCGCGGGCTCCGGGTCACTGATCATCGGTGTGCTGCTGGTCGTCCTGGGCGTCAGCCTGTGGTTCCAGAAGCATGTCCGGGTCTTCGCGGGCGTGGCGGCGATCCTGCTCGCGCTGGTCTCCATCCCCGTGTCCAACCTCGGCGGCTTCCTCATCGGCTTCCTGCTCGCGCTGGTCGGCGGAGCGATGGCCGTCTCGTGGGTGCCGGGCGAACCGCCGCAGGACGAACGGCCGGTGGAGGGCGAGGGAAGGGGTGACGCGCCCGAGGGCGCGGTCCCCGGCACCGAGTTCCCGGGCATCCCGGCCTCCGGCAGCACGGCATCCGACGCCACGGTGCCGAGGCCGCGCGAAAGGATGGAGGGCGGGGGTCCCACCCAGACCTTCGAGGCACTGGGGGCGCACGATCTGTCAGGAACGAGCCCGGCCAACGGGGCGAACGGGAGGCACAGTGCCGGCTGACGAGGTGACCCGCGGGACTGACGTGGAGTCGTCCCGTGCGAGAACCGGGCCGCGCCACGCGGCACCCAAGAAACCGTTGTTCACCAGGTTCCACATGCCGGCCGGCAAGGCGATAGCCATCGCGGCGATGCCCACGGCCGTGCTCATGGGGATGGGGTTCACGCCGACGCTCGCCCTCGCCGACGGGAACGACGCGGCGCCGCCCTCCAACAGCCTGACGGCCGACGAGTACAAGGACTGCGTGGCGGCCCTGGAGGACGCCGAGAAGGACACGTCCGCGTCGCCCACCCCGTCGCCCTCGGCGACGGACGGGAAGACCGACGAGAAGGGCGACACGGAGGACGAGGGCGACGCGAAGGAGCCCGACGCCTCGGACTCGGGTGCGGACAAGGGTGGGTCCTCTTCGTCGGATTCAGGTTCCGACGACAAGGACGGCACCGGTGCCGAGGGTGGCGAGGCGGGCAAGGACGACAAGTCCGCGCCCACCCCGAGCCCCTCCGCGTCGCAGGGCGGCGAGTCGGCCGGCGGTGACGCCCCGGCGCCCGCACCCTCCGAGTCGGAGGGCAAGGGCGGGCTGCTGGACGGCATCGGCGACGCCATCGAGGGCATCTTCACCGGTGGCAAGAAGGCCGAGGAGACCCCGAGCCCGGAGGCGACCCCCTCCGAGTCCCCGTCCGCGTCCGAGGAGGCCGGCGACGACGTCTCCGACACCGTGAAGGACACGACCGACAAGGTCACCGACACGGCGAAGGACACCGTCGAGGGCGCGACCGACGCGGCGTCGAAGGCGGCCGAGGACACCGGGAAGTCGGTGGACGAGGCGGCCGAGAAGGCGAAGGAGGAGGCCGAGAAGGCCAAGGAGGCCGCCGAGAAGGCGAAGGAGGAGGCCACCGCCTCACCCACGCCCAGCGCCTCGGAGAGCGCCGGTGCGGACGCAGACGACTGCCCCGTCGCCACCGACGACGAGGGCGGCGTCGACAACAAGGTGCCGCTGCCCGACGACCCCTGGTACCTCAACGCCAGCTCGCTGCTGCTGAAGGGCGCCTCCTACAAGGGCGTCGTCGAGGTGAGGACGGCCAACGGCACCACCAAGAAGGTGCTGAAGTACGTCATATCCAACGGCACCGACATCGGCGACCTGCACCAGACGGTCAAGGACAAGCAGGCCGGCAAGACGCACCACGTCCAGGCGGCCGAGGGCTCGACGTCCACGATCCGCGACGGCGAGACGGTGATGTACACCGAGAGCATCTCGGGCAACCTGCTCGGGCTGATCCCGATCACCTTCGACCCGGAGAACCCGCCGCCGCTGGACATCCCGCTGATCTACTTCACCAAGGTGACGGTCGTCCAGGCCGGCCAGTTCGGCGGCACGCTCCACGTCCCGGGCCTGCACCAGTTCGTGACCGACTGAGCGCGCCCACAAGCCCGTTCGGGAGCCGCGGAACCGCAGAGGGCGCCCCCTGTTCGCAGGGGGCGCCCTAAGCGCCGTACAGAGGCCGTGCGCGCTGTCTCAGCCGCGCCGCGTCTCGCCCAGGTGCAGGACGCGGACCATGTTGGTGGTGCCGGGGACGCCGGGGGGCGAACCGGCGGTGATCACGACGATGTCGCCGTCGCTGAACAGGCCGAGCCGGGCCGTCTCCTGGTCCACCAGGTCGACCATCTCGTCGGTGCTGTTCACGAACGGCACCACGTGCGGCTCCACGCCCCAGCTGAGCGTCAGCTGGTTGCGGGTCGACTCGTCGGTGGTGAAGGCGAGCACGGGCTGGACCGCGCGGTAGCGGGACAGGCGGCGGGCGGTGTCGCCGGACTGGGTGAAGGCCACCAGGCCCTTGCCGCCCAGGAAGTCGGCGATCTCGGCGGCGGCACGGGCCACCGAACCGCCCTGCGTGCGCGGCTTCTTGCCCGGCACCAGCGGCTGCAGGCCCTTGGAGAGCAGCTCCTGCTCGGCGGCGGTGACGATCTTCGACATCGTCTTGACCGTCTCGATCGGGTACGCGCCCACCGACGACTCCGCGGAGAGCATGACCGCGTCGGCGCCGTCCAGGATCGCGTTGGCCACGTCGGAGGCCTCGGCGCGGGTCGGCCGCGAGTTGGTGATCATCGACTCCATCATCTGGGTCGCCACGATCACCGGCTTGGCGTTGCGCCGGCACAGCTCGATCAGGCGCTTCTGCACCATGGGGACCTTCTCGAGCGGGTACTCGACGGCCAGGTCGCCACGGGCGACCATGACGGCGTCGAAGGCCGCGACGACGCCCTCCATGTTCTCCACCGCCTGCGGCTTCTCCACCTTGGCGATGACGGGGACGCGACGGCCCTCCTCGTCCATCACGCGGTGCACGTCGTCGACGTCCTTGGCGTCCCGGACGAAGGAGAGGGCGACCAGGTCGCAGCCCATGCGGAGGGCGAACCGGAGGTCCTCCACGTCCTTCTCGCTCAGCGCGGGCACGTTGACCGCGGCGCCGGGCAGGTTGATGCCCTTGTGGTCGGAGATGACGCCGCCCTCGATGACGATCGTCTTCACCCGCGGGCCCACGACCTCGGTGACCTTCAGCTCGACGTTGCCGTCGTTGATGAGTACCTGGTCGCCCTTGGTGACGTCGCCGGGCAGGCCCTTGTACGTCGTGCCGCAGATCGTCCTGTCACCCGGCACGTCCTCGGTGGTGATGGTGAACTCGTCACCGCGCACCAGCTCGACGGGGCCCTCCGCGAAGGTCTCCAGGCGGATCTTCGGGCCCTGGAGGTCGGCGAGGACACCGATGGCCCTTCCGGTCTCCTTGGCGGCGGCCCGCAGGCGGTCGTACCGCCCCTGGTGCTCGGCGTGAGTGCCGTGGCTGAAGTTGAAGCGGGCCACGTTCATGCCGGCTTCGATCAGCGTGACGAGCTGCTCGTGGGAGTCGACCGCGGGGCCGAGAGTACAGACGATTTTCGAACGGCGCATGGGTGCCATCCTATCGGTTTGTTTCGGCGCGGAATATTCCGTCTGGCGGAAAATACAAAAGGGCGGGATGCCGCTCAGGTGAGATTCTCAGAACCCGCCGAACCACCTGAACCAATTACCAGCGCGTAGGTCTGTGTCGCGATCTCCATTTCCTCGTCGGTCGGTACGACGGCCACCGCCACCCGCGCGTCCGCGGGTGAGATCAGCCGCGCCCCGTCGCCGCGTACGGCGTTCAGCCCGCCGTCGACCGCCAGGCCCAGCCCTTCCAGGCCCGCCACGGCGGCCTCCCGCACCGGCGCCGCGTTCTCGCCGACCCCGGCCGTGAAGGCCACCGCGTCCACTCGTCCGAGAACGGCGTAATAGGCGCCGATGTACTTCTTCAGCCGGTGAATGTAGATGTCGAAGGCCAGCCGGGCCCGCTCGTCGCCGGCGTCGACGCGTCGGCGGATCTCCCGCATGTCGTTGTCGCCGCACAGCCCGATCAGACCGCTCCTCTTGTTGAGGAGAGTGTCGATCTCGTCCGCGGACATTTCGCCGACGCGCATCAAATGGAAGATGACGGCCGGGTCCATGTCTCCCGAGCGCGTACCCATCACCAGCCCCTCCAAAGGCGTCAGCCCCATGGAGGTGTCCACGCACCGCCCGCCCCGCACCGCCGAGGCCGACGCCCCGTTGCCCAGGTGCAGCACGATCACGTTCACGTCCTCGGGCGCCCGGCCCAGCAGGCGTGCCGTCTCCCGGGAGACGTAGGCGTGCGAGGTGCCGTGGAAGCCGTAGCGGCGGATGCGGTGCGCGTCGGCGGTCTCCACGTCGATCGCGTAGCGGGCCGCGGACTCCGGCATCGTGGTGTGGAAGGCGGTGTCGAAGACGGCGACCTGCGGCAGGTCGGGGCGGAGCGCCTGCGCGGTGCGGATGCCGGTGAGGTTGGCCGGGTTGTGCAGCGGGGCGACCGGGATGAGCCGCTCGATCTCCGCGAGCACGGCGTCGTCGATCACGGTCGGCTCGGTGAACCGCCGGCCCCCGTGCACCACGCGGTGGCCGATCGCGGCCAGCTCCGGCGAGTCCAGGCCGAGGCCGTCCTTGGCCAGCTCCGCCGCCACGGCCTTCAGCGCGGACTCGTGGTCGGGGATGGAGCCGCTCCACTCACGGCTCTCGCCGCCGGCCGGCGTGTGCTTCAGGCGTGAGGTCTCCTCGCCGATCCGCTCGACGAGGCCCACGGCCAGCCGGTCGCCGCCGCGCATGTCCAGCAGCTGGTACTTGACCGACGACGAGCCGGAGTTGAGGACGAGGACGCGCGTGGGACTCACTGGTCGGAAGCCTTCTCGGTGGGGGACTGCTGGGCCTGGATCGCCGTGATGGCGACGGTGTTGACGATGTCCTGCACGAGCGCGCCCCGGGACAGGTCGTTGACCGGCTTGCGCAGACCCTGGAGCACCGGGCCCACCGCGATGGCGCCGGCCGAGCGCTGCACGGCCTTGTAGGTGTTGTTGCCGGTGTTCAGGTCGGGGAAGATCAGCACGCTGGCCTGCCCGGCGACCTCCGAGCCCGGCAGCTTGGTCGCGGCCACCGACGGCTCCACCGCGGCGTCGTACTGGATCGGCCCCTCGATCCTGAGGTCCGGCCGGCGCCCGCGGACCAGCTCCGTCGCCGCGCGCACCTTGTCGACGTCGGCGCCGGACCCGGAGGTGCCCGTCGAGTACGACAGCATCGCGATCCGCGGGTCCACCCCGAACCGGGCCGCCGTGGCCGCCGACTGGATCGCGATGTCGGCGAGCTGCTCCGCGTTCGGATCCGGGTTGACCGCGCAGTCGCCGTAGGCCAGGACCTTGTCGGCCAGGCACATGAAGAAGACGGACGACACGATGGAGGCGTCCGGCTTGGTCTTGATGATCTCGAAGGCCGGCCGGATGGTCGCCGCAGTGGAGTGCACCGACCCCGACACCATGCCGTCCGCGAACCCCTCCTGCACCATCAGCGTGCCGAAGTAGTTCACGTCCGACACCACGTCGTACGCCAGCTCCACGGTCACGCCCTTGTGGGCGCGCAGCTCGGCGTACTTCTCGGCGAAGGCGTCCCGCAGCTCGGAGACCGCGGGGTCGGTCAGCTCGGCGCCCTCCAGGTCGATGCCCAGGTCGGCGGCCTTCTTGCGGATCTGCTCGACCGGGCCGAGCAGGGTCAGCTCGCACACGCCCCGGCGCAGCAGCACCTCCGCCGCGTGCAGCACCCGCTCCTCGGTGCCCTCCGGGAGGACGACCCGGCGCAGGTCGGACCGGGCCTGCTCCAGCAGCTTGTGCTCGAACATCATCGGCGTGACGCGGTCGCTGCTCGGGGCGGAGACCCGGCTGCTCAGCTCGGCCGTGTCGACGTACCGCTCGAACAGGCCGAGGGCGGTCTCCGCCTTGCGCGGGGTGGCCGCGTTGAGCTTGCCCTCCAGGGAGAACAGCTGCTCGGCGGTGGGGAAGCTGTTGCCGGTCACCGAGAGCACCGGGGTGCCGGGGGCGAGGCGGGCGGCGAGGGTGAGGATGCCGTCGCCGGGCACCTCGTTCAGGGTCAGCAGCAGGCCGGCGATCGGCGGGGTGCCCGCGCTGTGCGCGGCGAGGGAACCGATCACCAGGTCGGCGCGGTCGCCCGGCGTGATGACCAGGCAGCCCGGGGTCAGCGCGGCCAGCAGGTTGGGCAGCATGGCCCCGCCGAAGACGAAGTCCAGCGCGTCCCGGGCGAGACCGGAGTCGTCGCCGAGGACCACCTGGGCGCCGAGGGCGTGCGCGATCTGGGAGACGGTCGGCGCGGACAGCGCGGGCTCGTCCGGCACCACCCAGCACGGCACCGGCAGCCGGTTCGCCAGCCGCTCGGCGATCTCGTCCCGGTCCTCGCGGGCGACCCGGTTGGTCACCATCGCCAGGACGTCGCAGCCCAGGGTGTCGTAGGCGCGGAAGGCGTTGACGGTCTCGGCGAGCACGGACTCCGCGGTCTGCTTGCGGCCGCCCACGACCGGGACGACCGAGGCGCCGAACTCGTTGGCGAGCCGGGCGTTCATCGACAGCTCGTCCGGGAACTGGGTGTCGGCGAAGTCGGTGCCGAGGACGAGGACGACGTCGTAGTCCCGGGCGACCAGGTGGAAGCGGTCGACCAGCGCCGAGACCAGCTCGTCGGTGCCCTGCTCGGCCTGGAGGGCGGACGCCTCCTGGTAGTCCATGCCGTAGACCGTCGCGGAGTCCTGGGAGAGCCGGTAGCGGGAGCGCAGCAGCTCGAAGAGGCGGTCCGGCCCGTCGTGCACGAGAGGGCGGAAGACGCCGACGCGGTCGACCTGCCGGGTCAGGAGTTCCATGACCCCCAACTCGACGACCTGGCGGCCGTCCCCGCGGTCGATGCCGGTCACGTACACGCTGCGCGTCACGCGTGCTCTCCGTTTCGTCTGGTGTCGGTCTGGCGGCGGCTGACCCGGGCACAAAAATCGCCCACTGGGGTGAGCGGAACCCTCTTGACAATACCTCTCTCAGTAGCTAAGGCGCCCGTCAGTGCCCCTCGCTCCCCGGGCCGTGGAACAATTGCATCGGCTCACCGGTGTCCACAGCGAGCAGGAGACACAGCACGATGCGTATCGGAGTTCTCACCGCAGGCGGCGACTGCCCCGGCCTGAACGCAGTGATCCGGTCGGTCGTGCACCGAGCGGTCGACAACTACGGCGACGAGGTCATCGGCTTCGAGGACGGCTACGCGGGCCTGCTGGACGGCCGTTACCGCACCCTCGACCTGAACGCGGTCAGCGGCATCCTGGCCCGCGGCGGCACCATCCTCGGCTCCTCCCGGCTGGAGCGCGACCGGCTCCGCGAGGCCTGTGAGAACGCCTCGGACATGATCCAGAACTTCGGCATCGACGCGCTGATCCCGATCGGCGGCGAGGGCACGCTGACCGCCGCCCGGATGCTCTCCGACGCCGGCCTGCCGGTGGTCGGCGTGCCGAAGACGATCGACAACGACATCTCCTCCACCGACCGCACCTTCGGCTTCGACACCGCCGTCGGGGTGGCCACCGAGGCCATGGACCGCCTCAAGACCACCGCCGAGTCCCACCAGCGCGTGATGGTCGTCGAGGTCATGGGCCGGCACGCGGGCTGGATCGCCCTGGAGTCCGGCATGGCCGCCGGCGCCCACGGCATCTGCCTGCCCGAGCGCCCCTTCGACCCCGCCGACCTGGTCAAGATGGTCGAGGAGCGGTTCTCCCGCGGCAAGAAGTTCGCCGTCGTCTGCGTCGCCGAGGGCGCCCACCCCGCCGAGGGCTCCATGGACTACGGCAAGGGCGCGATCGACAAGTTCGGCCACGAGCGGTTCCAGGGCATCGGCACCGCGCTGGCGTACGAACTGGAGCGCCGGCTCGGCAAGGAGGCCAAGCCCGTCATCCTCGGCCACGTCCAGCGCGGCGGCGTGCCGACCGCGTACGACCGGGTGCTCGCCACCCGCTTCGGCTGGCACGCGGTGGAGGCGGCGCACCGCGGCGAGTTCGGCCACATGACCGCGCTGCGCGGCACGGACGTCGTGATGGTGCCGCTCGCGGAGGCCGTCACCGAGCTGAAGACGGTGCCGAAGGACCGGATGGACGAGGCGGAGTCGGTCTTCTAGGGCCTGTCCTACAGGCCCCGGCCGCCGGCCCGGACCGCCGCCCGGCCGCCCGCCGGCGTTCACGGGTGCCTTTCGACCGCCGACCAGAAGTGATCCACGATCCGGTCCAGGAAGTCGCGGCCCCCGGCGCCGGCGTCACCGCCGCCCCCGCCCCAGCTGAGGGTGGAGGCCATGTGCCCCTGGTAGTCCTGGTGCAGCACCTGGAGGACGTTCTCCAGGACGCGCCGGTCCAGCGGGGCCAGCTTGGCGACCGGGCGCACATAGCCCTGCCAGCGGGTGCTCACGGCACTCGTCAGCAGGTCGGCCAGCTTCTCCTCGCGGCCCGTGACGGTCACGAAGTCCGGCAGCGACAGCCCCAGCACGTCGGCCAGCTGGGCGGACTGGCGGTCGGTGCCGCGCCAGTCGTCGGTCTCCTCCATCCGCAGGTAGGCCGCGAGCGCGAGCCCCACGGTCCGCGCCACGTCCTCGGGCGCGAGACCGCGGGCGACCCGGTGCTCGCGCAGGGTCTGCGGTCGGCCGATCAGCTCACCGGGCGAGCACCACAGCACCCCGGCGAGCGCGGTCAGCTCCGGGTTCCCGGGGGAGACCGTCCCCCGCTCCCAGGCGACGACGAGGTCCGGGGTGACGTACGGAAGTCCGTACGAGACCCGTATGTTGTGGGCGACGTGCTCGGGGCCCATGTTGAGGGCGGCACGCAGCCGGCGGGCGGCGAGGGCGTTGAACGGAGGGCCCGACTGGTTCGGGCCGGATGAGGGTCGGCGCACGCGCCACACCGTAGGGGTCCGGGGCCGGGCTGACTACGGGCTGTTCAGCCAGCGATACGGATTGTAGGAACGTACGGAGGCGCGCGGACCCTGGTGTACTCCGTCGCCTACCCCTTGACCGCCCCGCCCAGCGCGAACCCGCCGCCCAGCCGCCGGGAGATCAGCACGTACAGCAGCACGACCGGCGTCGAGTAGACGATCGAGAACGCGGCCAGCTGCCCGTACGCCACCATGCCCCGGTTGCCGAAGAAGTCGTTGATGCTGACCGAGGCGGGCATCTGGTCCGGGGAGAGCAGCAGCATGAAGGGGACGAAGAAGTTCCCCCACATCATCACGAACGAGAACACCGTCACCACCGCCACCCCCGGCCCCATCAGCGGCAGCACGATCCGCAGCAGCGACTGGAACGAGGACGCCCCGTCCGTCCACGCCGCCTCCTCCAGTTCCTTGGGTACGCCGTCCATGAAGTTCTTCATCAGCCAGATGGCGAAGGGCAGCTGGGAGGCGGCGAAGAAGAAGACCGTCCCCTGCATGGTGTCGATCATGTTCACCCGCACGAACAGCGCGTAGACCGGCACCATGATCGCCGTGATCGGCAGGCTGGTCGCGAACAGGATCGTCAGCAGGAAGGGCCGGTTGAGCCGGGACCGGAAACGGGAGAGCGGATACGCCGCGAGCGCCGCGCACACCACCGTCAGCAGGGTCGCTCCGCCGCACAGGATCAGGCTGTTGAGCAGCGGGGTGAAGGTGATCTCCGGGGTGAGGATCGCGTCGAAGTTGTCCAGGGTCAGCCCGTCGGGGACCTTCACCCGCAATCCCGCGTCCGGGTCCACGGCGGACAGCACCACCCAGGCCAGCGGCAGGACGAAGGCCGCCGCCACCACCAGCAGACCGGTGTCGGCCGCCAGCCTGCGCCGTGTGCGGCGCCTGGCGGGCGGGCGCGTCATGAGGGCCATCGGGATCAGACCTCCGTCCGGAGCAGGCGCAGGTACACGACCGAGAACAGCGAGCCGATCAGCAACAGCAGCAGCGCCACCGCCGTGCCGTAGCCGATCAGGCTGTTCTGGAAGGCCTGTTCGTACATGAACAGCGGCAGCGTCTGGCTCTTGCCGCTAGGACCGCCCCGGGTCATCACCCAGATCAGCCCGAAGACCGACAGCGTCTGGAGGGTGTTCAGCATGAGATTGGTGGCGATGGAGCGCCGGATCATCGGCAGCGTGACGTGCCACATGCGGCGCCAGCCGCCCGCGCCGTCCACCTCGGCGGCCTCGGTGACCTCCTTGGGGATCTCGTTCAGGGCGGCCGAGTAGACCAGCATCGAGAACGCGGTGCCCCGCCACACGTTGGCGAAGGACACCGCCAGGATCGGCAGCGTGAACAGCCAGTTCTGCGACGGCAGATGGAGCCAGTCCAGGACGGCGTTGAGGGTGCCCTCGCGGCGGAAGAAGGCGTAGAGCAGGAAGCCCGCCACCACCTCCGGCAGCACCCAGGCGGTGACAACGATGCCACCGGTGAGCGTGCGGACCGGCTTCGAGGCCCGCTGCATCAGCGTGGCCAGGGCGAGCCCCAGGGTGTTCTGTCCGATCATCGAGGACAGCACCGTGAACACCAGGGTCAGCCAGACCGCGTTGAGGAACGCCTCGTCCTGGAACGCCCGCTGGAAGTTCTCGAAGCCGACGAAGGACTCCTCGGCCTGCCCGGTCAGCTGGAGGTCGGTGAAGGCGATGACCACGCAGTAGGCGATCGGGCCGGCGAGGAAGAGCAGCAGCAGGACGACGGCGGGGGAGACGGGCAGGGCGCGCAGCAGGGACCGGCGGGCGGTGCCGGACCGCCCGCCCCCGGCCTTCCCCGGGACGGGAGCGGGCGGGCCCGGCGGATCCTTGGCGACCTCCGGACCGGCGTGCCGCGGCGCGGCCGCGGTCACCTGCTCACCACCTGGTTGTCGGTGGCCTCCTTGAGTGCCTCGTCGTACCCGCGCGCCGCCTCCTCGACCGACAGGTCGCCGGTCGTCACGCCCTCCATCGCCTCCTGGATGGCCACCGACACCTTCGGGTACGCCGGGTAGGCGGGCCGGTAGTGGGTGCTCTCGACCAGGTCGGTGAAGAACTTGATGCCGGGCTGGGCGGCGGTGTACGCGGGATCGTTCGCGACGTCCTCGCGGACCGCGATGCCGGAGTTGGCGATGTACCACTTCTGGGCGTTGGTCTTGGTCTGCATCGTCTTGACGAAGTCGAAGGCCAGGTCCGGGTTGGCCGCCTTGGCCGGGATCGACCAGGCCCAGCCGCCGGACATGCTCACCTTGCCGGGCGCCTGGCCGTTCTGCGTCGGCATGGCCGCCAGGCCCAGCTCCTTCGACCACTCGGGCCACTCGTGCCCGCTGCCCTCCAGCCAGTCCTGCGGCAGCCAGGAGCCGTCCAGGGCGATGCCGAGCTTGCCCTGCGGCAGCAGCTCACCGCGGACGGCGGTGCCGAAGTTGGGGTCGAGCGCGTCGGAGACCTCCGGGCCGAGCTTCTCCTTGTACACGCTCTCGACGAAGGCGAGGGAGTCCTCGAACCCCTTCCCCGCGGTGATCCACTTCTTGCCGTCCTTGTCGTACAGCGGGTCCGTGGTCCCGTCGTTCGTGCCGTACAGCAGCATCTCGAAGCCCTGCATGGTGGCCGCTTCACCGGCCGGCTTGCCGGTGTACACGTTGATCGGGGTGACGCCGGGGACCTTCTCCTTGATGGTGCGGGCGGCGTCGAGTACCTCGGCCCAGGTCTTCGGCTGCCAGTCCGCGGGCAGCCCGGCCTTGGCGAAGACGTCCTTGCTGAACCACAGTCCGCGGGTGTCGGTGCCGTCCGGGACGCCGTACGTCTTGCCGTCCTCGCCCGCGGTCGCCGCCTTGGCCGTGTCGATGAACTGGTCCCAGTCCTTCCACTTCTCCAGGTACGGGTCGAGGGGCTTCAAGTACCCGCTGGTGATGTCGGAGTTGATGAGGAAGGTGTCCTCGTAGACCAGGTCCGGCGCGGTCTTGGGGGAGCGGAGCATCTGCTGGAGCTTGGTGTAGTACTCCGCGTCCGGGGCCTTGATGGGGACGAGTTCGACCTTCTTCCCCGGGTTGGCCTTCTCGAACTGCTTCTTGATGTCGGCGAGATACGTGTCCATCACCTTGATGGAGTTGTCCGTCGACTGTTTGAAGGAGACCTTCACCGTGTCCGGATCGCTGCCGGAGCCGCTTCCGCAGGCGGCGAGCGCCGTGGAGGTGAGCGCGGTGAGGGTGAACAGAGCGGTGAACCGGAAGCTGGGACGCACGGGCACGACCTCCTACGGGCACGACACTGTGGCCGGGACGGCTGCTCGGCGAACGTAAGAGGAGTGGTCTAGTCAGGTCAATGCTCCTGCGAGTGGGGATTCGGGGGAGCCTGGGGTGCGGCGGCGGGGGCGCGGGACCGTGCGGCTCCGCTGTCGTACGCCTCGACCGCCTCCTGCATAGTCATGGGGTACCGCTGGGAGAAGGGGTCGGAGTGCCGGAACAGGACGTCACCGTCGGGCAGTTGCTGCTCGCCGAGTACGAGAGCGTGAAGAGCGAGCAGAGGGCGAGGATCGGGTTCCGGGACAACCTCCTCTACGTGACACTCGCGGTCGTGGCGGCCGTGATCGCCGCGACGGCCCAGGCGAAGCAGCCGTCGATGCTGCTGGCGCTGCCGCCGGTGTGCGTCGTCCTCGGATGGACCTACCTCGTCAACGACGAGAAGATCTCCGCGATCGGGCTCTACGTCCGGGACGACCTGGGCCCCCGGTTGGCCGCCCTCGCGGCGCACGGGGCCGGTTTCACGACGTTCGGGTGGGAGGCGTACCACCGGGGCGACACCCGGCGCCGGTCCCGCAAGGCGATACAGACCGTGATCGACCTGACGGCGTTCTGCGCGGTACCGCTGGCCGCGCTGATCGTCTTCTGGTCCAACGGGGACGTCGGAGGCCTGCTCGTCTGGCTCTCGGCGCTGGAGGTGCTCGCGGTGGCGGGGCTCGCCTCGCAGGTGGTGCGGTACGCGAGGGCGGCGTGAGCGTGGGCAGGGGACTGCTGCGGCCGGCCCGCTACCGGCCCCGCACCCACCGGTAGACCAACTCCGGCCGCCCCACCTGCCCGTACTGCGGACTCCGCCCCGCCCGCCCCGCGTCCACCAGGTGTTCCAGGTAACGCCGGGCCGTGATGCGGGAGATGCCCACCGCCTCGGCCACCCCGGCCGCCGTCAGGCCCTCGTCGGAGCCGCGCAGGGCGCCCGTGACGCGTTCCAGGGTCGGTCCGCTCAGGCCCTTCGGCAGGGCGGCCGGGCCGGGGGCGCGGAGGGTGGCCAGGGCGCGGTCGACCTCGTCCTGGCCGCTCGCCTCGCCGGCCGTGCCGCGGAACTCCGCGTACCGCACCAGCCGGTCCCGCAGGGTGGCGAAGGTGAACGGCTTCAGCACGTACTGGACGACGCCCAGGGACACGCCCTCCCGCACGACCGTCAGGTCCCGCGCCGACGTCACCGCTATCACGTCGGTGTGATGCCCGGCCGCCCGCAGCGAACGGGCCAGCTGCAGCCCGTGCACGTCCGGCAGGTGCAGGTCCAGCAGGAGCAGGTCCACCGGCGTACGGTCCAGCATGCGCCGCGCCTCCGCCCCGGTGTGCGCCCTGCCGACGGCCGTGAACCCGGGGACCCGGCCGACGTACATCACGTGCGCGTCGGCGGCGACCGGGTCGTCCTCGACGACCAGGACCCGGATGGGCTGCTCCTCGGTCATGCGGAGCCTCCCGAGTCAGGTCTGCCCGCGACGGGTCCGGAGGGCACCGCCGGGCCGGGCCGCCGCGCGGCGTGCGATCCCGCGGGTGGCGTCGTGGGGCCGGGGCCCTGACCGCTGTACGAGGCCCGCGCGTCGGCGACGGTGCGCGCGAGAACCGGATGCGTGGTCATGCGACGCCTCCCGAGTCCGGTCTGCCGGCCACGCCGGCCGGTGTCGCCGTGCCGCTCCCGGCACCGCCCAGCGGCAGCCGCGCCTCGAAGCGGGCGCCGCCGCCCTCGGCCCCCGTGACCGTGAGGGTGCCGCCGTGCCGCCGTACCGCCTGGCGGACCAGGGCCAGGCCCAGGCCCCGGCCGCCCTCACCGGACGGCTTCGTGGAGAAGCCCCGCTGGAAGACCAGGTCGGCATGGGCGGGGTCGACCCCGGCCCCCGTGTCCGACACCCGCATCACCAGCTCGGAACCGTCCCCCGCCGCCTCGGTGTACGCCGCCACCGTCACCCGCGAGGGCACCGCGCCCTGCGCCGCGTCCACCGCGTTGTCCACCAGGTTGCCCAGGATCGTCACCAGGTCCCTGGCGGGCAGCGACGGCGGCAGCAGACCGTCGTCCAGCCGGCTCTCCCGTGCCACCACCAGCTCCACTCCCCGCTCGTTCGCCTGCGCCGTCTTGCCCAGCAGCAGCGCCGCCAGCACCGGCTCGCCGACCGCCGCCACCACCTGGTCGGTGAGCGCCTGCGCCAGCTCCAGCTCGGCCGTCGCGAACTCCACGGCCTCCTCCGCGCGCCCCAGCTCGATCAGCGAGACGACCGTGTGCAGCCGGTTCGCGGCCTCGTGCGCCTGCGAGCGCAACGCCTGCGTGAACCCGCGCTCGGAGTCCAGCTCGCCCGTCAGCGACTGCAGCTCGGTCACGTCCCGCAGTGTCACCACCGTGCCCCGCCGCTCACCGCCGGAGACCGGCGAGGTGTTGACGACCAGCACCCGCTCGGCCGCCAGGTGCACCTCGTCCACCCGGGGCTCCGACGCCAGCAGCGCCCCCGTCAGCTGCGCCGGCAGCCCCAGGTCCGCCACCGAGGCGCCCACCACGTCACCGGTCACGCCCAGCAGCTCCCGTCCACCGTCGTTGATCAGCGCGACCCGGTACTGCCCGTCCAGCATCAGCAGCCCCTCGCGCACCGCGTGCAGCGCGGCCTGATGGTAGTCGTGCATCCGGCTCAGCTCGTCCGCGTTCATGCCGTGCGTGTGCCGGCGCAGCCGCGCGTTGATCACGTACGTGCCGACCGCGCC
Organism: Streptomyces sp. NPDC048171; assembly: GCF_043202655.1. Lineage (NCBI taxonomy): Bacteria > Bacillati > Actinomycetota > Actinomycetes > Kitasatosporales > Streptomycetaceae > Streptomyces > Streptomyces sp. NPDC048171. Next base: position 782,994 of record NZ_JBIDAU010000002.1, read on the forward strand.
GAGCAGCAGCGCCCCGGCCGCCACCCCCGTCAGGGCGGTGAGCTGCTCCTGCGCCCGCTTGCTGATCTCCTCGACCTTGATCCCGGCGCTGACCAGTCCGACCACCCGGTCCCCGTCCAGGACCGGTGTGACCGCCCGCACCGAGGGCCCGAGCGTGCCCGTGTAGGTCTCCGTGAAGGTCTCGCCCCGCTGCGCGCGCTCGATGTGCCCCTGGAAGGGGTGGCCGATTTGCGCCGGGTCCGGATGGGTCCAGCGGATGCCGTACGGATCCATGATCGTCACGAAGTCCACGTCGGTGTCCCGCATGACCCGCACCGCGTACGGCTGGAGCCGCGCCGTCGGATCCGGCGTGCCGATCGCCGCCACCACGGACGGCGAGTCCGCGATGGCCAGCGACACCGCCCTGGCCTGCCGCCCCGCCGCGTCCTGCGCCTGCCCCCGGTCGCTGATCCAGCTGAACAGCGCGTACCCGACCACGACGACCGCTATCAGCACGGCCTGCATGGCGAAGAGCTGCCCGGCCAGGCTTCGGGGTCTCGGGACGTGGAGGCGCATGCCGTCAGTCTCCCTCCTGGCCGGATTGTGAACTCAATGAACGCAAGGGTGACCGCCCTCACACGCCGGGAGATAGTCACCGCATCCCCGATACAAACCCCCGGACGTGAGCCGCACGCCGGTGATGCCGACGACGTCGTCAAGGAGGGCCGCCGTGACCAGCAAAGCCGCTACGGCACCTGCCGCACCCAAAGCCAAGCGGGACCGCACGCACTATCTCTACATCGCGGTGATCATCGCGGTCGCCCTCGGTATCGCGGTGGGTCTGATCGCTCCGGACTTCGCCACCGAGCTGAAGCCCCTGGGCACCGGCTTCGTGAACCTGATCAAGATGATGATCTCGCCGATCATCTTCTGCACGATCGTGCTGGGCATCGGATCGGTGCGCAAGGCCGCCAAGGTCGGCGCGGTCGGCGGGATCGCCCTGGTCTACTTCCTGGTGATGTCGCTGGTGGCGCTCGCCATCGGCCTGATCGTCGGCAACATCCTGGACCCGGGCACGGGTCTCGCGGTCACCGACGCCGTGAAGGAGACCGGCCAGGCGCAGGTCGACGCGGAGGCCAAGGGCACCGTCGACTTCCTGATGGGCATCATCCCGACCACCATCGTCTCCGCGTTCACCGCCGGCGAGGTCCTGCAGACCCTGCTGATCGCCCTGCTGTGCGGCTTCGCCCTGCAGGCCATGGGGTCCGCCGGGCAGCCCGTCCTGCGCGGCATCGAGCACATCCAGCGCCTCGTCTTCCGCGTCCTGGCCATGATCATGTGGGCCGCCCCGGTCGGTGCCTTCGGCGCCATCGCGGCCGTCACCGGATCGGCCGGCGTCGACGCGCTGAAGAGCCTGGCCGTGCTGATGCTCGGCTTCTACGTGACCTGCTTCCTCTTCCTCTTCCTGGTGCTGGGCGCGATGCTGCGCCTGGTCGCCGGCGTGAACGTCCTCTCGCTCTTCAAGTACCTGGGCCGCGAGTTCCTGCTGATCCTGTCCACCTCCTCCTCGGAGTCGGCGCTGCCGCGCCTGATCGCCAAGATGGAGCACCTGGGCGTCAGCAAGCCGGTGGTCGGCATCACCGTCCCGACCGGCTACTCCTTCAACCTCGACGGCACCATGATCTACATGACCATGGCCTCGCTGTTCATCGCCGATGCCATGGGTACGCCGATGTCCATCGGCGAGCAGATCCCGCTGCTCCTCTTCCTGCTGGTGGCCTCCAAGGGCGCCGCCGGTGTCTCGGGCGCCGGTCTCGCCACGCTGGCCGGCGGCCTGTCCTCCCACAAGCCCGCCCTGGTGGACGGCATCGGCCTGATCGTCGGCATCGACCGCTTCATGAGCGAGGCCCGCGCCCTGACCAACTTCGGCGGCAACGCGGTGGCCACGGTCCTGATCGGCACCTGGACCAAGGAGATCGACAAGGAGCGGGTCAGCGAGGTGCTCGCCGGGCGGGCCCCCTTCGACGAGAAGACCCTGCTGGACGACCACCACGGCGCCGACGACGCCGACGACGCACCGGACCTGCCCGAGCAGGGCGGCGAGAAGGAGCTGGCGCGGGCCTGACCCCGAGGCCCGGCCCGCACGCTCCGGGCGGCTGAGGTGCTCCCCCCGTTGCTCAGCCGCCCGGTCCCTTCCAGAAGCCGTTCGGTCCCCCTCCCGCAAGAGGCCCCGCGTCCCCCGGCGCCGGGCCTCTTGCCTTGACGTCCGGGTCAACGCCTACGTTCGTGCCATGCGAATCGGCGAGCTGGCCGCACGGGCCGGGACCACGACGCGGACGCTGCGGTACTACGAGTCGCGGGGGCTGCTGCCCGCGCGGCGCACCGGCAACGGGTACCGGACGTACGACGAGGACGACCTGAGGCTGCTGCGGCAGATCAGGACGCTCCAGGACTTCGGGTTCGACCTGGAGGAGACCCGCCCGTTCGTGGAGTGCCTGCGCGCCGGACACCCCGAGGGCGACTCGTGCCCGGCGTCGCTGGTGGTCTACCGGCGCAAGCTGGCGCAGCTGGACGCGCTGATCGAGGAGCTCACGTCGGTGCGGGCGCAGGTGGGCGCGCAGCTGGCGCGGGCCGAGGCGGCGGTTCCGGGGGGTCCGGAGCCCAAGTGCGAACTGGGAGGACACGCATGACGAGCAGCGGGGTGCCCGAGGTGACGGACGCGGAGTTCGACAGCGAGGTGCTGGGCAGCGAGCTGCCCGTGCTGGTGGAGTTCACCGCGGACTGGTGCCCGCCGTGCCGGCAGATGGCGCCGGTGCTCCGCGCCCTGGCCGAGGAGGAGGGCGAGCGGCTGCGCGTGGTGCAGCTGAACGTGGACCGGAATCCGGCGACGACGAACGCGTACAAGGTGCTGTCGATGCCGACCTTCATGGTGTTCCGCGGGGGTGAGCCGGTGAAGTCGATGGTGGGCTCCCGGCCCAAGCGGCGGCTGCTGGCGGAGCTGGCCGACGTGCTCTGACCGGGCCCCGACACGCACACGGCACGAAAAATCCCCCGAGCAATTGCGCTCGGGGGATTTCTCTGCGTATATTCGGGGATTCGTGACTTCAAGGAAATGAGGTCATGAAGAAGTTCAGTGAGCACAGTATATCCGGGCGGGAGTGGAATTGTCAAACACCGAATTTCCGGACGATGAATTGCGGCACGAGCAGGAATTCGTCGACGGACTCTACGCGCGCGTGGACGCGCTGCGCGGCGACACCGAGGTCTCGGTCACGGACGCACTCGCGCAGGGCAACACCCCCCAGCAGGCCAGGCTGGAGCGGGACATCCTGGTGGCCGAGCGCTCCGGGCTGCTCGCCGCGCTCAACGCGGTGGACGGCTCCCTCTGCTTCGGCCGGATTGACCTCGCCTCCGGGGACGTCCACCACATCGGCCGTATCGGGCTGCGCGCCGACGACGCCGAGCGCACGCCGGTCCTGATCGACTGGCGGGCCGACGTCGCCCGCCCCTTCTACCTGGCGACCGGCCACACCCCGATGGGCCTGCGCCGCCGCCGGCACCTCGCCACCGAGGGCCGCCGGGTCGCCGCCCTGCACGACGAGATCCTGGACCTCGGCGACGAGACGCGGACCGGTCACGAGGACCCGTCCGGCGACGCCGTACTGCTCGCGGCGCTGAACTCCGCGCGCACCGGCCGCATGGGCGACATCGTGCAGACCATCCAGGCCGACCAGGACCGCATCATCCGCGCTCCGCACCGGGGCGTGCTGGTCGTCGAGGGCGGCCCCGGCACCGGCAAGACCGCCGTCGCCCTGCACCGGGCGGCCTACCTGCTCTACGAGCACCGCGAACTGCTCGCCAAGCGCGCCGTCCTCATCGTCGGACCCAACCCCGCCTTCCTCGGCTACATCGGCGAGGTGCTGCCCTCCCTGGGCGAGACCGGCGTCCTGCTGTCGACGGTCGGCGAGCTGTACCCGGGCGTGCGGGCCACGGCGACGGACACCCCTCGGGCGGCGGCGGTGAAGGGCCGCGCGGACATGGCCGACGTGCTCGCCGAGGTGGTCCGGGACCGGCAGGCGCTGCCCGACCCGGTGATCGCGATCGAGCACGACCGCGAGATCCTGATGCTCGACGACGACCTGGTGAACGTCGCCCGTGAGCGCACCCGCGCCGCGCGGCTGCCGCACAACGCGGCCCGCGAGCACTTCGAGGGCCACATCCTCAACACCCTCACCGACATGGTCGCCGAACGCATCGGCACCGACCCCTACGACGGCTCCAACCTCCTCGACCCCAGCGACATCACCCAGATCCGCGACGAACTCGCCGAGAACCCCGAGGTCTGGTCGGCCATCGACCAGCTGTGGCCGCGCCTGACCCCGCGCCGCCTGGTCGCCGACTTCCTCGCCGCTCCCGAGCCGTTCCTGTCCGCCGAGGACGCGGCCGCCGTCCGCCGCCCGGTCACCCGGCACTGGACCGTCGCCGACGTGCCGCTGCTGGACGAGGCCGCCGAACTGCTCGGCGTGGACGACCGGGTGGCCCGCTCCCGCGCCGAGCGCGAGCGGGCGGAGCAGATCGCCTACGCGCAGGGCGTGCTGGACGTGTCGTACGCGTCCCGGACCTACGAGTTCGAGGACAAGCACGAGGACGACGCCGAGGTCCTGTCCGCGCACGACATCATCGACGCCGAACGGTTCGCCGAGCGCCAGGAGGAGGACGACCACCGCAGCGCCGCCGAACGCGCGGCGGCCGACCGCACCTGGGCGTTCGGGCACATCATCGTCGACGAGGCGCAGGAGCTGTCGCCGATGGCGTGGCGGCTGCTGATGCGGCGCTGCCCGACCCGCTCGATGACCCTGGTCGGCGACCCGGCGCAGACCGCGGAGGCGGCCGGTGTCGGTTCCTGGTCGAAGATCCTCGACCCCTACGTCGAGGACCGCTGGGAGCACACCCGGCTGGGCGTCAACTACCGCACCCCGGCCGAGATCATGGACGTGGCGGCGGCCGTCGTCCGGGCCGAGGACCCGGAGTTCGCGCCGCCGAGTTCGGTGCGCTCCACGGGCGTACGCCCCTGGGTCCGCGCCACCGGGGACCTCCCGGCCGCCGTCGCCGAGGCCGTCCGGGAGCTGACCCCCGAGGAGGGGCGCCTCGCCGTCATCGCCCCGCGCGAGCTGCACCGGGTCCTGGCCGCCCGGCTGGACGGCGTGACGCCGGGCGCCGAGCCGGACCTGACGCGGACGGTCGTCCTGCTCGACCCGCGCCAGTCCAAGGGGCTGGAGTTCGACTCCGTCCTGGTCGTCGAGCCGGGCAGCTACGGCACCAGCGACCTCTACGTGGCCCTCACCCGCGCCACTCAGCGGCTCGGCGTCCTGCACACCGGGCCGCTGCCGAAGGGGCTGGTGGACGCGGCCGGGTAGCGGCCGGGACCCGCCCGACGCACCGGGGCGGGAGGCCTGCCCGTCACCCTCCCGCCGTCACGCCGGACGCAGCCACACCGTCGCCAGGGGCGGCAGGGTCAGCCGCACGCTCGCCGGCCGGCCGTGCCAGCCCTGCGGCTCCGGCTTGACCGGGTCCGGGTTGCCCACGTCGCCGCCGCCGTAGCGCGCGGCGTCGGTGTTGAGCACCTCGTGCCAGGCGGGGATGTCGTCCGGGACGCCGAGGCGGTAGTCGGCGCGGACGACCGGGGCGAAGTTCGACACGGCGAGCAGCGGGGTGCCGTCGGCGTCCAGCCGCAGGAACGCGAGCACGTTGTCCTCGGCGGCGTCCCCGACCACCCAGGCGAACCCGGACGGGTGGGTGTCGAGCCGCCACAGCGCGGGTGTGGTCCGGTAGACGGTGTTCAGGTCCCGCACCAGGTCCCGCACGCCCCGGTGGTCCGCCGCCGCCCCGTACTCCGGGTCGAGGAGCCACCAGTCGGGGCCGTGCGCCTCGGACCACTCGGCGCCCTGCGCGAACTCCTGCCCCATGAAGAGCAGTTGCTTGCCGGGGTGGGCCCACATGAAGGCCAGGTACGCCCGCTCGTTGGCGCGCTGCTGCCACCAGTCGCCGGGCATCTTCGACACCAGCGACCGCTTGCCGTGCACCACCTCGTCGTGGGATATCGGCAGCACGTAGTTCTCGCTGTAGGCGTACACCATGGAGAAGGTCATCTCCCCGTGGTGGTACCTGCGGTGCACCGGCTCGTGGCCCATGTACTGGAGCGAGTCGTGCATCCAGCCCATGTTCCACTTCAGCCCGAACCCGAGCCCGCCGAAGCCGCTCGGCCCCTTGTGGTGGGTGGCCCGGGTGACCCCGTCCCAGGCCGTCGACTCCTCGGCGACGGTCACGACGCCCGGCACCCGCCGGTACACGGTGGCGTTCATCTCCTGGAGGAAGGCCACCGCGTCCAAGTTCTCGCGGCCGCCGCGCTCGTTGGGCGTCCACTGCCCCGGCTCGCGCGAGTAGTCCAGGTAGAGCATCGAGGCGACCGCGTCGACCCGCAGCCCGTCGATGTGGAACTCCTCGCACCAGTACACGGCGTTGGCGACGAGGAAGTTGCGCACCTCGCGCCGCCCGAAGTCGAACTCCAGCGTCCCCCAGTCCGGGTGCGCGGCCCGCAGCGGGTCGGAGTGCTCGTACAGCGGGCGCCCGTCGAACTCGGCCAGCGCCCAGTCGTCGCGCGGGAAGTGCGCCGGCACCCAGTCCATCAGGACACCGATGCCGGCCTGGTGCAGCCGGTCGACCAGGTACTTGAAGTCGTCGGGGTCGCCGAGGCGGGAGGTGGGCGCGTAGAAGCCGGTGACCTGGTAGCCCCAGGAACCGCCGAAGGGGTGCTCGGCGACCGGCATCAGCTCGACGTGCGTGAAGCCGAGGTCGGCGACGTACGCGGGGAGCTGTTCGGCGAGTTCGCGGTACGTCAGTCCCGGCCGCCAGGAGGCCAGGTGGACCTCGTACACCGACATGGGCGCCTCGTGCGCGGGCGCGTCGGCGCGGCGGGCCAGCCACTCCGCGTCGCCCCAGGTGTAGTGCGAGGCGTGGACGACGGACGAGGTGGCCGGCGGGACCTCCGTGGCGCGGGCCAGCGGATCGGCGCGGAAGGTGCGCGAGCCGTCGGCGCGGGTGATCTCGAACTTGTACAGCTCGCCCGCGCCGACGCCGGGCAGGAACAGCTCCCACACGCCGGTGGCGCCGAGGGACCGCATGGGGTGGCCGGTGCCGTCCCAGAAGTTGAAGCCGCCGGCCACCCGGACCCCGCGCGCGTTCGGCGCCCACACCGTGAAGCGGGTGCCCGCGACGCCGTCGTGGGTCATCGGGTGCGCGCCCAGCGCCCGCCACAGCTGCTCGTGCCGGCCCTCGCCGATCAGGTGCAGGTCCAGCTCGCCCAGCGTGGGCAGGAAGCGGTACGGGTCCTCGACCTCCTGCGCCGTGTCCTCGTACGCCACGCGCAGCCGGTGCAGGGGGACCTCCCGCAGCGGCAGCAGCCCGGAGAAGAAGCCGTCCCCGTCGTTGTGCAGCTCGACGCGCAGGTCGCCGGAGAGCACGGTCACCTCGCGGGCGTACGGCCGCAGGGTCCGGAAGGCGACCCCGCCGGGCACCCGGTGGGCGCCGAGCACGGAGTGGGGGTCGTGGTGCGTGCCGGCCAGCAGCCGCTCCCGGTCGACGGCGTCCAGGGAGGGGGAGACGGCGATCTCGGCGGCGGGAGCGGTGACCTTCCGGGCGGATGGCTTCTTGGCGGCGGGTTTCCTGGCGGCGGCCTTCTTCGTCACGGCCTTCTTCGCCACCGCCTTCTTCGTGGCGCTCTTCTTCGTCGCGGTCTTCTTCACGCCGGTCTTCGCCGTCCCGGCCCCCTCGGTCGTCTTGGCCGTCTTCTTCGAGGGCGTCTTCTTCGCGGCGGCCTGCTTGTCGGTCGTCTTCTTCGCGGCCGCCTGCTTGGCGGCCGTCTTCTTCGGGTCGGGACCGCTGGACGAGGGGCGGGGGGTCACGGGTGGAGCCTCCTGGGCGAGTGGGAGCAACAGCGGGGGCGTCAGGCCGGTTCGGGTGCCGAAAGGCGGCGGACCGCGGCCAGCGGCACCGGGAGCCAGTCGGGACGGTGCCGGGCCTCGTACAGGACCTCGTAGACCGCTTTGTCGGTCTCGTAGGCGCGCAGCAGCACCGGATCGGTGCGCGGGTCGCCGCCGCCGGCCTCCGCGTACCCGGTGCAGTAGGCCGCCCGGCAGCCCGCGGCCCACCCCGGTACCGGGGCCTCGGCCGAGTGCGCCGCGTAGTCGAAGGAGCGCAGCATCCCGGCGACGTCCCGCACCGTCGGCTGCGGCAGCCGACGCTCGGCCAGCGGTTTCGCGGGCTCCCCCTCGAAGTCGATCAGCGACCACTGTCCGGTGGGCGAGCGCAGGCACTGGCCGAGGTGCAGATCGCCGTGGACGCGCTGCGCGGTCCAGGTGCGGCCCTCGGCCGCCAGGTCGCCCAGCGCGGTGAAGGTGGTGCGCAGGGCGGGCGCGTACGGCCGCAGCGAGGGCACCGCGCGTGCGGCATCCTCCAGCCGCGTGATCATGCCGTCGGCGAGCTGCCGCACCTGGGCGTGGCCGAGGGTGACGGTCGGCAGCGCCCGGGCCAGGGCGGTGTGCACCTCGGCGGTGGCCCGGCCGAGCGCCCGCGCCTCGGCGGCGAAGTCCTCGCCCTTGGCCAGTTCGCGCAGCGCCAGCTCCCAGCCGTCGGTCGCGCCCTGCAGGTACGGCTGGAGCACCCCCAGCACCCAGGTCCGGCCGTCCAGGTCGGCCGTCATCCAGCCCGCCGGCGCGGGAACCCGGGCGCTGCCCTCGCGGGCCAGCGCAAGCGGCAGCTCCAGGTCGGGGTTGACGCCGGGCAGGATCCGGCGCAGCACCTTGAGAATGAACGTATCTCCAAACACGACCGACGAGTTCGACTGCTCGGCGGTCATCAGCCGTGGCACCAGGCCGGCGCGTATCTCGCGGTCCCCCTCCCGCTCGAAGCGGAGCCCGCCGATACGGGCCCCGGTGCGCATGGCCTCCAGGAGCACCTCGGCGGGCCGGGTGTCGTACAGGGCGTCGTAGGCGGTGCGCCCGGCCGTCGGGCCCTCGGTCACGTGTCCGATCAGCGCGGGCGCCAGCCGGGGCGGCAGCGCCTCGCGCGTGCCTATGAGCAGCTGGTAGCAGTCGCCGGGTTCCTCGGGCGCGCCCGCGGCCGGGACGGACTGCTGGTGGGCACGGACCAGGACGTGGTGGAGGCCGAGACGGGAGTCGGCGGGGAGCAGGTCGGTGGCGGCGACCAGCGAGAAGCCGGTGACCGGGCGCCCCTTGCCGGCGAACCAGCGCTGCCGTGGCAGCCAGTCCCGCAGAAGTGGATCAAGAGACGCTAGGAGGCCCGGCGGGCTCGTGACGGTGCGTGTGACGGCTTCCGGCATGGCGTAGCGTCCTTTCCCCGGATCGTCGGGGTGTTACTGATGCGTGCCCCGGGCGGGGCGGTGGAAACCGTCCCGCCCGGGGGCTCGGTCAGACGGCGTCCTTGCGGAGCCGGAACCAGTAGAAGCCGTGGCCCCCGAGGGTCAGCAGGTACGGCAGGTCGCCGACCGCGGGGAAGCGGACTCCGCCGAACAGCTCGACCGGGTGGCGTCCCCCGAAGGCGCTGAGGTCGAGTTCGGTGGGCTGCGCGAACCGCGAGAAGTTGTGGACGCACAGCACCAGGTCGTCCTCGTACTCCCGCAGGAAGGCGAGTACCGCGGGGTTGGAGGAGGGCAGTTCCGTGTAGGTGCCCAGGCCGAAGGCCGGGTTCTGCTTGCGGATCTCGATCATGCGCCGGGTCCAGTGCAGCAGCGACGAGGGCGAGGCCATGGACGCCTCGACGTTCGTCACCTGGTAGCCGTGGACCGGGTCCATGATCGTCGGCAGGAACAGCCGTCCCGGGTCGCACGACGAGAAGCCGGCGTTGCGGTCCGGGGTCCACTGCATCGGGGTGCGCACGGCGTCGCGGTCGCCGAGCCAGATGTTGTCGCCCATGCCGATCTCGTCGCCGTAGTAGAGGATCGGCGAGCCGGGCAGGGAGAGCAGCAGCGCGGTGAACAGCTCGATCTGGTCGCGGTCGTTGTCGAGGAGCGGGGCCAGGCGGCGGCGGATGCCGATGTTGGCGCGCATCCGCGGGTCCTTGGCGTACTCCGCGTACATGTAGTCGCGCTCCTCGTCGGTGACCATCTCCAGGGTCAGCTCGTCGTGGTTGCGCAGGAAGATGCCCCACTGGCAGCCCGACGGGATGGCCGGGGTCTTGGCGAGGATCTCGGAGACCGGGTAGCGCGACTCTCTTCTGACCGCCATGAAGATGCGCGGCATGACCGGGAAGTGGAACGCCATGTGGCACTCGTCGCCGCCCGCGGAGTAGTCGCCGAAGTAGTCGACCACGTCCTCGGGCCACTGGTTGGCCTCGGCCAGCACCACCGTGTCCGGGTACTGCGCGTCGATCTCCTTGCGCACCCGCTTCAGGAACTCGTGGGTACGCGGCAGGTTCTCGCAGTTGGTGCCCTCCTCCGCGTACAGGTACGGCACCGCGTCCAGCCGGAACCCGTCGATGCCCAGGTCCAGCCAGAACTTCAGCCCTGAGATCATCTCCTCCTGCACGGCCGGGTTCTCGTAGTTGAGGTCCGGCTGGTGGGAGAAGAACCGGTGCCAGAAGTACTGCTTGCGCACCGGGTCGTAGGTCCAGTTCGACGCCTCGGTGTCGACGAAGATGATGCGGGCGTCCGCGTACTGGGTGTCGTCGTCGGCCCAGACGTAGTAGTCGCCGTAGGGGCCGTCGGGGTTCTTGCGGGACTCCTGGAACCACGGGTGCTGGTCGCTGGTGTGGTTCATGACGAAGTCGATGATGACGCGCATGCCGCGCTGGTGGGCGGCGTCGACGAACTCCACGAAGTCGGCGAGGTCACCGAACTCGGGGAGCACCGCGGTGTAGTCCGAGACGTCGTAGCCGCCGTCGCGCAGCGGGGACTTGAAGAAGGGCGGGAGCCAGAGGCAGTCCACGCCCAGCCATTGCAGGTAGTCCAGCTTGGCGGTCAGGCCCTTGAGGTCGCCGACGCCGTCGCCGTTGCTGTCCTGGAAGGAGCGGACGAGGACCTCGTAGAAGACGGCTCGCTTGAACCAGTCCGGGTCGCGGTCCTTGGCCGGGGTGTCCTCGAAGGTGTCCGGCACGGGCTCGTTGACGATCATATGGTGGGTGACCCTCCGATCTGCGGGTGGGACGGTCGCAGAACCGTGCAGACGTGGGCGGGCGAACGGCCCGGCTCCAGGCGCACATAGTTGGCCCTGCCCCAGTGGTAGGTCTCGCCGGTCAGCTCGTCGCGCACCGGCACCGACTCGTGCCAGTCCAGGCCGAGTTGCGGCATGTCCAACGAGACCGTGGCCTCCTGGGTGTGGTGGGGGTCGAGGTTGGCGACCACCAGAACCGTGTTCGAGCCCTGCCGCTTCGAGTAGGCGATCACCTCCTCCTTGTCCGTGGGATGGAAGTGCAGATCGCGCAGTTGGTGGAGTGCCGGGTTCGCACGCCGGATGGTGTTGAGCTTGGTGATGAGGGGGGCGATGGTGCGGCCCTCGCGGGCGGCGGCGGCCCAGTCGCGGGGTTTGAGCTGGTACTTCTCGGAGTCGAGGTATTCCTCGCTGCCCTCGCGCAGGGGGGTGTGCTCGCACAGTTCGTAGCCGCTGTAGATGCCCCAGGTGGGGGAGAGGGTGGCGGCGAGGACGGCGCGGACCTCGAAGGCGGGGCGGCCGCCGGTCTGGAGGTAGGCGTGCAGGATGTCGGGGGTGTTGGCGAAGAAGTTGGGCCGCATGTAGGAGGCGGCGTCCCCCGTCAGTTCGGTGAGGTACTCGGTCAGTTCCTGCTTGGTGTTGCGCCAGGTGAAGTAGGTGTAGGACTGCTGGAAGCCGATCTGGGCGAGGGTGTGCATCATCGCGGGGCGGGTGAAGGCCTCGGCCAGGAAGATGACGTCGGGGTCGGCGCGGTTGATCTCGCCGATGACGCGTTCCCAGAACACGACGGGTTTGGTGTGGGGGTTGTCGACGCGGAAGATGCGCACCCCGTGGTCCATCCACAGCCGCAGGACGCGGACCGTCTCGGTGATCAGGCCGTCGAGGTCGGCGTCGAAGGCGACGGGGTAGATGTCCTGGTACTTCTTGGGCGGGTTCTCGGCGTAGGCGATGGTGCCGTCGGGGCGGTGGTGGAACCAGTCGGGGTGTTTGTGGACCCAGGGGTGGTCGGGGGAGCACTGGAGGGCGAGGTCGAGGGCGACTTCGAGGCCGTGCTGGGCGGCGGTGCGTACGAAGTGGTCGAAGTCGTCGAGGGTGCCCAGGGCGGGGTGGATGCTGTCGTGGCCGCCTTCGGGGGAGCCGATGGCCCAGGGGACGCCGACGTCGTCGGGGGTGGCGGAGAGGGTGTTGTTGCGGCCCTTGCGGTGGGTGGTGCCGATGGGGTGGACGGGTGGGAGGTAGACGACGTCGAAGCCCATCGCGGCGATGGCGGGCAGCCGGCGGGCGGCGGTGCGGAAGGTGCCGTGGGGCTGTTCGGGGGTGCCCTCGGAGCGGGGGAAGAACTCGTACCAGGCGCCGTACAGGGCGCGTTCGCGTTCGACCAGCAGGGGCAGCGGGTCGGAGGAGGTGACCAGTTCCCGCAGCGGATGGCGGGCCAGCACCGCGTCCACCTCCGGCGTCAACGCCGCCGCCAGCCGGGTGGCGGCCGGCCGGGACTCGTCCCGCAGCGCCTCGACGGCGGCCAGCAGCACCCGCCGGTCCTCGGACCCGGGCACGTCGGCGGCGGCGCGTTCGTACAGCCGGACGCCCTCGTCGAGGACCAGGTCGGTGTCCATCCCGGCCGGGATCTTGATGCGCGCGTGGTGCCGCCAGGTGGAGACCGGATCGCCCCATGCCTCCACGGTGTACGACCACGTGCCGGGCTCGCCCGCGGTGACCCTCGCCCCCCAGCGGTCGGTGCCGGGCGCCAGCTCCCGCATCGGTGTCCAGGGCCCCGGCCGGCCCCGCGGATCTCTGAGGACGACGTTGGCGGCGACCGCGTCGTGGCCCTCGCGGAACACGGTGGCGGAGACCTCGAAGGACTCGCCGGTGACGGCCTTGGCGGGCCGGCGTCCCTGCCGGACGACCGGGCGGACGTCCAGGACGGGGATGCGTCCGACGGAGGTGGTCCGGTCCGCGCCGGTGCTGTCCGGCTCGGTCGGTGACGAGTGGTGCGTGGCGGGCATGACCGCTCCTGTCCGCGTCAACATGGGTGGGCGGATGACTCTGGGGAGGTGGGTCCTGCGGGTTCGTGCGGGGCGTACCGCAGGAGCCTTCCCACACTCTTCTGGTGGGCAATCCGGCACTTTGTTAACTACTCGTGCGTATGTCGACATACATGACGCGCCGACACGCACGACGGGCCTGTCCCCACGCCTTCCCGGATGCCGTTGCCGCAATCAGCGCCTTCGCGACATGTGCAGCCTTTCGCGCGGGAGCGAAGTGCCACAAGAAGGCCGACAGGAGGAGATCCGGCCATATCGGCGGGCCGGTCCGCATTAGCCCGTCCGGCGTTTCCCGGCGCGGCCGTTCAGGCCGAATCGGAGGCCCACGGGCGAAGCCCCCACCGACGGACACATCGCCCCGGTAACGTCGTGGGGGTGAAGGCGATCCGTCGACTGACCGTCCGTCCCGTTCTCCCCGACCCCCTCCGGCCGCTCAGTGACCTGGCCCGCAATCTGCGCTGGTCCTGGCACCCGGAGACCCGTGACCTCTTCCAGTCCGTCGACCCCGCGTGCTGGGCCTCGTCCGGCCGCGACCCGGTGAGACTGCTCGGCACCGTGCCGCCCGCGCGCCTCGCGGAGCTGGCCGAGGACCGGCGCTTCCTGCGCCGGCTGACCTCGGTGGCCGACGACCTCGACCACTACATGACCGGCGACCGCTGGTACCAGGCCCAGTCCGGCCGACTGCCCGCCGCCGTCGCCTACTTCTCGCCCGAGTTCGGCATCACCGCCGCCCTGCCCCAGTACTCCGGGGGGCTCGGCATCCTGGCCGGTGACCACCTCAAGGCGGCCAGCGACCTGGGCGTGCCGCTCATCGGCGTCGGCCTGCTCTACCGGCACGGCTACTTCCGGCAGTCCCTCTCCCGGGACGGCTGGCAGCAGGAGCACTACCCCGTCCTCGACCCCCACGAACTGCCCCTCGCCCTCCTCAAGGAGCCCGACGGCACCCCCGCCCACGTCGCCCTCGCCCTGCCCGGCGGCCGGGAGCTGCGCGCGCGCATCTGGCTGGCCCAGGTCGGCCGGGTGCCCCTGCTGCTCCTCGACTCGGACGTCGAGGAGAACGACCTCGGCGAACGGGGCGTCACCGACCGGCTCTACGGCGGCGGCAGCGAGCACCGGCTCCTCCAGGAGATGCTGCTCGGCATAGGAGGTGTCCGGGCGGTGCGCACGTACTGCCGGCTCACCGGCCACGCCGGTCCCGAGGTGTTCCACACCAACGAGGGCCACGCCGGCTTCCTGGGTCTTGAACGCATTGCCGAACTCTGCGACGAAGGCCTTGAGTTCGGCTCGGCGCTGGAGGCGGTGCGGGCCGGGACCGTGTTCACCACCCACACCCCCGTGCCGGCCGGCATCGACCGCTTCGACCGCGAGCTGGTCGCCCGCCACTTCGGCCCCGACTCCGAACTGCCGCGCATCGACGTGGAGCGCATCCTGCGGCTCGGCATGGAGACCTACCCAGGCGGCGAGCCCAACCTGTTCAACATGGCCGTGATGGGCCTCAGGCTGGCCCAGCGGGCCAACGGCGTCTCCCTGCTGCACGGCGGTGTCAGCCGCTCCATGTTCGCCGGACTCTGGCCCGGATTCGACGCCGACGAAGTGCCGATCACCTCCGTGACCAACGGCGTGCACGCCCCGACCTGGGTGGCGCCCGAGGTGTTCCGGCTCGGTGCCCGGCAGATCGGCGCGCAGCGGGCCGAGGACGCGATGGCCGTCGGCGGCTCGGACCGCTGGGACTCGGTCGCCGACATCCCCGACCAGGACATCTGGGAGCTGCGCCGCACCCTGCGCGAGCAGTTGGTCGAGGAGGTGCGGGAGCGGCTGCGCGCCTCCTGGCGGCAGCGCGGCGCCGGGACCGCCGAGCTGGGCTGGATCGACGACGTCCTCGACCCGGACGTGCTCACCATCGGCTTCGCGCGGCGCGTCCCGTCGTACAAGCGGCTGACGCTGATGCTGCGCGACCGCGACCGGCTGATGGACCTGCTGCTCCACCCCGAGCGGCCGATCCAGATCGTCGTCGCCGGCAAGGCGCACCCGGCCGACGACGGCGGCAAGCGGCTGGTCCAGGAACTGGTGCGGTTCGCGGACGACCCGCGCGTGCGGCACCGCATCGTGTTCCTGCCCGACTACGGCATGGCGATGGCGCAGAAGCTCTACCCGGGCTGCGACATCTGGCTGAACAACCCCCTGCGGCCCCTGGAGGCGTGCGGCACCTCCGGCATGAAGGCGGCGCTCAACGGCTGCCTCAACCTGTCGGTCCTCGACGGCTGGTGGGACGAGTGGTTCCAGCCCGACTTCGGCTGGGCGATCCCCACCGCCGACGGCGCGGGTACCGACCCGGACCGGCGCGACGCCATAGAGGCCGCCGCCCTCTACGACCTGCTGGAGCAGCGGGTGACCCCCCGCTTCTACGAGCGGGCCGCGAGCGGGCTGCCGGACCGGTGGATCGAGATGGTCCGGCGGACCCTCAGCCTGCTCGGGCCGAAGGTGCTGGCCGGCCGCATGGTCCGCGAGTACGTCGAGCGGCTCTACGCCCCGGCCGCCGAGGCCCACCGCGCGATGGACCCGGACTCCGCCCGCGGCCTCGCCGAGTGGAAGACCCGGGTACGGGCCGCCTGGTCCGGCGTGAGCGTCGACCACGTGGAGACGGGCTCCACCACCGCGCTGGCGGAGCTGGGCTCGACGCTCGGGCTACGGGTGCGGGTGAAGCTGGGCGATCTCGCGCCGGAGGACGTCGAGGTGCAGGCGGTCTCCGGGCGGGTGGACTCCGAGGACCGGATCACCGACGCGTCGAAGGTGCCGCTGAAGCCGGTGGGCGGGCCCGACCTGGAGGGCCGCTGGGTGTACGAGGGCCCCCTGGCCCTGGACCGCACCGGCCCGTTCGGCTACACGGTCCGCGTGCTGCCCGCGCACCGACTGCTGGCCTCCGGCGCGGAGACGGGGCTCGTGGCGGTGCCGTCCGACGACCTGGCCCAGGCGGCGGGTCTGCTGATGAGGTGAGCCCCGGCGGCCGGGCGGCGGCGGCCGGGCAGGGCGTTCAGTCCTCCTCGTCGCCGCCGCTCAGCCGACGCAGCACGCTGCCGCACCGCCGGGCGTAGGCGTGCTGGAAGGCGCGGGCGGCCGGGCCGCCGGCCTTGGCGTACCACTTGGCGGGCCGGCTGAAGGCGCTCACGGTCAGCCACACGGTGCCGTCACCCGTGCGGTCCACCACGAAGGCCTCCTCGCCGGACTCGGGGTGACCGGGCAGCGTGCCGTAGGCCCAGCCGGCCCGGCGGGGTTCGTCCAGGGTCCACACCACCCGGCAGGGCGCCTTGATCATCCCGGCGAGGGTGACGGTGACGTCGACGCCCGGCGCGGCACGTTCCGCGCTCGCGTCGAT
This sequence comes from Streptomyces sp. NPDC048171, assembly GCF_043202655.1. Lineage (NCBI taxonomy): Bacteria > Bacillati > Actinomycetota > Actinomycetes > Kitasatosporales > Streptomycetaceae > Streptomyces > Streptomyces sp. NPDC048171. Next base: position 799,610 of record NZ_JBIDAU010000002.1, read on the forward strand.
GCCGACGCCCATCTCCCGGTGCATCTGCCAGGTGAGTACGGCCTCCACGGCCCGCTGGAACACCGGTTCGCCCTCACCGAGGCGGGTGCGTACGTGCATATGGCGGAAGCCGGGCGGGCAGTGGCCCTGCTCGCGGGTGGCGCCGACGTCGTCGTACGTGAAGGACATGGGCACCAAGACTAGGACGGCACCCGGGAACCGCTGGTCCCGGGTGCCGTCCGCCGCGTGTTGGGACGGGGTCAGCTCACGTTGATCGCGGTCCAGGCCGCGCCCACCGTCTTGTACTCGGTGCTGTCCGCGCCGTACAGGTCGGACGCCGCGCTCAGGGTGGCCGTGCGGGCCGCCTTGTAGTTCGTCGTCGACGTCATGTACGTGGTCAGCGCCTTGTACCAGATCTGCAGCGCCTTCTCGCGGCCGATGCCGGTGACGGTGGAGCCGTCGGAGGTCGGGGAGTCGTACTGGACCCCGTCGACCGTGCGCGCCCCGCTGCCCTCGGCCAGCAGGAAGAAGAAGTGGTTGGCCGGGCCCGAGGAGTAGTGCACGTCGACGCCGCCGAGGCCGGAGGACCAGTAGTCCTTGGACGCGCCGTCCTTGCTGGGCTTGTCCATGTAGCGCAGCGGGGTGCCGTCGCCGTTGATGTCGATCTTCTCGCCGATGAGGTAGTCGCCCTTGTCGGCGGAGTTCTTCGCGAAGTACTCCACTCCGGTGCCGAAGACGTCGCTGGTCGCCTCGTTGAGGCCGCCGGACTCGCCGCTGTAGTTGAGGCCCGCGGTGTTGGAGGTGACGCCGTGGCTCATCTCGTGCCCGGCGACGTCCAGCGAGGTGAGCGGGTTGGTGTTGCCCGTGCCGTCGCCGTAGGTCATGCAGAAGCAGGCGTCGGACCAGAAGGCGTTGACGTAGTTGTTGCCGTAGTGGACGCGGGAGTAGGCCGCCTTGCCGTCGTTCTTGATGCCGCTGCGCCCGAAGGTGTCCTTGTAGAAGTCCCACGTGGTCTGCGCGCCGTAGGCGGCGTCGACGGCGGCGGTCTGGTCCTGGGCGTCCGCGGAGGCGGTGCCGGTGCCCCACGCGTCGTCCGCGTCGGTGAACAGGGTGCCGGTGCCGGACGTGCCGCGGGCCAGGTTGTACGTCTTGTGGCCGCCGCGTCCGGTGTCGTACAGCTGGTAGGACGAGCCCGACTTGGTGGTGCCGAGGGTCACCTCACCCGAGTACAGGCTCTTGCCGGAGCCGGTCTCGATGCCCTGGTACTCGTAGAGCTTGGCGCCGGTGGCGGCGTCGGTGATCACGTGCAGCTCGTTCGGGGTGCCGTCGTCCTGGAGGCCGCCGACCACGGTCTCGTAGGCGAGGACCGGCTTGCCGGTGGCCGCCCAGACCACCTTGCGGGGCGCGGAGTCGGCCGCCGCCTTCGACGACCCGGCGTCCTTGGCCGCGGACAGCGCCTGGGCCTCGGCCCTGGCCGCGTCGACCTTCGGCGTCACGGTGGCGACCTTGACGGCGGCCTTCGTCGCTCTGGTCACGCCCTCGGCCGCGCCGGACTCCGAGCGGTGCACCACGAGGTCGCCGCCGAGGACGGGCAGTCCGTCGTAGGTGCGCTCGTAGCGGGTGTGCACGGTGCCGTCGCGGTCCTTGACCACGTCCTTGACGACCAGCTTCTCCTTGGCGCCGAGGCCTATCTCGCGTGCGGTGCCGGCCGCGCCGGCCTGCTGCTCCTGGATGAGCGCGGTGCGGGCGGTGTCCGACAGCAGGAGGGGCGCGCCCGGGAGGGCCGGGCTCGCGGTGGCGCTGCCCGCGCCCAGTGCGGTGCTGAGCAGTGCGCCGGCGGCGACCGCGGTGGCGAGGGCGAGTGTGGTGCGCTTGTGGCGCGCGAAGTGGGGGGACACACAGACTCCTTCGGTGGGGGATCCGGTCGGCGTGGGGTGTCCGGCCGGAGTTGACTGCGAAGTTGTGCGGTGGATCACCGAAGACTGACACCGAGGGCGCGTACATGTCAGGGGGGTCGAATGATGTTGGCCGAAAGTTGACGGCCGGGTGAATGTTGCGGGCGTGTGAACCCGCGTGACCTCGGCAAAGCGGCAACCTTCAGTGCGTATGGCCTTGGCAAAAAGAGGGCGGACGCGGGAGGGCGCCGCCCCGGGGATTCGAACCACCGGGACGGCGCCCTGACCGTGGGGACCCGCGTGCGGGCCTACGGGAAGGTGAGTTTGAAGGAGTCGATGTACCCGGTGTCGCGGGCCGCAACGTCCTGGACGCGCAGCTTCCAGGTGCCGTTGGCGGTCTCCGAGGATGCGTTCACCGTGTACGTCTGGTTCACGTTGTCCGCCGAGTCCGAGGAACTGGAGTTCTTCAGGCGGTACGCGGTCCCGTCCGGGGCCAGCAGGTCGACCACCAGGTCGCCGCGCCAGGTGTGCACGATCTCCACCGCTGCCTGGAGGTTGGCGGGCGCGTTGCCCGCCCGGCCGGTCACGGTGACCGACGAGGTGACGGCCGCGCCGTTGTCCGGGATCGCCACGTTGGCGGCGTTCTCGAAGGAGGTGCCGCCACCGCCGCCGCCGGAGCGGGCGCCGACGTTGATGCCGGCCCAGGCGTCCTGCACCCGCTTGTACTCGGTGCTGTCGGTGCCGTACAGCTCACCGGCGGCCGCGAGGGTGCCGGTGCGCGCCGCCGCGTAGTTGGTGTTCGAGGTGAACTTCGTGGTCAGCGCGCGGAACCAGATCTTCGCCGCCTTGTCGCGGCCGATGCCGGTGACCGGGAGACCGTCCGAGGTGGGCGAGTCGTAGGTGACACCGTTGATGGTCTTGGTGCCGCTGCCCTCGCTCAGCAGGTAGAAGAAGTGGTTGGCGGGGCCCGAGGAGTAGTGGACGTCGATGTTGCCGATGCCCGAGTACCAGGCGTCCTTGGAGGCGCCGTCCTTGCTCGGCTTGTCCATGTAGCGCAGCGGCGTGCCGTCGCCGTTGATGTCGATCTCCTCGCCGATGAGGTAGTCACCGACGTCGCTGGAGTTGTTCGCGTGGAACTCGACGGCCGCGCCGAAGATGTCGGAGGTGGCCTCGTTGAGGCCGCCGGACTCGCCGCTGTAGATCAGGCCCGCGGTGTTGGAGGTGACGCCGTGCGTCATCTCGTGCGCGGCCACGTCGATGGACGTCAGCGGGTTGGCGTTGCCCGAACCGTCGCCGTACGTCATGCAGAAGCAGCTGTCCGACCAGAAGGCGTTGACGTAGTTGTTGCCGTAGTGGACGCGCGAGTAGGCGCCCACCCCGTCGCCGCGGATGCCGGACCTGCCGTGGACGTTCTTGTAGTAGTCCCAGGTCAGCGCGGCCCCGTAGTGGGCGTCGGCGCCGGCGGTCTCGGCGTTGGAGGCCTGGCCGTTGCCCCAGACGTCGTCGGGGCCGCTGAAGAGCGTCCCGGTGCCGGAGGTGCCGCGGTTCAGGTTGTACGTCTTGTGGTTGCCGCGCGCGGTGTCGGTCAGCGTGTACGACGACCCGGACTGCGCGGTGCCCAGCGTCACCGTGCCGCTGTACATGGTGTTGCCGGTGCCGTTGTGGATCGCCTGGTACTCGAAGAGCTTGGCGCCGGTGGCGGCGTCGGTGATCACGTGCAGCTCGTTCGGGGTGCCGTCCTCCTGGAGGCCGCCCACGACCGTCTCGTACGCCAGCACCGGGGTGCCCTGCGCCGCCCAGACCACCTTGCGCGGGGCCCGGTCGGCCTCCGCCCCCTCGGCGCCGGCGGCCTTCGCGACGGACACGGCCTGCTGCTCCGCCTTGCCGGCGGATATCCCCGGCGTCACCGTGGCCGGCCTGATCGCCTTGGACGTGGCCTTCACGACCCGCTCGGTCTTCCCGGCGTCGCTGGTCACGACCAGGTCGCCGCCGAGGACGGGCAGCCCGTCGTAGGTCCGCTCGTAGCGGGTGTGCAGCGTGCCGTCGCGGTCCTTGACCACGTCGCGGACGACCAGCTTCTCCTTCGCGCCCAGGCCCAGGTCGCCGGCCGTCTCGGCCTTGGTGGCGTTGGCGTCGCGGATCAGCTCGGCGCGCTGGCCCGGGGTCAGCGTGACCGACTCGGCGCCCGGTGCGGGGGCCTGGGCGGGCGCGGCGGTGGCGGCGCCGGACTGCACCGCGGTGGCGATCAGCGCGGCGACACCGGCCAGCGCGACCGCCGCGGCACGCCGGTGCGCGACGCGGCGGGAGGGGGTGTGGGACGTGGTGTGGGAGGTGCGTCTGTGGGGAGAACTGCTGCTCAACACCGACTCCTTCTGCGTGGCCACGGGGTGCGCGGCCAGGGGAGACCGGTCGGCGGGTGGCCGGCCGGGCGGAACTGTGCGGTACGCAGAGATCACGTGCGGGAGCTGGTCGCCGCACAGCGCTCGTGAGGAAGCTGTGGGGGCGCTGTGAAGGGACCGACGGAAGAGTGGCAGGAGTACGCCCTACTTGTCAGGAGCGCGTCAGCAAGTTGGCTGGAAACGGTTCGTTGACCGGGAGTTCACGTTCGATAAACGGAACCGTCGCGTGCGGCCCGGCTACTGACTGCCCGGTCAGTCCCCGGCCGCCCGGCCGGACGGCTCCCCGTGCCAGGAACCCCACAGCGCCGCGTACGCCCCGCCGGCCGCCACCAGCTCCTCGTGCGTGCCCAGTTCGGTCAGCAGGCCGCCCTCCATCACGGCCACCCGGTCGGCGTCGTGCGCGGTGTGCAGCCGGTGCGCGATGGCGATGACCGTACGGCCCTTCAGCACCGCGGCGAGCGCCTGCTCGGTGTGCCGGGCCGTCGTCGGGTCGAGGAGGGCGGTGGCCTCGTCCAGGATCAGCGTGTGCGGGTCGGCCAGCACCACCCGGGCCAGGGCCAGCTGCTGGGCCTGCGAGCCGTCCGTGCGGTGTCCCTTGGCGCCCAGCTCGGCATCGAGACCCCCGGGCAGCTCCCGCACCCACGGCTCGGCGCCCACCGCGGCGAGCGCCGCCCACAACTCACCGTCCCCGGCACCCGGTTCGGCGATCAGGAGATTGTCCCGGACCGTGCCCAGGAACACGTGGTGCTCCTGGGTGACGAGCACGACCTGACGGCGCAGCCGCTCCGGACCGAGCGCGACCACGGGCACCCCGCCCACCGTCACCGAGCCCTCCGTCGGCGCGTCGACGCCCGCGAGGAGCCGACTCAGCGTGGTCTTCCCGGCGCCCGACGGACCGACGACCGCCAGCCGTTCACCCGGCCGCACCGTCAGGTCCACGCCGCGCAGCACCTCGCCGCCCCGCTCGTAGGCGTACCGCACCCCCCGGACGTCGATGCGGTCGTCCGCCGGAACCGCCGACCCGTCCGCCGCCGACCGCGGGGCGCGGGCCAGCCCCTCCACCCGGGCGAAGGACGCCGCGCCCGCCTGGAGCTGCTCGGTCCGCATCAACACCTCGTCCAGCGGCCCCGCCAGCTGCTGGAGGTACACGGCGCACGACACCACCGTCCCGAGGCTCACCGACCCGTGCGCGTGCAGGAACCCCCCGCACAGCAGGACGCCCGCCACCGGCAGCACGTAGGAGACGTCCACCGCCGGGAAGAACACGCTGCGCAGGAAGAGCGTGCGCAGCCGGGTGCGCAGCGAGACCTCCAGCGCCTCCCGGTTCGCCGCCACGCGCCGGCCCGCCAGGTGGAACGCCTCGACCGTACGGGCCCCCGCCACCGTGGCGGTGAGGGTCTCCGCCACCTCCGACGTCGCCGCGCCCTCGGCCAGGTACGCGGCCCGCGCCCGGCGCAGGTACCAGCGCAGCGCGACCCAGGCCGGCGTCAGCCCCAGCACCCCGACCGCGCCGAGCAGCGGGTCGAGCACGAACACCGCGCCCGTCAGGAACAGCGCCTGCACCGAGTTGACCAGGAGATCGGGCCCGGCGTCGCGCAGTGTCGTGCCGACGGTGGTCACGTCGGCGGTGCCGCGGGTCGTCAGGTCGCCGGTGCCGGCCCGCTCCACCACCGACGCGGGCAGCGCGAGCGCCCGCTCCACGTACTTCTCCCGCACCCGGGCCAGCGTCCGCTCCCCGAAGCGGTGGCCGACGTAACGGGCCCAGCGGGCCAGCAGCAGCTGGGCCAGCGAGCAGAGCAGAATGGCGAGAGCCATGCGGTCGACGGCCCCGACCCCGGCCCCGGCGCGCACCTGGTCGACGATCCGGCCCAGCAGCCAGGGACCGGCCAGACCGGCTGCGGCGGCGAGGCCGTTGAGGCCGAGGACGGTGGCCAGGGCGCGGCGGTCCTCGGCCAGCAGCCGGGCCGCGGCCCGCCGGACGTCGGCGCGTTCGGCGACGGGGAGCTGTCCCGCGGACGTCATCGGACCGCCTCCTCGTCCCGCGCGACCAGCGCGCGGTATCCCGGTTCCGTGGTGAGGAGTTCGCGGTGGGATCCGGTGGCGGCCACCTTGCCGTCGACCAGGAACACCACCGTGTCGGCGCGGTCCAGCATCAGCGGGGACGTGGACGCGACCACGGTCGTGCGGCCCGCGCGGGCGTCCCTCAGACGGGCCGCGACCGTTGCCTCGGTGTGGGCGTCCAGGGCGGAGGTCGGTTCCACGGCGAGGAGCACCTCCGGTGCGGTGTGGAGGGCGCGGGCGAGGCGGATGCGTTGGCGTTGTCCGCCGGAGAGGGTGTTGCCCTGGGCGGCGACGGGGGTGTCCAGTCCGTCGGGGAGGGACTGGAGGATGTCGTCGGCGGCGGCTGCGTGGAGGGCTTTGAGGTGCGCCGAATCGTCTGCCGGGTGCTGGTGTCGGGCGGCTGCGGGTTCGTCGTGGCTTGTCGCGCAGTTCCCCGCGCCCCTTGGGGGCGTGTCCTGATCGCCCATTACTTCGCGCAGGGCGCCCGCGAACAGGTCGGCCTCCGCCTCGGCGACCAGGATGCGGGAGCGGATCTGGGGGAGGGGGATGTCGGACAGCGGGACGTCGCCCCAGGTCGCCTCCGACGGGGTGTAGCGGCCCAGGCGGTCGATGACCTCGGCGGCGTCGGTGGGGCGGGAGCCGGCCAGGGCGGTCAGCCGGCCCGGGAGGACGCGTACGCCGGAGGCCGGGTCGTGCAGGGCCGAGGGCTCGGCGGGGGCGTCGCGGGTGCCGGTGACCGGCTCGGGCTCCAGGCGCAGGAAGGCGACGACGCGGCGGGCGGCCACTACGCCCCGGCTGAGCTGGTGGCCCATCTCGATCAGGAACGACACCGGCCAGCCCAGCGCGACCACGTAGCCGTACACCGACACCAGCTCGCCCACGCTGATGTGCCCCTGCACGGCCTGCCGGGCGCCCAGCCAGGTCACCAGCGCCAGGAACAGCACCGGCAGCCCCACCCCGAGGGCCTGGATCCAGCTGGTCACCGCCCCGACCCGGTAGCCGCGCTCGCGCAGCCGCTCCGAGTCCCGGCGGAACGCGTCCGCGACCAGGCCCTTGCCGCCCAGCCCGTTCAGCACCCGCAGCCCGCCCGCGAGGTCGCCGATGCGCGCGGTGAGCACCGACTGCCCCTCCCGGTACGCCGACTCCCGGCCCTGGAGGCGTTCCATGAGCGGACCGAGCAGCAACGCGAGCACCGGCACCCCGATGAGCACCACGAGGGCGAGCCGAGTGGACACCGAGAGCATCAGCGCGCCGACCGCCGCGTAGGCGACGACCGCCCCGACGCCCGGACCCACGGCCGTCAGCGAGGTGCTGATGGTCTGCACGTCGCCGACGCCGATGGTGACGACCTCCCCGGCGCCCACCTGTCCGCGCAGCGCGGCACCGAGCCGGGTGGCGTGCCCCACGACCACCTTGACCGTGCGGAAGTTGGCGTCCATGCGCACCCGGGTCATCACGCGGTGCCGCATCAGGCCCAGCCACGCGTTGAGGGCCCCGACGCCGACCAGCGCGCCGGTCCAGCCCGCCAGCGCGCCCGTGTCGCCGGGCTCCAGGCCGTGGTCGACGGCCCGTGCCATCAGGTACGGCGTCGCCGCCAGCAGCACCATCCAGGTACTGGCGAGCACCGCGCCCGCCGCGCAGCGCGGCCACTGCCTGCCGACCAGCCAGGCGAGGTAGCGCCAGCCGCCCCGGCGCTCCGGGGTGCCCGGGTCCTCGTACGCGTCGATCACCACGGCCGCCGCCGGCGCCGGACCGCCCTCACGCGAGACTGTCCCGCCACGCCCGGTGCAGATCCGCGAACCGGCCCGTGCCGCCGATCAGTTCGTCCGGGGGGCCGTCCTCGACGATCCGGCCGTGCTCCATGACCAGCACCCGGTCCGCGATCGCCACGGTCGACAGCCGGTGCGCGATCACCACCGCCGTACGGCCCTTCAGCACCGTCGTCATCGCCCGCTGCACCGCACGCTCGCCGGGCACGTCCAGCGAACTGGTCGCCTCGTCCAGGATCAGCACCGCCGGATCCGCGAGCAACGCCCGGGCGAACGCGACCAGCTGCCGCTGACCGGCGGAGATGCGGCCACCGCGCTTACGGACGTCGGTGTCGTAGCCGTCCGGCAGCGCGGCGATGAAGTCGTGGGCGCCGATCGCCTTCGCGGCCCGCTCGATCTCCTCCCGCGTCGCCTCCGGCCGGCCGATCGCGATGTTGTCGGCGACCGTGCCGGAGAACAGGAACGCCTCCTGCGTCACCATCACCACCCCGCGCCGCAGCTCGGGCACCGCCAGGTCGCGCAGGTCGACGCCGTCGAGCAGGACCCGTCCGGCGGAGGGGTCGTAGAACCGGGCGAGCAGCTTGGCCAGCGTCGACTTGCCCGCGCCGGTCGACCCGACCACGGCGACCGTCTGCCCGGCCGGGAGGGTCAGCGCGAAGCGCGGCAGCACCTCGCCGCCGGTGCGGTAGCCGAAGCTCACCGCGTCGAAGACCACCTCGCGGCCCGGGTGTTCGGAGACCGCCGGGGGCAGCTCCTTCGGCGCGGCCGGTTCGGGCACCGAGGGCGTCTGGGCCAGCAGCCCGGCGATCTTCTCCAGGGAGGCGGCCGCCGACTGGTACGAGTTCAGGAACATGCCGAGCCGGTCGATCGGGTCGTACAGCCGCCGCAGGTACAGCACCGACGCCGCCAGCACACCGAGCGCCAGCGTGCCGCCCGCGACCCGGTAGGCGCCCCACAGCACGATGCCCGCGACGGCCGTGTTGGCGACCAGCCGGGACCCGACGACGTAGCGGGCCATCTCCAGGAGGGCGTCGCCGTTGGTCCGCTCGTGGCGCCGGTTCAAGGCCGCGAAGTCGGCGTCGTTGGCGGCCTCCCGGCGGAAGGCGCGCACCGGACGGATGCCGTTCATCGTCTCCACGAACTTCACGATCACCGCCGCGATCGCCGTGGACCGGTGCCGGTACACCCGCGCGGCGCGCCGCTGGTAGAGCCGCACCAGCGCGTACAGCGGCACGAACGAGGCCACCGCGACCGCGCCCAGACCGAGGTCCAGCCAGAGCAGCAGGGCCGCGATGTAGACGAAGGAGAGGATGACCGTCACCAGCTCCTGGAGTCCCTCGTCGAGCAGTTCGCGCAGGGATTCCACGTCCGTGGTGGAGCGGGAGATGAGCCGGCCCGAGGTGTAGCGCTCGTGGAAGTCGACGCTCAGCGCCTGCGCGTGCCGGAAGATCCGCCCGCGCAGGTCGAGGAGGACGTCCTGGCTGACCCGGGCGGCCGCCGCGATGAACGCGTACTGGAGGCCGCCCGCCGCCAGCGAGCACAGCAGGAAGCCGGCGCCCACCGCGACCAGCGGTCCGTGGTCGTCGTCCCGCAGCGCCGGCACCGCGTGGTCGATGGCGTACGCCACCAGCAGCGGGCCCGCCTGCACCGCCGCCTGCTGGAGCAGCAGGAGGACGGTGGTCAGGGCGACGCGGGCCCTCAGGGGCGCCAGCAGGGAGCGCAGCAGGACGCCGGTCGCGCCGGGCGGGCTGGGCAGGACGTCCTGGTCGAACAGGTCGCCGTCCGCGCGTGCCCCGCTCCCGGCCGGGTCCACGCCGTCCGGCTGCTCCCGGTCCGGCGCGGTGGCCGTGGGCGCGGTCATCGGGCGTCCTCCTTCTGGAGTCCCCCGGGCGCGTCGGGCATCTCGTGCCCGTCGAGCCCGGACATCAGGTGGGCGTACTCGGCGTTGCCGCGCAGCAGTTCGTGATGGGTGCCGACGGCGGCGATCCGGCCCCCGGAGAGCAGGGCGACGCGGTCGGCGAGCATGACGGTGGAGGGGCGGTGGGCCACGATCAGGGCGGTGGTGTCCGCGAGCACGTCGCGCAGGGCCGCCTCCACGGCGGCCTCGGTGTGCACGTCGAGGGCGGACAGCGGGTCGTCCAGGACGAGGAACCTCGGCCTGCCGACCACGGCCCGGGCGAGCGCGAGGCGCTGGCGCTGGCCGCCGGAGAGGCTGAGGCCCTGCTCGCCGACCTGGGTACCGGTGCCCTGGGGAAGCGCGTGCGCGAAGTCGGCCTGCGCGACCGACAGCGCCCGGTCCAGCGCCTCGTCGCCGGCGCCGTCGCCCGCGCCCATCAGCACGTTCTCGCCGACGGTGGCCGAGAAGAGGGTGGGCTCCTCGAAGGCCACGGCGACCATCGAGCGCAGTTCCTCGCGGGACAGCGCGGTGATGTCCTCGCCGTCCAGCGTGATCCGTCCGCCGGTCACCTCGTGCAGACGCGGGACGAGCGCGGTCAGCGTCGTCTTGCCGCTGCCGGTGGCGCCGACCAGGGCCATGGACTCGCCGGGGCGGATGTGCAGGTCGACGTCGGTCAGGAGGGGCGGGGAGCCGGGGGCCGCGTCGGGGTACCGGAACCGGACGTGCTCGAACCGGAGGCCGTCGGCCCGCTCGGCCGCGGGCGGTCGCGCCGCGGTGGGGGCGGTGTCGCCCTGCGTCTCGACATCGGCGTCCATCACCTCGAAGTACCGGTCCGTCGCCGTCGCCGCCTCCTGGCTCATCGCGAGCAGGAAGCCGATGGACTCCACCGGCCACCGCAGGGCCAGCGCGGTGGACAGGAACGCCACCAGTGTCCCCGCCGACAGCGACCCGTCCGCCACCTGCACCGACCCGACCACCAGCGCCGCCCCGATCGCGACCTCCGGCAGGACGACGATGACGGCCCAGATGGACGCCAGCAGCCGCGCCTTGCGCAGCTCCGTCCCGCGCAGCGTGTGGGACAGCTCGTGGAAGGCCCGCGCCTGGCTGCGGTGCCGGCCGAACCCCTTGATGATCCGGATGCCGAGCACGCCCTCCTCGACCACGGTCGTCAGATCCCCGACCTGGTCCTGCGCCTTCCGCGCCACCTCGGAGTACTTCTTCTCGAAGATCACGCAGGTGACGATCACAGGGATGGCGGGCCCGAGGACGACCAGGCCGAGCGTCCAGTCCTGGACCAGCATGATGCCCACGCCGACCAGGATCGTCACCCCGTTGACCAGCAGGAACGTCAACGGGAAGGCGAGGAACATGCGCAGCAGCATCAGGTCGGTCGTCCCGCGCGACAGCAACTGCCCCGACGCCCACCGGTCGTGGAAGGCCACCGGCAGCCGTTGCAGACGCCCGTACAGGTCCGCGCGCATCGCCGCCTCCACGCCGGCCAGCGGACGGGCCACCATCCACCGCCGCAACCCGAACAGCAGCGCCTCCGCCAGCCCGAGCAGCAGCAGGTACAGCGCCCCGAGCCACACGCCGGCCGGATCGCGGTCGGCGACCGGCCCGTCCACCATCCACTTCAGGACGAGGGGGATCACCAGCCCCACGCAGGAGGCGGTGATCGCGACGCACGCCGCGGTCGCCAACCGCACGCGCACGGGGCGTACGTACGGCCACAACCGCGACAGCGAGCGCACGGTGGAACGGTTGCCGGAGGAGTCCGGGGCGGGAACGGGTGTAGTGGGCATCAGCAGCGAGCCTACGGTTCACCACTGACACTGCCCAGCGAGTTTCTCGCGCGCACGGGGGTCGTACGGGGGCATCCCCCGCCGGACCGTCCGCCGTCCGCGCTACCCCGCCCGCAGCAGCAGGACCGTCCGCCCCGCCACCCTGACCGGCGCTCCCGCCGGATAAGCGGTTTCCGGCGCCCCGGTCTGGTCCTCACGGCCGGTGTCGACGAGCAGTTCGTACCGCTGGGCCCACGGCGGCCCCGGCAGGACGAAGTCGGCCGGCGTCTCACCCGCGTGGAGCACGGCCAGGAAGCTGTCGTCGGAGATCGCCTCGCCCCGCTCGTCGCGGCCCGGGATGTCCCGCCCGGACAGGTACATGCCGAGCGTGGCGGCCGGGGCGTACCAGTCCCGTTCCGTCATCTCCGTGCCCCGGGCGGTGAACCAGGCCAGGTCGCGCAGGCCGTCCGCGGAGTGCGCGCGGCCGGAGAAGAAGGCCCGGCGGCGCAGCACCGGATGCCGGTGGCGCAGGGCGATCAGGCGGGAGGCCAGCTCGAACAGGGGGCGCCACTCCGGGTCCTCCAGCAGGCTCCAGTCCACCCAGCTGATCTCGTTGTCCTGGCAGTAGGCGTTGTTGCTGCCGCGCTGGGTGCGGCCCATCTCGTCGCCGGCGACCAGCATCGGCACCCCGGTCGACAGCAGCAGCGTGGTCAGCAGGTTGCGCAGCTGGCGCCGCCGCAGTGCCCGTACGTCCGCGTCCTCCGTCTCTCCCTCCGTACCGCAGTTCCAGGACCGGTTGTCGTCCGTGCCGTCCCGGTTGCCCTCGCCGTTCGCCTCGTTGTGCTTGCGCTCGTAGCTCACCAGGTCCCGCAGCGTGAAGCCGTCGTGCGCGGTGACGAAGTTGACCGAGGCGTACGGCCTGCGCCCGCCCCACGCGTACAGGTCGCTGGAGCCCGACAGGCGGTAGCCCATCTCCCGCACGTCCGGCAGCGCGTGCCGCCAGAAGTCCCGCACCGCGTTGCGGTAGCGGTCGTTCCACTCCGTCCACAGCGGCGGGAACGCGCCCACCTGGTAGCCGCCCGAGCCGACGTCCCACGGCTCGGCGATCAGCTTCACCCGGCGCAGCACCGGGTCCTGCGCGATCACCGCGAGGAACGGGGAGAGCATGTCGACGTCGTGCATCGAGCGGGCCAGCGCCGCCGCCAGGTCGAAGCGGAAGCCGTCCACGCCCATCTCCGTCACCCAGTACCGCAGCGAGTCGGTGATCAGGCGCAGGACGTGCGGCTGGACGACGTGCAGCGTGTTGCCGCAGCCCGTGTAGTCGGCGTACCGGCGGGCGTCGGCCTGGAGGCGGTAGTAGCCGCGGTTGTCGATGCCCTTCAGGGAGAGCGTCGGACCCAGCTCGCCGGCCTCCGCCGTGTGGTTGTAGACCACGTCGAGGATCACCTCGATGCCCGCCGCGTGCAGCGCCCGCACCATCCGCCGGAACTCGCCGACCTGCTCACCGGTGGTGCCGGAGGCGGCGTAGGCGGCGTGCGGGGCGAAGTAGCCGATCGAGTTGTAGCCCCAGTAGTTCTTCAGCCCGCGGTCCAGCAGATGGCTCTCGTGCGCGAACTGGTGCACCGGCAGCAACTCCACCGCCGTCACGCCCAGCCGCGTCAGATGCTCGATCGCCGCCGGGTGCGCGAGGCCCGCGTACGTCCCGCGCATCTCCTCGGGGATACCCGGGTGCAGCTTGGTGAAGCCGCGCACGTGCAGCTCGTAGATGACCGAGTCCGCCCACGGCGTCTTCGGCCGCCGGTCGTACGTCCACTCGTCGTCGGGACCGCCGTCGTCGACCACGACACCCTTCGGGACGTACGGCGCCGAGTCCCGCTCGTCGCGCACCGTGTCCGCCACCCGCTGCTCCGGCCAGTCCCGCACGTGCCCGTACACCTGCGGCGGCAGCCCGAAGTCGCCGTCCACGGCGCGCGCGTACGGGTCGAGCAGCAGCTTCGCCGGATTCCAGCGGGCACCGGTCCACGGGTCCCAGCGGCCGTGCACCCGAAAGCCGTATCGCTGCCCCGGCAGGACGCCCGGCACGAAACCGTGCCAGATCTCGTGGGTCAGCTCGGTCAGCCGCACCCGGCGCTCCCCGCCCCCGGGCCCCGGCCCGTCGAACAGGCACAGCTCCACCGCCTCCGCCCCGCCGGCCCACAGCGCGAAGTTGGTCCCCGCCACCTGGCCGGGGCCGGTCCGGAAGCGTGCGCCCAGTGGCACCGGGGTGCCCGGCCAGGCCGGCACGGTGGGCGGCGGTGCGGCACGTCGGGCGCCGTTGACCACGACGGAGGGGCGCGCGTCGTCGGCGGCCCGATTCCCGGCCACCGCCTCCTGCTCGGCTGCGCTGGACACCTGTCAGCCTCCCACGGCTCATGGAACGACGTCCGGCAAGAGGGCGTGCGGCGTCCCGGCCGCTGCTCCCCGTCGCGTCGTCCTCCCCACAGTTCTGCCCACCGGTTGGCTCGCACTCACGTTTCCCCAGGGCGGGCCGGTCGTTACGGGTGGATGTGAGGCACGTACATGGGCGCGCACGGCGCGCGGGGGCCGCTCTGGCCGCCGTACTGACATGGGCAGGACTGCTGGCCGGGGCCGCCGGATGCACCTCGGACGGCGGCGGCATCGGCGGGGTGTTCGGCAAGCCACCCGCCGCCGAGGACGTCATCCGCGTCACCCCGGACGACGGGAGCAAGGCCGTCCGGCCGGAGAAGAAGCTGTCGGTGCGGGTGCCCGACGGACGGCTGGAGTCGGTGAAGGTCGTCAGGTCGCAGGACGCGCAGGAGACACCGGTGCCCGGCCGGATCTCCGACGACGGACTCAGCTGGCGCCCCCACGACGACCGGCTCGCCCTCGCCGCGAAGTACACGGTCGACGCCGTCGCCCTCGACGGCGCGGGACACCGCTCCGCCCGGCACACCACCTTCACCACCTACGTCCCCGAAGAGCGCTTCATCGCGTACGTCGCCCCCGAGAACCGCTCGGTCGTCGGCACCGGAATGATCGTCTCGCTGGAGTTCAACCGGGAGATCACCGACCGCGCCGCCGTCGAACGGGCCGTCTCGGTGACCGCGAAGCCCGCCGTCGAGGTCCGCCCCCACTGGTTCGGCAAGGAACGCCTCGACTTCCGCCCCGAGGAGTACTGGGAGCCCGGCACCGAGGTCACCGTCGACCTCGGCCTCCGCGACGTCGAGGGCGCGCCCGGCGCCTACGGACTCCAGCACAAGAAGATCTCCTTCACCGTCGGCCGCGGCCAGGTCTCGCGGGTCGACGCGGCCGGCCGGACCATGGAGGTGCGCCGGGACGGCTCCCTGCTCGCCACCGTGCCGATCACCGCGGGGGCCCCGTCCACCCCCACCTACAACGGCAAAATGGTGATCACCGAGATGCTCGACGTCACCCGCATGAACAGCCGCACGGTCGGCTTCGGCGGCGAGTACGACATCCCGGACGTCCCGCACGCCATCCGCCTGACCAGCTCCGGCACCTTCCTGCACGGCAACTACTGGGCGCCGGAGGACACGTTCGGCCGGGCCAACGTCAGCCACGGCTGCATCGGGCTGCGCGACGACAAGGGCGGCGGCTCCGACACCCCGGGGGGCTGGTTCTTCGACCGCAGTCTCATCGGCGACGTCGTCGAGGTGGTCAACAGCAAGGACAAGACGGTCGCCCCGGACAACGGGCTCGGCGGCTGGAACATGGGCTGGAAGAAGTGGACCGCCGGGAGTGCCGTGAAGTGACCCCGGCGCCCGGCGCCAACTCGGTACGGAACAGTGACATTTCACCAGTCCCCTGACCCCCTGGCCTGCGGTTACGATGCGCCGGTGCGCGCGGGCGCACCGGGGTGCGGGCCGGACCAGGCCCGGCGAGGGGAGACAAGTTGAACGTGCGTCCGATATCGGGGGCGGTGCTCGCCGTGCTGATGCTGGCGGTCACCGCGTGCGGCGGGGGCGGATCGGGCTCGGGGGGCGGTGCCGGGAACGGCAAGGGCAAGGACTCCACCGCGGCACAGAGCAAGCAGTCCGAGGCCGTCGTCACCATCGCGCCGAAGAACGGGGCCAAGGCCGTCGACACCAGCGGCGCGCTCAAGGTCGCGGCCGCCGACGGCAAGCTCACCGAGGTCGTGGTGAAGGACGCCGAGGGCGCGAAGGTCGACGGGAAGATATCCGGGGACGGCGCCACCTGGACGCCGTCCACCCATCTGGCCGCCTCCACCACGTACACCGTGCACGCGGTCGCCAAGGACGCCGAGGGGCGTTCGGCGGCCGAGGACTCCCGCTTCACCACGCTGACGCCCGAGAACACCTTCGTCGGCACCTTCACGCCGGAGGACGGCTCGAAGGTCGGCGTCGGCATGCCGTTCTCGATCCGCTTCACCCGGGGCATCACCAACCCCGAGGACGTCGAGAAGGCCATCCGCATCAAGACCGAGCCGGCCGTGGAGGTCGCGGGCCACTGGTTCGGCAACGACCGACTCGACTTCCGGCCCGAGAAGTACTGGAAGCCCGGCACCAAGGTCACCGTCGACCTCAACCTCGACGGGGTCGAGGGCCGCGAGGACGTCTACGGCAAGCAGGCCAAGACCGTCTCCTTCACCGTCGGCCGCAGCCAGGTCTCCGTCGTCGACGCCAAGAAGCACACGATGAAGGTCGTCCGGGACGGCAAGACCCTCAGGAACATCCCGGTCACCACCGGCTCGCCCGGCTACGAGACCTGGAACGGCCAGATGGTCATCACCGAGCGGCTCGCGGTAACCAGGATGAACGGCGAGACGGTCGGCTACGGCGGCGAGTACGACATCAAGGACGTCCCGCACGCGATGCGCCTGTCCACCTCCGGCACCTTCATCCACGGCAACTACTGGGGCGGCGACGCCTTCGGCAACCGCAACGCGAGCCACGGCTGCATCGGGCTGCGCGACGTGCGCGGCGGCTGGGACGAGAAGGCGCCGGCCGCGTGGTTCTTCGAGAACTCGCTGATCGGCGACGTGGTCGTGGTGAAGAACTCCGAGGACGCGACCATCGCCCCGGACAACGGCCTCAACGGCTGGAACATGTCCTGGGAGAAGTGGAAGGCCTGAGCCTGCCGGCAGCAGAGCGCGTACGGCCCCGGTGTCCGCCTCCGTGTGAGGTACGGCACCGGGGCCCACATCGTTAGTCCCCGTTAACCTGCTGGGCATGACCGTGAATCTGGAAGTCGCCGACGGCGTCGGCACGCTGCGCCTGGACCGCCCGCCCATGAACGCCCTGGACGTCGCCACGCAGGACCGGCTCAAGGAACTCGCCGAGGAGGCCACCCGCCGCGACGACGTGCGCGCCGTGGTGATCTACGGCGGCGAGAAGGTGTTCGCGGCGGGCGCGGACATCAAGGAGATGCAGGCGATGGACCACGCGGCGATGATCGTGCGCGCCCGTGCCCTGCAGGACTCCTTCACCGCGGTGGCCCGCATCCCCAAGCCGGTGGTCGCGGCCGTGACCGGCTACGCGCTGGGCGGCGGCTGCGAACTCGCGCTCTGCGCCGACTTCCGCATCGCCGGGGAGAACGCCAAGCTGGGCCAGCCCGAGATCCTGCTCGGCCTGATCCCGGGCGCCGGCGGCACCCAGCGGCTCTCCCGGCTGGTCGGCCCCTCCCGGGCCAAGGACCTCATCTTCACCGGCCGGCAGGTGAAGGCCGAGGAGGCGCTGACGCTCGGCCTGGTCGACCGCGTGGTCCCGGCCGGGGAGGTCTACGCGCAGGCGCACGCCTGGGCCGCGCGGCTGGCCAAGGGGCCGGCCATCGCGTTGCGCGCGGCGAAGGAGGCCGTCGACACGGGCCTGGAGACGGACATCGAGACCGGCCTCGCCGTCGAACGCAACTGGTTCGCCGGTCTGTTCGCCACCGAGGACCGCGAACGCGGCATGCGCAGCTTCGTGGAGGACGGCCCCGGAAAGGCGAAGTTCGGCTGACAGGCTTGCAATTGACGCGATGTCTGATCCGGGTCCCTCGATGGGGCGGTTTATGGCAGCCTTAACGCACCATTAAGCGTGTCGTGTCGAGGGAGGCCGCCGCTTGTCTCCGGCCGAGTCGTCCGCCCAGGTCAGTGGGGCCTTTCCCGGTACTGAGCTGCCTCTGGCATATGCCGAGCGCCCCGCGTCGGGCCACGCCCGCGCGGGGGCGTATTCCCCGGGAACGGCCCCGGAGCCCCCCGGGGGCGGCCATGATGGGGGCATGGCGGGGCTGGAGGGTACGGAACAGCCGCGGGGAGCCGGACGTGCGACCGCGGCGCGCTGGTCGCCGGCGGTGGAGGACGAACGCGCGCACCAGGCGCTGGAGCTGTTCGGCAACCCCACGGAGCACGAGGTTCCGTTACCGTCCCGGCCCGAGTCCGCCGCCACCGCCCGCCGGCTGGCTCAAGTGGTGGCCCTGCGCCAGTGGCAGCTCGGCCCCAAGGTCACCGAGGACACCGTCCTGCTCGTCTCCGAGCTGGTCGGCAACGCCGTCCGGCACACCGGCGCCCGGGTGTTCGGTCTCCACATGCGCCGCCGCCCCGGCTGGATCCGCGTCGAGGTCCGCGACCCCTCCCGGGGGCTGCCCTGTCTGATGCCGGTGCAGGAGACGGACATCAGCGGGCGGGGCCTCTTCCTCGTGGACAAGCTGTCCGACCGATGGGGCGTCGACCTGCTGCCGCTCGGCAAGACGACGTGGTTCGAGATGCGGGTCGTGGACCGGTGAGTGGTCATCTGCCGCCGGTAGCAACCCCGTTCGCCGGACACGCCACCTACGGGTGAGAATGCGGAACGGGCAGCTCCGGTAACGGGATCGTGGACCTCATGATCACCACTCGTCTGCGCCGCAGGGCCGCCGCCGCCGTCCTGTCGCTCGCCGCCGTCTTCGCCACCTCGGCCGCCACCGTCCCCGGCTCGGCCGCCACCGCGACGGCGCCCGCCAAGGCCGCACCGGCCTGCCCCCAGTTCGACGACAGGACCAAGGCCGCCGCCGACCGCGGCGTCGACGTCGAGCGCATCACCCCCGAGCCGGTCTGGCGCACCACCTGCGGCACCCTCTACCGCAGCGACAGCCGGGGCCCGCAGGTCGTCTTCGAGGAGGGCTTCCACGCCAAGGACGTGTACAACGGCCAGTACGACGTCGAGAAGTACGTCCTGGTCAACCAGCCCTCGCCGTACGTCTCGACGAGCTACGACCACGACCTGTACAAGACCTGGTACAAGTCCGGCTACAACTACTACATCGACGCCCCCGGCGGCATCGACGTCAACAAGACCATCGGCGACAAACACAAGTGGGCCGACCAGGTCGAGGTCGCCTTCCCCGGCGGCATCCAGCGGCAGTACATCGTCGGGGTCTGCCCGGTCGACCGGAAGACCAAGACCGAGATCATGAACGACTGCGAGAGCAACCCGCACTACCGGCCCTGGCACTGACGCCGGAGTGCGGCCAGCTAGTCTGACTCGCGTCAGATTCGTCCACGGGGCGAGCAGAGCAGACCAGCTGAGCAGGGAATGAGGGGCGGACCGGTGGCGGACATCGAGGAAGCACGCAGGCAGTTCGACCGGATCGACACGGACGGTGACGGTTTCATCACCGCGGCCGAGTTCAAGAAGGCGCTGGCCCAGGGCGGCGACTGGAACGTCACCGAGTCGGTGGCCGAGGCGATCATCGCCAACCGCGACCTCGACGGCGACAAGCTGATGTCGTTCGAGGAGTTCTGGGCCCCCCTGAACAAGTCCTGAACCCGCGACACCCGCACCACGGGGGCGCCTCCCGGCCGGGCCGGAGGCGCCCCCGACGCGTACCCGCGGTTGCTGCGGCCGGGTGAAGCCGGGGCGGCACCGGAATAGGCCGCCGGGGACCGGGGTTGACCGGCTCGTCGGCGCGGTCGGCGCGCCGTCGACCCGGAACACCACCCCGAAGGGCCAGGCGACTCGGCATCATGAAGATCGGCATCATCGGCGCGGGCAACATCGGTGGCAACCTCACCCGGCGGCTGACCGCCCTGGGGCACGACGTCTCCGTGGCCAACTCGCGAGGACCCGAGACACTCGCCGCACTGGCCGAGGAGACCGGCGCCACGCCGGTCCTCGCCACGGAGGCCGCGCGCGGCGCCGAGGTGGTGGTCGTCACCGTTCCGCTGAAGGCGGTCCCGGATCTGCCGTCGGGCCTGTTCGACGGGGCGGCCGAGGGCGCGGCGGTCATCGACACCGGCAACTACTACCCGCAGCGGGACGGCAGGATCGCCGGCATCGAGGACGAGGGGCTCACCGAGAGCCGCTGGACCGAGGGCCACATCGGGCATCCGGTGATCAAGGCGTTCAACGGCACCTACGCCCAGGACATCCTCGACCGCCCCCGCCCGGCGGGCGCCCCCGACCGCCTCGCCCTGCCGGTCTCCGGCGACGACGGGGCGGCCAAGGCGAAGGTCCGCGCCCTGATCGACGAGCTCGGCTTCGACACCGTGGACACCGGAGGCATCGACGACTCCTGGCGCCAGCAGCCCGGCACCCCGGTGTACGGTCTGCGCGCGGGTGCCGACGGAGTCACCAAGGCGCTGGCCGAGGCGTCCCCGGAGCGCCCGGCGGACTTCCGGGGCTGACCTCTCAGGCGCTCTGCGCCCACTCCTTGAGGGCCGTCTTGCTCGCGAAGTCCCCGACGTTGGTGTCGATCGGGTCGTCCGTGTACTGGTGGAAGCGCCAGTCCGCCTGGATGCGCGGCTTGCCCGCCGTCACATAGTCGGCGATCCAGAGGCCGTCACCGGCGTACGAGGTCGTGTCGACGTTGAGCCAGAAGTTCCTGTTGCAATACAGGATGACCCGATTGTCCGGCCGCAGCGCCCGGACCTTCCGGATGAAGCTGTCCTTCTCCGCGTTGCTCGCGTGGGTGCCCTCGCCCGTCGTCTCCCAGTCGACGGCGAGGATGTCGCCCTTGCGGTCGGGGGCCTTGGAGACGAAGTACGAGGCCTGGGCGTCGAGGTTGCCCGGCCACAGGAAGTGGTAGAAGCCGACGACGAGCCCGGCGTCGCGGCCTCGCTTCGTCTGCGCCGCGAGCTTCGGGTTGACGTAGGTGCGGCCCTCCGTCGCCTTGACGAAGACGAAGGAGAGGCCGTCCGTGCCGTAACTGGACGACTGGTACGCGCTGACATCGATGCCGCGCAGCATGGGGCCTCCCTGAGGAGCTGTGGGGGGAATGGGAGTTGGTTATTCCCCACCATGGCACGGGTGATCCCCGGCCGAGGCGGAAACGTCGACTTGCCTTCTCCTGCGCGCTGTTGACGCGCGTAGCCCCGTCCCGCACGCTGGTCCGGTCCATGTTCGGCTCGACGGTCGGGAGGCCGGGATGTTCAGACGCGCGGCACGCCTGCTTCTCTCATTTGTCATGCTCATGGCTGGTGCGGCGGTGGGTGTGGGAGCCACCGCCACCGCCGCTCAGGCGGACTCCTGCTACACCTGGAACCGCACCCTCTCCCAGGGGTCGTCCGGCGGCGACGTCACCCAGCTCCAGATCAGGGTCGCGGGCTGGGTCACCTCGGGGGAGCGGCTCTCCTACGACGGCCAGTACGGCGCGCGCACCACCGCCGCCGTCAAGAAGTTCCAGTCCGCGTACGGACTGGCCGCGGACGGCGTCGCGGGACCGGCCACCTTCAGCAAGATCTACTCGCTCCAGGACGCGGACTGCACGCCCGTCCACTTCAGCTACGCGGAACTCAACAAGTGCAACTCCGACTGGTCCGGCGGCGCGGTCTCCGCCGCCACAGCCAAGTCGAACGCGCTGAAGACCATGTGGAAGCTGGAGGCGATGCGGCACGCCCTCGGGGACGTGCCGATCACCATCTCCAGTGGCTTCCGCTCCCGCGCCTGCAACAACGCCGTCGGCGGCTCGGCCACCAGCCGGCACCTCTACGGCGACGCGGCCGACCTCACCGGATCACCCAGCTTCTGCCGCCTGGCGCAGCAGTCCAGGACCCACGGCTTCTCGGAGATCCTCGGCCCGGGCTACCCCGGCCACAACGACCACACCCACGTGGCCTTCGACCCGTCGCCGTACTGGTCGGCGCCGAACTGCGGCATCTGACGGACCGGGGCCGGGCGCGGCAGCAGGCACGGCGTGCGGTCACGGCCGGCCCCGGCACCCGCCCGATACGCTCTCGGGGTGACGCAGCAACGCACCCGCGACGAACGGCGGCCCGCGAACGAAGGGCGCAGGGCCGCTGCCCGCAACCGGGCCGCGCTCATCGCCGCTGCCCGGGAGATCTACGCCGATTCCGGGCTGAACGCCCCGCTGTCCGCGATCGCGCGTCGGGCCGGCGTCGGTCAAGGGGTGCTGTACCGGCACTTCCCCGACCGGGCCGCCATGGCGACGGCGGTCCTGGAGGAGAACGTGCGGCAGATCGAGCAGGCCGCGGCGGAGCCGGGAGCGGACATCGTCGGAGTTCTGGGCGTTCTGACGTGGCACCAGACGCAGTCGGCGGCCTTCATCAGCCTGCTGCACGCGGACAGGGCGGGCGAGGTGTCCGCGGTCCCGGAGTACGCCTCCGCCCTGTCCGAGCGGGTCGAGCGGGCCCTGCGTGAACACCTGCCGGCCGGGCATCGGCTGGGCGGCGAGCGGGAGGACCTCATGGTCGCCGTCGCGATGGTCTCCGGTGCCGTCACCGGCCCCACCCGTGAGCACAGGGAGCGCCGGGCGCTGGCGGCCTGGCGGCTGCTCGGTGTCGAGGTGGGCGCGGTGCGGCCCTACGAGGGGTGACCGGCGGCGCGGTCAGCCGCCGTTGGACTGCCGTACGCCCCGCCCCAGTGCCTCGAAGCGGTACAGGTAGCCGCCGGCGGGGCCGCTGACGGTGAGGTAGGCCTCGGTGCCTCCGGGCGTGATCGCCACGTTGGTCGCGGACTGGAGGCCGGCGGCGGCGCGGGCGGGGACCTCGACGGTCGCCAGGCGTTCACCGTGCGGGCTGTACACGGCCATCGCGGGGCGGCCGTGCAGGGCCTGGTAGAGGTTTCCGTCCGCGTCCACGGCGATCGAGTCGGTCTGGGCGAGGCCGCCGTCGACCCGGACGGCGGTGTGCCGCGAGGCGACACCGCCCTCGTCGTCCAGGAGAAGGTAGGAGATCCGGTTCTCGGTCAGCTCGCTGAACCACAGTCCGCGGTACCGCGCGTCGAACGAGATCCCGTTCGGCGCCGCCAGCCCGGCCGCCAGCACCGTGGCGTGCTTCCCGGTCCGGTCGATGCGCACCACGCGGCCCTTCGGCTCTCCCTCGGACATCCCGCGGGAGTCGCTGACGTACAGGTTTCCCTCGCGGTCGAAGGCGAGGTCGTCGGGGTTCATCGGGGCGCCGTCGACCTCGCCGGAGAAGAAGGTCCGCGGGTCGCCGCCGTCCGGGGCCAGGCTGACGATGTCGCCGTGGGAGAAGTCCGTCAGGTAGATCCGTCCGTCGTACGGGCTGAACTGCGCTGACGTGTAGGTGCCGCGGTCGTCGGTGTGGACGGCGCGCGACGTCTTGCGGTGGACGTCGACGCGCAGCACCTTGGGCTCACCGGCCGGGGCGGTGACGTCGACGACGAGCAGGTCGCCGTTCTCGTCGAAGGTGGGCCCCTCCAGCAGGGTCATGCCGGTCTCCTCGTGGGTCCGCGTCAGCCGCATGGCCTTCTCCGCGCGGACGGTCCTGCCCTCGCCGGTCGAGGCCGCCGGCGTGTCCGCGGCCGGGCCCGTGGTGGTGGCGGTGCCGCACCCGGTGAGGGCCAGCAGGCCGGCCGCTCCGAGCGCGGTCAGGGATCGGATCGGGCGTCGTCGCATGGGGTCACTCTTCCTGTCCGGGGGATGCGGAAGCTGTCTCGATCGCAACCGGACAACACTGTCCGGTACTTGCTACGGTAGTGCATGCCTGCTCAAGTCCGTTGCTCCTGCGCACACTTCACGGGCGGTGCGGGCGTCTGGCAGTGAACCGGAAGGATCGAGGCCCCCCACATGACGAACACCGACGCGCTGTCCCCCGACGCGCTGGCCGAGCTGAGGCGGCGCTACCGCCTCGAACGGGAGCGCCGGGTAAGGCCCGACGGCGCCCGGCAGTACCTCGCCGCGGAGGCCCGGTTCGGCTACTACGCCGAAGACCCCTACGCGGGCGGGAAGTCCGGGCGCGAGCCGCTGCGGGACACCGTGGACGTCGTGGTCGTCGGCGGCGGGTTCGGCGGCATCCTCGCGGGTGCGCGGCTGCGTCAGCGGGGCGTCGGCCGCATCCGGATCGTCGAGAAGGGCGGTGACTTCGGAGGCACCTGGTACTGGAACCGGTACCCGGGCATCCACTGCGACGTCGAGTCGCACGTCTACCTGCCGATGCTCGACGAGACCGGGTACGTACCGGAGTGGAAGTACGCGCCCGGCGAGGAGATCCGCCGCCACGCGGTGCGGATCGCCGAGAAGTCCGGCCTCTGCGCGGACGCCTTGTTCTCCACGGCGGTGACGTCCCTGACCTGGGACGACACCTGTGGTGCGTGGACCGTCACGACCGACCGGGGCGACGAGTTCCGCGCGACGTACGTCGTCACGGCCACCGGCACCCTGACCGAGCTCAAGCTGCCCGGCATCCCCGGGATCGAGGAGTTCGAGGGTCACACCTTCCACACCTCGCGCTGGGACTACGCGTACACGGGAGGGACCCCCCAGGGCGGTCTGACCCGTCTCGCGGACAAGCGGGTGGGGGTCGTGGGCACCGGCGCCACCGGTATCCAGGTCGTCCCCGCGCTGGCCGAGGACGCCGGACACCTCTTCGTCTTCCAGCGCACGCCGTCCACGGTGGACGTCCGCGGCAACCGGCGCACCACCGCACGGGACGTCGGCGCGGACCGCGACGGCTGGGCGCGGGAGCGCCGCGACAACTTCCTGCGCATCGTCTCCGGCGAGCACGTGGACGACGACCTCGTGGCGGACCGGTGGACCTCGTCGGCCGGCCTCCTGGAGAAGCTCCTGCCGAGTTTCCGGCGGCAAGGGGACCCGGCGGCCTTCGAGGCGGCCTACGAGGCCGCGGACGCCGCGAAGATGAACGAGATCCGTGCCCGCGTCGAGCAGGTCGTCACGGACCCGGACACGGCCGAGCGGCTCAAGCCCTGGTACCGGTACGCCTGCAAGCGTCCCACGTTCTCCGACCTGTACCTCCAGGCCTTCAACCGGGACAACGTCACCCTGGTCGACACCGCCGACACCCAGGGCATCGAGCGGATGACCGCACGCGGTGTAGTGGTCGGCGACACCGAGTACGCCCTCGACTGCCTGATCTTCGCGACCGGATTCTCCGTCGGGAACTCCGGCGTCCACTCCGGCCGGCTGCCCGTGCACGGCAGGGACGGGGTCCCGCTGCGGGACGCCTGGCGGGAGCGGGGGCCGCGCACGCTGCACGGGTTCACGACCAACGGCTTCCCGAACCTGATCCAGCTGGGGGGCGTCCAGGGTGCCGCCAGCGTCAACTTCACCCACGTGCTGGACGAACACGCCGTGCACGCCGCGGCGTTGGTGGCCGCCGCCGAGGACCGGGGTGCGGTGATCGAGCCGTCCCGCGAGGCCGAGGACGCCTGGCTCGCGGTGCTGGCCGAGCACGCCCCGGACCACGAGTGGTTCCACGCCGAGTGCACCCCCGGCTACTACAACGGCGAGGGGCGCGGCCGTCCCAACGGCCCGACCGCCTACCCGCACGGCGCGTTCGCCTTCCACGAGCTCTTGAAGGCGTGGCGCGAGACGTCTCTGGACGAGGTCCTCACGCCCGGTGGGCGGGCGCGGACCTGAGCCTGCGTTCCGGCCGGGGACGCGGAGGCCGGTCAGACGGCGGACCAGCCGTCGTCGACCGGCAGGATCGCGCCGTTGACGTTGCTCGCGGCGTCCGAGGCGAGGAAGAGGATCGCGGCCGCCTGCTCCTCCGGCCGTGACACCCGGCCGAGGTTGACGAAGTGCGGACCGATCGCCGCCGGGCCGTGGGCCGTCGGGTCGGCCCGCACTCCGATCGCGGTCGCCGTGCCGCCCGGGCAGATCGCGTTGGACCGGATGCCGTTGCTGCGGTACATCACCGCCAGCGATTTCGTCAGTCCCACCACGCCGTGCTTGGACGCCGTGTACGCGGCACCCGCCGCGCTGCCGCGCAGGGCGGCCTCGGACGCGGTGTTCACTATGGCGCCCCGGCCCGCGGCCAGCATGTGCGGCAGTACGGCGCGGGTGAGCAGGAAGGGGGCGGTGAGGTTGACCCGGATGAGCCGTTCCCATTCGGCGTCGCTCACGTCGGCCAGGGCCGACATGCTGTCCATGATCCCCGCGTTGTTGACCAGGACGTCCACGCCGCCGAACCGCTCGACGGCCGTCGCCGTGACGCGGTCCACCACGCTCTGCTCGCTGAGGTCGCCCGTGACGGCCACCGCCGTGCCGCCCGACCGCTCGATCTCCTCGACGGTCGCCGCGGCCCCGTCGGCGTTGAGGTCGGCCACCACGACACGGTCGCCCTGGGCGGCGAAGGCGAGGGCGGCCGCGCGGCCGATGCCCGATCCGGCTCCGGTGACGATCACGCCGCGTCCGTTCGGATGGCCGGTGTCGGCGGTGTCGCCGTTCATGAGGTGCTCCGTCCACTGAGGTGCCTGTCGGTGCGGTGGGACGCTGCGCCACCGCACCGACACCCTAGCCCCTTTATGTCTCTGAGTGACATAAAGTCGTGGCGTCCCGAACCGAAGGGGGAGAATGGACGCGGCATCGACCACAGGGGCCGGAGGACAGATGACCGCAGCGAGCGGACGGACGGGACGGCCGCCGTTGACCGAGGAGCGAAAGACCGCCATCCGGCTGGAGATCGCCAGGGCGGCGGTCGACCTGTTCGTCGACCAAGGGGTCGCCGCGACCACCGGAGAGCAGATCGGACGGGCGGTCGGTGTCTCGGCCCGCACCGTCTGGCGCTACTTCCCCACCAAGGAGAGCTGCGTACGGCCGCTGCTGGCGACCGGCGTCGACACGATCGCCGAGGCCCTGCGGCACTGGGAACACGGGCGCCCCCTGCCGGAGGCCTTCGGCGAGTTGTGGGCCGGCGACGCCGCCCTGCCCGGCCCCGACGTCGGCGCCCTGCTCCGCCTGGCCCGGACCGAGGCGGGCTTGCGCGCGGTCTGGCTGCAGACCCACGACGAGGCCGAACCCGTCTTCGCGCGGGCCCTCGCCGAGCGGGCCGGACTCCCCGCCGACGACGTACGGCCGGCCGTCTGGGCCGCCATGCTCAACGCCGCCCTGCGCGCGGCGGTCGAGCACCACGCCTTTCGCGCCGCCGGGCCGGGCGCCGACGCCGCGTCCGCGCGGGCGGACCTGGCGAGAACCGTGCGGACCGCGCTCGCCGTCGCGGCGGCGGGCATCGTCTGACGCGGCGGGACCGGGGGACGGAGAGCCGTGCCCCCGTCACACGGAGCGGAGCCGCGCCGCTCCGGCCGTCAGCACTCGATGATGTTCACCGCGAGCCCACCCCGCGCCGTCTCCTTGTACTTCACGGACATGTCGGCGCCGGTGTCCTTCATGGTCTTGATGACCTTGTCGAGGGAGACCTTGTGGGAGCCGTCGCCGCGCATCGCCATCCGGGCCGCCGTGACCGCCTTCACCGCGGCCATGCCGTTGCGCTCGATGCACGGGATCTGGACGAGGCCGCCGACCGGGTCGCAGGTGAGGCCGAGGTTGTGCTCCATGCCGATCTCGGCGGCGTTCTCCACCTGCTCGGGGGAGCCGCCCAGCACCTCGGCGAGGGCGCCCGCCGCCATCGAGCAGGCGGAGCCGACCTCGCCCTGGCAGCCGACCTCGGCGCCGGAGATGGAGGCGTTCTCCTTGAAGAGCATGCCGATCGCGCCGGCCGCGAGCAGGAAGCGGACCACGCCGTCCTCGTCGGCGCCGGGCACGAAGTTGACGTAGTAGTGCAGGACGGCCGGGATGATGCCCGCCGCGCCGTTCGTCGGGGCGGTGACGACCCGGCCGCCGGCCGCGTTCTCCTCGTTCACGGCCATCGCGTAGAGGGTGATCCACTCCATGGCCAGGGCCTGCGGGTCGCCCTCGGAGCGCAGCTTGCGGGCGGTGTTGGCGGCGCGGCGGCGGACCTTCAGGCCGCCGGGGAGTATGCCCTCGCGGGTCATGCCGCGGTCCACGCACGCCCGCATCACGCGCCAGATCTCCAGCAGGCCGGCGCGGATCTCGTCCTCGTCGCGCCAGGCCCGCTCGTTCTCCAGCATCAGGGCGGAGATCGACAGGCCGGTGTCCCGGGCCAGGCGCAGCAGCTCGTCGCCGGTGCGGAAGGGGTACTTGAGCACCGTGTCGTCGAGCACGATGCGGTCCGCGCCCACCGCGTCCTCGTCGACGACGAAGCCGCCGCCGACCGAGTAGTACGTCTTGGTCAGCACCTCGGCGCCCTCGGCGTCGTACGCCCACAGGGTCATGCCGTTGGCGTGGTAGGGGAGGGTCTCGCGGCGGTGCAGGACCATGTCGTCGTCGTAGGCGAAGGCGATCTCGTGCTCGCCGAGCAGGCGGATGCGGCCCGAGGACCTGATCGTCTCGACGCGGTCGTCGGCCGTCTCCACGTCCACCGTGCGCGGCGAGTCGCCCTCCAGGCCGAGCAGCACCGCCTTGGGGGTGCCGTGGCCGTGTCCGGTGGCGCCGAGCGAGCCGTACAGCTCGGCCCGGACGGAGGCGACGGAGTCCAGCAGCTCCTCGTTGCGCAGGCGGCGGGCGAACATGCGGGCCGCGCGCATCGGGCCGACCGTGTGCGAGCTCGACGGGCCGATGCCGATCGAGAACAGGTCGAAGACCGAGATGGCCACGGGGGTCTCCTCAGAACGGGGGTGGTGCAGAGGGTGGTGCTTCAGGGCGGGGCGCCGGGCTCGCTTGTGGCGGGCGCGGCGCCCCGATCACGCGGTGTCTACTTGTTCAGACCCGGGTACAGCGGGTGCTTGTCGGCCAGGGCCTTCACCCGGGCGGTCAGCGCCTCGGCGTCGTAGGACGGCTTCAGCGCCTCGGCGATCACGTCCGCGACCTCGGCGAAGTCCTCGGCCGTGAAGCCGCGGGTCGCCAGGGCCGGCGTACCGATGCGCAGCCCGGAGGTCACCATCGGCGGACGCGGGTCGTTCGGGACGGCGTTGCGGTTGACCGTGATGCCGACCTCGTGGAGGCGGTCCTCGGCCTGCTGGCCGTCCAGCTCGGAGTCGCGCAGGTCGACCAGGACCAGGTGGACGTCCGTGCCGCCGGTCAGGACCGACACGCCCGCCGCCTTCGCGTCGTCCCGCACCAGGCGCTCGGCCAGGATGCGGGCACCGTCCAGCGTACGGGTCTGGCGCTCCTTGAAGTCCTCGCTCGCGGCGACCTTGAAGGCGACGGCCTTGGCGGCGACCACGTGCTCCAGCGGTCCACCCTGCTGACCGGGGAAGACGGCGGAGTTGATCTTCTTGGCCAGGTCGGCAGTGGAGAGGATCACACCGCCGCGCGGGCCGCCCAGCGTCTTGTGGGTCGTGGTGGTGACCACGTGGGCGTGCGGCACCGGGTTCGGGTGCAGGCCCGCCGCGACCAGACCGGCGAAGTGCGCCATGTCGACCATGAGGTACGCGCCGACCTCGTCGGCCACCTTGCGGAAGGCGGCGAAGTCCAGCTGCCGGGGGTAGGCCGACCAGCCGGCGACGATCAGCTTCGGCCGGTGCTCCTTGGCGAGGCGCTCCACCTCGGCCATGTCGACCTGGCCGTCGTCACCGACGTGGTACGGGACGACGTTGTAGAGCTTGCCGGAGAAGTTGATCTTCATGCCGTGGGTCAGGTGCCCGCCGTGGGCGAGGTTCAGACCCATGATCGTGTCACCGGGCTTGAGCAGCGCGTGCATCGCGGCGGCGTTGGCCTGGGCGCCGGAGTGCGGCTGCACGTTGGCGTGCTCGGCGCCGAAGAGCGCCTTGACCCGGTCGATGGCGATCTGCTCGACCACGTCGACGTGCTCGCAGCCGCCGTAGTAGCGGCGGCCGGGGTAGCCCTCGGCGTACTTGTTGGTCAGGACCGAGCCCTGGGCCTCCATGACCGCGACGGGCGCGAAGTTCTCGGAGGCGATCATCTCCAGGGTGGACTGCTGGCGGTCCAGCTCGGCGTCGACGGCGGCGGCGACGTCGGGGTCGAGCTCGTGCAGGGGTGTGTTCAGAAGCGACATACGTCCGTGACTCCTCAGGCGCCCGCGAATGCGGTGTACTCGTCGGCGGAGAGCAGGTCGCCCGGCTCGTCCGTGACCCGGACCTTGAACAGCCAGCCGCCCTCGAAGGGGGCGCTGTTCACCAGCGACGGGTCGTTGACGACGTCCTCGTTGATCTCGGTGACCTCACCGGAGACGGGGGAGTACAGGTCGGAGACGGACTTGGTCGACTCCAGTTCGCCGCAGGTCTCGCCCGCGGACACCGAGTCGCCGACCTCGGGAAGCTGCACGAAGACGACGTCACCGAGCGCGTTGGCCGCGTGCTCCGTGATGCCGACCGTCGAGGCGCCGTCCTCGGCGGCCGACAGCCACTCGTGCTCCTTGCTGTAGCGCAGCTGCTGGGGGTTGCTCATGGCCTGAATTCTCCTGTACGCGGGTGACTGCTGATGAATGGGGGGACTGCTGACACTGCCGTTGAGCAGCAAGGACACGCGCGGGGGGCCGGTGGCCTCCCGCCCTCAGTGTCTACTTCTGGCGCTTGTAGAAGGGCAGTGCCACGACCTCGTACGGCTCGTGGCTGCCCCGGATGTCCACGCCCACACCCTCGGTCCCCGGTGCCGCGTGCGCCGCGTCGACGTACGCCATGGCGATCGGCTTGCCCAGCGTGGGGGAGGGGGCGCCGGAGGTGACCTCGCCGATCACCTCGCCGCCGGCGACGACCTGGTACCCGGCGCGCGGGACCCGGCGGCCCTCGGCGACCAGGCCGACCAGCACGCGGGGCGGGTTCTGCTCGGCCTCGGCGGCGGCCCCGGTCAGCGCGGCGCGCCCGACGAAGTCGCCCTCCTTCTCGAACTTCACCACCCGGCCGAGCCCGGCGTCGAAGGGCGTCAGCGAGGTCGTCAGCTCGTGCCCGTACAGCGGCATGCCCGCCTCCAGGCGGAGCGTGTCCCGGCAGGACAGGCCGCAGGGGACGAGACCGACGCCCTGGCCCGCCTCGGTCAGCGCCTGCCACAGCTCGACGGCGTGCTCCGGCTTCACGAACAGCTCGAAGCCGTCCTCACCGGTGTAGCCGGTGCGTGCGATCAGCGCCGGGACACCGGCCACCGTGCCGGGCAGACCGGCGTAGTACTTCAGGCCGTCCAGGTCGGCGTCGGTGAGGCTCTTGAGGATGCCCGGGGACTCGGGGCCCTGCACGGCGAGCAGCGCGTAGGCGTCGCGGTCGTCGCGCACCTCGGCGTCGAAGCCAGCCGCCCGCTCGGTCAGCGCGTCGAGCACGGTCTGCGCGTTGCCGGCGTTGGCGACGACCATGTACTCGGCGTCTGCCAGCCGGTAGACGATCAGGTCGTCCAGGATGCCGCCGTCCTCGCGGCAGATCATGGTGTAGCGGGCGCGGCCCGGCTTCACGCCGCCGATGTTGCCGACCAGCGCGAAGTCCAGCAGCGCGGCGGCCTGCGGCCCGGTGACGGTGATCTCGCCCATGTGCGAGAGGTCGAAGAGACCGGCCCGGGTGCGCACCGCGACGTGCTCGTCACGCTCGGAGGCGTAGCGCAGGGGCATGTCCCAGCCGGCGAAGTCGGTCATCGTCGCGCCCAGCGCGCGGTGGGTGGCGTCGAGCGCGGTACGGCGGATATTCGAACTGCTCATCGGTCGGTCGTCTCCCAGGACAGGACGGCACGGGCGAGGTCGGTCCTCCCCATCTGTCATCGGAACCTGAGAGGTTCGCCACGACCACCGGAGTACGGCGATCAGGGCTTGCACCTTGGGTGGGGCAGCCGTCGGACGGCGGCCCGCTTTTCAGATGTGCCTCGCCCGCGCGGTAACGGGGGCCTGAGAGATTCAAGGGAGGGACTTGCTCCTTCGGCGCCCCGGCGTGGCCGGGGACTCTCCCGCGCGGATTCAAACGGCCGGTATGCAGTTGGCGCCGCCATCATTGCACGACCGGCCGATTCGTGGCAGACCGTGATCTGTAACCGGCTTGTGGCAGTTGGCGAACGAAATCGCGAGACCCGCGCATTACCTTCTCTTTACACTCGACGGGGATGGGAACTCGTGAACCGCCCCAGGGGAGACGATCACGGTGAACAGGACCACGGCCTACGCCACGACCTCGGGCCTCGCGCTGCCCGAGCAGCCCTCAGCCCCGGCCCCTCAATCGTGTGCCGAACGGCCCGCGCCCGTCGTCCGCGACCTGCGCGAGCGGGACGGGCACGGCCCGCACGCCCTGCTCTTCGGACCCCGGGACCTGGTGGTGATCACCGGCCTGCCCGGCAGCGGCAAGTCCACCCTGATGGCGCGCACCGTGCGCGGCCCGCGCATCGACTCCCAGGACACCCGGGACCGCTGGGAGCGCCGCATGCCGGGCTTCCTGCCGTACGCGCTCTACCGCCCCCTGGTCCGCCTCGCCCACTACGCGGGGCTCCGCAAGGCGCTGCGCTCCGGCGAGGGCGTCGTCGTGCACGACTGCGGCACCCAGTCCTGGGTGCGCGGCTGGCTGGCCCGGGAGGCCCGCCGCCGCGACGGCACCCTGCACCTGCTGCTCCTCGACGTCGGCGTCGACCAGGCCCTGGCCGGGCAGCGCGAGCGCGGCCGCGGCGTCTCCCGGTACGCGTTCCTGCGGCACCGCGCGGCCAACTCCCGCCTGCTGCGCGCCGTGACCGGGGGCGCCCTGCCCGCCGGCTGCACCTCGGCGATCGTCCTGGACCGGGCGGCCGCGGACGCCCTCCGCCGCATCGCCTTCACCGGATGACGGACCGCGGGGAGCCGGGCCGAACGGGTTAGCCTTTCCAGCCAGGACAGCGGTACCAGGCAGGCGGTAGGCAGATGGACTTCCCGGGGTTCCCGGCACAGGCACACCCCCACCCGCACGGCGGTTGGCCCGGCAACGAACTGGAGGAGGTGCTCTCCGCCTCCCTCGGCATACCGGGCGCCGGCGGGCGGATCGTGGAGGTGCTCGGCCGCAGCTTCCTCTGGATCCCCCTGCCGAACGGCGGCGGCCCGCACAGCGGCCCCCTCGACCTGCCCTCCCTGGAGATCGACGGCCAGGCCTACGTGCCGGTGTTCAGCTCCGAGGAGCAGCTCCGCCAGATCGCCGGGGCGCAGATGGCGTACACCGTCGCCCCCGCCGCGGAGTTCGCCCGCGGTCTGCCCCCGCAGGTCGGCATCGCCGTGAACCCGGAGGGCGTGGTCGGCATCCCGCTGCCGCCGCCCGCCGTGGCCGAGCTGTGCCGGGCCGGCCGCACCCCGCTGGACGGGCCCGCGTCCGGCGGCCGGGTGCGCCTCTTCGAACCGGACTGGCAGGACGACCCGGTCGACTTCCTCGCCGCGGCCTCCGCCGAGTTCGCCGCCACCGGCGTGGTGCGCACCGCCCGCCGCTGCCTGGCCGCCGTCGAGACCGCCGACCCCACCCTGTTCGTCGGCGTCGAACTCACCCACTGGGAGGGCGACGCCCGAGCCCTCCCCCTGGAGGCCCTGGGCCGAGCCCTCACCACCGCCCCGCCGAAGTGGCCGGTCAACCTGGTCCTCCTGGAGGCCGCCCAGGACCCGGTCTGCGACTGGATGAGGGACAGGGTCCGCCCCTTCTACGACCGGGACTTGTAAACGTCTACGACCGGGACTTGCGAACGCCGGTCAGGGCAGCGCCACCAAGGGGCGCGGGTCTGTGACGTGTGCGGCTCCGCCGCGTGGCCGCGACAAGCCACG
The DNA here is from genome assembly GCF_043202655.1 of Streptomyces sp. NPDC048171. Taxonomy (NCBI): domain Bacteria; kingdom Bacillati; phylum Actinomycetota; class Actinomycetes; order Kitasatosporales; family Streptomycetaceae; genus Streptomyces; species Streptomyces sp. NPDC048171. Next base: position 833,259 of record NZ_JBIDAU010000002.1, read on the forward strand.
ACGCACCCGCACCCGCAGGACGACCGCGCCCCCCGAGCTCATAGGCGCCCCCCACCCCGCGGAGCCGTAAGCTGTTTCCACGACCGGGAACTTCCAGAAAGGGCCACAGACGTGAGCGCCAGCGGCACCACGACCGGGCAGGTCGAGCACATGCTGCGCCAGGTGACGCCCGGGCGCTACGACGCCTACGAGGCCCTGCTGCGCGCGCTCGCCACCCCCACCTCCGGCCAGGTCTGGATGCTGCTGTGGCAGGGCCAGGCCGGCTCCCCGGACGCCCAGTACGGAAACATGGAGGTCGAGGGCTACGGCTACGCGCCGTGCGTCACCTCCGCCCAGGAGCTGTCGGCCAGCGGCTGGAACAGGTCGTACGAGGTGGTCGACGGCCTGGAGGCGGCCCGCGCCCTCTACCCGGACCACTTCGGCCTCTGGCTCAACCCGCACGCTCCCGGCGGCGGCGTCGGCATCCCCTGGCCGGATCTGCGCCGGATCGCCTCCGGCCTGGACCGCCAGCCCGCCGGACCCCTGCGGCTGTCCGAACCGGCCATCGAGATCCCCCAGTTCTACGCCCTGCTCACGCAGAACGCCCACCGCACCCCGGCGGTCCGCGCGCTGCGCCGCGCCTGGGTGCAGCCCGCGCTCGGGGCGCCGTACCTCGCCATCGGTCTCGAGGTCTACGACACCTCCCCGCCGGCCGTCGACGCGGTGCGCGCGATGATGCAGCAGTCCGTCGGCGCGGTACCGGACGGGCTCGCGGTGTCGACGGTGGCGATGACCGACATCCACGACCCGGTCGCCATGTGGCTGCGCGCCCACGCCCGTCCGTTCTACGACCGCGAGGCCCACGGCCCCGCCCCGGCCCAGGCACCGGTGGGCGGGTACGGATACCCTCCGGCCGGGGGCCGGTACTGACGGTCGCGGGCCCGGCCCCGGGGTGACCGGTGGCGATCTTCGCGCGTAGATGAGGGTGCAAAGCACCGCCTTGTCCCCTCTGTCCCAACTCATCCGCGTCCGGCCCCCGTTACCCACTGTCCGGATAACGGAACACCTCGAACAGCATCACGGTTGCGCATCCATTCACCGTCAAGTCTGGCTACAGATCGCCAAAGCGTTGAAGACTCCCGCAACAAGGGGTGGATGCTCGCCCCTTTGTACGACGGACGGATCACGCCGCTACAGCGGCAAGTGCGGGCCGGCTACCGCCGGTTGAGAGGGGTCCCTGCCAGATGACGGCACCATTGCACGAGCCGACCGCGGAAGCGGCCCCGAGTGCGGCCGAGGAAGCGGCGGTTGCCGGCGCCGAAGCCAAGGCGGTACAGGGGCGTTCCCTTGGCCGGATCGCCTGGGAGCGCCTGAAGCGGGACAAGCTCGCCCTGACGGGCGGCGTCGTGGTGCTCCTGCTCGTCGTGGTCGCGATCTTCGCGCCTCTGATCACCAACATCGTCGGGCAGGACCCGGACGTCTACCACGAGGACCTGATCGACCCGCTGTTCGGCACGCCCAGGGGGTCACTCGGCGGCATCAGCGGCGACCACTGGTTCGGTGTCGAGCCGGTCAACGGCCGCGACATCTTCGCCCGCATCGTCCACGGCGCCCGGATCTCGCTGCTCGTCGGCTTCCTGTCCGCGATCGTCGCCGTGGTCATCGGCACCGTCCTGGGTGTGCTCGCCGGCTTCTTCGGCGGCTGGGTCGACGCCCTGATCAGCCGCGTCATGGACGGCCTGCTGGCCTTCCCGCAGCTGCTCTTCATCATCGCGCTGGTCTCGGTGATGCCGAACGAGATGCTGGGACTCAGCGGCACGGGCGTGCGCCTCTTCGTGATGATCCTCGTCATCGGCTTCTTCGGCTGGCCCTACATCGGGCGCGTGGTGCGCGGCCAGACGCTCTCCATGCGTGAACGGGAGTACGTGGAGGCCGCGCGGTCCCTGGGGGCGGGACGCTTCTACATCCTGTTCAAGGAACTGCTGCCCAACCTGGTGGCCCCGATCATCGTGTACACGACGATGATGATCCCCACCAACATCCTCACCGAGGCGGCACTCAGCTTCCTGGGCGTGGGCGTCAAGCCGCCCACGTCGTCCTGGGGGCAGATGCTCTCGAGCGCGATCGACTACTACCAGTCGGATCCCATGTACATGGTGATCCCCGGTTTGGCGATCTTCATCACCGTTCTTGCCTTCAACCTCTTCGGTGACGGCGTACGCGATGCGCTGGACCCGAAGGGCTCCCGCTGACCTGCCGTACCGGCAAGCGACCCGTGGCACCTGCACGGGGTCTCTCATCTAATCCGGAGGATCCGAGATCGTGACTACCCAACGCACCTCAGGGCGGCGCAAGCAGGCCATGGCCGCTGCCGCAGTGGTCGCCGCGCTGCTGACCACGGCGGCGTGCGGCGGCGGCGGTGACAGCGACGGCGAGGGGTCGAAGAACGGCGCGGCCGGCTTCGACGCCGCGAACAACAAGGTCGCCCAGGCCGACCAGGCCAAGAAGGGCGGCGAACTGAAGTTCGCCAGCGTCCAGGACGCCGACTCGTGGGACACCACCCGCGGCTACTACGGCTTCATGTGGAACTTCTCGCGGTACTACTCCCGCCAGCTCGTGACGAACACGCCGGCGCCCGGTGAGGAGGGCGCGGGCGTGACGCCCGACCTCGCCACCGATGTCGCCAAGGTCTCGGACGACGGCAAGACCTACACGTACACCCTGCGTGACGGCGTCACCTGGGAGGACGGCAAGCCGATCACCTCCAAGGACATCAAGTACGGCATCGAGCGCGTGTGGGCGCAGGACGTCCTCTCCGGCGGTCCGACGTACCTCAAGGAGGTGCTCGACCCCGAGGACAAGTACCAGGGCCCCTACAAGGACAAGTCCGCGGACAAGCTGGGTCTGAAGGCGATCGAGACGCCGGACGACAAGACCATCGTCTTCAAGCTGCCGCAGGCCAACTCGGACTTCGAGGAGATGCTCGCGCTGACCTCGGCGTCCCCGGTCCGCCAGGACAAGGACACCAAGTCCAAGTACGGCCTGAAGCCGTTCTCCTCCGGCCCGTACAAGTTCCAGTCCTACAACCCGGGCAAGGACCTCACCCTGGTCCGCAACACCGAGTGGAAGCAGGACTCGGACCCGGTCCGCAAGGCGTACCCGGACAAGGTCACGATCAAGTTCTTCACCAACGCCAACGAGCTTGACCAGCGTCTGATCGCCGGCGACTACGACATCGACCTGGCCCAGACCGGTCTGTCTCCCCAGGGCCGCACCACCGCCCTGAAGCAGCACAAGGGCAACGTCGACAACCCGGTCTCCGGCTACATCCGCTACGCGGTCTTCCCGCAGAGCGTGAAGCCGTTCGACAACATCCACTGCCGCAAGGCCGTGCTCTACGGGGCCGACCACGTCTCGCTCCAGACCGCGCGCGGTGGCCCGCAGGCCGGTGGCGACATCGGCACCAACATGCTGCCGCCGGCGGTGCCGGGCTCCGAGGGCCAGAAGTACGACCCGTACGAGATGGCCGGTGCCAACAAGAAGGGCAACGTCGCCAAGGCCAAGGAAGAGCTGAAGGCCTGCGGCAAGCCCAACGGCTTCAAGACCACCATCGCGGTCCGCAACAACAAGCCGGTCGAGGTGGCCACCGCCGAGTCGCTCCAGGCGTCGCTGAAGAAGATCGGCATCACGGTCGACATCGACCAGTACGACGGTTCGCAGACCGCCGGCATCATCGGCAGCCCGTCGAACGTGATCAAGAAGAACTACGGCATCATCATCATGGGCTGGGGCCCCGACTTCCCGTCGGTCCAGGGCTACGGTCTCCCGCTGTGGAGCAGCGACTACATCCTCGAGAGCGGTAACAACAACTACGCGCTCATCAAGGACAAGGAGATCGACGGCCTGTTCGACAAGTACGTCACCACCCTGGACGACGCCGGCAAGGCGGACATCGCCAAGCAGATCAACCACAAGGTGATGGAGGGCGGCTACTACCTGCCCTTCGTCTTCGAGAAGTTCATCAACTGGCGCTCCAGCCGCGTGGCGAACGTCTACACGACCGACGGCTACAGCGGTATGTACGACTTCGTCAACCTCGGCCTGAAGTCCTCGAAGTAACCGGTACACCCGCCGTACGGCACGAAAGGCAGGTGAAGGCCGGCGCGGCGTGACCGCGGGCCGCCGGAAGACCTCCGGCGGCCCGCGATCCGCGGCGGGCCGTAAGCTGTGCTCGCTTACCTCATCAGGCGGCTGTTCGCCGCCGTAGTGATGCTCGTGGTCATCATCCTGGTGGTCTTCGGCATCTTCTTCCTCGTCCCCAAGTGGGCGGGCGTCGACATCGCCACGAGCTTCGTGGGCAAGCAGGCCGACCCGGCCTCCGTCGAAGCGGTGCGCCAGAAGCTGGGTCTGGGCGACCCGGTCTTCGTCCAGGCATGGGAGTTCTTCAAGGCGATCTTCGCGGGCCGGACCTACTCGGGCGGCGGCGACGTCACCGAGTGCGCGGCCCCCTGCTTCGGCTACTCCTTCCGCAGCGAACAGGCCGTCTGGCCCGTGCTGACCGAGCGTTTCCCGGTGACCCTGGCTCTCGCGCTCGGTGCGGCCGTGCTGTGGCTGATCTTCGGTCTCGCGGCGGGCGTGCTCTCCGCGCTCAAGCGGGGCACCCTGTGGGACCGCGGTGCGATGGTCGTCGCGCTCGCGGGCGTCTCCCTCCCCATCTACTTCACCGGTCTGCTCAGCCTCGCGATCTTCTCCCACAGCCTGGGCTGGATCAACGCGGAGTTCGTCCCGCTGGACGAGAGCTTCTCCGGCTGGTTCGGCGGCATGATCCTGCCCTGGATCACCCTGGCCTTCCTGTACGCCGCGATGTACGCCCGGATCACCCGGGCCACCATGATGGAGATCCTCGGTGAGGACTACATCCGCACGGCGCGGGCCAAGGGCCTCAAGGAGACGGTCGTCATCCGCAAGCACGCGATGCGGTCCACCCTGACCCCGCTGCTGACCATGCTCGGCATGGACCTCGGCGCCCTCATGGGCGGCGCGATCCTCACCGAGACCACGTTCAGCCTCCCCGGCCTCGGCCAGAAGGTGCTGGACGCGATCCAGAACCAGGACCTGCCCTTTATCCTGGGTGTCGTCCTGATCACTTCTCTCGCGGTGCTGATCGCCAACCTCGTGGTGGACGTCCTGTACGCCGTGATCGACCCCCGAGTGAGGCTCGCATGACCGAACTGAGCAAGAGCGGAGCAGCCGTGGGCGAGCCCACCGGCACCTCGCCCGCTCCGAAGGCGTTCCTGGAAGTACGCGACCTGAAGGTGCACTTCCCCACCGACGACGGACTGGTCAAGTCCGTCGACGGGCTCAGCTTCCAGCTGGAGAAGGGCAAGACCCTCGGCATCGTGGGCGAGTCCGGCTCCGGCAAGTCGGTGACCTCGCTCGGCATCATGGGCCTGCACACCGCCGGCCAGTACGGCAAGCGCAAGGCCCAGATATCCGGCGAGATCTGGCTGGACGGCACCGAGCTGCTCTCCGCCGACCCGGACCACGTGCGCAAGCTGCGCGGCCGGAACATGGCGATGATCTTCCAGGACCCGCTGTCCGCGCTGCACCCGTACTACACGATCGGGCAGCAGATCGTGGAGGCGTACCGCATCCACCACGACGTGGACAAGAAGACCGCCAAGCGCCGCGCCGTGGAGATGCTCGACCGCGTCGGCATCCCGCAGCCGGACAAGCGGGTGGACAGCTACCCGCACGAGTTCTCCGGCGGTATGCGCCAGCGCGCGATGATCGCGATGTCGCTGGTCAACAACCCGGAACTGCTCATCGCGGACGAGCCGACCACCGCCCTGGACGTGACCGTCCAGGCGCAGATCCTGGACCTGATCCGGGACCTGCAGAAGGAGTTCGGCTCGGCGGTCATCATCATCACCCACGACCTGGGCGTCGTCGCCGAACTGGCCGACGACCTTCTGGTGATGTACGGCGGCCGGTGCGTCGAGCGGGGTCCGGCGGAGAAGGTGTTCTACGAGCCCCGGCACCCCTACACCTGGGGTCTGCTCGGCTCGATGCCGCGGCTCGACCGCGACCAGCAGGAACGCCTCATCCCGGTCAAGGGCTCCCCGCCCTCCCTCATCAACCTCCCGTCCGGCTGCGCCTTCAACCCGCGCTGCCCGTACGCCGACGTGCCCAAGGACGATCTCACCCGCACGGTCCGCCCGGACCTGACCGAGGTCGGCAGCAAGCACTGGGCCGCCTGCCACATGTCGCAGGAGCAGCGGGAGCGTATCTGGACCGAAGAGATTGCGCCGAAGCTGTGAGTGACAAAGCGAAGGCAGAGGACACAGCGGTGACCATCCCCGCACAGAGCAGCGGCGCCACCCTCACCAAGGACGCCGCCCCCGGCGAGACCCTGCTGAAGGTCACCGGGCTGCAGAAGCACTTCCCGATCAAGAAGGGCCTGCTGCAGCGCCAGGTCGGCGCCGTCCGCGCCGTCGACGGCATCGACTTCGAGGTCCGCTCCGGCGAGACCCTCGGCGTCGTGGGCGAGTCGGGCTGCGGCAAGTCGACCATGGGCCGGCTGATCACCCGGCTGCTCGAACCGACCGCGGGCAAGGTCGAGTTCGAGGGCAAGGACATCACCCACCTCGGGGTCGGCGGGATGCGTCCGCTGCGCCGCGACGTGCAGATGATCTTCCAGGACCCGTACTCCTCGCTGAACCCGCGCCACACCATCGGCACGATCGTCAGCGCCCCCTTCAAGCTCCAGGGCGTCGAGCCCGAGGGCGGGGTCAAGAAGGAGGTCCAGCGGCTGCTGTCGGTGGTCGGTCTCAACCCCGAGCACTACAACCGCTACCCGCACGAGTTCTCCGGCGGCCAGCGCCAGCGCATCGGCATCGCCCGCGCGCTCGCGCTCAACCCGAAGATGGTCGTGGCGGACGAGCCGGTGTCCGCCCTGGACGTGTCGATCCAGGCACAGGTCGTCAACCTGCTCGACGACCTCCAGACCGAGCTGGGTCTGACGTACGTGATCATCGCGCACGACCTGTCCGTCGTCCGGCACGTCTCGGACCGGATCGCGGTGATGTACCTCGGCAAGATCATGGAGCTGGCCGACCGCGACCTGCTCTACAAGTCGCCGATGCACCCGTACACCAAGGCCCTGATGTCGGCGGTGCCGATTCCGGACCCGGCGCGCCGCGGTGCCAAGAGCGAGCGCATCCTGCTCAAGGGCGACGTGCCCTCGCCGATCGCGCCGCCGAGCGGCTGCCGGTTCCACACCCGGTGCTGGAAGGCGACGCAGATCTGCACCACCACCGAGCCGCCGCTCAAGGAGCTGCGCCCCGGCCAGCAGGTGGCGTGCCACCACCCGGAGAACTTCGAGGACCAGGCCCCGCAGGACGTCGTCCTGCTCACGGCCGCCAAGGAGGCGGCGGAGCTGGTGTCGGAGGACGCCCTCGCGGAGTCGGCGGCGACCTCGGCGGCCGTGGCCGCGGAGGTCGAGGCGATCGCCGAGGCCGAAGAGGCGGCCGCCGAAGCCGAAGAGGCGTCCGCCGAGGACGGAGAGGCGTCCGCCGAGGCCACCAGCACCAAGGCCACCGAGGCCACCTCCGAGACCACCGACGAGGAGCCTCCCGCCAAGGAGAAGTGACCCGTCCGCCCACGAGCCCCCGCCCTCATGCGTGAGGCGGGGGCTCGTCGGCGGGTGAGAATGGCCGGGTGTACGAGGAACTCTTCAGCCCCACCGTCCAGCACACACTCGACCTGATCGGCATCTTCGTCTTCGCCATCTCCGGCGCGCTGCTGGCCGTACGCAAGAACTTCGACGTGTTCGGCATCGCCGTCCTCGCCGAGGTCACCGCCCTGGGCGGCGGGCTGTTCCGGGACCTGGTCATCGGGGCGGTGCCGCCCGCCGCGTTCACGGACCTCGGGTACTTCGTCACCCCGCTGCTCGCCACGGTGCTGGTCTTCTTCCTCCACCCCCACGTGGAGCGCCTCCAGACCGGCGTGAACATCTTCGACGCGGCCGGCCTCGGCCTGTTCTGCGTCGCCGGCACCACCAAGGCGTACGACTACGGGCTCGGCCTGACCGCCTCCGCCTGCCTGGGCCTGGCCACCGCGGTCGGCGGCGGCGTCCTGCGCGACGTGCTCGCCAACGAGGTGCCCTCACTCCTGCGCTGGGACCGCGACCTGTACGCCGTCCCGGCGATCGTCGGCTCCGCGATGGTCGCCCTGTGCATCCGCTACGAGGCCCTCACCCCGTTCACCAGCGCACTCGCGGTCGTCACCGCATTCGTCCTGCGGCTGCTCGCGCTGCGCTTCCACTGGCGGGCCCCCCGCGCCTGGAACCGGCGGTCGACGGTGGTGGAGGGTGAGTGACCGTCAGGGCCTGTCCGGCGCGTCCCTGTCCGGCATGTCCTTGATGAAGACGACGCCGTCGATCGTGTCCAGGTGGGCGGGGTCGAGCGGGGCGTAGCCGAACCAGGGGGACACCCGGGGCTCGGGCCGCGGGTCGCCGAGGGCGGAGGCCAGCCGTCCGGCGTCCACGGCGCAGCGGTCCTCCGGCAGCGCGTACAGGTGCCCTTCGAGGGTGCCGGGCGGGGGAGTGTCCACACCCCGGTGGCGGATCGTGCCGAGAGCCGTGGCCACGAAGGCGTACTCCGCGCCGAGTCGGGCGCTCACCAGCGCACCGGCGCTCCACCACGCCACCGGACCCTGCCACATGCGCATCGTGCTCCGCTCGCGCTGGAGGTGGGAGTTGTGGGCGTGGACCAGCACCCGGCCGCGCTCCGCGAGCGCGAGGAGGTTGCCGGCCATCATCCGGTCCCGCACGCCGAGCAGCCGGTTCATCCGGGCCGGGGAGGTGTCGGCCATCCAGCGGTGGTAGTCCAGCAGTCCGGTCGCGGTACGCCCGTACAGCCGCGCCCGGTCCCAGTCGTCCCGCGAGCCCGTCGCGAGCAGGTGCGGCGTCTGCTCGTCGAAGAGTGCCACCAGGTCGTGGGCGAGGGCCCGCAACTCCCCGGCCCCGGCCGACCGCCCGACCGACCGCGCCGGGTCCGTCATCGCCGCGGGCTCGGTCCACATCTCGTCGGCGCCGAGCAGGCGGTCGAGGGTCCCGGCGGTGCAGGGGAGCAGGCCGGGGTCGACGCGTGCCGACAGGTGGTCGTGGAGCGCGGTGACGGCCCGCCGGGGGCTCGCGGCGCCGGTGATCTCCAGCGGGCCGTCGAGTCCGGCGAAGCGCACCCGCTCGGCCGGGGGCCGGCCGTCGTTGTACGCGCGCATCCAGCGCACGAGGTCACGGTTGGCGTCAAAGGAGCCGAGGCCGTGGCTGAAGCCGTGCTCCATCGCGTCGTCGAGCGTGCCGGTGCCCGAGGTGACGTAGTCGTCCACGACCAGTCCGGCCAGGCAGTCGCTCTCGATCGCGAGGGTCCGGTAGCCCTCTTCCTCGACGAGCTGCCGGAAGAGATCGTTGCGCACGTCGAGGAGGGTGTCCTCGCCGTGGGTGGGCTCGCCCAGGGCGAGCACGCCGGGCCGGGCCGGGAGCATGCCCAGGACGGCGGCGGCGTCCACGGGGAGCGTGATGTCCTTGATGCCAGTAGCCATGTATTGAACCGTATCGTTGAACTTTCGGTTGAGACTTGGCCGCGATATCGTCCGGTGTGTGGCGCACGACCTTCAAAGCAGGGGAAAGCTCAGGCCCGTCGATCTGGCCCGCGGGCACGGTCTGTCCACGCAGGCGGTCAGGAACTACGAGGAGGCCGGCATCCTTCCGGCGGCCGACCGCACGGCCCACGGCTACCGCACCTACACGCCGCTGCACGCGCGGGCGCTGGACGCCTTCCTCGCCCTGCTGCCCGGCCACGGCCACCGGACGGCGACCTCGGTGATGCGGGCGGTGAACGAGGGCGCGACGGGCGAGGCGTTCCGGCTGATCGACGAGAGCCACGCGCAGTTGCTCGACGACCGGCGGACCCTGGAGGCCGTCGAGGGCGCGCTGCGGGAGCTCGGGCGGCCGGGGGCCGGTGTCGCCGCCGCCCCCGCCGTGACGTCCGCGTCCGCCGGCAGGTTCGTCGGGCCGCTCGCCCGGGAGCTGGGCATCCGCCCCGCGACCCTGCGCAAGTGGGAGCGTGCCGGGCTGGTGCGTCCGAGCCGCGACCCGCTGACCGGCTACCGGGTCTACGGCGAGGCCGACGTGCGGGACGCCAAGCTGGCCCACCAGCTCAGGCGGGGCGGCTACCCGCTGGCCCGGATCGCGCCGGTGATCGAGCAGGTGCGGTCGGCCGGCGGACTGGAGCCCCTGGAGTCCACCCTGCGCGACTGGCACGACCGCCTCTCCGCCCGCGGCCGTGCGCTGCTGGCCGGGGCCGCGGAACTGGAGGCGTACCTGCGGGCGCGGGAGGAGCAGGCGTGAAGCCGCAGGCACGGAGCCGCAGGCCGGTCGTCGCAGGCACGGAGCCGCAGGCATGAAGCAGAGAAAAGCTACCGCTTAGTAGTTTCCTGATGTACCGTGCAGCCATGCCAGAAGCAGCCTCCGCCCCGGCCGTACCGGCCACCGTCGGCGACAGCGAGTTCGACCGGGACACGCACGTCACGCGGCGCGCCCCCGGTGTCTACGACATCGACCTCTCCGCCGGCTGGACGATCATCAACGCCGTCAACGGCGGCTACCTGCTGGCCGTCCTGGGCCGCGCCCTGGGCGACGCCCTCCCGCACCCGGACCCCTTCACGGTCTCGGCGCACTACCTGACCGCCTCCCACCCGGGCCCCGCGGTCGTGCGCACCGAGACCGTCCGCGCGGGACGCGGTCTCTCCACCGGGCAGGCATCCCTCTTCCAGTGCGACGACGAGGGCAACGAGGTCGAGCGCATCCGCGTCCTCGCCTCCTACGGCGACCTCGACGCGCTGCCCGACGACGTCCGCACCTCCGCGAAGCCGCCCGCGATCCCGCCGGCCGAGCACTGCTTCGGCCCGGAGGACGGCCCCGCCCCCGTCGACGGCAGCTCCGCCATCGCCGACCGGCTGAAGCTGAAGCTCGACCCCGCCACGCTGGGCTGGGCGCTCGGGCAGCCCAGCGGCCGGGGTGAGATGCGCGCCTGGTTCGGGCTGGCCGACGGCCGCGACGCCGACCCGCTCTCGCTGCTCCTCGCGGTGGACGCGCTGCCCCCGACCGCCTTCGAGATGGGGCTGAAGGGCTGGGTGCCCACGGTCGAGCTGACCGTGCACGTGCGGTGCCGTCCGGCGCCGGGCCCGCTGCGGGTCTCCATCACCACCCGCAACCTCGCCGGCGGCTTCCTGGAGGAGGACGGCGAGGTCTGGGACAGCGCCGACCGTCTCGTCGCCCAGTCCCGGCAGCTGGCCCGGGTCCGGCTCGCCTGACCGGCGCCGCGCCGGCCGCCCGGTGCTCGGCCGCCGGAGGTCCGGTCAGTCCAGCCAGTGCCGGCGGCCGACGCTGATCAGCCGCAGTTGGCGCGTCGCCGTCTCCCCGGCGCGCCTGCGCTCCTCCTCGGGGGCGTCCAGGGCCTCCAGGAACAGCGAGGCCGTGATCAGCATCTGGTCGACGTAGAGGCCCGCCAGCATCCGCAGGTCCGCGTCGCTCCAGCCCGCCGACTCCGCGTCCTTGGCCAGCTCGGCCTGCACCTCCTCGGCGAACCGGGCCAGTTGCTCCCGTATGGCCTCGCGCACCGGCTGCACGCCGCCGTGCCGTTCACGGGCGATGAACCGGACGTGCGCCGGATGCGCGGCCACGTGTCCGGCGATCAACTCGACCGCGCGGGCGATGCGTTCGTCGCTGCCCTCGGCCGGAGACACCGTCGTCCGGATCATCGGATGCAGACTGCCCAGCGCCTCCTCGACCAGTGCCACCCCCAGGTCCGCCGTGGAGCGGAAGTGCCGGTAGAAGGCGGTCGGGGCGACCCCCACGGCGCGGGTGACCTCGCGCAGACCCAGGCTGCTCAGGCTCTGCTCCTCCAGCAGCCCGAGCGCCGCGTCCAGGAGCGCCTGCCGGGTCTTGCGCTTCTGGGCCTGCCGAACGCCGGGAGTGTGACTCATACCATGCAGTTAACAACTGTTCTCTGGAATTGGAAAGCGGCGTCCCGCGCTAGACTGGGTAGTCAGTGAACAACTGTAACCAGAGATTGCCAGAGATTGGGGGGATCCGCGCACCATGATCTTTCTCGTTGTCGCACTGCTGCTCCTCGGTGTGGTGCTGGGCACCGTCGCCCACGCGCCGCTCACCTTCTCCGTCGCCGTCGGCCTGGTCATCGCCGTCTGGCTCGGCGTCTTCGCGATCCGCGAGCGGCACGGCCGCCGACGGAGCACCTCCGCCCACTGACGCACGGCAGGGAGAACCTCATGCAGCTCACCGCACCGGCCAACCGTTCCACCCGCCCCACCGGCATCCGGGACACCGACGGCATGGCCGTCGCCTCCTTCGTCCTCGGCCTGCTCGGCCTGCTCGTCCTCAACGTCTTCCTGGGCCCGATCGCCATCGCCCTGGCCTCGGTCGCCCTGTGGCGCGGCACCGCCCGCCGCGGCCGGGCCCTGCTCGGTCTCGGCCTGGGCGTCGCCGACCTGCTGGTCCTGGTCGCGTTCATGGCCACGGACAACACGATGTCGTGGAGTCTGTAAACCGGCCAACCTTGCCCTGAGGCCGGGCGCGAGGGCCCCGTAGAATCGGCCTCACCATGGCTTACCTCGACCACGCCGCGACCACCCCGATGCTTCCCGAGGCGGTCGAGACACTCACCGCCCACCTGGGCGTCACCGGCAACGCCTCCTCGCTCCACGCGTCCGGCCGCCGGGCGCGGCGCACCGTCGAGGAGGCCCGCGAGACCCTCGCCGAAGCGCTCGGCGCCCGCCCCAGCGAGGTGGTCTTCACCTCCGGCGGCACCGAGGCCGACAACCTCGCCGTCAAGGGCCTGTACTGGGCCCGGCGCGACGCCGACCCGGCCCGCACCCGGGTGCTGGCCAGCCCCGTCGAACACCACGCGGTCCTCGACGCGGTGCACTGGCTGGGCGAGCACGAGGGGGCCCGGGTCGAGTACCTGCCCGTGGACGCTCACGGCCGCGTGCACCCCGACACGCTGCGCGAGGCCGTCGCCCGCAACCCCGACGACGTCGCCCTCGCCACCGTCATGTGGGCCAACAACGAGATCGGCACCATCCTGCCGGTCCGTGAACTCGCCGACGTGGCCGCCGAGTTCGGGGTACCGCTGCATGCCGACGCGGTCCAGGCCGTCGGTCAGCTCCCGGTCGACTTCGCCGCCTCCGGGCTCGCCGCGATGACCGTTTCCGGCCACAAGATCGGCGGCCCCTACGGCATCGGCGCGCTGCTGCTGGGCCGCGAGTACACCCCGGTGCCCGTCCTGCACGGCGGCGGCCAGGAGCGCCACGTCCGCTCCGGCACCCTCGACGTCCCCGCCGTGGCCTCCTTCGCGGTCGCCGGACGCCTCGCCGCCGAGCAGCGCGAGTGGTTCGCCCGCGAGATCGGCGCCCTGCGCGACGACTTGGTCGACGCCGTCCGTACGGCGGTCCCGGACGCGATCCTCGGCGGCGACCCGGCACCGGAGGGGCGCCTGCCGGCCAACGCCCACTTCACCTTCCCCGGCTGCGAGGGCGACTCCCTGCTGCTCCTGCTCGACGCCCAGGGCATCGAGTGCTCCACCGGCTCCGCCTGCACGGCGGGCGTCGCCCAGCCCAGCCATGTCCTGCTGGCCACCGGCACCGACCCCGACCTGGCCCGCGGCACCCTGCGCTTCTCCCTCGGCCACACCTCCACACAGGCCGACGTGGAGGCGCTCGGCAAGGCGATCGGCCCCGCGGTGGAGCGGGCGCGGGCGGCCGGGCTGACGTAGCCCGGCGAGCGGGGCGTCCTACGCCCCGGACGGGGACGGATTCGGTGACGGGGTGCTCGTCGCCGCCCGGCGCACCAGCTTCATGTACCGCTCCCAGTCCCAGTGCGGACCCGGGTCGGTGTGATCGGTGCCCGGCACCTCCACGTGGCCGATGATGTGCTCGCGGTCCAGGGGTATGTCGTACCGCGCGCAGATGCCCGCCGTCAGCCGCGCCGAGGCCGCGTACATCGCGTCCGTGAAGTCCTGCGGGCGGTCCACGAAGCCCTCGTGCTCGATGCCGACACTGCGTTCGTTGTAGTCGCGGTTGCCCGCGTGGTAGGCCACGTCCAGCTCGCGGATCATCTGCGTGACGCCCCCGTCCTGGCCCACGATGTAGTGCGTGGCCGCCTGGTGCCCCGGGTCCTGGAACGCCTTCACCGCGCTGTCGAAACTGCCCTGCGTCACATGCACGATCACCATGTCGACGCCGAAGTCGTCCGGCCGGTCGGCCCGCCGCCAGTTCGCGTCCGCCGCCGCCACCCAGCGCGCGCCGGAGTAGTCGACCGCGCCCTCCTCGCGGGGCCGCTCGACGCCCGGCACCCGCCACCACAGCCGGGCAAGCTCGTCGCGGGCCAGCACGGCCGTGCCCACGGCCGCCGCGGCACCGCCGACGATCAGCGCGCGCCGGCCGATCCGCCGGTCCGCGTCGCCGGATCCGCCCGCGGACCCGTCCGCGGACTCACTCGTGGATTCGTGCTTCGCCCCCATGCGATCTTCAACGCATACTCGCGCGCTCCGGTTCCCGTCCTCCCCTTACCCTGGAAGGGTTATGACTGAGACCCCGCAGCGCACCCGTCCCCTCCGCGTCCTCGCCGCCATGTCGGGCGGGGTCGACTCCGCCGTCGCCGCCGCCCGCGCGGCCGAGGCGGGGCACGACGTGACCGGCGTCCACCTCGCGCTCTCCGCCAACCCGCAGTCCTTCCGCACCGGCGCCCGGGGCTGTTGCACCATCGAGGACTCGCGCGACGCCCGCCGCGCCGCGGACGTCATCGGCATCCCGTTCTACGTGTGGGACCTCGCCGACCGCTTCCGCGAGGACGTGGTCGAGGACTTCGTCGCCGAGTACGAGGCCGGCCGCACCCCGAACCCGTGCCTGCGCTGCAACGAGAAGATCAAGTTCGCCGCGCTCCTCGACAAGGCGCTGGCCCTCGGCTTCGACGCCGTCTGCACCGGCCACTACGCCAAGGTGATCCTGCGCGAGGACGGCGTCCGCGAACTGCACCGTGCCTCCGACATGGCCAAGGACCAGAGCTACGTCCTCGGCGTGCTGGACGACCGGCAGCTCACCCACGCGATGTTCCCCCTCGGCGACACGCTCACCACCAAGGACGAGATCCGCGCGGAGGCCGAGCGCAGGGGCCTCGCGGTGGCCAAGAAGCCCGACTCGCACGACATCTGCTTCATCGCCGACGGCGACACCCAGGGCTTCCTCGCCGACCGGCTCGGCAAGGCGGAGGGCGACATCGTCGACGAGGCGGGCAACCGGATCGGCACCCACGAGGGCGCCTACGGCTACACCATCGGCCAGCGCAAGGGGCTCCGGATCGGCACCCCGGCCCCCGACGGCAAGCCGCGCTACGTCCTGGACATCTCGCCGGTGGACAACACCGTCACGGTCGGCCCGGCCGCGGCGCTGGACGTCGACGCCCTCCGCGCGATCAAGCCCCGCTGGTGCGGCGCCGCCCCCGTCGGCCCCGGCACCTACACGGCCCAGCTGCGGGCCCACGGCGGCGAGACCGAGGTGCGGGCCGAGCTGGTCGACGACGCGCTGGAGGTCTCCTTCGCGGAGCCGGTGCGCGGCGTCGCCCCCGGCCAGGCGATCGTGCTGTACGACGGCACACGCGTGGTGGGGTCGGCGACGATCGCGACCACCACGCGCGCGACCGCCGGCGCGGCCTGAACACGGAGCCCGTCGTCCGGGCCGAAGCCACGGGGACAACCGGACGTCGGCCCCTGTGGCCCGCCCGGGGTCACCGACCCAGGAACTCCGTCAGCACCGGCGCCAGCACCCCCGGCTCCACCATGTGGGCCTGTCCCGCCACGGTGCCGTAGGTGCCGTGCGGTGCCGCGTCGGCGATCGCCCGGGCCGCCTCGTGCCACCAGGCGTCGCTCGCGCCGCCCGCGAGGGCCAGCAGGGGAGCGGTGATCGAGGCGATCCCGGTCTCCGGGACCCGGCTGTCGCCCATCACCGCGTCGTCGTACGCCAGACTCGGCGCGACCGACTCCATGCCCGCCCACATCGGCGACTGCCGGGCGCCTTGGATCATGTCCTCGCCCAGGCCGGTCCGGCGCAGGAACAGCTCCACCGCGTCCCCGCGCCGGTCCTTGCCGAGCGCCTCGGCGAGCCCCTCGGTGTACTCCGCGGCGGACCGCGCCGCGGCGTCGTCCATCGCGTACGGCACCTCGTACACGGCGACCCGGGGCACCGGCAGTCCGCTCGCCGCCGCGCGCAGCGCCAGCGCGCCGCCCGACGACATGCCGTAGAGACTCGCCTCGCCGCCCACCGCCTCGATCAGGGCGGCCAGGTCCTCGATCTCGCGCTCCACCGCGTAGGGCGCCGTGTCGCCGCTCCCGCCGCGCCCCCGGCGGTCGTACACGGTGACGTCGAAGCGGTCCGACAGCTCCGCCGCCAGGGGCGCGGTCGTGGCGCCCGTCGACATCGCGCCGCTGACGAGGACCACCGCGGGTCCCCGCCCGGTGCGTTCGTACGCGATGCGCGTGCCGTCGCGCGAAAGGGTGTTCTTCTCCATGTCTGAGCAGAGTGCCCCAAAGCACGCGATTAATCGCTCAGGACACGGACGGCTCAGGAGACCTCGACGTCGTAGAAGCAGAGGTGGTCCTTGATCTGAGCCACCTCCGTCTTCGGGTCCGGGTACGCCCAGACCAGGTCGGCCGCCTCGGGCAGCGACCAGTAGGACGCGTCGCCCTTGAAGGGACAGTGCGTCCGCGTGGCGGAGGGCGTCAGCAGGTCGAGCCGTACGTCCTCGGCCGGGATGTAGAAGCGGTCCGGACAGCCCGTCTCGTGCAGGACCAGCGCCTTGTCGCTCTCCGCCAGGACCCGGCCGCCGTGCACCGCGCGCACGTGCCGGTCGCTCGGCTCCACGGTGATGATGTGTCCCTTGCTCACGATCGTCCTCCTCGGACAGTGGGTTCGGTCACTTCAGCGCGTCCGGAAGCCGGGTTCTTCCCCGCCGGGCGCCGAACGTACCGTTGCCCCATGAACATCTGCGTCTTCCTCTCCGCCGCCGACCTCGACGCGCGCTACACCGGCCCCGCGAAGGAGTTCGGCGGACTGCTCGGCAAGGGCGGCCACACCCTCGTCTGGGGCGGCTCCGACACCGGTCTGATGAAGGTGGTCGCCGACGGCGTGCAGGAGTCCGGGGGCCGGCTGCTGGGGGTCTCGGTGGACTTCCTGGCCGCCAAGGCGCGCGAGGGCGCCGACGAGATGGTGATCGCGGGGGACCTCGCCGAGCGCAAGCGGCTGCTGCTGGAGAAGGCCGACGCCGTGGTGATCATGGTCGGCGGCACCGGGACCCTCGACGAGGCGACGGAGATCCTGGAGCTGAAGAAGCACGGGCACACCGACAAGCCGGTCGTCCTGCTCAACACGGCCGGCTTCTACGACGGCCTCAAGGAGCAGTTCCGCCGCATGGAGGACGAGGGCTTCCTGCCCCGCCCCCTGGCCGAGCTGGTCTTCTTCGCCGAGGAGCCGGTCGGCGCGCTGGCCTACCTGGAGGAGAGCCAGGGCATCGAGTAGCCGCCGGTGGTGCGAGCATGGCGGGCATGGCTACACATGTGATCACCGGAGCGGGCTCCGGCATCGGCGCGGCCGTCACCCGCCGCCTGCACGAGCGCGGCGACGAAGTCGTCCTGCACGCGCGCGACGCCGGCCGCGCCAAGGAACTGGCGGCCGCCTACCCCGGTGCGAAGACGCTGGTCGGCGACCTGGCCGACCCGGAGAAGCTCTCCTGGGCCTTCTCGCACCAGACGCTGCCGGGCCGCGTGGACTCGCTGCTGCACATCGCCGGCGTCGTCGACCTCGGACCGGTCGGCGACCTCACCCCGAAGACCTGGCGCCACCAGCTGGCCGTCAACCTGATCGCCCCGGCCGAGCTGACCCGCCTCTTCCTGCCCCAGCTCCGCGTCGCCCAGGGCCAGGTGCTGTTCGTCAACTCCGGTTCCGGCCTCAACGCCCACGCCGGCTGGTCGGCGTACGGCGCCTCCAAGCACGGCCTCAAGGCGCTCGCCGACGCCCTGCGCCAGGAGGAGCACGCGAACGGCGTCCGCGTCACCTCCGTCTACCCGGGCCGCACCGCCAGCCCCATGCAGGCCAAGGTCCACCAGCAGGAGGGCAAGGAGTACGACCCGTCGAAGTGGATCGACCCCGAGTCGGTCGCCACGGCCGTCCTGACGGCCCTCGACCTCCCGAGGGACGCCGAGATCAACGACCTCACGGTCCGCCCGGGAAGGTGACGCCGGCGGGGTGTTCCGTAGGCTGCTGCGGTGAGTGAAAACAGCCAGTCCAGGTTCGGTCCCGCCACGGGCGTCGGCTCCCTCCCGGGGGGCGACGCCCGCGAGGCCGTCAAGACCGCCACCGGCAGCTTCGAGGACTTCCCCTTCCTCCCCGAACTGCCCGCCCGCGGCCCCGGCGCCGACATGATCGGCCGCACCGCCGGGATGCTCGTCGAGTTGTACGCGCGCGTGGAGCCCAGCGGCTGGCGGCTGGGCGACCGGCCCGGACGGGACACCAAACGGGCCCGCGCCTGGCTCGGGGAGGACCTCGACGCCCTGGAGGAGTTCACGCAGGGCTACCAGGGGCCGCTGAAGGTCCAGGCCGTCGGCCCGTGGACGCTCGCCGCGGCCCTCGAACTCCGGGGCGGCGAGGCGGTCCTGTCCGACGCCGGCGCCTGCCGCGACCTCGCCGCCTCGCTCGCCGAGGGCCTGCGCCTGCACCTGGCGGAGGTACGGCGCCGCGTGCCCGGCGCCCGTGTCGTGCTCCAGCTCGACGAACCCTCGCTCACCGCCGTCCTGCGCGGTCAGGTGCGCACCGCCAGCGGCTACCGCACCCACCGTGCCGTGGACCGCCAGGTCGTCGAGGCCACCCTGCGCGACGTCGCCGGGGCGCACGGCGGCGACCCCGTCGTGGTCCACTCCTGCGCACCGGACGTCCCCTTCGCGCTGCTGCGCCGGGCGGGCGTCGCGGGCGTCTCCTTCGACTTCTCGCTCCTCACCGAGCGTGACGACGAGGCGCTCGGCGAGGCGGTCGAGTCGGGCACCCGGCTCTTCGCCGGTGTCGTGCCCGGCACCGACGGCCCGTTGTCAGACCCTGCCGGTAGCGTCATGGGTGTCAGGACGCTGTGGCGCAGGCTGGGGCTGCGGCCGGAGCTGCTCGCGGAGGCGGTCACCGTCACCCCGTCGTGCGGACTCGCGGGCGCTTCCCCCGCGTACGCCCGCCGGGCCCTCGCCCAGTGCGTCCGGGCGGCGAGATCCCTCGCGGACAACCCAGAGTAACGGGAGGACATGCCGGTGGCCGGCGACAAGCAAGCGGAGACGACAAGCGTGCCCGCCGAGGCGCGCGAGAAGCACGCGCAACTCGCTGAGCAGATCGAGGAGCACCGCTTCCGGTACTACGTGAAGGACGCCCCCGTCGTCAGCGACGCGGACTTCGACCGGCTGCTGCGCACCCTGGAGGAGCTGGAGGAGCGCCACCCCGAGCTGCGCACCCCCGAGTCCCCGACCCAGAAGGTCGCCGGCTCCTACGAGACCGAGTTCACGGCCGTCGCGCACCCCACGCGCATGCTCTCCCTCGACAACACCTTCAACGACGAGGAGCTGGCCGCCTGGACCGAGCGCATCGCCAGGGAGCTGGGCGAGCAGGAGTACCACTTCCTGTGCGAGCTGAAGGTCGACGGACTCGCCGTCAACCTCACCTACGAGCGGGGCCGCCTGGTCCGCGCGGCCACCCGCGGCGACGGCCGCACCGGCGAGGACATCACGCCCAACGTCCGCACCATCGCCGAGATCCCCGAGCGCCTCAAGGGCGACAAGGTCCCCGACCGCGTGGAGATCCGCGGCGAGGTCTACTTCCCGATGGAGAAGTTCCAGGAACTCAACACACGGTTGAACGAGGCGGGGGACAAACCCTTCGCCAACCCCCGCAACGCGGCCGCCGGTTCGCTGCGCCAGAAGGACCCGCGCGTCACCGCCAGCCGCCCGCTGCACATGGTGGTCCACGGCATCGGCATCCTGGAGGGCTACTCGGGCATGACCCGCCTCTCCCAGGCGTACGACCTGCTGAAGACCTGGGGCCTGCCCACCTCCCCGCACAACAGGGTGGTCGACGGCCTGGAAGGCGTCCGCGACTTCATCGCGTACTACGGCGAGAACCGCCATTCCGTGGCGCACGAGATCGACGGGGTCGTCGTCAAGCTCGACGAGATCCGCCTCCAGGGCCGGCTCGGCTCCACCGCCCGCGCCCCCCGCTGGGCCATCGCCTACAAGTACGCGCCGGAGGAGGTCAACACCAAGCTCGTCGACATCAAGGTCGGCGTCGGCCGCACCGGCCGGGTCACGCCCTACGCGCAGGTCGAGCCGGTCACCGTGGCCGGCAGCGAGGTCGAGTTCGCCACGCTGCACAACCAGGAGGTCGTGAAGGCCAAGGGCGTGCTCATCGGCGACACCGTGGTGCTCCGCAAGGCCGGCGACGTCATCCCGGAGATCCTCGGGCCGGTCGCCGACCTCAGGGACGGCAGCGAGCGGGAGTTCGTGATGCCGGCGGAGTGCCCCGAGTGCGGGACGCCGCTGAAGGCGATGAAGGAGGGCGACATCGACCTGCGGTGCCCCAACGCCCGCGCGTGCCCGGCCCAGTTGCGTGAGCGGGTCGCCTACCTCGCGGGCCGGGAGTGCCTGGACATCGACCACTTCGGCGGCGTCGTGGCCGCCGCGCTGACGGGGCCGCTGGAGCCCGCGGAACCGCCGCTGGTGGACGAGGGTGACCTCTTCGACCTCACCCTCGAGCAACTGCTGCCCATCAAGGCGTACGTCCTCGACCAGGACAGCGGACTGCCCAAGCGCGACCCGAAGACCGGCGAGGAGAAGATCGTCACGGTCTTCGCCAACAAGCAGGGCGAGCCGAAGAAGAACACCCTCGCGTTGCTCCAGCGCATCGAGGAGGCCAAGACCACCCGCCCCCTCGCCCGCTTCCTCAACGGGCTCTCCATCCGCCACGTCGGGCCCGTCGCCGCGCAGGCCCTGGCCCGCGAGTTCCGCTCGCTCGACCGCATCGAGCAGGCCACCGAGGCCGAGCTGGCGAACACCGACGGCGTCGGCCCGATCATCGCCACCGCCCTCAAGGAGTGGTTCGCCGAGGAGTGGCACCGCGAGATCGTGCGCAAGTGGAAGGCGGCCGGAGTTCCCCTGGAGGACCGGTCGAGCGGCGAGGACGAGGGCCCGCGCCCTCTCGAAGGGCTCACCGTCGTCGTCACCGGCACCCTGGAGAACTTCACCCGCGACGGCGCCAAGGAGGCCCTTCAGAGCAGGGGCGCCAAGGTGACGGGATCGGTGTCCAAGAAGACGTCGTTCGTCGTGGTCGGTGACAACCCCGGGTCGAAGTACGACAAGGCGATGCAGCTGAAGGTGCCGGTTCTGAACGAGGCCGGTTTCACCGTCCTGCTCGAACAAGGAGCCGAAGCGGCGGCCGACGTCGCACTTTCGGCTGAGGAATAGCGGTTGAAGGCCATCCGATCGGCGCATATCAGATGCATAAGGGTGGCCGGGTCGCATTCGGGCAACCGTCGACGACCGGTGCCCCTGGAAGCCTTCCGCGGCCTACTGTTGAGGTGTGCACCTGCCGTGCCCAGCCGCGGTCGGGGCATCCCCCTGCCGCGAGGGACAGGGGCAGGTCTTCCAACGCGGAGCCGTTGATGGTTGTCGGGCGTCGGACCGCGTCGCGTGGGCACCGCAGGCTGTGAGAGGGACGGGAATGGAACCGACCGAGAGCGCCGCCGCGGGCTCACGGCTGCGCCTGCGTCGCATGACGGACGCGTGGCAAGCGGGCCGGTGGGCGGGGCTACGCGCGGGTGGTGCCCCTCATGTCGCGGCGAGCGCCCGCGGGTCGGTGCCGTCGGCCCCGGGGCGCGCCCCCGACCTGTCCGACCCCGACAGCGAACGGCACCCGTCCTGGCCCGCGTTGCCCGTGGCCGTCGTCGCGACCGCCGCCTTCGTGCTGGGCGCCGGGTTCTACCGGGCGTTCACCGGCGGCCACGCCCTCTTCCCGGCCGGCACCGCCGGCTGGTCCCTCGCCGTCCTGGCCGGCGTCGTCGTCGGCCACCTCGTCATGCTCGGCCGCTCCCGCTGGTGGGGCGGCACCGGCTCCGGCGCCGCCCTCACCCTCGCCGTCCTGCTGCTGTACGGCTGGGTTCCGGCCGGCATGGTCAGCCTCACCGTCGTCGTCCTGGTCGGCATAGCCCGCCGGGGCCGCTGGCGGCAGGGCGTCCTGCACGGCGCGGTGGACCTGCTCGGCGTCGCCGCGGGCGCCCTGCTGCTGGGCGTCTGCGGCTCCGTACCGTCGGTGGAGGAGCCCTGGGACCCCGACACCTGGGGCGTGTACGCGGCGCCCAAGGTGGTGCTCGTCGCCGCCGCCTATCTCGCCGTCACCCGCGGCCTGTTGTGGTACCTCCAGACGCCCCGCCCCGGTCTGACCACCGTCGCCCGCTCCGCCCTGGTCAGACACGGCCTGGTCGCCGTCGCCCTGCTCGGGATAGCCCCGCTGGTCTGCGTCGTCGCCGTCGCCAAGCCGCTGCTGCTGCCGCTGTTCGCCATCCCGCTGATCGCCCTCGACTCCACCCTGTGGATCGCCCGCGCCCGCGCCGAGGAACAGCTCCGCGACCCCCTCACCGGACTGCCCAACCGGCAGTGGCTCCTGGAGCGGACCTGGACCGCGCTGGACGACGCCGAGCGCATCGGCGCCCGCTCCGCCCTGATGCTGATCGACCTCGACCGCTTCCGTTCGGTCAACGACACCCTGGGCCACCTCGCCGGCGACCGGCTGCTGCTCCAGACCGCCGACCGGCTGCGGCAGGCCCTGCCGCGCGGGGCGGAGGCCGCGCGGCTCGGCGGCGACGAGTTCGCCGTCTTACTGCCCGTCGCCGACTCCACCACGTCGGCGACCCGGATCGCGCGGGGACTCGTGGCCGCGCTCAGCTCCCCGATGGACCTGGACGGACTCACCCTCGTCCTGGAGGCCAGCGCCGGAGTCGCCGTCTTCCCCGACCACGCGCTGGACGCCGAAGGACTGCTGCGCCGCGCCGACGTGGCGATGTACCAGGCCAAGCGGGACCGTACGGGTGTGGAGGTCTACGAGTCCAAGCGGGACTCCAACACCCCGGACCGCCTCGGCCTGCTGGGCGACCTGCGCCGGGCCCTGGACGCCCACGAGGTCCAGCTCCACTACCAGCCCAAGGTGCGGTTCGACGGACAGGTCGCCGGCCTGGAGGCCCTGGTCCGGTGGGTGCACCCCGAGCGCGGCAAGGTCCCGCCGGACGAGTTCATAGCGATCGCCGAGTCCTCCGGGCTGATGCCCCACCTCACCGAGTACGTGCTGGAGACGGCGCTCGAACAGGTCGCCCAGTGGCGCTCGCAGGGACTCTTCGTGCCGGTCGCGGTCAACGTCTCCCCGCGCGACGTGCACACCCCCGGCTTCGCGGGCTCGGTGGCCGCCCGGCTGGCCCGGCACGGAGTCCCCGCGGGAGCGCTCCAACTGGAGATCACCGAGCACGTCCTCCTCGAGGACCCGCAGCGCGCCGCCGACACCCTCAACGCGCTGACCGGACACGGCGTGAAGATGTCCCTGGACGACTTCGGCACCGGCTACTCCTCCCTGGTCCACCTGCGCAGGCTCCCGGTCAGCGAGCTGAAGATCGACCGCTCGTTCGTGGCCCGGCTGGCCGTCGACGCCGAGGACGCGGCCATCGTGCGCTGCACCGTCGACCTCGCCCACTCGCTCGGCCTGCTCGTCGTCGCCGAGGGCGTCGAGGACGACGAGACCTGGGAGGGCCTGCGCGACCTGGGCTGCGACGCCGTACAGGGGTGGCTGGTCGCGGCGGCGATGCCGCCGGAGGAGACGACGGCGTGGCTGCGGGCGCGGGGCTCGCGGGGGTGGCAGCGGCCCGCGCCGGCGCTGCCGGCTGCCGCCGGGGAGGACCAGGGGCGGGTCGGGTAGGTGTCACGTACGGCCGCCGACCGTCCGCGGCCCCGTCGTGGCTGGTCGCGCGGTTCCCCGCGCCCCTTCGGGGCGCTGACGGAAACCGTTTAACGACCACCCGCCCGCTCCCCATAGGATTGGGCCAAACCGACTTGCCCGAAGAAACACACTCACCCCAGAGGAACGCTGCATGCCTGGCATCACGCGCGAGGAGGTCGCCCACCTCGCCCGGCTGGCGCGTCTGGAGCTGAAGCCCGAAGAGCTAGAGCACTTCGCGGGACAGCTCGACGACATCATCGGCGCGGTCGCCCGCGTCAGCGAGGTCGCCGACCAAGACGTACCGCCGACCTCGCACCCGCTCCCGCTGACGAACGTCATGCGGCCGGACGAGGTCCGTCCGTCGCTCACGCCCGAGCAGGCGCTCTCCGGCGCCCCGGCCCAGGAGCAGCAGCGTTTCAAGGTGCCGCAGATCCTGGGGGAGGAGTAACCGCCATGAGCGACATCATCAGGCTCACCGCGGCCGAGATCGCCGCGAGGATCGCCGCCGGCGAGCTGACCGCCGTCCAGGTCACCGAGGCCCACCTGGCCCGCATCGAGGCCGTCGACGAGAAGGTGCACGCCTTCCTGCACGTGGACCGCGAGGGCGCGCTGGCCCAGGCCCGCGAGGTCGACGCCAAGCGCGAGCGCGGCGAGAAGCTCGGCCCGCTGGCCGGCGTCCCCCTCGCGCTGAAGGACATCTTCACCACCGAGGGCATCCCGACCACCGTCGGCTCGAAGATCCTCGAAGGCTGGATCCCGCCGTACGACGCGACCGTCACCAAGCGCCTCAAGGACGCCGACGTCGTCATCCTCGGCAAGACCAACATGGACGAGTTCGCCATGGGGTCCTCCACCGAGAACAGCGCCTACGGCCCCACCGGCAACCCCTGGGACCTCACCAAGATCCCCGGCGGTTCCGGAGGCGGCTCCTCCGCCGCCCTCGCCGCCTTCCAGGCCCCGCTCGCCATCGGCACCGACACCGGCGGTTCCATCCGCCAGCCCGCGGCCGTCACCGGCACGGTCGGCGTCAAGCCGACCTACGGCGGCGTCTCCCGCTACGGCATGGTGGCCTTCTCCTCCTCCCTCGACCAGGGCGGCCCCTGCGCCCGCACGGTCCTGGACGCGGCCCTGCTGCACGAGGTGATCGCCGGGCACGACCCGATGGACTCCACCTCCGTCGACGCCCCGGTCCCCGCGGTCGTCGAGGCCGCCCGCAACGGCAGCGTCGAGGGCATGCGCGTCGGCGTCGTCAAGCAGTTCCGCGGCGAGGGCTACCAGGCCGGCGTCATCCAGCGCTTCGACGAGTCCGTCGAGCTGCTGAAGTCGCTGGGCGCCGAGATCGTCGAGCTGGACTGCCCGTCCTTCGACCTGGCGCTGTCGGCGTACTACCTGATCGCGCCGTCCGAGTGCTCGTCCAACCTCGCCCGCTTCGACGGCCTGCGCTACGGCCTGCGGACCGGCGACGACGGCACGCACTCCGCCGAGGAGGTCACCTCCCTGACCCGCGAGGCCGGCTTCGGCCCCGAGGTCAAGCGCCGCATCATGCTCGGCACGTACGCCCTGTCGAGCGGGTACTACGACGCCTACTACGGCAGCGCGCAGAAGGTCCGCACCCTCATCAAGCAGGAGTTCGAGCGGGCCTTCGAGCAGGTCGACGTGATCGTCTCCCCGACGACCCCGACCACCGCCTTCCCGATCGGCGAGCGCGCCGACGACCCGATGGCGATGTACCTGGCCGACCTGTGCACCATCCCCACCAACCTGGCGGGCAACGCGGCCATGTCGCTGCCCTGCGGCCTCGCCCCCGAGGACAACCTGCCGGTGGGTCTGCAGATCATCGCCCCCGCCATGAAGGACGACCGGCTGTACAAGGTCGGCGCCGCCGTAGAGGCCGCCTTCGTGGAACAGTGGGGCCACCCGCTGATCGAGGAGGCACCGTCGCTGTGAGCGCACTGACCAAGGCAAAGGGCTTCAAGAAGTCCCGGTCCGGCCTGTACGTCTCGATGGCCACGTCGGCGTTCGGCGCCGTCGGGGTCTACAAGCAGATCAAGAAGGCCCGTGGTGACAACGACACGCTGCGGCTGCTCGACGCCGTCGTCACGGGCGCCGCGGTCGTCACCAACCTCGCCATCCTCTACCGCGAGCTGAAGCGGCTCGGCGACGACGACGTCCTGCTGGGCTGAGAGGGAAGTTTCACCGTGACCACCACGACCGACCTGGTGTCGTACGAGGACGCACTCGCGTCGTACGACCCCGTCATGGGCCTCGAGGTCCATGTCGAACTCGGCACCAAGACCAAGATGTTCTGCGGCTGTTCGACCGCGCTCGGCGCCGACCCGAACACCCAGACCTGCCCCGTCTGCCTCGGCATGCCCGGCGCCCTCCCGGTCGTCAACGCGACCGGCGTCGAGTCGGCGATCCGGATCGGTCTCGCGCTGAACTGCGAGATCGCCGAGTGGTGCCGCTTCGCCCGGAAGAACTACTTCTATCCGGACATGCCGAAGAACTTCCAGACCTCCCAGTACGACGAGCCGATCGCCTTCGACGGCTACCTCGACGTACAGCTGGAGGACGGCGAGACCTTCCGCGTCCAGATCGAGCGCGCCCACATGGAGGAGGACACCGGCAAGTCGACGCACGTCGGTGGCGCGACGGGCCGCATCCACGGCGCCTCGCACTCCCTGCTCGACTACAACCGCGCCGGTATCCCGCTCATCGAGATCGTCACCAAGCCGATCGAGGGAGCGGGCGAACGCGCCCCCGAGGTCGCCCGGGCCTACGTCCGTGAGCTGCGCGAGCTGATCCGTGCCCTCGGTGTGTCCGAGGCCCGCATGGAGATGGGCCAGATGCGCTGCGACGTCAACCTGTCGCTGCGCCCGCACGGCCGGGAGAAGTTCGGCACCCGCAGCGAGACCAAGAACGTCAACTCGCTGCGTTCCGTGGAGCGCGCGGCCCGCTTCGAGATCCAGCGGCACGCCGCCGTGCTGAACGACGGCGGCACGATCATCCAGGAGACCCGCCACTTCCACGAGGACACGGGGTCCACCACCTCGGGCCGCGTGAAGGAGGAGGCCGAGGACTACCGGTACTTCCCGGAGCCCGACCTGGTGCCGGTCGCCCCCTCGCGCGAGTGGGTCGAGGAGATCAGGTCCGCCCTGCCCGAGCTGCCGCTGGTGCGCCGCAACCGGCTCCGCGAGGAGTGGGGCATCTCCGGCAACGACATGCAGTCGATCCTCAACGCCGGAGCGCTGGACCCGATCGTCGCCACCATCGACGCCGGCGCCGACGCGACCTCCGCCCGCAAGTGGTGGATGGGCGAGCTGGCCCGCAGCGCCAACGAGTCGGGCAAGGCGCTCGACGAGCTGGCGATCACGCCGGTCCAGGTCGCCCGCGTCGCCGAGCTGGTGACGAAGGGCGACCTGAACGACAAGCTGGCCCGCCAGGTCATCCTGGGCGTCCTCGCCGGTGAGGGCACGCCGGACGAGGTCGTCGACAAGCGCGGTCTGAAGGTCGTCTCCGACGAGGGCGCGCTGACCGCCGCCGTCGACGACGCCATCGCCGGCAACCCGGGCGTCGCGGACAAGATCCGCGGCGGCAAGGTGGCCGCGGCCGGCGCCCTGGTCGGCGCGGTCATGAAGGCCACCCGGGGCCAGGCGGACGCGGCCCGCGTCAAGGAGCTGATCCTGGAGAAGCTGGGCGTGACCGAGGGCTGAGCACCGCAGCACCGCAGCACGCGAGCCCTGGGGGGACGCGCCGACCACGGCGCGTCCCCCCAGGGCCGTTGTTGTGAATAAGCCCACTAAGTCCGCAAACGATCAATTCGGCCTGCAAGAGTGATTCCGCATTGCTCATGCGTTCTTTGCGGGCCGTTCACACCATGGACGACTGCCCCCGGTCAAAGATCCACAATCAGACACCTGGGAGCACGTTCGTGGCAGCCCTCGCACGCTGGTGTGTTCGACGTCGGCTCATCGCCGTCCTGCTGTGGCTCCTCGCCCTCGGCGGCGTGGCCACGGCCGCCGCGGTCACGGGCTCCGCCTACTCCAACGACTACGCGATCCCGGGCACGGACTCCGACCGCGCCTCCCGGCTGCTCGCCTCCGGCTTCCCGGGCCTGGACGGCGACAGCGACACCGTCGTCTGGCACACCGAGGACGGCACCGTCCGGGATCCCGCCGTCGAACAGGCCATGTCCGGCGCCCTCCAGCACATCGCGGAGCTGCCGGGAGTGGCCGCGGTGACCAACCCCTACGACGACCCCGACTCGCCCCACATCAGCGAGAACGCCCGTACCGCCTACGCCACGGTGACCTTCGAGGACGCCTCGGGGGACATCGACGCGGCCGAGGCGCGTGCCGTGGTGGACACCGCCGAGGCGGCCCGGGCCGACGGGCTCCGCGTCGAGATGGGCGGCGGCGCCGTCGCCCTCACCGAGTCGGCCGGCGGTCACCTCGCCGAGGCGGTCGGCGTGGCCGTGGCCGCGGTCGTGCTCTTCCTCGCCTTCGGCTCCGTGGCCGCGGCCCTGCTGCCCATCGCCACCGCGCTGGTCTCCGTCGGCACCGCCTACGCCGGCATCACGCTCCTCGGTCACTTCATGACCGTCGCCGACTTCGCGCCCATGCTGGGCACCCTCATCGGACTCGGCGTGGGGATCGACTACGCCCTGTTCATCGTCACCAGGCACCGGCGCGGACTGAAGCGCGGCCTGTCCGTGACCGAGGCCGCCGCCAGTGCCGTGGCGACCACGGGCCGCGCCGTCGTCTTCGCGGGTGCGACTGTTTGCATCGCGCTGCTGGGCATGCTGATCCTCCGGCTCAGCTTCCTCAACGGCGTCGCCGTCGCCGCCTCGCTGACCGTGCTCCTCACCGTCGCGGCCTCCGTGACCCTGCTGCCGGCCCTGCTGTCGTACATCGGCCCGCGGGCGCTGAGCCGGCGCGAGCGGCGCCGCCTCGCGGAGCACGGGCCCGAACCCGAGGTGCCGACCGGGTTCGCCGCACGCTGGTCGGCCTTCGTCGAGCGGCACCCCAAGCTGCTGGGCGCCGTTGCCCTCGTCGTCATCACCGTGCTCGCGCTGCCCACCCTCGATCTGCGCCTCGGCACCTCCGACCAGGGCAACGACCCCCGCTCCACGACCACCCGCCAGGCCTACGACCTCCTCGCCGACGGCTTCGGCCCCGGCGTCAACGGCCCGCTCACCCTGGTCACCGACGTCCGCGGCGCCGAGGACCGCCTCGCACTGGACAACCTCGACGCCACCCTGCGCACCACCGAGGGCGTCTCCTCGGTGACCCCGGTGATGTACAACTCGGCCGGCGACGCCGCGTACCTCACCGTCGTACCCGAGTCCGCCCCGCAGTCCCGGGACACCAGCGACCTCGTCGAGCGGCTGCGCTCCGAGGTGTTGCCGCGTGCCGAGGCCGGCACCGCGCTCGACGTGCACGTGGGCGGAGTGACGGCCGGATACGACGACTTCGCCGAGGTCATCGTCGGCAAGCTGCCCCTCTTCGTCGGCGTCGTCGTCGGCCTGGGCTGCCTGCTGCTCCTGCTCGCCTTCCGCTCCGTCGGCATCCCCCTCAAGGCCGCCGCCATGAACATCGCCGCCGTGGCCGCCGCGTTCGGCGTCGTCGTGGTGATCTTCCAGTGGGGCTGGGGGAGCGAACTGCTCGGCCTCGGCAGCGCGGGACCGATCGAACCCTTCCTGCCCGTGATCATGGTCTCGGTGCTCTTCGGGCTCTCCATGGACTACCAGGTGTTCCTGGTCAGCCGCATGTACGAGGAGTGGCTCGAGACGGGCGACAACCGCCGTGCGGTCCGGGTCGGGCTCGCCGAGACCGGCCGTGTGATCAACTCCGCCGCCGTCATCATGATCTCGGTCTTCCTCGCCTTCGTGCTCAGCGGCGACCGGGTGATCGCCATGTTCGGCATCGCGCTCGCCGCCGCCGTCGCCCTCGACGCCTTCGTCCTGCGCACGCTGCTGGTGCCCGCCCTGATGCACCTCCTGGGCCGCGCCAACTGGTGGCTGCCCCGCCGCCTGGACGCCGTACTGCCGCGCATCAGCATCGAGCCGCCCGAGTGCCGGGCCGCCCATGAGAGGCTGGCCGCTGCGACGGACGCCGAGGTGGCGGACGTTCTCGCGGAGGAGGAGCGGCAGCGGGATGTACGCGATATCACTGGGTGACGACGGCGCCGAACTGCGCCCCCTGGAGACCTGGCACGCCGAGGAGTTCCTGGCCCATCTGGACCGGGGCCGGGAGTTCATCACCGAGCACATTCCGTTCGGGGCGAAGGCCACCGACGTCGACTCCGCGCGCGAGGTGCTCCAGGCCTACGCCGACCGGCACGCCGCCGACAGCGGCTTCCTGCACGGGCTGTGGCTGGACGGCAAGCTCGTCGGCGGCCTGCTCTACCGGGTCTTCGACGCCGCCACCGGCGTCTGCGAGATCGGCTGCTGGCTGGAGCCCGCCGGAACCGGCCGCGGCCTGGTCACCCGCGGCGCCCGCGTCCTGATCGACTGGGCCTTCGACGAGCGCGGCATGCACCGCGTGGAGTGGCACGCCTCCTCGGCGAACACCCCGAGCGTCAACGCCGCGCGGCGACTCGGCATGATGCGTGAGGGTGTGCTGCGCGAGAGCTTCCCCTACCGGGGTGCCCGCCAGGACATGGAGGTGTGGGCGGTGCTCGCGCCCGAGTGGCGTGAAGCACGCGCGCGTGCCGCTCACAGGGATCATTAAGGGACCTCTCAGACAGCGTCCGTACGGTGCGAGGCATGGGAACGAAGACAGTGGACGAGACCGGCGTGAAGACCGAGGACAAGACGGACGCGGTGGCCGAGGCGCCCGAGAACGCGGAGGCCGAGACCGCCGACGCCGTGAACGACGAGGCAGTGGAGGACGACGCCGTCACCACTGCCACCGAGAACGAGGGCCCCACCGGTGTCGGCCAGGGCGCGGGCGCCGTCGTCTCCGCCGGACTGGGCATCGTCTCCCTGACCGGCAGCTGGGTCGGCACCGTGGCCTCCGCGCGCGAGTCCCTGATCGGCCAGCTCCAGTCGACGTCGACCTCCGACGTCGGCGCGCTGATCGAGAAGGGCTACGGCAACGCCTGGCAGGCCACCGCGATGTGGGGCGGCATCTTCGCCCTGGTCGCCCTGATCGTCGGCGTCGTGGTGCTGGCCCGCCCCGCGTTCGGCGCGCCCGGCCGGCCGCAGGCCCCGTGGATCAAGTCGGTCGCCTGGGCGGGCGTCGGCCTCGGCGTCATCGGCCTGCTGCTGGCCGTCCTGAAGTACACGGACATCCTTCTCGGCCTGCCGTCCGCCGGCTGACCGGGCCCTCTGAGGGGTCTTAGGACACGGGCGCGCACCCTGCGCCGTTCCTAAGGCCCCTCACGCACGTCTAAGGCCCCGCCCGGCGCCGAAGATGCGGCACTTACCCGATGTGGCGGACCCCCCTGGGAGACGAAGGTTGAGGCATCGCAGAAAGCGAAGCCGAAACGGGCGTCACACCAGGGAAAAGGGACACGCCATGTTCGAGTACGAGATCCACCGGACCCGTTTCGCCGAACTCATCCGCATCGCCGACGAGGCCCGGCTGGCCCGCCAGGCCGTCCAGGCCCGGCGTGCCGAGCGCCGCCAGGCCCGGCACGCCGCCGCCGAGACGGAGAGCCATACGCCGCGACAGCGCCGGCACCGGTTCGCCCGGGTCGCGTGAACGGGGGGACCGGGGAGGGAGGCCGCACGGCCTCCCTCCCCGCCGTCGTCTCCGTGGCCGACCCGTCGGCCAAAACCGATGCTCCACTGTCGGACCCGCGTGCGATGCTCTGGTCCGTGGAGACCAGGTCCGTGAGTCCCGTGTTCATCGGCCGCGCCGGCGAACTGGACACCTTGAAGGACGCGCTCGGGCGCGCCGAGGCCGCCGAACCGCAGGCCCTGCTGCTCGGCGGCGAGGCGGGCGTCGGCAAGACCCGCCTCGTCGAGGAGTTCGCCGGCGCCGCCGGCCGGCAGGGCGCCGTCGTCGCGCTGGGCGGTTGCGTCGAGATCGGCGCCGACGGGCTGCCCTTCGCGCCCTTCTCCACCGCGCTGCGCGCCCTGCGCCGCCACCTGCCCACGGAGCTGGCCGCCGCAGCCGCCGGGCAGGAGGAGGAGCTGGCCCGGCTGCTGCCCGAACTGGGCGAGGCCACCCCGGGCACCGGCGGCCGGCACGACGAGGAGAGCATGGCCCGCCTCTTCGAACTCACCGCCCGCCTGCTGGAGCGCGTCGCCGCCCGGCACACCGTCCTCCTCGTCCTGGAGGACCTGCACTGGGCCGACGCGTCCACCCGCCACCTGATCGCCTACCTCTTCCGCACCCTGCGCACCGGCCGGCTGGTGGTCCTGGCCACCTACCGCTCCGACGACATCCACCGCCGCCACCCGCTGCGCCCGCTGCTCGCCGAACTCGACCGGCTGCGCACCGTCCGCCGCCTCGAACTCGGCCGCTTCACCCGCGACGAGGTGGGCCGCCAGATCGCCGGCATCCTCGCCCAGGAACCCGACCCCCTCCAGGTCGACGAGATCTTCGAACGCTCCGACGGCAACGCCTTCTTCGTCGAGGAACTCGCCGTGGCCGCCCACGAGGGCAGCTGCACCGGCCTCACCGACTCCCTGCGCGACCTGCTCCTGGTCCGCGTGGAGGCCCTCCCCGAGAGCGCCCAGCGGGTGGCCCGGATCGTCGCCGAGGGCGGCTCCACCGTCGAGTACCGGCTGCTCGCCGCGGTCGCCCGGCTCGCCGAGGACGACCTCATCGAGGCGCTGCGGTCCGCGGTGAACGCCAACATCCTGCTCCCCGCGCCCGACGGCGACGGCTACCGCTTCCGCCACTCCCTGGTCCGCGAGGCCGTCGGCGACGACCTGCTGCCCGGCGAGCGCTCCCGCCTCAACCGCCGTTACGCCGAGGCCCTGGACGCCGAGCCCACGCTGGTGCCCGCGACGGAGCGCGTGATGCGCCTGGCCAGCTACTGGTACCACGCCCACGACGCCGCGAAGGCCCTGCCCGCCGTCCTCGACGCCTCCGTCGAGGCCCGCCGCCGGCACGCCTACTCCGAACAGCTCCGGCTGCTGGAGCGGGCCATGGAGCTGTGGGACTCCGCCCCCGACGCCGTACGCGACACGCTGCGCCCCGTCGACTACACCGAGGTCTACCCTCCCCGCGGCTGTGACCCGGCCGGCGCGCCCCTGCGCTACCTGGACCTGATGGCCGAGGCCGCCGTCGCCGGACGGCTGTGCGGGGAGCGCGAACGCGCGATGAAGATCACCAAGCGGGCGCTGCGGCTCCTGGAGGACGAGCCGGACGCCGGGCCCGGAGCGGGCGCGAGCGGCCGTGACCCGCAGCGCGCCGCCTGGTTCTGGACGCAGCGCTCCCTCCTGGTCCAGGCCCAGGGGCGCGGCGACGGCTGGCGCGAGCTGGGCATCGCCCAGGAACTGGTCCGCGGCCTGCCGCCCTCCCAGGTGCACGCCGAGGTCCTCGCCATGGCCGCCAACTGGCAGATGCTGCACAGCCCGGGCCCCGGCGCGGTCACCGCCGCCGAGCGGGCCGTGGAGTACGCGCGCATGGTCGGCGCCGACGACATCGAGCTGAACGCCCGGCTCACCCTCGGCGGCCTGATGGTGGACGCCGGGCACATCGAGGCCGGACTCGCGGAGATGTTCCAGGTCAGAGACTTGGTGGTGGCGCAGGGACGCTCCCCCGCGGTGGCCCGCAGCCACGTCAACCTGCCCTCGACGCTGGAGAGCCTGGGCCGGTCCGAGGACGCCATCGGCATCCTGCGGGAAGGCGTCGACCTCACGCGCCGGATGGGACTGCTGGACTCCGAGGCCTGGGTCTGGGGCAATCTCGCCGAATCACTGATCTCCCTGGGCCGCTGGGACGAGGCGATGCGGGCCGCGGACATGGCGGCCGCCCCCGGCCGGGGCCCCGCGCCCCGCGGCGGCGCCGCCCTCAAGCGGGCCGTCGTCGCTCTCGCCCGCGGCGAGCGCGCCGAGGCGGCCCGGCTGCTCGCCGAGGCCCGCGCCGCCTACGGCACCCACGACCCGATGCCGCAGCACCACCTGCCGCTGGCCGCCCTCACCGTCGGCATCGCCGCGGCCGACGGCCGCATCCCGGACGCCCGCGCCGAACTCGGCCGCATCCTTGAGGCGGGCTTCCCGCCCGGCACCCAGCGCTACG
Organism: Streptomyces sp. NPDC048171; assembly: GCF_043202655.1. NCBI lineage: Bacteria > Bacillati > Actinomycetota > Actinomycetes > Kitasatosporales > Streptomycetaceae > Streptomyces > Streptomyces sp. NPDC048171. The sequence goes on from NZ_JBIDAU010000002.1 coordinate 867,569, forward strand.
GCTGGCCGCTGCTGCTGTCCGCCGCCGAGGCGGAGGCCGACGCCCGCACGGTGCCGGCCGCCGACGAGGGCCGGGCCGAGGTCCTCGACCGCATCGCGGCCGCCGCGAAGTCCCTGACCACCGGCGTCCCCGTCTGGGAGGCCCACGAGAAGTGGGTCCGCGCCGAGCTGCACCGGGCCCGGGACCAGGACACCCCGCAGACCTGGTCGGAAGCGGTCACCGCCTTCGAACGCCTGGAGCGGCCCTACGATCTCGCCCGCGTCCGCCACCGGCTGGCCGGCGCCCTCCTGGCCACCGGCGGCGAGGACGAGCGCGCCCGCGCCACGGAGCTGCTCCGCCTGGCCGGCACCGTCGCCGAACACCTCGGCGCGCGCCCGCTGGCCGAGTCCGTCGCCCTGCTCGCGCAGCGCGCCCGCCTCACCCTCGGCCACCCCCGGGGCCCCGCCCCCGCCACCGCCCCCACCGATCCGGCCGAGGCCCTCGGCCTCACCGGCCGCGAGCGCGACGTGCTGCGCCTGGTCTCGGACGGCCGTACCAACCGTCAGATAGCCGAGGAGCTGTTCATCTCGCCCAAGACGGCCAGCGTGCACGTCTCCAACATCCTGGCGAAGCTCGGCGTCTCCGGCCGCGGCGAGGCGGCGGCGCTGGCCCACCGGCTGGCGCTGTTCCCCGCCGAACGGCTCACGTCCGGTTCGACGGAGTGACGCCTACGCTGTAAGGGACGCCGAACGACGGAGGCACGCGTGTTCAACGCATTCGACGAACTGTTCTCCCCCGGCCGCAAGCACACCCGCGACGAGCAGAACCGCCTGGAGCTGACCCGCGAGGACGTCGGCGACGGCGACCCCGGCCGGGGCCCGATAGATCTCGGCTCGGGCCGGGTCGTCGTCCACCCGCCGCACCCCGGGGAGGCCGCGAAGCCCGCGCCGCCCGACGAGGAGTGACAGGCCCTAGCTCACCTCCAGCTCCAGGATCCGGTCGTCGCCGCCCTTCGCGTCGCCGCGGCCGTCGGTGTTGCTGGTGACCAGCCACAGCTTGTCGCCGCCCGCCGGTGCGACCGTGCGCAGCCGGCCGTACTCGCCCTCCAGGAACGCCTGCGGGTCGGCCGAGGTCTCCGTGCCCTTCAGCGGGATCCGCCACAGCCGCTCGCCGCGCAGCCCCGCCATCCACACCGAGCCCGCCGCGTACGCGATGCCGCTGGGGGAGGCCTCGTCGGTGCTCCACTGGGTCACCGGGTCGTGGAACCCGGAGCCGCCGCCCTCGCCCTCCGCCTCCGGCCAGCCGTAGTTGTCGCCCGGCTTGATCGCGTTCAGCTCGTCCCAGGTGTCCTGGCCGAACTCCGAGGCGAACAGGCGCTGCTTGCCGTCCCAGGCCAGCCCCTGCACGTTCCGATGGCCGTAGGAGTACACCGGGGAGTCGGGGAAGGGGTTGCCGGGCGCCGGTTCGCCGTCCGGCGTCATCCGGAGGATCTTGCCACCGAGGGAGTCCTTGTCCTGCGACAGCCCGGTGTCGCCGCTCTCGCCGGTGCCCGCGTAGAGCATCTTGTCGGGGCCGAACGCGATCCGGCCGCCGTTGTGGATCACGCCCTTGGGAATGCCCCGGAAGACCGTGTCGGGCGCTCCGAGCTGCTCACCGGCCGGCTTCTTCTCGTCGTACAGCATGCGCACGATGCGGTTGTCCGAGGCGGAGGTGTAGTACGCGTAGATCATGTGGTCCGAGGCGTAGTCGGGGGAGAGCGCGATGCCCAGGAGGCCGCCCTCGCCCGACGCGGAGACCCCGGGCACCTCGCCCAGCTCCGTCTTGTCGCCGTTCTTCTCGGAGACGTGCGTGATCGTGGCGTCGTCGCGGGAGGAGACCAGCAGGTCGCCGCCCGGCAGCGGGGCCAGTCCCCAGGGGCTTGCCAGTCCCGTGGTGACCGTACGGAGCACCTTCACGGAGCCCTTCGCCGGCGGCGTCTCCTCGGCGGCCGGTCCGGACGGCGAGGACTGCGCGGTCGTGGTCCCGGGGGAGGCGCTGCCGTCCGTGTCCGACGGGTCCCCGTCGCCGGAGGAGCAGCCGGCCGTCAGCAGGAGGGCGGCGGCGGCCAACACGGCCGACACGGCTCGACGTTGCACGATCATGGTCCCTTCGACGCGGCGGGTTCTTCCCTGTCATACACCGCACGAGCCTTCCAAGTTCCCGATCGTCGCAACCCGAACCCGGAACGGGTCCCGGCTCGTCCGGCGGACCATGCCCCGCCCGGTCCCGCTGGCGCGTCGACGCCCTACCGACCCCCGCGGCCGGACGCACCGGACCGGCTCCCCCGCTGAACGGCCGTCGTCGCCGTCCCCCGCCCGGAGCCGCCGGACGGGCCCCCGCGCCGGTCAGTCCCAGGAGCCCCGCGCCGCCGGCAGCCCCCGCACCTCCGCCAGGTCCCGCTCGGTCAGCCGCAGCCCGGCCGCGCCCGCGTTCTCGCCCACCCAGCGCTCCCGCTTGGTGCCCGGCACCGGCACCACGTGCCGTCCCTGGGCCAGCACCCACGCCAGCGCCACCTGCGCCGGGGTGACGTCGTCGCCGTGCCGGGCCGCGATCCGGCGCAGGCCGGCCACGATCGGCTGGTTGGCGGCCATCATCTCGGCGGTGAAGCGGGGATGCCGGGCGCGCAGGTCCTCCGGCTCGAAGCCCTGCCCGGGCGTCAGCGTGCCGGTCAGATAGCCGTTGCCCAGCGGCATCGCGGCGAGGAAGCCCACGCCGCGCGAGACGCACCACGGCAGCAGCGTGCGCAGCGCCTCCGGCGACCACACCGACAGCTCGGCCTGCACCGCGCTCACCGGGAAGACCTGCTGCACCCGCTCCAGCTGCCCGATCGTCGCGTCGTGCAGCCGCGCCCCGGGCCGCCGGGCCGACCGCGCGCCGACCGCGCAGAGCCCGAGCGCCCGCACCTTCCCCGCCCGCACCAGGTCGGCCATCGCGCCCCAGGTCTCCTCGACCGGTATCTCGGGGTCGGCCCGGTGCAGTTGGTAGAGGTCGATGACGTCCGTCTGGAGCCGGCGCAGCGAGGCGTCGCAGGCCCGGCGCACATAGCCGGGGCGGCCGTTGGCCACGATGTGCTGCTCGCCCACGAGGAGTCCGACCTTGGTGGACACGAAGGCGTCGGACCGCCGCTCCCGCAACACCCGCCCCAGCAGCAGCTCGTTGGTGAACGGGCCGTACATGTCCGCCGTGTCCAGCAGGGTGGCGCCGAGGTCGAGGGCCCGGTGCACCGCCCTGACCGACTCGTCGCCCCGCTGCCGCGACGTGCTGTACGCCCAGCTCATCGGCATGCACCCCAGTCCGACGGCCCCCACCGCGAGCGCCGTCGCGCCGATCGTCCTGCGCTCCACCTGGTCGTGACCCTCCCTCGTCAGGCCACCCAACCTAACCTCTGCCCCTCCGCCTCCCTGACATAGCCTCCTGACCATGACTGCTGACGTGTGGCTGCCCATCCCGCCGGACGAGATCGAGGGCCTCCCCGAGGGCCCCGTGTACCGCCACTGGAACGGTGAGGAGACCTTTCCCGCCGACCCGGCCGACTGCGCGTACTACGTCGTCCCCTACATGAAGCCCAGCGGGATCGGGACCCGCCCGCTGCCCGGGATGCGCTCCGTCCAGGTCGTCCAGACCCTGTCCGCGGGCATCGACCACGTGGAGCCCGGACTCCGGTACCTGCCCCCGGGCGTCCGGCTGTGCAACGCCCGCGGGGTGCACGAGGCCAGCACCGCGGAGCTGACCCTCGCCCTGATCCTGGCGTCGCTGCGCGGCATCCCGGACTTCGTGCGGGCCCAGGACCGGGGCGAGTGGCTCGGCGGGTTCCGGCCGGCGCTCGCCGACCGGAAGGTGATCGTCGTCGGGTACGGATCGATCGGCGCCGCGATCGAGGACCGGCTCGTGCCCTTCGAGGTCGCGCCGGTCGTGCGCGTCGCGCGCTCCGCACGCACCACGGCGCGCGGTCCGGTGCACCCGCTCACCGAACTGCCCGCCCTGCTCCCGGAGGCGGACGTCGTGATCCTCTCCACCCCGCTCACCGAGGCCACCCGCCATCTCGTCGACGCGGAGTTCCTGGCCCGGATGAAGGACGGCGCCCTGCTCGTCAACGTCGCGCGCGGGCCGGTCGTCGACACGAAGGCGTTGCTCGCCGAACTGGAGAGCGGACGCCTCACCGCCGCCCTCGACGTGACCGACCCCGAACCGCTGCCGCCGGGCCACCCGCTGTGGCATGCTCCCGGCATAGTCATCAGCCCGCATGCCGGCGGGCCGACCTCCGCCTTCCTGCCGCGCGCCAAGCGGCTGCTGGTGGACCAGTTGAACCGTTTCGTGAACCGGGAACCACTGCGCAACGTGATCCTGACGACGGGCGAGTAATCCGTTTCGGGCACCCTCCGCAACCCCGTGGATGCGGTGGGTGCGCGCATATCCGCTGGTCGTCACGGAGCGTAGAGAACCTATGTCCCTGAGTGACGATCCTGGTGTATCGTCCGACAGGGGATGCGCCGCGCACCGTTCGGCGCCGGGGATGGACATCTCAGACTGTGAGGGGGGCGACGGGCGATGCACGGCCTATGGACGAACGACCCGACGCGGCGGAGCCGCCGCCGACGACCCTGGCGCACGACCACGACCGCGCGCGGACGGGATCGGCACAGCCATCGCGCCCAGTGCGGCCCCCACCGCCCCCGGCCGGGCGGCCGCGGGAGGCCCCGGTGAGCCCGCCGCCCGTGCCCACGCTGGACGGAGCGCTGCGCGCGCAGCCGACCCCCGGACCGCTGCTGCCCCGGCCCTCGGCCGCCTCCCGCGGCCCCACCTTCGTCCGTCAGCTCGTGCTGGCCCTGGTCTGCGCGGGCTATGCCGTCGGGTCCGCGCTCGGCTGGGGTTCGGAGTACGCCGCCAAGATCATGGGTGACTTCGGGCTGAGCGCCGCCGCCGGCGCCGCCGCCGTCTCCTGCTTCCTCTACGCCCGCGGACGCCGTGTCCGCTTCCGGCCGGCGTGGCTGCTCTTCGCCCTCTCCTCGGCCATGGCGTCCCTGGGCAACCTGGTCTGGGGGTGGTACGAGGTCGTCCTGCGGGTGCCCGTGCCCAGTCCCAGCTACGCCGACCTGTTCTTCCTGTGCTTCGCGCCGCCCGCCATCGTGGGGCTGCTCGTCCTGGCCAAACGGCCGGTCACCAAGGCCGGCTGGATCTGCCTGGGCCTGGACGCCTGGCTGATCGGCGGCTCGCTGCTGACGCTGGCCTGGAGCCTCGCGCTCGCCCAGGCGGCCAAGGCCGAGGGCGGGTCCAGCGTGGCGCACTCCGCGCTCTCGGTGGCGTACCCGCTGCTCGACATCGCCCTGGTCAGCATGGTGCTGGCGCTGCACTTCAGGCGCTCGCCCGTCTGCCGTTCGGCGGTCAACACCGCCATCGGCGCGCTCGCCCTGACGGTGATGTGCGACGCCCTCTTCACCTCCCCGCTGTTCCACAACAACTACCGCTCCGGCCAGTTGCTCGACGCGGGCTGGTTCGCCGGCTCCCTGCTGCTCGCCTACGCCCCCTGGGCCGCGACCCGGCGCGGACGGTCCCCGGGCCCGGAGGGCGCCGGCGGGCACACGCGCGTGGTGCGCGAGCACATGCCCGGACAGCGCGGCTCCGGGCACCCGCAGGCGCCACCGCCCGGGCCCGTGCCGGGCGGTGAGCGGGGTCGCTATCCGGCCGCCCGGCCCATCGCCGGATCCCTGGCCGCGCTCACCCCGTACCTCGCCGCCGCGGTCTGCACCCTGGGCATCCTCTACAACGTGCTCAACGGCCGCAGCGTCGACCGCGTGGTGCTGCTGACCGGCGGCACCGTGGTGCTCGCCCTCGTCGTCCGGCAGGGCATCATGCTGCTCGACAACATCGTCCTCACCCAGGAACTGGCCCAGAAGGAGAACCACTTCCGCTCCCTGGTGCAGGGCTCCAGCGACGTCATCATGATCGCCGCGCCCACCGGCGTCCTCCGCTACGTCTCCCCGGCCGCCGCCGGTGTCTACGGCCGCCCCGCGGAGGACCTGGTCGGCAGCGAACTGGCCGGGCTCATCCACCCGGAGGACCTCGGCTGCGTGATGCACGAGGTGCGCCGCTTCCTCGCCGCCAGTCCCGTCGAGGAACCGACCGCGCGCATCGAGTGCCGCTTCCGCTCCGGGGACGGCGGCTGGCTCAACGTCGAGTCCACCGTCAACCGCCACCACGGCGGCCTCATCTTCAACAGCCGGGACGTCACCGAGCGCGTGCGCCTCCAGGCCCAGCTCCAGCACAACGCCGAACACGACCCGCTCACCGACCTGCCCAACCGCGCCCTGTTCACCCGGCGCGTCCAGCAGGCACTCTCCGGCCGCCGGGCCATGGACCGCGGTGCCGCCCTGCGTGGTACGGCGGTGCTCTTCATCGACCTCGACGGCTTCAAGGGCGTCAACGACACCATCGGCCACCAGGCCGGGGACGAACTGCTCGTACAGGCCGCCCGCAGACTCCACGAGGCCGTCCGCAAGGGGGACACCGCCGCCAGACTGGGCGGCGACGAGTTCGCGGCCCTGATCGTCGGGGACGGGGCCCGGGACCGGGCCGCCCGCGAGGGCCACATCCGAGAACTCGCGGACCGCCTGCGGACGACCCTCTCCCAGCCCTACCTCATCGACGGCAACGATGTCCGTGTCAACGCCTCCATCGGCGTCGCCTTCGCCGAACCGGGCCTAGGCGCGGGTGAGTTGCTGCGCAACGCCGACCTCGCGATGTACCGGGCCAAGGCGAGCGGCAAGGGCCGCGTCGAGCTGTACCGGCCGCAGATGCAGCAGGACGTCGTGCGCAAGGCCGAGCTGGCCACCCGGCTGCGGGTCGCGCTGCACGACGGCGAGTTCGCGCTGCTGCACCAGCCCGTGGTCTCCCTGACGGACGGCCGGATCACGTCGGTCTGCGCCCAGGCGCGCTGGCGCTCCTCGCAGGGCGTGCTGTTCACGCCCGCCGAGTTCCTGCGGGTCGCCGAGGACGCCGACAAGACCGCCGAACTGGACCGCTGGGTGCTCCAGGAGGCCGTCGAGCAGGCCGCCGAACGCGCGGCGACCGGACTGCCGGTCACCGTGGCCATACGCATCGGGGCTCGCCGCCTGCTGGACCGCTCGATGCCGCTGGGTTCCGTGGAGGCCCAGCTGACCCGGCACGGACTCCCGCCGGGCTCCCTCCTGATCGAGCTGTCGGACATCGATCCGCGGGTCGGCCTGGACGAGCTGGACCGCCGGCTGAACGCGCTGCGCAGGGTGGGTGTCCGGATCGCGCTGGACGGCTTCGGCAGCGGCTACGCGGCGATCACCGCGCTGCGGCGCCTGCCCGTCGACGTCCTCAAGCTCGACCGCGGGCTGGTGGAGGGCGTCGTGGAGTCGGCGCGGCTGCACAAGATCACCAGTGGTCTGCTGCGCATCGCCACCGACCTCGGGCTGAAGTCCGTGGCCGACGGGGTGGACCTGCCCGAGCAGATCGTCGCCCTGCGCGCGATGGGCTGCACGCACGGACAGGGCATGGCGTTCTCCGGACCGCTGGACGAGTACCGGCTGCGCAGAGCGCTGGGCACCGGCCACTACCCCGTGCCGCACGGACCGGCCGAACCGGCCTTCGCGGGCGGCGCCAAGGGGGTGTACACCAAGAGCGTCGGCACCACCGCCACTGGCCAGGTCCCCGGCGGCCTCCCGGCGGGACTGCCGGCCGTCCGCGGTGGTGGTACGGCACTGCGCTCACATAATGAGACTCCCGTCCCACCCACTTGACAGTGGGTGCGCGCCGGGGGGAGGGTCAGTGCCATGCGCACCCGAATTCTCGTACTTGGAAAGCGCGTCGGCTGAAGCTGGTGATGTCCGGACCACCCGGACTCCCGGCGAACCACACCCGACGCGCTCCCCTCGCTTGCCATATGGCACGAGGGGTTTTTTGTTGCACAGGCACCCGCCGAGCAGCAGCCGCAGACCGCACGAAACCTCGCAAAAACCCTCAGCATCGAGAAGAGAATGCCGATGACCGAGCAGGCCACCGGGGCCCATCACCCGCAGCCGCGGCCCCGTTCCGGAGGACAGCAGTCCGCCCCCGAGTCCGTCACGGGTGCGAAGTCCCTCATCCGCTCGCTTGAGGAGGTCGGGGTCGACACCGTATTCGGCATTCCCGGTGGCACGATCCTCCCCGCCTACGACCCGATGATGGACTCCAGCCGGGTGCGCCACGTGCTCGTCCGTCACGAGCAGGGCGCGGGTCACGCGGCCACCGGCTACGCGCAGGCCACCGGCAAGGTCGGCGTCTGCATGGCCACGTCCGGCCCCGGCGCCACCAACCTGGTGACGCCGATCGCGGACGCCAACATGGACTCGGTGCCGCTGGTCGCGATCACCGGCCAGGTCGTCTCCAAGGCGATCGGCACGGACGCCTTCCAGGAGGCGGACATCGTCGGCATCACGATGCCGATCACCAAGCACAGCTTCCTGGTCACCAAGGCCGAGGACATCCCGAAGACGATCGCCGAGGCGTTCCACATCGCCTCGACCGGCCGTCCGGGACCGGTCCTCGTCGACATCCCGAAGGACGTGCTGCAGACGCGGACGACCTTCTCCTGGCCGCCGGCCACCGACCTGCCCGGCTACCGCCCGGTCACCAAGCCGCACGCCAAGCAGATCCGCGAGGCCGCCAAGCTCATCTCCGCCGCGAAGCGCCCCGTGCTCTACGTCGGCGGCGGCGTGCTCAAGGCGCAGGCCACCGCCGAGCTGAAGATCCTCGCCGAACTCACCGGGGCGCCCGTCACCACCACCCTGATGGCGCTCGGCGCGTTCCCCGACAGCCACCCGCTGCACGTGGGAATGCCGGGCATGCACGGTGCGGTCACCGCCGTCACCGCGCTGCAGAAGGCCGACCTGATCGTCGCCCTCGGAGCCCGCTTCGACGACCGCGTCACCGGCAAGCTGGACAGCTTCGCCCCGTACGCCAAGATCGTCCACGCCGACATCGACCCGGCGGAGATCGGCAAGAACCGCGCCGCCGACGTCCCGATCGTCGGCGACGCCCGCGAGGTCATCGCCGACCTCGTGCAGGCCGTCCAGAAGGAGCACGACGAGGGCAACAAGGGCGACTACACCGCCTGGTGGAAGGACCTGTCCCGCTGGCGCGACACCTACCCCCTGGGCTACGACCAGCCCGAGGACGGTTCGCTCTCCCCGCAGCAGGTCATCGAGCGCATCGGACAGCTGGCGCCCGAGGGCACGATCTTCGCGGCCGGCGTCGGCCAGCACCAGATGTGGGCCGCGCACTTCGTCCAGTACGAGAAGCCCGCCACCTGGCTGAACTCCGGCGGCGCCGGAACCATGGGCTACGCGGTCCCGGCCGCCATGGGCGCCAAGGCCGGCATGCCCGGCAACGCGGTCTGGGCGATCGACGGCGACGGCTGCTTCCAGATGACCAACCAGGAACTGACCACCTGCGCCCTGAACAACATCCCGATCAAGGTCGCCGTCATCAACAACGGCGCCCTCGGGATGGTCCGCCAGTGGCAGACCCTGTTCTACAACCAGCGGTACTCCAACACCGTGCTCCACTCCGGCCCCGAGGACGTCAACCCGGACGCCCGCGGCACCCGCGTCCCCGACTTCGTGAAGCTGTCGGAGGCCATGGGCTGCTACGCCATCCGCTGCGAGGACCCCGCCGACCTCGACAAGGTGATCGAGGAGGCGAACTCCATCAACGACCGGCCCGTCGTCGTGGACTTCATCGTCCACGAGGACGCGATGGTCTGGCCGATGGTCGCCGCCGGCACCTCCAACGACGAGATCATGGCCGCCCGGGACGTCCGCCCGGACTTCGGCGACAACGAAGACGACTGAGAGCCGTCAGGACTTCAAGCAGAGGAAGCAGACCATGTCCAAGCACACGCTCTCCGTCCTGGTGGAGAACACCCCCGGCGTCCTCGCCCGGATCACCGCCCTCTTCTCCCGCCGCGGCTTCAACATCGACTCGCTCGCCGTCGGCGTCACCGAGCACGCCGACATCTCCCGCATCACCATCGTGGTGAGCGTCGAGGACTTCCCGCTGGAGCAGGTGACGAAGCAGCTCAACAAGCTCGTCAACGTGCTCAAGATCGTCGAGCTGGAGCCCGCCCAGGCCGTCCAGCGTGAACTCGTTCTGGTGAAGGTGCGCTCCGACAACGAGACGCGCTCCCAGATCGTCGAGATCGTCCAGCTGTTCCGCGCCAAGACCGTCGACGTCTCCCCGGAGGCCGTCACCATCGAGGCCACCGGCAGCAGCGACAAGCTGTCCGCCATGCTCAGGATGCTGGAACCGTACGGCATCAAGGAACTCGTCCAGTCCGGCACGATCGCCATCGGCCGCGGCGCCCGTTCGATCACGGACCGCTCGCTGCGCGCGCTCGACCGGTCCGCATAACGACGGCGACGGGCGGCCGGCCCGACGACCAGCCGCCCGTATGCCGAGACCCCGAAACTTCCCTTCCCCCCACCGGCATACGGTGGGACGCAACACCTGCACACAAGGAGAGAACCCAGTGGCCGAGCTGTTCTACGACGCCGACGCCGACCTGTCCATCATCCAGGGCCGCAAGGTCGCGGTCATCGGGTACGGCAGCCAGGGCCACGCCCACGCCCTGTCGCTGCGCGACTCCGGCGTCGACGTGCGCGTCGGTCTGCACGAGGGCTCGAAGTCCAAGGCCAAGGCCGAGGAGCAGGGCCTGCGCGTGGTGAGCCCGTCCGAGGCCGCCGCCGAGGGCGACGTCATCATGATCCTCGTCCCGGACCCGATCCAGGCCGAGGTCTACGAGAAGCACATCAAGGACAACCTGAAGGACGGCGACGCGCTGTTCTTCGGTCACGGCCTCAACATCCGCTACGGCTTCATCAAGCCCCCGGCCGGTGTGGACGTCTGCATGGTCGCCCCCAAGGGCCCGGGCCACCTGGTGCGCCGTCAGTACGAGGAGGGCCGCGGCGTTCCCTGCATCGCCGCCGTCGAGCAGGACGCCTCCGGCAACGCCTTCGCGCTGGCCCTGTCGTACGCGAAGGGCATCGGCGGCACCCGCGCCGGCGTCATCAAGACGACCTTCACCGAGGAGACCGAGACCGACCTCTTCGGCGAGCAGGCCGTCCTCTGCGGTGGTACGGCCGCGCTGGTCAAGGCGGGCTTCGAGACCCTGACCGAGGCCGGTTACCAGCCGGAGATCGCCTACTTCGAGTGCCTGCACGAGCTGAAGCTGATCGTGGACCTCATGTACGAGGGCGGCCTGGAGAAGATGCGCTGGTCGATCTCCGAGACCGCCGAGTGGGGCGACTACGTCACCGGCCCGCGGATCATCACCGACGCCACCAAGGCCGAGATGAAGAAGGTCCTCGCCGAGATCCAGGACGGCACCTTCGCCCAGCAGTGGATGGACGAGTACCACGGCGGCCTGAAGAAGTACAACGAGTACAAGAAGCAGGACTCCGAGCACCTCCTTGAGACCACCGGCAAGGAGCTGCGCAAGCTCATGAGCTGGGTCGACGAAGAGGCGTAGTCCTCACCGCCGGGGCCGGAGCGACGCCGCTCCGGCCCCTTCGGCGAACCCGGGGTAACGTCGGGTGCACGGCGTTGTCCAACCCGTCCAGCCACGGACGGGTGATCCTTCCGCAGAGGCGCGGGACGACGTCCGCCACGCCACTAGACTGCTGAACACATACGCGTCAGGCCCACAGCGTCGTGCGTCTTCCACGCGGCTTAGCGACACCGAATGCGGCCGTCGGGACGGCCGTCCGCATTGGACTTGTGAGGACTCACGTGAGCTCGAAACCTGTCGTACTCATCGCCGAAGAGCTGTCGCCCGCGACCGTGGACGCGCTCGGCCCCGACTTCGAGATCCGCCAGTGCAACGGCGCGGACCGGGCCGAACTGCTCCCCGCCATCGCCGACGTGGACGCGATCCTGGTCCGCTCCGCCACCAAGGTCGACGCCGAGGCCGTCGCCGCCGCCAAGAAGCTCAAGGTCGTCGCCCGGGCCGGGGTCGGCCTGGACAACGTCGACGTCTCCGCCGCCACCAAGGCCGGCGTGATGGTCGTCAACGCGCCGACGTCCAACATCGTGACCGCCGCCGAGCTGGCCTGCGGCCTGATCGTCGCCACCGCCCGCAACATCCCGCAGGCCAACGCCGCGCTGAAGAACGGCGAGTGGAAGCGCAGCAAGTACACCGGCGTCGAGCTGGCCGAGAAGACCCTCGGTGTCGTCGGCCTCGGCCGCATCGGCGCCCTCGTCGCGCAGCGCATGTCGGCGTTCGGCATGAAGGTCGTCGCCTACGACCCCTACGTGCAGCCCGCGCGGGCCGCGCAGATGGGCGTCAAGGTGCTGTCGCTGGACGAACTGCTCGAGGTCTCCGACTTCATCACCGTCCACCTGCCCAAGACCCCCGAGACCCTCGGCCTGATCGGCGACGAGGCGCTGCGCAGGGTCAAGCCCAGCGTCCGCATCGTCAACGCCGCGCGCGGCGGCATCGTCGACGAGGCGGCGCTGTACTCGGCGCTCAAGGAGGGCCGCGTCGCGGGCGCCGGCCTGGACGTGTACGCCAAGGAGCCGTGCACGGACTCGCCGCTGTTCGAGTTCGACCAGGTCGTCGCCACCCCGCACCTCGGCGCCTCCACCGACGAGGCCCAGGAGAAGGCCGGCATCGCGGTCGCCAAGTCGGTGCGGCTCGCCCTCGCCGGTGAGCTGGTCCCGGACGCGGTCAACGTCCAGGGCGGTGTCATCGCCGAGGACGTCAAGCCGGGCCTGCCGCTCGCCGAGCGCCTCGGCCGGATCTTCACCGCGCTCGCCGGCGAGGTCGCCGTCCGCCTCGACGTCGAGGTCTACGGCGAGATCACCCAGCACGACGTGAAGGTGCTGGAGCTGTCCGCGCTCAAGGGTGTCTTCGAGGACGTCGTCGACGAGACGGTGTCGTACGTCAACGCCCCGCTGTTCGCCCAGGAGCGCGGTGTCGAGGTCCGCCTGACCACCAGCTCGGAGTCCCCGGAGCACCGCAACGTCGTCACGGTGCGCGGCACCCTCGCGGACGGCGAGGAGGTGTCGGTCTCCGGCACGCTGGCCGGCCCGAAGCACCTCCAGAAGATCGTCGCCGTCGGCGAGTACGACGTGGACCTGGCCCTCGCCGACCACATGGTCGTCCTGCGCTACGAGGACCGTCCGGGCGTCGTGGGCACCGTCGGCCGCGTCATCGGCGAGGCCGGCATCAACATTGCGGGCATGCAGGTGGCCCGCGCGACGGTCGGCGGCGAGGCGCTGGCCGTGCTTACCGTGGACGACACGGTGCCCTCCGGGGTGCTGGCGGAGGTCGCGTCGGAGATCGGCGCGACGTCCGCCCGGTCGGTGAACCTGGTCTGAGCAACCGCGTTTCTCAAGCGCCGGACGGGCTGAGTCGGTCAGCCTGTTCGGCGTTTTGCGTGGGCGCTTGCGGGCGCACCCTGATGTGCCTCAGTCCCATCGCCGCCAGCCCCGCGGCCGCCAGGAGCACCAGCGCCCCCGCGAGCGCGGCGCCCCGCATGCCGTCGGTGAACGCCTCGCGTGCCGCCGTCGCCAGGGCGTCTCCCGTGCGCCCGGGCAGTTCGGCGGCGACGGCCAGCGCGCCGCCGAGGGTCTCCTGGGCCGGAGCGGGTGCGTCCGACGGCATGCCGTGGCGGTAGAGGGCCGTACCGATGGAACCCAGTGCGGCCATGCCCATCGCGCCGCCGAACTCGGTGCCGGTTTCCAGCAGTGACGAGGCCGCGCCCGCCTTCTCGACCGGCGCCGAGCCGAGCGCCAGGTCGGTGAGCTGGGACATCACGATGACGATGCCGGCGGCGAGGACGCCGCACGCGGTCAGCACCAGCCAGAGCGAGTCGGTACCGGCCAGGGCCATCAGCACGTAACCGACCGCCCCCGTGCCGAAGCCGGCCGTCACGACGTACGCGCGCTCGACACCGCGCTGCACCAGTTGGGCGGCGACCGGCGCGGCGACGCCGATGAGCACCGACGGCAGCAGGCTCCACAGCGCGGCCTCCAGCGCGCTCTTGCCCAGGACCGACTGGAGGTACTGCGTGGAGAAGTACGCGGAGCCCATCATCCCGAAGGCCGACACGGTGTTGAGGACCAGCGCCGGGGTGAAGCCGTGGCCGCGGAAGAGGGCCGGCGAGATCATCGGCGAGGCCGACGTGCGCTGACGGTGCACGAACAGCGCCGCGAACAGCAGACCGACGGTGATCGAGACCACGTAGCGGACGTTCCAGCCCTCGGAGGGCAGTTCCTTCAGCCCGTAGACGACGGGCAGCACGGCCGCCATCGACAGCGGGACGCTCAGCAGGTCGAAGCGGCCGGGGGAGGGGTTGCGGGACTCGGGGAGCAGGAGCGGGCCGAGGACCAGCAGCAGGGCCATCGCCGGCAGGTTGACCAGGAAGACCGAGCCCCACCAGAAGTGCTCGACGAGGACGCCGCTCATGACCGAGCCGAGCGCGATCCCGGCCGTCATCACCCCGGACCACAGCCCGATCGCCTTGGCCCGCTGCGACGGGTCCGTGAACATCGTGCGGACCAGCGCCATCGTCGACGGCATCAGGGTGGCGCCGCCGATGCCGAGGACCGCGCGGGCCGCGATCAGCGTCTCGGCGGTGTGCGCGTAGGCGGCGAGCAGCGAGGCTCCGCCGAAGGCCGCCGCGCCCAGCAGGAGCAGCTTGCGGCGGCCGATGCGGTCGCCCAGCGCCCCCATCGTCATCAGCAGCCCGGCCAGTACGAAGCCGTAGATGTCGAAGATCCACAACTGCTGGGTGCCGGTGGGGTCCAGGTCCGCGCTGATCTCCGGGACCGCGAAGTAGAGGACCGAGACGTCCATCGAGACCAGGAGCAGCGGAAGCATGAGCACGGTCAGCGCGGTCCATTCGCGACGGCCGGCCCTGGGCGGGTTCGTTGTCATGCCGAGGACTGTACGCACGTCCTATACGCTTGTCTAGAACGACCGTATAGAACGACCGTATGGGACGGCTGTATAGGAAGCCGGGTAGGGTGACGCCATGGGACACCGTGAGGATCTGCTGGAGGGCGCCAAGCGCTGCCTGCTCGCCAAGGGGTTCATGCGCACGACGGCGCGCGACATCGTCAAGGAGTCGGGGACCAACCTGGCCTCCATCGGCTACCACTACGGGTCGAAGGACGCGCTGCTCGCGCAGGCGTACGTGGCGCTGGTCGAGGGGATGGGCGACGCCTTCGAGGGGGACGGGGGCCTGGACGAGACCCGGCCAGGCTCCCTCGAGCGGTTCGAGCGGGTGTGGTCGAACATCGTCGGCACCATGAAAGAGCCCGGCTCGCTGTGGCGGCTCAGCATGGAGATCGTCGTCCTCGGCGACCGGCTCCCGGAGGTCCGCGACCACCTGGCGGCGGCGCAGCGCGAGGCGGGGCGCGGTCTGATCCCGCTGCTCATGGGCGGCCGGGAGGAGGACGTGTCCGACGACACGGCGGACACCCTCGGCATGTTCTACGTGACCCTGATGACGGGCCTCATCGCCCAGTGGACCTTCGACCCGAAGTCCGCGCCCGACGGCGCGCACCTGGCCGCCGGCCTGCGTCAGGTGATGGACGCCGCTACAGGCGGTGCGCCTTGAGCGCCATGTGCAGCAGCAGCCGGTCCTCCCCGTCGTCCAGGTCCAGGCCGGTGAGCTGTTCGACGCGGGAGAGGCGGTAGTACAGGGTCTGGCGGTGGATGCCCAGCTCGGCGGCGGCGCGGCCGGCCTGGCCCGCGCAGTCGAGGTAGATCTCTGCGGTGCGGACCAGCTCCCGGTGGGCGGGGGAGAGCAGGACCCGTAGGGCGGGGTCGTGCGCGGCCCGCGGGGGCAGCGCGGTCAGCAGGCGGAACGCCCCGATGGACGTCCACTCCGCGACCGGACCGAAGCGGGACTCCGCGCGTGCCGTCCGCGCCGCCGCAGACGCCTCCCACCAGGCCGCCCCCAGCTCCGCCAGTCCCGAGCGCGGCGCGGAGACCCCGGCCGCGGTCCCGCCGCCACGGGCCCGTTCGAGGAGCCGGCCCGCCGCCGAGGTCGCCGGGGTCAGCACCTCCGCCGAGCGCAGCCGCACCAGCAGGGCCAGCGACTCGCCCGCCGTGCCCCACGGCACCGTGCACAGCGCCGTCGCCGCCGGCACGGTGCGGACCGAGGGCGCGTCCTCGGGATCGGCCGACGGCCAGGGCGCCACGCAGACCACCGCGTGCAGGGCGTCCGCGCGGGCCCCCAGCGCGGTACGCAGCTCCGCCACGGCCATGTCCCGCTGCCAGTCCCGCTCCGCGGTCAGCACCGCCCGCAGCTCCCGGCTCAGGTCCGCGCCGTGCTGCGCCTCGTCCGCGAGCAGCGCGCCGATCCGGGTGGTCACCGCCATGGCCGCGGTGAGCTGCCGCTCCGTCGGACCGGGGTCGGTGTCCAGGAGCCACACATAGCCGAGGACCACGCCCCGATGGCGTACCGGCAGACAGGTGCGCCCCCGGTACACCCCCGCCTCCGGGGTCGGCGGGATGCGGACCGGGCCGGTGGCGCGGGTGATGCCGAAGCCCTCGAACCAGGCCCGGACCGCCGCGGTGGAGCGCCGGGTCAGGATCGAGCGGGTGCGCACCGGGTCCAGGGCGGAGGGGTCGAGGTCGCCCTCGCTGTCGTAGGCGCCGAAGGCGATCAGCTCGAAGTCGCGGTTCTCCAGGGTCGCCGGAGCGCCCAGCAGCTCGGAGATCTCGTCGACCAGCTCCTGGTAGTCACCCTTGGAATCCGTCGTCACCCGGGCATTCTGCCGCATTTGCGCACCGCTTTCATACACATGTCTGAGATCCGCGGCACGGATGCGTGACAGCTGTCGATGGCCGACGATCGGGGGGATCCTTAGATTTCACGGTGGTTCTCCGTGCCGTCCCCCGTCCGTCGGGCTACGGCCTCGTGTTGGTTGGTAAGTGGAGGTGCCCCGTGCTGGGTCCCGTGATTCTCGCCGCGTCGCGCAGCGACCGGATGCGCCGGCTGGTGTCGGCCGCGCCCGTGACCAAGCCGGTCGTCGACCGGTTCATCCCCGGCGAGACGGTCGACGAGATCGTGCCGATCATCCGTGACCTCACGGACCAGGGCCTGGAACTGACGATGGACGTCGTCGGCGAGGACATCACGACCCCCGAGCAGGCCGAGGCCGCCCGCGACGCCTACCTGGAGCTGATCGACCGGCTGAAGCCGCTGGACCTCGGCACCCGCGCCGAGATGTCGGTGAAGCTGTCGATGTTCGGCCAGGCGCTGGACGGCGGCCACGAGCTGGCCCTGAAGAACGTCCGCCCGGTCGTCGAGGCCGCCGCCGAGATCGGCACCACCGTCACCCTCGACGCCGAGGACCACACCACCCTCGACTCGATGTTCGCCATCCACGACGAGCTGCGGAAGGACGTCCCGCAGACCGGCTGCGTCATCCAGGCGTACCTCTTCCGCACCGAGGCCGACGCGCGCCGCCTCGCCGACGGCGGCTCTCGCGTACGGTTGGTGAAGGGCGCCTACAAGGAGCCCGCAGAGGTCGCGTACCAGCAGCGCCACGAGATCGACAAGGCGTACGTCCGCATCCTGCGCACCCTGATGGAGGGCGAGGGCTACCCGATGATCGGGTCGCACGACCCGCGCCTGATCTCCATCGCCCAGGAGCTGGCCCGCACCGCCGGGCGCAAGCTCGACGAGTACGAGTTCCAGATGCTGTACGGCATCCGCGGCGACGAGCACCTGCGGCTGGCCGCCGAGGGCCACCGCATGCGCGTCTACACCGCCTACGGCACCGACTGGTACGGCTACTTCATGCGCCGACTGGCGGAGAAGCCGGCGAACCTCCGGTTCTTCGCCCGCTCGATGGTCAGCAAGGGCTGAGCCCGCACCCGCTCGCAAGACCGCTCAGTAAGGAGTAACGGAAACCATGGACGCTGTGACCCAGGTCCCCACCCCCGTCAACGAGCCGGTGCACGGCTACGCCCCCGGCTCGCCCGAGCGTGCCCGTCTGGAGGTCAAGCTCAAGGAGCTGGCCGACAATCCGGTCGACCTGCCCTGCACCATCGGCGGCGTCAAGCGGATGGGCGGCGGTGAGCGCTTCGACGTCGTGCAGCCGCACAACCACAAGTCCCGCCTGGGCACCTACGCCAACGCCACCCAGCAGGACGCCCAGGACGCGATCGACGCCGCCCTGGCCGCGGCCCCCGCGTGGCGCGCGATGTCCTTCGACGACCGCGCGGCGATCATCCTGCGCGCCGCCGAGCTGCTGTCCGGCCCGTGGCGCGAGACCATCGCCGCCTCCACGATGCTCGGCCAGTCCAAGACGGCCCAGCAGGCCGAGATCGACAGCCCCTGCGAGCTGATCGACTTCTGGCGCTTCAACGTCCACTACGCCCGCAACATCCTGGCCGAGCAGCCCCCGGCCAACTCCCAGGGCGTGTGGAACCGCATGGACCACCGCCCGCTGGAGGGCTTCGTCTACGCGATCACGCCGTTCAACTTCAGCGCGATCGCGGCCAACCTGCCCACCGCCCCGGCCCTCATGGGCAACGTGGTGGTCTGGAAGCCGTCCCCGACGCAGACCCACGCCGCCGTGCTGCTGATGCAGCTCCTCGAGGAGGCCGGGCTGCCCAAGGGCGTCATCAACCTCGTCACCGGCGACGGCATCGCGGTCTCCGAGGTCGCCCTGGAGCACCGGGACCTCGCGGGCATCCACTTCACCGGCTCGACCAAGACCTTCCAGCACCTGTGGAAGACGGTCGGCAACAACATCGAGAAGTACCGCACCTACCCGCGCCTGGTCGGCGAGACCGGCGGCAAGGACTTCCTCGTCGCCCACCCGAGCGCCGACCGCGCCGTCCTCAAGACCGCCCTGACCCGCGGTGCCTTCGAGTACCAGGGCCAGAAGTGCAGCGCCACCTCCCGCGCGTACCTCCCGGCGTCCATCTGGAACTCCGGTTTCAAGGAGGAGTTCGCCGCCGAGGTCGACTACCTCACCATGGGTGACGTCACCGACCTGTCGAACTTCGTCGGCGCCGTCATCGACGCGCGGTCCTTCGCCAAGAACAAGGCCGCCATCGACCGGGCCAAGGAGGACGAGACCTGCACGATCGTCGCGGGCGGCTCCTACGACGACTCGGTCGGCTACTTCGTCCGCCCGACGGTCGTCGAGTGCACCGACCCGGAGAACGAGGTCTTCCGCACCGAGTACTTCGGCCCGTTCCTCGCCGTGCACGTCTACGACGACAGCGTGGACGGCGCGTACGACGAGATGCTCACCCAGATGGAGTCCGTCTCCGACTACGCCCTCACCGGCTCCGTCGTCTCCAACGACCGTGCGGCGGCGGCGTACACGATGGAGAAGCTGCGCTACGCCGCGGGCAACTTCTACATCAACGACAAGTCGACCGGCGCCGTGGTCGGCCAGCAGCCGTTCGGCGGCGGCCGTGCCTCCGGCACCAACGACAAGGCCGGCGCCCCGCAGAACCTGATGCGCTGGACGCTGACCCGCGCCATCAAGGAGACGCTGGTCGCGCCGACCGACTACACGTACCCGCACATGGGCTGACGCCCTGTGAGTGACGCCCGGGGGGCCAGGTCGACCGACCTGGCCCCCCGGGCGTTTTCGCAGTTCGGGGGCGTGTGACCGAAGGCACCGTCTCAGATAGTAGGAAGTCCGAGTAATTGTGGAGACAGACGCTCCGCACTCCCTTAGCTTTGTAGGAGCCGAACGTACCGCTCGATCGAGCGGATGGCGGTCGTGAGCCGGGCCCCGCGCAGGCAACCCCTGCGGCACCGCGCTCCCCGCCCCTTCCGGCGTCTCTCCGTACCGCTCGCTCTCCGCGCTCCCCTTAGTGCAGAAGGAGTCGATTCCCATGGCCGAGACGACCGTCCGCCGCCGAGTCCGCCACCTCTCCCGCAACGCCGACTCCGACCGCAAGAACGCCGCGGCCGCTCTCCAGCGCGCCCTCGACCGCCGGGACAACGGCGGGTCCAGCGGGCACTGAGCCACGGGCAGCGAGGCGTCCGTATGCCGGACGCCTCATGTCATCCCGTGGGACGAGGAGTAGGGTGCCGCACATGTCGGCAAGTTCTCGCAGCCTCAATCTCGCAGTGATCCCGGGTGACGGCATCGGCCAGGAGGTCGTGGCCGAAGGCCTGAAGGTGCTCTCCGCCGTCCTTCCGCAGGATGTGAAGCTGGAGACCAAGGAGTTCGACTTCGGCGCCCGGCGCTACCACGCCACCGGTGAGACCCTCACCGACGCCGACCTCGACGCCCTCAAGGGCCACGACGCCATCCTGCTCGGCGCCATCGGCGACCCGACGGTGCCGTCCGGCGTCCTGGAGCGCGGCTTCCTGCTCAAGCTCCGCTTCGCCTTCGACCACCACGTCAACCTGCGGCCGTCCAAGCTGCTGCCGGGTGTCGCCACCCCGCTCGCCGGCCAGCCGGAGATCGACTTCGTCGTCGTCCGCGAGGGCACCGAAGGCCCGTACACCGGCAACGGCGGCACCATTCGCAAGGGCACCGAGTACGAGGTCGCCACCGAGGTCTCCGTCAACACGGCCTACGGCGTCGAGCGCGTCGTCCGCGACGCCTTCGCCCGCGCCCAGGCCCGCCCCCGCAAGAAGCTCACGCTGGTCCACAAGAACAACGTGCTGACCTTCGCGGGCCACCTGTGGACGGACGTCTTCAACCGGGTCGCCGCCGAGTACCCCGAGGTCACCACCGACTACATCCACGTCGACGCCGCCACGATCTTCCTGGTCACCCAGCCCGAGCGCTTCGACGTCATCGTCACCGACAACCTCTTCGGCGACATCATCACCGACCTCGCCGCGGCCGTCTCCGGCGGCATCGGCGTCGCCGCCAGCGGGAACATCAACCCGTCCGGCGACTTCCCCTCGATGTTCGAGCCGGTCCACGGCTCCGCGCCCGACATCGCCGGCCAGGGCAAGGCCGACCCGACCGCCACGGTCCTGTCCGTCGCCCTGCTCCTGCGCCACCTCGGGTACGAGGGCGAGGCGGCCCGCATCGAGGAGGCCGTCTCCACCGACCTCGGCGAGCGCGGCGACCTGCCCGCACGGAGCACCTCAGAGATCGGCGACGCGCTCGCCGCCCGAGTAGCCGGCTGATCCGGCCCACTCGAAAACCAACCTTTCGACGCCGCCGGGTCCGAGATACAAGGCACCCGGCGGCTTTCTCCTGCGTCCGCCAGGTGCGACCATCAGACCCTGGGCCGCATTCACCCCGTTTTCATCCGTCACCGGCCGCGCGCGATAATCGAACGCGAAGCCGCGACATGAGGGAATGCTCGGACGTCCTAGCACCGGCCACCGGCCGTACGGGCGTGACAGCGGCCCGTCACAATCAAACCGGTGAAGGACAACAACCCATGACGACGCCCACGATCGAGCTCAAGCCCTCCGCCAACCCGCTCTCCGACGCGGAGCGGCAGGCGATTCTGGCCAACCCCGGGTTCGGCCGCCACTTCACCGACCACATGGTGACGATCAAGTGGACCGAGGGCCGCGGCTGGCACGACGGACAGCTCGTCCCGTACGCCCCGCTCTCCCTCGACCCGGCCACCATGGTCCTGCACTACGCGCAGGAGATCTTCGAGGGCCTGAAGGCCTACCGCCGGCCCGACGGGAGCGTCGCCACCTTCCGCCCGGAGAAGAACGGCCGCCGCTTCCAGGCGTCCTCGCGCCGCCTCGGCATGCCCGAGCTGCCGGTGGAGACCTTCATCGAGGCGTGCGACGCGCTGGTCCGCCAGGACCAGGACTGGGTCCCGGCGCACGGCGGCGAGGAGTCCCTCTACCTGCGCCCCTTCATGATCGCGACCGAGGTCGGCCTGGGCGTCAAGCCGGCCGGCGAGTACCTCTTCCTGGTCATCGCCTCCCCGGCCGGCGCCTACTTCCCCGGCGGCGTGAAGCCGGTCTCCATCTGGGTCTCCGAGGACCGCGTGCGCGCCGTCCCCGGCGGCATGGGCGACGCCAAGACCGGCGGCAACTACGCGGCGTCGCTGCTCGCGCAGGCCGAGGCGGCGGCCAAGGGCTGCGACCAGGTCTGCTACCTCGACGCGGTCGAGCACCAGTGGGTCGAGGAACTGGGCGGCATGAACCTGTACTTCGTCTACGGCGACAAGATCGTCACGCCGTCCCTCACCGGTTCCATCCTGGAGGGCGTCACCCGCGACTCCCTGCTCACCGTCGCCCGCGACCTCGGCTACGAGGCGGAGGAGGGCCGCGTCTCGGTCGAGCAGTGGCAGCGCGACTCGGAGAACGGCACCCTCACCGAGGTCTTCGCCTGCGGGACCGCCGCGGTGATCACGCCGGTCGGCACGGTGAAGCGGGCCGGGGCTCAGTGGCAGCAGAGCGGCGGCGAGCCGGGCGAGGTGACGCAGCGGCTGCGTACGGCGCTGCTGGACATCCAGCGGGGCAAGGCCGAGGACAAGCACGGCTGGATGCACCGGCTGGCCTGAGGCACCCCGCGTGGGGGCGGGCCCTGCCGGGGGCTCCGCCCCCGGACGCCCGGCCTCCCGGGGCCTATGCCCGCCCGCCACCCGACTCGGTCGGCGAGGAGGCGGCCGTCGCCAGCTCCGTCCCGCTCGCCGCGGGCGCGACGGCACCCGGCACCGCGATCACGTACACCACCCCTCCCACCAGGCCCGACAGCAGGAAGCTGCAGTCCACGCCGCCGGTCAGGGACAGCAGGGGGCCCTCGTACGACGGCAGGGACACGGCCAGGACGCCGACCGTCGCGCCCACCGCCCAGGCGACCGTCGCGGGGACGTTCCAGCCGGAGCGGTACCAGTAGATCCCGCCCCGCGCGCGGCGGTTGAAGACCTGGAGTGCGTCGGCGTCGTACACCCCGCCGCAGCGGACCGAGCCGATCATCGTGATGACCGCCCACGGCGTGCCGATCGCCGTGAGCAGCAGCACGAACGACGTCATCGCCGACTGCGCGTCCCACGCGTAGTGCCCGGCGAAGACGCAGGCCGTCGCGACCACGGCGACGGCACAGGTGGCGCGGGCGCGGGAGGCGCGCGGCAGGATGGCGTCCAGGTCCAGGCCCATCGAGTAGAGCATCAGACCCGCGTTGCCCACCGACCCGGCCGAGGCGGCGAGCAGCAGCGGGACCAGGTACCAGGTGGGCGCGGCGTCGACCAGCGGCCCCGCGTAGTCGAGCGCGGCGCGGGCGGCGTACGCCGTGAAGGTGCCGAAGAGCTGCGGCACGAGCAGCCCCAGCATCAGCCCGAGCCAGGTCGCGTGCAGCACCCGGCGCGAGGAGAAGCGGGCCGGTGAGATGTAGCGGGTGTAGTCGCCGAGCAGCGTGATGAAGGCGATCGGCCCGGACAGTCCCGCGGCCACGGCGGCGAGCAGCCAGGTCGGCCAGAAGCCGCCCAGCAGGTAGCCGCCGGCCTCGGGGAGCGCGGCGGTGGTGAAGTCGGGGGCGTAGGCGATCACGCCCAGGACCAGCAGGGCCGTCATGCCGTAGGCCAGCACCTTGGACATGGCGAGCAGCACCCGGTAGCCGTAGACCGCGCCCGCGACCGTCGCCGCGGCGAGCAGGCCGTAGACGACGGCGTACGCGGCCCCGCCCTGCGGGAGTCCGAAGAGCCGGCCGAGCACGCCCATCATCACGTCCCCGCCGATCCACACGGTCAGCGCGGTGTAGCCGAGGGCCAGCAGCAGCCCGACCACCGAACCCACCAGCCGCCCGCGCACGCCGAACTGGGCGCCGGACGACGTGGACAGGTTGGTGCCGGTGCGCAGCGAGACCAGCGCGAGCGGTGCCGTGAACAGCGTGCCGGCGACCGTGCCCGCCACCACCGCGCCGACCGACGCCCACCAGCCCAGGCCGAAGGACGGCGGCAGCCAGCCGAAGACGATCACGCCGAGGCAGAGGTTGGAGCCCAGCAGGATCGAGACCAGATCCCTGGGCCCGCTGGTGCGTTCCTCCTCCGGGATGGTGTCGACTCCGCGCTGTTCGATCGGCATGGCTGGTCTCCTTCGACGGCCGCCTGATGGTTTAGAGCGACGTTCAATGTGACCTCTGTGTGTGCCGCCCGTCAATGGTTCCGTTCAGGGGAAGCTCTGCTTAGAGTGGTGTTCTAAAGTCTGGATGGCAAGGAGGTGCCGCGTCGTGAGACTGACCCCCACGGAACGTGACCGGCTGCTGCTCTTCGGGGCGGCCGAGCTGGCCCGGTCCCGCCGGAACCGCGGGCTGCGGCTGAACGTGCCGGAGGCGACCGCGCTGATCGCGGACACCGTGTGCGAGGCCGCTCGCGACGGTGCCCGTCTCGCCGAGGCGATCGAGCGGGCCCGGTCCGTGCTCGGCCCGGACGACGTGCTGCCCGGCGTCGCGGACGTCGTCACCGAGGTCCATGTGGAGGCCGTCTTCGACGACGGCTCCCGGCTCGCGGTGGTCTCCGACCCGATCGGCGGCGGGGGACTGGGCCCGGCCGGCCCGGGGGCCCTGCTGCCGGGGCCCGACCACGCCGAACCCGAGGCGGCGCTCCGGCTGCCGGTCACCAACACCGCGACCGTGCCGGTCTCCGTGACCTCCCACTTCCACTTCTTCGAGGCCAACCCGCGCCTGGACTTCGACCGCGAGCGGGCCTACGGCATGCGCCTCGCCGTCCCCGCCGGCTCCTCGGTCCGCTTCGGACCGGGCGAGAGCGCCGAGGTCGGCCTGGTGCCCATCGGCGGGCGGCGGGTCGCGATCGGGTTCGCCGGGCTGGTCGACGGGCCGCTGGACGCGCCGGGCGCCAAGGAGGAGGCGCTGCGGCGGGCGGCTGCCTGCGGATACCTGGGCGTGCCCCCCGTACATGACGGATCACCGGAAGGAGGCGTGCGATGAGCCGCTCCAAGGGACGCGAGATCAGCGAGTCGATCCACATCGACCCCTACGCCTACGCCGCCACCCACGGCCCCCGTGCGGGCGACCGGCTGCGGCTCGGCGACTCGGGGCTGGTGATCCGCGTCGAGTCCGACGCCCAGCTCCAGGGCGACGAGTTCCTCGCCGGGTTCGGCAAGACCGCGCGCGACGGGCTGCACCTCAAGGCCGCCGCGGTGCGCGAGACCTGCGACGTCGTCATCAGCAACGTCGTGGTGATCGACGCCGTGCAGGGCATCCGCAAGGTGTCGATCGGCATCCGCGAGGGCCGCATCCACGCCATCGGCCGGGCCGGGAACCCGGACACCCTCGACGGCGTCGACGTGGTCGTCGGCACCGGCACGTCCATCGTCTCCGGCGAGGGCCTGATCGCCACCGCCGGAGCCGTCGACACCCATGTCCACCTGCTCTCCCCGCGGATCATGGAGGCCTCGCTCGCCTCCGGCGTGACGACGATCATCGGCCAGGAGTTCGGGCCGGTCTGGGGCGTCGGCGTCAACTCGCCCTGGGCGCTGAAGCACGCGTTCTCCGCCTTCGACGCCTGGCCGGTCAACATCGGGTTCCTGGGCCGGGGTTCGTCGTCCCACGAGGCACCGCTGGTCGAGGCACTGGCCGAGGGCGGCGCGTCCGGCTTCAAGGTGCACGAGGACATGGGCGCCCACACCCGCGCCCTCGACACCGCACTGCGCGTCGCCGAGGAGCACGACGTCCAGGTCGCCCTGCACAGCGACGGCCTCAACGAGTGCCTGTCGGTGGAGGACACCCTCCGCGTCCTGGAGGGCCGCACCATCCACGCGTTCCACATCGAGGGCTGCGGCGGCGGACACGTTCCCAACGTGCTGAAGATGGCCGGCGTCCCCAACGTCATCGGCTCCTCCACCAACCCCACCCTGCCGTTCGGCCGGGACGCGGTGGCCGAGCACTACGGCATGATCGTCTCCGTCCACGACCTCAAGACCGAGCTGCCCGGCGACGCCGCCATGGCCCGCGACCGCATCCGTGAGGGGACCATGGGCGCCGAGGACGTGCTGCACGACCTGGGCGCCATCGGCATCACCTCCTCCGACGCCCAGGGCATGGGCCGGGCCGGCGAGACGGTCCGCCGCACCTTCGCGATGGCCGGCAAGATGAAGGCCGAGTTCGGCGCCCCCGACGACGACAACGACAACGAGCGCGTGCTGCGCTACATGGCGAAGCTGACCATCAACCCCGCCATCGCCCACGGCCTCGCCCACGAGGTCGGCTCCATCGAGACCGGCAAGCTCGCCGACATCGTGCTGTGGCGCCCGGAGTACTTCGGCGCCAAGCCGCAGCTCGTCCTCAAGGCGGGCTTCCCGGCGTACGGCGTGGTCGGCGACCCGAACGCTGCCACCGACACCTGCGAACCCCTCGTCCTGGGGCCGCAGTTCGGCGCGCACGGCGCCACGCCCGCCGAGATCTCCGTCGCCTTCGTCGCGCAGGCCGCCGTGGACCAGGGGCACGACACGATGCCCACCCGCCGCCGTCGGGTCGCCGTACGCGGCACCCGCGGCATCGGCCCGGCCGACCTGCGCCTGAACTCCCGTACCGGACAGGTCGACGTCGACCGGCGCACCGGCCTGGTCACCCTGGACGGCGACCCGCTGCGCTCCGAACCCGCCGAGTCCGTATCCCTCAACCGCCTCTACTTCCTGTGAAGGTGCCCGCCATGACCCCTGCCGCCGACGGCTTCCGCATGCCCGCCGAGTGGGCCCCGCACGAACGCACCTGGATGGCCTGGCCGGGCCCCAACCCCACCTTCGAGGACCCCGGGGACCTGGCCGCCGCGCACATCGCCTGGGCCGGTGTCGCCCGCGCCGTGCGCCGCTTCGAACCGGTGACCGTGGTGTGCGGCCCGGGCCGGTCCGCCGAGGCCCGCGCGCTGCTGGGCGAGGGCATCGACACCGTCGAGCGGGAGCTGGACGACGCCTGGATGCGGGACATCGGCCCCACCTTCCTCACCGGCCCCGACGGGCTCGCGGCCGTCGACTGGACCTTCAACGGCTGGGGCGCCCAGGAGTGGGCCCGCTGGGAGCACGACGCGAAGATCGGCGCGCACGTCGCCGACCTCGCGGGCGCCCGGACCTACACCTCTCCGCTCGTCAACGAGGGCGGCGGCATCCACGTCGACGGCGAGGGCACCGTGCTGCTCACCGAGACCGTGCAGCTCGGGCCCGAACGCAACCCCGGCTGGACCAAGGAGCGGGTCGAGGCCGAGGTGCACGCGCACCTCGGCACCAGCAAGGCGATCTGGCTGCCTCGCGGCCTCAGCGGCGACTACCCGCCGAACGGCTTCGGCACCCTCGGCCACGTCGACATCGTCGCCGCCTTCGCCGCGCCGGGCGTCGTCGTCGCCCACCACCAGCCCGACCCTGCCCACCCCGACCACGAGGTGACCAAGGAGGCCATCGGCGTCCTGCGCGCCGCCACCGACGCCCGGGGCCGTCGCCTGGAGGTCGTCGAGGTGCCCGCCCCGACCGTCCTGGAGGCCGACGGCCACTGGGCCGACTACTCCTACATCAACCACTACCTGTGCAACGGCGGCGTCGTCCTGTGCGCCTTCGACGACCCGCGCGACGAGATCGCGGCCGGCATCTTCCGCCGCCTGCACCCGCGGCGGACGGTGACCCTGGTGGACGCGCGTACGATCTTCGCGGGGGGCGGGGGCATCCACTGCATCACGCAGCAGCAGCCGAGGGTCTAGGAGAAGGACATGGCCGGTGGTGGGCGCAGACAGGCGCCGCCGCGCGAGGACGTGCTCGCCGCCGCCATGGAGATGATCGCCGAGCGCGGCCTGGAGAAGCTGACCATGGCGGCGCTCGGCCGTGAGGTCGGCATGAGCAGCGGGCACCTCCTCTACTACTTCCGCTCCAAGGACGAACTGCTGCTGCGCACCCTGGAGTGGAGCGAGGGCCGCCTGGGCGTCGAGCGCGGGCGGCTGCTCACCCGGCCCGGCACCGCCCGCGAACGCCTCCAGGAGTACGTCGACCTCTACGTCCCCGACGGCCACCGCGACCCGCACTGGACGCTGTGGCTCGAGGTGTGGAACCGCTCGCAGGGCGCCGCCGACGAGTCCGACGCCCGCGACCGGCAGGCCGCGATCGAGGGCGCTTGGCACCGCGACCTGGTCGCCCTGCTCGCCGAGGGCGTCTCGCGCGGCGAGTTCCGCCCCGTCGACCCCGACCGGTTCGCCGCCCGGCTGCGCGCCCTCCTCGACGGCCTCGCCATCCACGTGGCGATCGGCCTGCGCGGGACAGACCGGGCGCAGGTCCTCGCCCACGCGCGGGAATTCCTGGCGGACTGCCTCTTCACGGACGTCTGACCAGGGCACCGCTCGCATCCTGAGACACCCGGTGAGCGGGTGGACGGAATGTGCCAGACTTCCCCCGTGCTCTCGTTCGCCATGATTATTGGCAGCAGGCGCGCCGGTCCGCAGTGACCGCCACGTACGACCAGGTACGGGCGGACACCGTCGTCCTCGACCCGCGCGCAGACCTCTCGCACCCGCGAGGGGTTTTTCGTTTTCCTGGCCCACCCCAAGCCGGGAAGAGAGCGCGAGGGATCATAGACGGACGGTGGAACCGGTCATTCCGGTAGACCGAGATCCCATACAGGAGCCTTCAGATCATGACCGCAACCAGCGAACTCGACGATTCGTTCCACGTCTTCGACACCACCCTGCGCGACGGCGCGCAGCGCGAGGGCATCAACCTCACGGTCGCGGACAAGCTGGCCATCGCACGGCACCTGGACGACTTCGGTGTGGGCTTCATCGAGGGCGGCTGGCCCGGCGCCAACCCGCGCGACACCGAGTTCTTCGCCCGCGCCCAGCAGGAGATCGACTTCAGGCACGCCCAGTTGGTCGCCTTCGGCGCCACCCGCCGTCCGGGCGCGACCGCCGCCGAGGACCACCAGGTCAGGGCGCTCCTGGAGTCCGGCGCCCAGGTGATCACCCTGGTCGCCAAGTCCCACGACCGGCACGTGGAACTGGCCCTGCGCACCACGCTGGACGAGAACCTGGCGATGGTGGCCGACACGGTCTCCCACCTGAAGGCCCAGGGCCGCCGGGTCTTCGTCGACTGCGAGCACTTCTTCGACGGCTACCGCGCCAACCCCGAGTACGCGAAGGCGGTCGTCCGCACCGCCTCCGAGGCGGGCGCCGACGTCGTCATCCTCTGCGACACCAACGGCGGCATGCTCCCGGCGCAGATCCAGGCCGTGGTCTCCACGGTGCTGGCCGACACCGGCGCCCGGCTCGGCATCCACGCCCAGGACGACACCGGCTGCGCCGTCGCCAACACCCTGGCCGCCGTCGACGCGGGCGCGACCCACGTCCAGTGCACGGCCAACGGCTACGGCGAGCGCGTCGGCAACGCCAACCTCTTCCCGGTGGTGGCCGCGCTGGAGCTGAAGTACGGCAAGCAGGTGCTGCCCGAGGGCCGGCTGCGCGAGATGACCCGGATCTCGCACGCCATCGCCGAGGTCGTGAACCTCACCCCCTCCACCCACCAGCCCTACGTAGGCGTCTCCGCCTTCGCGCACAAGGCCGGCCTGCACGCCTCCGCGATCAAGGTCGATCCCGACCTCTACCAGCACATCGACCCCGAGCTGGTCGGCAACACCATGCGGATGCTGGTCTCCGACATGGCCGGCCGCGCCTCCATCGAGCTGAAGGGCAAGGAACTCGGCGTCGACCTCGGCGGCGACCGCGAACTGGTCGGCCGGGTCGTCGAGCGGGTCAAGGAGCGCGAGCTGGCCGGCTACACCTACGAGGCCGCCGACGCCAGCTTCGAACTGCTGCTGCGCGCCGAGGCCGAGGGCAGGCCGCTCAAGTACTTCGAGGTCGAGTCCTGGCGGGCGATCACCGAGGACCGCCCCGACGGCAGCCACGCCAACGAGGCCACGGTCAAGCTCTGGGCCAAGGGCGAGCGCATCGTCGCCACCGCCGAGGGCAACGGCCCGGTCAACGCCCTGGACCGGTCCCTGCGCGTGGCGCTGGAGAAGCTCTACCCGGAGCTGGCCAAGCTGGACCTGGTCGACTACAAGGTCCGCATCCTGGAGGGCGTGCACGGCACCCAGTCCACGACCAGGGTCCTCATCTCCACCAGCGACGGCACGGGGGAGTGGGCCACGGTGGGTGTCGCGGAGAACGTCATCGCGGCCTCGTGGCAGGCACTGGAGGACGCGTACACGTACGGGCTGCTGCGGGCGGGAGTGACGCCCGCGGAGTGACCCGGCCTCCCGCGGTGAATCTCCCACCCGCACTTATGTCTGATTGAGATGTGTTCGGGTACTTTCGTAGGTATGAAGGACGCCCGCGCTCAAGTCCTCATACGCCTCCTGATCGCGCCGGTCATCGCCGCGCTGGCGGTGCTGATGGCCGGTGCGCCCGGCGCGCAGGCCGCCACCGACGTCTCCGAGATCGGGGCGGCCCTGCGCGAGAGTCCGGTGTACGTCGACCCGGCCGCCTCCGACCTGCTCTCCGACGCGGACGCGGACGCGCTCGCCGACAAGATCGAGGACGCGGGCGAACCGGTCTTCGTGGCGGTCCTCCCGGCCGGTTACCCGACGGACAACCTCTTCCAGAACCTGCGCACCGAGACCGGCATCACCGGTCTGTACGGCATCCGCCTCGGCGACGAGTTCGATGCCCGCGCCGACAGCAGCGTGCTGAGCCGCCAGGGCGTGAACAACCTGGTCACCGCGGCGCAGGGTGCGGGCGACACCAAGGCCCAGCTCAACGACTTCGTCGACGACGCGCTGCGCAGCGTGCGCGGCTCGGCCCCCTCCTCCTGGGACTCCGGCAACGCCGGCGTGCCGACCGGCGCCCTGATCACCGCGGGCGCGGTCGTCGCGGCCGGCGGCGCGGGCGCCTACGCGATCGCCAGGCGCAACCGGCTGCGCCGCGAGGAGGAGCAGCGGGCGGCTCTGGAGAAGCTGCGCGTAGTGGTGGACGAGGACATCACCGCCTACGGCGAGGAACTGGACCGCCTGGACTTCCACCCCGGGGAACCGGGCGCCGACGACGCGATGCGCGCGGACTACGAACACGGCCTCGACGCGTACGAGCAGGCCAAGACGTTCATGGGCAACGCCCGCAGACCGGAGGACGTGCGGGCGGTCACCCAGTCGCTGGAGGACGGCCGCTTCTCGCTCGCGCGGCTCGCCGCCCGCCGTGAGGGACGGCCGCTGCCCGACCGCCGGCCGCCCTGCTTCTTCGATCCCCGCCACGGCCCGTCCGTCGCCGACGCCACCTGGACCCCGCCGGGCGGTGCCACCCGCGAGGTGCCGGTCTGCGCGGCCGACCGGGCCCGGTTGTCCGACGGCCTGGACCCGATGGTCCGCGAGGTGGACACCGACCAGGGCCGCCGCCCCTACTGGGACGCGGGCCCGGCGTACGGCCCCTGGGCGGGCGGCTACTTCGGCGCCGGCATCCTGCCCGGCCTGCTGGTCGGCACCCTGCTCGGCAGCGTGATGGCCGGCCCGGCCTACGGCGCCGGTTACGGCGAGGGCTACGGCGACTTCGGCGGCCACGAGGGCGGCGACGTCTCCGGTGGCGACTTCGACTCCGGTGACTTCGGAGGCGGGTTCGGCGGCGGCGACTTCGGCGGAGGCGGCGGGTTCGGCGGCGGCGATTTCGGCGGCGGTTTCTGAGCGGCTGACCGTGGTCATCGGGAGGGCACCCGCACGGTTGCGCGGCCCGCGTCCCGACGCGTCGCGTCGGACTCCCCGACCCGTTCCACCCGCGCCGTCCGCGAGGGCTTCGCCCCGCGCCGCACGACGACCACCGCGGCGAGGCCGACCGCGAGCCCCACGGCCGTCTGCGGCCCGAAGTGCTCGCCGAACATCAGGGCGCCCCACACGGCGGTGACCGGGGCCATGAGGAACATCAGGGTGTTCACCTCGGTGACACCGGACCGGCGCATGATCAGCCAGTACAGCCCGTAGCCGCCGAACGTCGGCAGCACCACGAGCCAGGCCGTCGCCAGCCAGAAGGACGAGTCCGCGGGCGGTGCGGCGGCCCCGGTACCGAAGGCCAGGCCCGAGAAGAGGACGGCGCTGGTCACGCAGTGGATCGTCAGCGCGGCCCGGGGTGCGACCGCGGCCCTCGAACGGCCCTCCAGGAAGGTGGCCGCCACCAGCGACAGCATCCCGAGGAAGGGGACGAAGTATGCCCACCACGGCACGTCCGCACCGGCCGCGGCGGCGTCGGCCGTCGTGACCGTGGCGACGCCGGCCAGCCCCAGCCAGAGTCCGAGCCACTGCCGGCGTGAGACGTACTGCCGCAGCAGGGGACCGGCGAGCGCGCCGGCGACCAGCGGCTGCACGCCGTCGATCAGGGCGGTGGTGCCGCTGGAGACGCCGAGCTGGATGGCGTAGTAGACGCTGAGCAGGTAGCCGCTCTGCGACAGGGCGCCGATCGCGACCTGCCGGCCGGCCTCCCGGGGCGTCAGCCCGCGCCACGCCCGGCGTGAGACGGCCGCGACGGCGATCAGGACCAGGGCGAGGGGCACGAAGCGCCACATCAGGAGCGTCGTCGGGTCCGCGGTCCCGGCGCCGAGCTTGGCACCGATGAAACCGGAGCTCCAGCACAGGACGAACGCGACCGAGAGCAGGGCGTTCACGAGGAACCCACCTTCCCATCCCGCTGAGTAGACAGATCGGTTTACTCGTCTTGAGTGCCCACTATACAGATCCGTATAATTCTCGTCATGGAGCCTGTTCAGAAGCCTGTTCAGAAGCCGCACCGCGTCCGCATGACACCCGGTGCGCGACGCGTCCTGGCGGCGGCCGAGCGGTTGTTCTACGAGCGCGGCATCCACGCCGTGGGCGTCGACCTCATCGCCGCCGAGGCGGGGGTCACCAAGAAGACGCTCTACGACCGGTTCGGCTCGAAGGAGCAGATCGTCGTGGAGTACCTCGCCGGTCGTGACGAGCGCTGGCGGGAACTCCTCGCGGGCCGCCTAGAAGCGGTCGCGGGGCAGGGGGCGGACGTACGGGTCCTGGCGGTCTTCGAGGCGTCGCGCGCCTGGGCGGGGGAGTACGGCGCCAAGGGGTGCAGCATGATCAACGCGCATGCCGAGATCAGCGACCCGTCCCATCCGGCACATCCGGTCATCACCGGGCAGAAGCGGTGGATGCTCGACCTCTTCACCGGCCTCGCACGGGAGATCGACGCGGCCGGGGCGGACCGGCTGGCGCGCACACTGATGCTGCTGCACGAGGGCGCGCTGGTCGCACACGGCGTGGGGGTCTTCCCCGACCCGTTCGGCCATGCCCTCGACCGGGTGCGGGAGCTGCTGGGAAATGCGGAGGCGGCCTGAGACCGCGCGTCGCTACGGTGAGCCCATGCCGACCCGCAGCGCACTCCTCGTGATCGACATGCAGAACGCCACGGTCGCCATGGCGCACCGGGGTGCCGAGACGGTCGCCGCGATCGCGGGGCTGAGTGAACGCGCCCGCGCCGCCGGGGTGCCGGTGGTGACGGTCCGGCAGCGGGACGAGGGCATGGTCCTCGGCACCGAGGGCTGGCAGGTCGTGCCCGAGCTGGCGCCGCGGGAGGGGGAGCCGGTCGTCGACAAGACCACGCCGGACAGCTTCCTGGACACCGGCCTCGACGCACTTCTGAAGGAACTCGGCGTCACCGAGGTGATCGTGACCGGGTTCGCCACCGAGATCTGCGTGGACACCACGGCGCGACAGGCCCTGAGCCGGGGGTACGACCTGGTCGTCGTCGCCGACGGGCACACCACGTCGGTCCGGGGCCCCGAGGACGAGGATCTGATGCCGGCGGACCGTTCCGTCGCCCAGTACAACGCGATCTACCGGACGATCGGCTGGCCCGGTCGGCGTGTCCGCCTCCGGGCCGCCGCGGACGTGGACCTCAGCCCTGCTTGATCGCCGAGATGTCGAAGTTCAGCTTGATCTTGTCGGAGACCAGGACGCCACCCGTCTCCAGGGCCGCGTTCCAGGTGAGCCCCCACTCCGAGCGCTTGATCTCGGCCTTGCCCTCGAAGCCGACCCGCTCGTTGCCGAAGGGGTCCTTGGCCGCGCCGTTGAACTCCAGGTCGATGGAGAGCGGCTTGGTGGTGCCGAGGACCGTGAGGTCGCCGGTGATGCGGTAGTCGTCGCCGCCGAGGGACTCCGCGCCGGTGGAGCGGAAGGTCATCGTCGGGAACTCGTCCGTCTTGAAGAAGTCCGAGCTCTTCAGGTGGCCGTCGCGGTCCGGGGACCCCGTGTCGATGCTGTCCATCGTGACGTCCAGGGACGCCGTGGAGCGGCTCGGGTCGCCGCCGTCCAGGTGTAGCGTGCCGCTGAAGTCGAGAAACTTGCCCTTGACGTTGGTAACCATCGCGTGGCGCGCGGTGAAGCCGATCGTGGTGTGGGCGGGGTCGATCGTGTACTCGCCGGTCAGGGTGGCGAGGTCGGGGGTGCTGGTCATGATGTCCTCCGGGGGTCTGGACGCTCGATGTTGAATGTTCAACCAATCCAACGGTGACGACTGTAGACCTATTCCATTGAGCATTCAACGGATCTGCGCGGCGTGGCGTGGCAGATTCACCCGGACGGCCGTGCGGCACGTAGCGCCGCGGACACCGGGGAAGGGTCATGAGCATGACCTCCACGTGGCCGCACGTCCCCCGGACCGGCGCCGGACCGACCCGACGCTCCCTCCTCCTGACGGCCGCCGCGGCCGCCGCGCTGCCCCCCGCTCTCGGCACAACGCCCGCCGCCGCGGACCCCTACGACACCCTCCGGCGACGCTGGCTCGACATCGCCCTCGGCACCGGCTACGACCCGGCCGCCGAGCCGTACGCGTCCCGCCTCGCGGAGACCGGCGAACGCGCCCGCGACCACCGCACCACCATGGCGCCGACGCCCACCTCCCTGTGGCCCGGCCACCCCTTCGACCCGCCCGCCGGCATCACGTTCGCCTACGGCCGCCTGTGGACGATGACCGAGGCGTACGTGCAGCAGGGCACCGGCTCCACCGGCGACCCCGCGCTCCTCGCCGACATCCTGCGCGGCCTCGACCACCTGTCGGCCACCGTCTACAACCCGGGCACCACCCGCTACGGCAACTGGTGGGAGTGGCAGATCGGCAGCCCGCGCCTCCTGACGGACATCACGGCCGCGCTGTACGACCACCTGGGCGCCGACCGGGTCGCCGCCGCCTGCGCGGCCGTGGACCACTTCATCCCCGACGCGATGCTCCGCGACTACTCCGGCACCTCCACCGGCGCCAACCGCGTCGACCTCTGCCGCTCCGTCGCCCTGCGCGGCATCCTGGGCCGCGCGCCCGACAAGGTCGCCCTGGCACGCGACGCCCTCTCACCGGTCTTCCCCTACGTCACCAAGGGCGACGGTCTCTACGCCGACGGCTCGTTCGTGCAACACACCTGGGTCGCCTACTCGGGCACGTACGGCCAGGTCATGCTGGACGGCCTCGGCCGGCTCTTCACCCTGCTCGCGGGCTCGGAGTGGGAGGTGACCGACCCCGGAAAGCAGATCGTCCTCGACAGCGTCGAGCACGCCTACGCCCCCCTCATCCACGACGGACTGGTGATGGACGCCGTCAACGGCCGTGCCATCAGCCGGGGTTATCTGGCCGGCGACGACCTGCACGTGATGCGCAGCGACCATTTCCACGGCCAGCAGATCATCGCCGCCATGGCCGTCCTCGCGGGCGGCGCGGGCGGGACCGAGCGAGACCGCTGGCACGCGCGGATCAAGGGCTGGATCGAACGGGACACCGTCACGCCCGTCCTCACGGCCCCCCAGTTCCCCGTCGCCGACCTGGCCCGGCTGCACGCGATCGCCGCCGGCCCCGTCGAGGCCGCGCCCGAACCCACCGGGCACCGGCTCTTCGCCGCCATGGACCGCGCCGTCCACCGCCGCCCCGCCTTCACCGCGGGCCTCGCGATGGCGAGCGACCGCATCTCGTACTACGAGTGCGGCAACGGCGAGAACCCGCGCGGCTGGCACACCGGCGCGGGCATGCTCAGCTGGTGGGCGAACGGGCCGGAATCCGGCCGGGCCGATCGGTCTGGTCAGTACACAGACTGGTTCTGGCCCACCGTCGACTGGTACCGGCTGCCCGGCACCACCGTCTCCACCAAGCGCCTGGCCGACCGGGCGGGCGGCGAGTGGGGCGCCCCCAAGCCCGGCGTGCGCTGGGTCGGCGGCACCACCGACGGCGAGTACGCGGCCGTGGGCCAGCACCTCAAGGGCCTCGGCTCGACCCTGGAGGCCCGCAAGTCCTGGTTCTTCCTCGACGACGAGGTGGTCTGCCTCGGTGCCGGCATCACCTGTACGGACGGGGTCCCGGTCGAGACGGTCGTCGACAACCGGAACCTCGGCGAGGGCGGCACCCAGGCCCTCGTGCGGGGCCGGGACTGGGCCCATCTGGAGGGCCACGGCGGCTGGATCGTGCCCGGGGGCGGCCTGCGGACCCTGCGCGAGGACCGCACCGGCGCCTGGTCCGACATCAACACCACCAGCACCACCGAGCGCCGCACCCGGCGCTGGCAGACCCTCTGGCTGGACCACGGCACCGACCCCCTCGACGCCGGCTACGTCTACGTCCTCATGCCCGGCGCCTCCAGGGGCGCGGTCGCCCGCCGCGCCGCCGACCGCCGCAGGGTGCGGGTCCTCGGCAACGACGACCGGCAGCAGGCGGTCGCCGTCCCCTCACTCGGCCTCACCGCGGCGAACTTCTGGCGGGCCGGCACGGTGGGCCCGCTCACCGCGACGGCCGGGGCGAGTGTGCTGGTCCGCCGCCGGGGCCGTACCGCTACCCTCTGCGTGAGCGAACCGCCGCGCTCCGGGGAGCCCCTGGAGATCGTCTGGGACCACCCGGTACGGGCCGTGGTGCGGTCCGACGAGACGGTCGAGATCCTGGCCACCGGCCGCCGTCTGCGCCTCCGCGTCACTCCAGGGGTGGTATGTAC
Source organism: Streptomyces sp. NPDC048171 (assembly GCF_043202655.1). Lineage (NCBI taxonomy): Bacteria > Bacillati > Actinomycetota > Actinomycetes > Kitasatosporales > Streptomycetaceae > Streptomyces > Streptomyces sp. NPDC048171. Next base: position 904,462 of record NZ_JBIDAU010000002.1, read on the forward strand.
CACCCATGAATGTGAGGTGGCTCTCAGCTGACGGCTTTGTGTGACCCCTACAAGGCAGAGGCCCTCTGAGCAGTCGAAACGGCTGCATGGCGCAGGGGTTCTGTTCGGTGCTACCAGGAAAACACGTCGGAGACTGTACGGAGTCGACGGCCCGCATTCGCCGGTCGGCTTCGTAGAGTCGCTACATGACCGTTTTGGATGAGGCGCCGGGTGAGCCGACGGACGCGCGTGGGCGAGTGGCCGAACTGCACGAGATCCGTGCGCAGGCGCTGGCCGGACCGAGCGAGAAGGCTACGGCGGCGCAGCACGCCAAGGGCAAGCTGACGGCCCGTGAGCGCATCGAGCTGCTCCTGGACCCCGACTCCTTCCGCGAGGTCGAGCAGCTGCGCCGGCACCGGGCGACGGGTTTCGGGCTGGAGGAGAAGAAGCCGTACACGGACGGCGTCGTCACCGGCTGGGGCACGGTGGAGGGCCGCACGGTCTTCGTCTACGCCCACGACTTCCGCATCTTCGGCGGCGCGCTGGGCGAGGCCCACGCCACGAAGATCCACAAGATCATGGACATGGCCATCGCGGCCGGTGCTCCGCTGGTCTCCCTCAACGACGGTGCCGGGGCCCGCATCCAGGAGGGCGTCTCCGCGCTCGCCGGGTACGGCGGCATCTTCCAGCGCAACACCCGGGCGTCCGGTGTCATCCCGCAGATCAGCGTGATGCTCGGCCCGTGCGCGGGCGGCGCGGCCTACAGCCCCGCCCTCACCGACTTCGTCTTCATGGTCCGCGACACCTCGCAGATGTTCATCACCGGCCCGGACGTCGTCAAGGCCGTCACCGGCGAGGAGATCACCCAGAACGGCCTGGGCGGCGCGGACGTGCACGCCGAGACCAGCGGCGTCGCCCACTTCGCCTACGACGACGAGGAGACGTGCCTGGGCGAGGTCCGCTACCTCCTCTCCCTCCTCCCGCAGAACAACCGGGAGAACCCGCCGCGCCACGATTCCTCGGACCCGGTGGACCGCCGCTCGGACGTGCTGCTCGACCTGGTCCCGGCGGACGGCAACCGTCCGTACGACATGACCAAGGTCATCGAGGAGATCGTCGACGACGGCGAGTACCTGGAGGTCCACGAGCGCTGGGCCCGCAACATCATCTGCGCGCTGGCCCGCCTCGACGGCCAGGTCGTGGGCATCGTCGCGAACCAGCCGCAGGCCCTGGCCGGCGTCCTGGACATCGAGGCCTCCGAGAAGGCGGCCCGCTTCGTCCAGATGTGCGACGCCTTCAACATCCCGATCGTCACCCTTCTGGACGTACCCGGCTTCCTGCCCGGCGTCGACCAGGAGCACGGCGGCATCATCCGCCACGGCGCCAAGCTGCTCTACGCGTACTGCAACGCGACCGTGCCACGGATCTCGCTCATCCTGCGCAAGGCGTACGGAGGTGCTTACATCGTCATGGACTCGCAGTCCATCGGCGCCGACCTCACCTACGCCTGGCCGACCAACGAGATCGCCGTCATGGGCGCGGAAGGTGCCGCGGGCGTCATCTTCCGCCGTCAGATCGCCGGTGCCGAGGACCCCGAGGCCATGCGGGCCCGCATGGTCAAGGAGTACAAGGCCGAGCTAATGCACCCCTACTACGCGGCCGAGCGCGGTCTGGTCGACGACGTCATCGACCCCGCCGAGACCCGCGAGGTGCTCGTCCGGTCCCTGGCGATGCTCCACACCAAGCACGCCGACCTGCCCTCCCGCAAGCACGGCAACCCGCCGCAGTGACCCGAGGAGCCACCCCCATGTCCACTCCCGACATCCGCGTCGAGAAGGGCCACGCCGAGCCCGAGGAGGTCGCCGCCATCACGGCGCTCCTCCTCGCCCGCGCTGCCGCCCGCCCCGCCGAGATCCCTCCGACCCACGGCGGCGGCCGCGCCCGCGCGGGCTGGCGCCGCCTGGAGCGCGAGCCGGGCTTCCGCGCCCCGCACAGCTGGCGCTGACGCCGAGACACACGTAGAGGCCCCCTCCGCCCAGGAGGGGGCCTCTACGTGTGTCTCGGGGGCCGGTTGTGACGGGGGCCGGGGAAGCGCCCCAGGGGTGCGGGGAACTGCGCGACCAGCCGACGACTACCCGCACCCGGCAACGAAACAGCCCCCGGCAGCACGGTGGCCGCAGGGGGCGTGTCGCAACTCGGCGCTATCGAGGTGCCGCCTGCGCCCACCCGTGCCGCCCCAGGCGGCACGACTGCCCGCAGGCTCGGCGTGGTTCAGCGCAGGCGAGCCATCAGCGCGTGCTCCACGAGAGTGATCAGCGCCGACTTCGCGTCGGCGCGGTGCCGCGCGTCCGTCGTGATGATCGGCGTGTCGGGACCGATCTGCAGCGCCTCCCGGACCTCGTCCGGGTTGTACGGCTGCTGCCCGTCGAACCCGTTCAGCGCGATGACGAACGGCAGCCCGCTGTTCTCGAAGTAGTCGACGGCGGGGAAGCAGTCGGCGAGCCGCCTCGTGTCGACCAGCACGATCGCGCCGATGGCGCCGCGCACCAGGTCGTCCCACATGAACCAGAACCGGTCCTGGCCAGGCGTACCGAAGAGGTACAGGATCAGGTCCTGGTCGAGCGTGATACGGCCGAAGTCCATGGCGACCGTCGTGGTCGTCTTGTCCCCCGTGTGGGTGAGGTCGTCGATACCCGCCGAAGCGGATGTCATGACGGCCTCGGTGCGCAGCGGGTTGATCTCCGAGACGGCGCCGACGAACGTGGTCTTGCCCACGCCGAAGCCGCCCGCCACCACGATCTTCGCGGAAGTGGTGGAGCGGGAAGGACCGCCGCTAGAGCTTGCGAAGTCCACTGAGCACCCTTTCGAGCAGTGTCACGTCTGGCTGGCCGCCGGCGTTCTCGTCGCCGCCGGGCTGATGGATGGCGACCAGTCCCGCCTCCGCCAAGTCGGCGACGAGGATCCTGGCCACGCCGAGAGGGATCGTCAGGAGGGCCGAGATCTCGGCCACCGACTTGATCTCCCGGCAGAGGTTGCAGATCCGCTGATGCTCGGGCAACTGGCCCTGCATCTGGTGCGGCTGCGCGGTGGTGTGCACCAGTGCCTCGATGGCGAGCTGGTAGCGCGGCCTGGTGCGGCCGCCCGTCATGGCGTACGGGCGCACCAGGGGGTTGTTCGACGCCCCCGCGGGCGCCGGCTCAGGGGTGCGGCGCTGCGGCTGCACGGGCTGGATGCGCGGAGCCTGCGGCTGGTCGTACGGCGAAGGGCCGGGGCCCTGCGGCGCGTACGGCTGCCGGTGGCTCGGCACGGAGGGGTAGCCGTATCCGTTCGCCGAGCCGTCGTTCTGGCCCTGGCCAGGGCCGTACGACCAGTTGCCCGATGACGGACCGCCTGGGGGTGTTGCCACTTTTTCCTCCTCCGACTGTGCCTGGCATCCATCGCTGTGGAGCCGCGTCCCGAAACTTTACGGCCACGGGACGCCAAAACGCACCGTCTGTCCTTTAGTTGAGAAGGCTCCCTTGGAGCTCCGCCCGCAGATCGGGCGTCAGAACCGTGCCCGCACGGTCCACCAGAAGGGCCATCTCGTACCCAATGAGGCCGATGTCCGCCTCGGGGTGTGCGAGAACGGCGAGGGACGAGCCGTCGGAGATGGACATGATGAACAGGAATCCCCGCTCCATCTCCACAACCGTCTGGTTCACGCTGCCGCCCTCGAAGATGCGCGAGGCACCGGCGGTCAGCGAGGTCAGACCGGAGGCGACGGCCGCGAGCTGGTCGGCACGGTCGCGCGGGAACCCCTCGGACATCGCCAGAAGGAGTCCGTCGGCGGAGACCACCACCGTGTGGGACACCCCCGGGGTGTTGTCCACGAAGTTGGTGATCAACCAGTTGAGGTTCTGCGCCGCCTGGCTCATCGGGCTCACACTAACGCTCCTGGTTGTAGGTGCTGTCAGGACCACGGTGTTCATTCCCTGTGTCCTGGCCGTTCGTTTCACTGCCTGCGTTGCGGCCTCGCTCGACACCGCGCCGCAGGTTGCTCAGCCTGCCCCGGACGTCCTCCGGAGCGCGGGAGACCTGGGGGCCTCCCTGTGGAGTGGTTTCGGCGGCGCCCTCGACCAGGTTGGCCTTGGGTACCCGCCGCGGCAGGCCCGATGAGGTCACCCCGCCCGCCTTCGGCTTGCGCAGCGAGGAAGCCTGCTGCCAGCGGTCGTCGTTGGCCGACCGCCAGTTGTCCCGGCCGTTCGCCCCCTCGGCGGCGGCGGCCGGCGTCTCGTGGCCCACGTGCCCCGCATCGCCCGCGCCGCTCGCGGTGGATCCGCGGCGGGGAAGACCGGCGTTGGTCATCTCGTGGGCGGCGGAGGGGGCCGGGCCCGGACGGTCGAAGCCTACGCGGTCCGGCTGGTTCACGTCAGCGGCCTGCACGGATTGCGCCTCGGGACCGCCCGTGGAGTACTGCTCGGGATAGCCACCCCGGTAGTCGTCCTGCTGCGGCCAGTCGTCCTGGGTCCGCCGCTGCTCGAAGGGCGCGTACGTGTCCGGGGCGCCGGCCTGGTGCTGCCCGCCGTGGCCCTGCTCGGCGTACGACGACGGGTCGCCGTAGCCGCCGGCCTGCGGGTAGCCCTCGGCCTGCTGCGGGCCGCCGTTCGACGCGTAGTACCGCTCGTCGTACGACGCCTGCTGCGGTTCCTGGTACGCCTGCTGCTGGTCGTAGGCGCCGTTCTGCTGGGCCGCGTAGGCCTCGCGGCCGTCGTCGTAGCCCGGCTGCTGGGGCTGCTGACCGGTGAACTGGTCCTGGAACCCGGGCGCACCGCCGTTCGCGGCGCCGTCGGGGCCCGCCGGGCCGGGCAGCTCGGGGTGCGACTGGGCCTCCAGGGCCGCCCTGCGCTCCTCGCGCATCAGCGAGCGGCCGACGGGGTCCAGCTCCCGTATGTCGTCGGGGACCTCGGAGTACCGGCTGTCGTCGAAGCCCAGTTCGGCGGCGGTGCGCATGGGCTGACCGGCTGCCTGGGAGAAGTTCTCGCCCCGGAAGTCCTGCTCCGGGATGATCTGCGAGACGGTGAACTCGGTGCGCTGCTGGTCGCCGCCGCCACCGTGGGTGATGGCGTCCGGGAGCATGACCAGCGAGGTGGTGCCCGCCTGCTCGCCGGAGGGGCGCAGCTGGACCCGGATGCCGTGCCGGTCGGACAGCCGCCCGACCACGAACAGGCCCATGCGCTGCGAGATCGCGGCGTCCACGGTCGGCGGGTTGGCCAGCTTGTGGTTGATGTCCGCGAAGTCCTCGGCGGTCAGGCCGATGCCCTTGTCGTGGATCTCCACCATCACGCGGCCGTCGGGCAGCCGGGTCGCGGTGACGCGGACCTTGGTCTGCGGGGAGGAGAACGTGGTCGCGTTCTCGAGCAGCTCGGCGAGCAGGTGCACGAGGTCGGTCACGGCGCGGCCGTGGATCTCGGCCTCCGGCACGCCGGACAGCTCGATGCGCTCGTACTGCTCCACCTCGGAGGAGGCGGCGCGCAACACGTCGACCAGCGGGACCGGCTGGTCCCAGCGGCGGCCGGGCTCCTCGCCGGCGAGGACCAGGAGGTTCTCGCCGTTGCGGCGCATGCGGGTGGCGAGGTGGTCCAGCCGGAAGAGGTTCTCCAGCTGGTCGGGGTCGGCCTCGTTGTTCTCCAGGTCGGTGATCAGGCTCAGCTGGCCCTCGATCAGCGACTGGTTGCGGCGCGACAGGTTGGTGAAGATCGCGTTGATGTTGCCCCGCAGCAGGGCCTGCTCGGAGGCGAGCCGGACCGCTTCGCGGTGCACCTGGTCGAAGGCGCGGGCGACTTCGCCGATCTCGTCGGTCGAGGTGATCGGGATCGGCTGGACCCGGGTGTCGACCCGGCCGGGGTCGGTGCGGGAGAGCTGGTCGACCAGCATCGGCAGGCGCTGCTCGGCGATGCCGAAGGCGGCGTTGCGCAGCTGGCGCATGGAGCGGCTCATCTGGCGCGCCACCATGCCGGCCAGGATGAACGCGGCCAGCAGCGCGATCACGACCGCGGCACCGGTGATGTAGGCGTCCCGCTCGGCGTCGTCGGCGATCGTGGACGCCTCGGAGACCGCCTTGTCGGCCAGGTCCGACTCGATCTTCTGGTACGCGTCGAACTTGAGGGTGTTGACCGCCCACCAGTTTTCCGGCGTGATGCCCTGCTGGGCCAGCTCCGCCCGCGCACCGGTGTCCGTGGAGTCCAGCTGGGCCAGCTCCGAGATCATCGTGGTCGGGTTGGAGGGCGGCGGCACGTAGTCCGGGTCCTTGGCCCTGGCCTCCTTGGCCATGGCCGCGCCGTCCGTCTTGAGCTTCGCCTCGGCGTCCTCGAGCTTCTGCGCGTCCGCCTCGGTACCGCCGCCGATGTACTCCTCGATCGCGATGCGCTCCAGGTAGGCGTACGAGGAGAGGGCGACCCGCTGGCTGGCGAGGTGGCTGGGGTCCGGACCGGGCTTGACCAGCATGTGCATGCCGATGGAGCGCTCCAGGGAGAGCGCCGCCTTGGTCAGGGAGATCGCGTAGACGGTACGGCCGTAGGAGGTGATGTTGCCGGTGCCCAGCCCGAGTTCGTTGGCGAACTCCATCAGGGGGTGGGCCACACCGGTGTAGCCCTCCTCGGTCTCCACGCCCTTGAGCTTGGTGGTGTACGCGGCCGCCCGCAGCGTCTGGAGCTTGGGCTCCTGCTCGCGGAAGACCTTGAGCCGGCGCTCCAGACCCGCCTTGGCGGGCATGCCGGCCGCGGCCTCGTCGAAGGTGTCGGCGGCGGCGTCGGTCGCCTGACGGGCCTTGGTGACGGTCGCGTCCTTGTCGCCCTTGCCCTGCAGCAGCGGGGCGGCCGTGATGTCGCGCTCGTTGTAGAGGGCGTTGGCATACCCGAGGGAGGCCTGCACCAGACGCGCGGTGCTCTCGGCGTCCTCGGCGTCGCCCCAGGTGTCGATGGAGCTCTTCACCTGGAAGCCGCCCATGACCAGGCCGACCAGCACGGGTATGAGCAGGATCGCGTTCAGCCGGGTGGTCACCCGCCAGTTGCGCGGCGAGAAACGGCCACCGGCGGCGGGCTCGTCCTGGGGTTCCGCAGCAGACGCGGGGGCGGGCGCCGCTGTGCGCGGCGGCGGGGTGAAGTTGCCCCGGGCCGATGGCTCGGGACTGTTCTTGCTTCGCCTCACTCGACCAACAACCTCTCGGCGGTCGGCACCTACGTCGTGCCGCTGTGTCTCAGAGCCCAGTCCGTCGACGAGTACGTGCTACTGCTGAGTACGTCTCGTGCGTGATTGACCCTTGGGCAGTTCTGGCATTCCAGCACGGCGACCAGCGCTCTTCCAAACAGTGGAACGCGGGGGTTACACGTGATGTAAGCCCCGCGTAAAACGGTCAAAAAGAGCGAGGCCCGTCAAAAGACGGGGCGTTCGTGCGCGCAGCGAGAGCAGTTGACCGCGTCGCGTGTCGGTACCACCCGATTCCTCTGCCGAAACGTTATGAACAGCCGAGCCGACCGTGTCAAAGGACACAGCCGGCTCCGTCCTGTCTACGACAAGTGCCGTAGATCGCTGCCGACTTGGCGGCGCCCGGCGGTACCTACCGCAGGCGTGCCATCAGCGCGTGTTCCACCAGCGTGATCAGGGCCGACTTGGCGTCGGCGCGGTGCCGGGCGTCCGTCGTGATGATCGGGGTGTCCGGACCGATCTGCAGCGCCTCGCGCACCTCGTCCGGGGAGTACGGCTGCTGCCCGTCGAAGCCGTTGAGCGCGACGACGAACGGCAGCCCGCTGTTCTCGAAGTAGTCGACGGCCGGGAAGCAGTCGGCCAGCCGGCGGGTGTCGCAGAGCACGACCGCGCCGATGGCGCCGCGCACCAGGTCGTCCCACATGAACCAGAACCGGTCCTGGCCGGGCGTACCGAACAGGTACAGGATCAGGTCCTGGTCGAGCGTGATGCGGCCGAAGTCCATCGCGACCGTGGTGGTCGTCTTGTCACCGGCGTGCGTGAGGTCGTCGATCCCGGCGCTGGCAGAGGTCATCACGGCCTCGGTGCGCAGCGGGTTGATCTCGGAGACGGCGCCCACGAACGTGGTCTTGCCGACGCCGAAGCCGCCGGCGACCACGATCTTCGCGGAGGTGGTCGCCCGGCCTCCGTCAGAGCTTTCGAAGTCCACTGAGCACCCTTTCGAGCAGTGTCACGTCCGGTGCACCGCCGTTGTTCTCGTCCCCGCCGGGCTGGTGGATGGCGACCAGTCCCGCCTCCGCCAGGTCGGCGACGAGGATCCTGGCCACGCCGAGCGGCATCGCCAGCAGGGCCGACACCTCGGCCACCGATTTCACCTCGCGGCACAGATGGCAGATCCGCTGGTGCTCCGGGAGGAGTCCCATGAGTGCTGCCGGGTCGGCCGTCGTGCTGATCAGCGCCTCGATGGCGAGCTGGTAGCGCGGCCTGGTCCGGCCACCGGTCATCGCGTAAGGACGTACCAGCGGCTGGTCGCCCTCGTCCTCGTACGGCTCCGCGTACGGATCATGAGAGGCGGTGGGCGGGGTCATGAATCCTCCGGGCGGGACAGCAAGTCGGTCAGTCAAGCCGTCTGATGTGGCCGGTGGGGGGATTGTGGCGGCCGGACGGTGATTTGGTAACACGGGTGGTGCCGGGGCGGATCAGTGGAGCAGACTTCCTTGTAGTTCAGCGCGCAGATCGGGTGTGAGGACCGCACCCGCGCGGTCGACCAGGAGTGCCATCTCGTAGCCGACGAGGCCGATGTCGCACTCCGGGTGGGCGAGGACGGCCAGCGACGAGCCGTCGGAGACGGACATGAGGAAGAGGAACCCACGTTCCATCTCCACGACCGTCTGGGCCACGTCGCCGCCCTCGAAGATCCGGGACGCCCCGGCCGTCAGCGAGGTCAGCCCCGAGGCGACCGCCGCGAGCTGGTCGGCGCGGTCGCGAGGGAAGCCCTCCGACATCGCCAGAAGGAGTCCGTCGGCGGACACGACGACGGTGTGGGACACCCCTGGGGTGTTGTCCACGAAATTCGTGATCAACCAGTTGAGGTTCTGTGCCGCCTGGCTCATCGGGCTCAACTAACGCTCCTGCTGGTGAGTGGGCCGCGGGTAGCTGCCGGTCTGGTTGGTACCGGCCTGACGGCCCTGTGCGATTCCCCGACGGAGATTGGTCAGCCGGCCGCGCACGTCGTCCGGCGCGCGCGAGATCTGCGGACCGTTCTGGTGCGACTGCTGCTGAGCCGTCCCCGGGACGAGGTTGGCCCGGGGGACCCGGCGCGGGAGGCCGGAGGTGGTGACCCCGCCCGCCGCCGGCTGCCGTACGCGTTCCGCCTGCCGGACGAGGTCGTCGTTGGGCGAACTGCGCCAGGCAGAGGTGGCGGGCCGCTGCGGGGCCGCCGGGGTCTGGGGCTGGGCGGCCTGCGGCTCCGGGGCGGCGGGCTGGGCCTGGTGCTGCGCCCTCGCCTCGCGGTCGCCGTGGAACCAGTTGGTCTCCAGCGTGTCGTACAGCGGCGTGCGCCCGTCACCGGGGCCGGTGGCCGGGGGCAGGGCCCAGCCGTCCTGGGGCCGCTGCTGCGCGGGGGTCCCGTTGGCGTTGCCGCCCGCGGGCTCCTGGTGGACGGGGCGCTGCGGTGCCGGCGGACGCGGTGCGCCGAAGTCGTTGCCGCCTTGCGCGCCGTTGACCTGCGGGCGCTCGAACGGGCCGGGGGCGGCCGGGTTCGCGCGGCTGGGCAGGCCGTGCTGCCCGGTGGAACCGTTGTCGTACCCCTGGGCGCCGTGGGCGCCGGCGAACCGGTCGGCCTGGGCGGGTCCGTTCGGGCCGCTCTGACGCGGCTGCCCGCCGAAGACGTCCGAGCGGACGAAGGCGCTGTTGCCCTGCTGCTGGCCGGTCTGCTCGGGCCGCGCGAACTGGTCGTTGCGCGGGGTGTCCGTGGAGCCGCCCTGACCGTACTGGTCCCGGCCGTACTGGTTCTGCGGGTACGCGCCCTGGTCGTACTGGTTCTGGTTCTGGTTCTGGTCCGGCCGGGTGAACTGGCCCGTGTTCTGCGGGGCGTCCTGGCGAGGGGCCGGGGCGTCGAAGTCAGGGCGGGCGAACTCGGCCGTGGCGGCGGGGGACTGGGGCTCGCCGAACCGCGGCACGGCCGGCATCTCCGTCGTGGCGCCCGGGCCCTGCCGGTCGTCGAAGTCCGGCGTGCGGCGGGTGCGGGAGCCGTCCGGCTCCTCGTGGCCGCGCGGGGCGTCCAGCGAGGGGCGCTCCACGGGCGGCTGCGCGTTCTCGTCGCTCCAGCTGGGCGTGCGGGGCTGCGGGTTGCCACCGGGCAGCTCGGCCCGCGGACCACCGCGCGGCGGCAGCTGCGGACGACGGCCCCGTCCGGCGTCGCCGTTGTTCCCGCGCTTGCCGCGCTGCGGGGGCGCTGCGGGACCGCGGCCGCCGCCGAAGACGTCCTGGCCCTGCGGCGCGTTCATGCCCGCGGCCTGCAGACCCTGCGGGGCACCGGGTGCCTGACCGGCACCGGCTCCCGCGCCGGCCGGTGCCGGGCGGTTCTGCTGGCCGGGACCGGCCGGGGACTGGGGACCGCGCGGACCGCCGGGCGCGCCCGGGCGACCGTCCGCGTCCCGTCCCGGGAGCGCGGCCCGCGGACCCTGGGCGGCACCGAGCCGGCCGCCCGGAGCACCGCCGCCACCGAGTGCGCCACCGCCGCCGAAGGCACCTCCGGCGAGGGCGCCGCCGCCCTGGCCGCCACGGCGGGCCGCGGCGACACCCGCGGCGGCCTGCGCGGCCGCCGGACCGCCGGTGCCGGAGGCGGACTGCCCCGGCTTCGGTTGCGGCTTGCGGCCGCCCTGGGCGACGTCCACGGGCAGCATGACCAGCGCGGTCGTGCCACCGGAGTCGGACGGCCGCAGCTGGATGCGGATGCCGTGGCGCTGCGACAGGCGGCCGACCACGAACAGACCCATGCGGCGGGAGACGGAGACGTCCACGGTGGGCGGCGAGGCGAGCCGCTCGTTGATCGCGGCGAGGTCCTCGGGGGAGAGGCCGATGCCGGTGTCGTGGATCTCGATCAGCACGCGCCCGTCGGGCAGCGCGTGACCGGTGACCTTGACCTTGGTCTGCGGGGAGGAGAACGAGGTCGCGTTCTCCAGCAGCTCGGCGAGCAGGTGCACGAGGTCGTTGACCACGCGGCCGGCGACCTCGGTGGTCGGCACGGAGGCCAGTTCGATGCGCTCGTACTGCTCCACCTCGGAGGCGGCGGCACGGAGCACGTCGACCAGCGGGACCGGCCGGGTCCAGCGGCGCCCGGGCTCCTCACCGGCGAGGACGAGGAGGTTCTCACCGTTACGGCGCATGCGCGTCGCGAGGTGGTCGAGCTTGAACAGCGAGGACAGCTGGTCCGGGTCGGCCTCGCGGGACTCCAGTTCGGAGATGAGCGAGAGCTGACGCTGGATGAGGCCCTGGGAGCGGCGCGAGAGGTTGGTGAACATCGCGTTGACGTTGCCCCGCAGCAGGGCCTGCTCGGCGGCGAGGCGGACCGCCTCGCGGTGCACGTCGTCGAAGGCCGCGGCCACTCGGCCGATCTCGTCCCGGGAGTGCACACCGACCGACTCCACCGAGGTGTCGACGTCCTGCGGGTCGGTCTCGGAGAGCTGCTTGACCAGCTCGGGGAGGCGGTCCTGGGCGACCTTGGTCGCGGTGTCCTCCAGGCGGCGCAGCGAGCGGATCATGGACCGCGCCACGACGAAGGCGCCGACCAGCGAGACGCCGAGCACGAGCAGGATGAGGACACCGGAGATGATGGCCTCGCGCTCGGACTCGTTGCGCAGCTCGCGGGCCTGCTGCTCCATGTCCTCCAGCAGCTTCAGCTCGATGTTCTTCATCTGCTGGATCTTGGTGGAGCTCTCGTCCAGCCAGTCCTGGTACGACCGGGGCTTGAGGTCGCCCAGGCCGTTGACGCCGCTGAGGGCGCGGCCGGCGTACTGGTCGGACGCCTCGATGACCGGGTTGCCCTCGGAGATCGGCTTGAGGAGTTCCTCGGCGCCGTCGCCGTAGATGCTGGTGAAGCTGCGGATCTCGGACGTCTGGCTCTGCAGCGCCGACTGGGCGTAGAGCCGGTCGTTCTCGGAGAGCTTGCCCTTGCTGGTGTTGTTCGCGGGGAGCGCCGCCGCCAGGACCGCGCGCTGGATGGACGCGTACTCCTTGGCCGAGGAGAAGGCCGACAGGGCGCGCGTGCGCTGGATCATGTCGGGGTTGCTGGTCGCCTCCGCCATGTCCTGCGAGAGGTCGAGCAGGTGGTTGATCAGGCGGTGGTAGGCCTCGACGGTCTGGGTCGAGTTCTCCTTGGCCTGGTACGCCGTGCCGCGGATCTTGTTCAGGTCGTTCAGGTCGCTCGCGAGGCCGACGAGGCTGTCGCGGACACCGACGAGGTTGCCGTCCTTGCTGGCGGCGTCGATCTCCTCGGAGTTGTCGAGGAAGTTCTTGAGGGCCCGGTCGGTCTTCTCGCGGTCGCCCTTGACGGCGATGGCGCTGGACGCCGAGCCGTGCGCCAGGGGGCCGGCCGACTGGTCGCGCTCCTCCTGGAGCGCGGCGGCCAGTTCGGTGGCCTGCTTGGTCATCTCGGTCAGCAGCTTCATGTTGTCGAGCTGCTGGATGTCGTCCATCGACTGGCTGATGCGCATCGCGCCCAGCGAGGTGGCCGCGACCACCGGGAGCGCGAGCAGCGACACCAGACGGGTGGAGATCCGCCAGTTGCGCAGGGCTATTCGCGGGCCGGGGCCGCTCGGCGCGCCCTTGCCCGGCTTGGCGGACGGCTGCTGGCCGGGGGCGGCCGAACCGGCCGTCTGACCAGCCCGGTCGCCACTGTCGCCGGACGGGGTCTGGCCCTGGTTCTGGGCGTGCTGGGGCGAGGAGCCGACGGCCTTGGGGCCGGTCCCGCCGTGCGGCTCCGGCTCCGCCGAAGCGCTGCCATCCCTCTTGAAACGTCCCTGCACTAGCGTCGCAACCTCTGGACCAGGCGCCCCTCCGCGTGAACGGCGGGACACGGTGTCGGCGTCATGGGGGCGCCCTGAATACGCCCCCGTGGTGGTCGTGAGTGACCGGCGCTGGTTCCCCCTTCTCGCCGCCGCCCGGCGCTGCTTTGCGCCCCCTGCGCGCCGGCTCGATCCTGCGGCGGTCCGTGGAATTCCAGCACAGTGCAGGATCTCCAACAAGGCCCGTGGGGTACGCCGTGAGATACGTGACAGCACGTGAGGGCCGAGTCACCAGACGTAGAAGATGATCACCCGCAAAAGGGACGTATGCCCGCGAGTTGTCGAGGCGCGGAGGGTGTCCCAGTCGCCATGATCAGGAGCGGAATGCGGGCTTCAGCGGTGGAATGTCTCATTGGTCCCGGTGTCGCTGGAGTCGCAATTGACCGGTTTGACCGTTGCTAAGTGAGCAAACTCACACCCAGATCGCGGGCCCTCCCCGAGTTGCCGGGGAATTGCATGTTTAGCCTGACGCTTTACAGAGAAGGCAAAACCGACAACCCGCGCCCTCGCAGGGGTCATCGCAGCCCCTCGGGCGCCCGGACACGACAGGGCCTCCGACAACCGTGAAGACGACGATGATGTTCCACCAGATCGCCAACCCGCGGCGCACGACGCTGGCGCACCTCGACGACGCCGACGACCTGCGCACGCAGGAGCAGCCGGAGCACGCCGTCGAGCTCCCCGCCCAGACCGCCAACCCCCGGCGCACCGTCCTCATGGAGGTACCGGTCGGGGCCGCCGTCGCAGAGTAGTACGTCACCCCGGCGCCGCCCGTTCAGGCGGCCCCGAGAGCACCAAGCGCCCGTCCGGCGGATCATGCCGGACGGGCGCGCCGCGTTAGCCTGGGGCGTCAGACTCCAGCCAGCTCAGTCAAGGGGCCAAGCAACCCGTGCGCATCGCCAGGTTCTCCATCGACGGGAACGTCGCCTTCGGCGCGGTCGAGGGCGACCAGCCGGACCAGCTCGTCCTCGACATCATCAAGGGCATCCCGTTCGGGGACTACGAGCTCTCCGGCACCAAGGTGCCCCTGAGCAAGGTGCGGCTGCTGCCGCCGGTGCTCCCGAACAAGGTCGTCGCCTTCGGCCGCAACTACGCCGAACACGCCCGCGAACTCGGCAACGAGGTGCCCGACGCCCCGTTCGCCTTCTTCAAGCCGTCCACCTCGGTGGTAGGCCCCGGTGATGCCATCCAGTACCCCTCCTTCTCCGAGGAACTGCACCACGAGGCCGAACTCGCCGTCGTCATCGGCCGCATGTGCCGCGAGGTCCCGCGCAACCGCGTGCAGGACGTGATCTTCGGCTACACCTGCGCCAACGACGTCACCGCCCGCGACGTGCAGCGCCGCGAGAAGCAGTGGGCCCGGGCGAAGGGCTTCGACTCCGCCTGCCCGCTGGGGCCCTGGGTGGAGACGGGCATCGACCTCGCCGCCGCGGCCGACCTGACCATCCAGCTCACGGTCAACGGGGCCCAGCGGCAGCTCGGCCGCACCAGCGAGATGATCCACTCCATCGAGGACCTGATCGTCAACATCTCCGAGGCCATGACGCTGCTTCCCGGCGACGTGATCCTCACGGGGACCCCGGCCGGCGTCGGCCCCCTCAACGTCGGCGACGAGGTCGCCGTCACCATCGAAGGCATCGGCACTCTCACCAACAAGGTTGTCAAGCGTGGCTAGCGCACCCGGCTCACCCGTACGCGTACGTTTCTGTCCGTCCCCCACCGGCAACCCCCACGTGGGTCTGGTGCGCACCGCCCTGTTCAACTGGGCGTTCGCCCGGCACCACCAGGGCACGCTGGTCTTCCGCATCGAGGACACCGACGCGGCCCGCGACTCCGAGGAGTCGTACACCCAGCTGCTCGACGCGATGCGCTGGCTGGGCTTCGACTGGGACGAGGGCCCCGAGGTCGGCGGCCCGCACGCGCCGTACCGCCAGTCGCAGCGCATGGACATCTACAAGGACGTCGCCGAGAAGCTGCTCGCCGCCGGCCACGCCTACCGCTGCTACTGCTCCCAGGAGGAGCTGGACAGCCGCCGCGAGGCCGCTCGGGCGGCCGGCCGGCCCTCCGGGTACGACGGCCACTGCCGCGACCTGAGCGACGCCGAGGTCGAGGCGTACAAGGCCGAGGGCCGCGCGCCCATCGTCCGCTTCCGGATGCCCGACGAGGCGATCACCTTCACGGACCTGGTCCGCGGCGAGATCACCTACCTCCCCGAGAACGTCCCGGACTACGGCATCGTCCGCGCCAACGGCGCCCCCCTCTACACGCTGGTCAACCCGGTCGACGACGCCCTGATGGAGATCACCCACGTCCTGCGCGGCGAGGACCTGCTCTCCTCCACCCCGCGCCAGATCGCCCTGTACAAGGCGCTGACCGAGCTGGGCATCGCCAAGGAGATCCCGGCCTTCGGCCACCTCCCGTACGTCATGGGCGAGGGCAACAAGAAGCTCTCCAAGCGCGACCCCCAGTCGAGCCTGAACCTCTACCGCGAGCGCGGCTTCCTCCCCGAGGGCCTGCTCAACTACCTCTCCCTGCTCGGCTGGTCGCTCTCCGCCGACCAGGACATCTTCACGATCGACGAGATGGTGGCGGCCTTCGACGTCTCCGACGTGCAGCCCAACCCGGCGCGCTTCGACCTCAAGAAGTGCGAGGCGATCAACGGCGACCACATCCGGCTGCTGCCGGTGAAGGACTTCACCGAGCGCTGCCGTCCGTGGCTGAAGGCCCCGGTCGCCCCCTGGGCGCCCGAGGACTTCGACGAGGCCAAGTGGCAGGCCGTCGCGCCGCACGCGCAGACCCGCCTCAAGGTCCTCTCCGAGATCACGGACAACGTCGACTTCCTGTTCCTGCCGGAGCCGGTCCTCGACGAGGCGAGCTGGGCGAAGGCGATGAAGGAGGGCTCGGACGCCCTGCTCGCCACGGCCCGCGAGAAGCTCGACGCGGCCGACTGGACGTCCCCCGAGTCCCTCAAGGAGGCCGTCCTGGCCGCCGGCGAGGCGCACGGCCTCAAGCTCGGCAAGGCCCAGGCGCCGGTCCGCGTCGCCGTCACCGGCCGCACCGTCGGCCTGCCCCTCTTCGAGTCCCTTGAGGTCCTGGGCAAGGAGAAGGCGCTGGCCAGGATCGACGCGGCACTGGCCCGTCTCGCGGCCTGACGCCCGTACGCGCCCCAAGGGGCGGCCCCCGGACCACCGGGAGCCGCCCCTTCGCCGTTGCCCGGAGTTCCCCGGATCGGGCGGACGCGGCCCGTCCCTCGGCGTTACGGTCGGATCATGAGCATCCGAGCCGTGGTCTGGGACGTCGACGACACCCTCTTCGACTACACCACCGCCGATCGCGAGGGCATGCGGGCCCACCTGGTGGCCGAAGGGCTCCTCGCCGGGTACGGGTCGGCCGAGGAGGCCCTCGTGCGCTGGCGGCAGATCACCGACCGGCAGTGGGCGCGCTTCTCGGCCGGTGAGGTGGACTTCGTCACACAGCGGCGCGACCGCATCCGCGAGTTCCTGGGCCGGCCGGAGCTGACCGAGGCCGAGGCCGACGAGTGGTTCCAGCGCTACGTCACCCACTACGAGGCCGCCTGGTCCCTCTTCCCGGACGTGCTGCCCGTCCTCGACGCCCTCGCCGGCAGCCACCGGCACGCGGTGCTCTCCAACTCCAGCCTCACCGTCCAGGACCGCAAGCTGCGCGTCCTCGGTGTGCACGACCGCTTCGAGGCCATCCTGTGCGCCGCCGAGCTGGGCGTCTCCAAGCCCGAGCCCGCCGCCTTCCTCGCGGCCTGCGACGCCCTGGCCCTCCCCCCGGCCGAGGTCGCCTACGTCGGCGACCACCCGGAGATCGACGGACGCGGCGCCGCCGACGCAGGGCTGCTCTCCGTGTGGATCGACCGGGGCGGCGTCTACGCGACGGTGGACCCGCCGGAGGGGCCGCGCCGTATCGCCTCCCTCTCCGAACTCCCCGCGCTGCTCGGCGCCGATACCCGTTTTGGAGCCCCGTCCACCTTCGGGTAATGTTCTTCCTGCGCCGCCGAGGAGCGGGCCGAAAGGGCCGGGAACCGGAAGCGCGACGCTAGAGCGAAACCCCATCAGGGGCTTGCGTTCCAGTGGCCTATGGTGTAATTGGCAGCACGAGTGATTCTGGTTCACTTAGTCTTGGTTCGAGTCCAGGTAGGCCAGCTCGCAGAGCTATATCTGCAATGCCCCCGTTGTGTAGCGGCCTAGCACGCCGCCCTCTCAAGGCGGTAGCGCCGGTTCGAATCCGGTCGGGGGTACGGTGATCTCTCACGAGATGATCGCTAGGGCCCCCGTTGTGTAGCGGCCTAGCACGCCGCCCTCTCAAGGCGGTAGCGCCGGTTCGAATCCGGTCGGGGGTACGAACTGGTCTAAACCACATTGGTCTATGGTGTAATTGGCAGCACGACTGATTCTGGTTCAGTTAGTCTAGGTTCGAGTCCTGGTAGACCAGCTCGGATCTGCGGCGATGCAGTTCAAGCGTCTGCAAGATCCACGCCCCCGTTGTGTAGCGGCCTAGCACGCCGCCCTCTCAAGGCGGTAGCGCCGGTTCGAATCCGGTCGGGGGTACAAGATCAGAAGGCCCTCCGCTTCGGCGGGGGGCCTTCTTGCGTTCCCAAGTCCCCGTGCGGCCGCGCCGGTTCGGCGTCCCGGGCGTGGACGGGGTCCTGGCCGGGGGAGGCCCGCCGCGGCGTTGGGGCGGGCCCTCCTCGTCACCTGGTGCGGGCCGTCAACCCGTGCGGCGCAGCGCCTCCGAGAGGCGGCCGGCGGCGTCGATGATCGCCTGGGCGTGCATCCGGCCCGGGTGGCGCGTCAGGCGCTCGATGGGGCCGGAGACGGACACGGCCGCCACCACGCGGTTGGAGGGGCCGCGCACCGGCGCCGAGACGGACGCGACGCCCGGCTCCCGCTCGCCGATGGACTGGGCCCAGCCGCGCCGCCGCACGCCGGACAGAGCCGTCGCCGTGAAGCGGGCGCCCTGGAGGCCGCGGTGCAGACGCTCGGGCTCCTCCCAGGCCATCAGGATCTGTGCCGAGGAGCCGGCCTTCATGGTGAGCGTGGAGCCGACCGGGACCGTGTCCCTCAGGCCCGACAGACGCTCGGCCGCGGCCACGCAGATGCGCATGTCGCCCTGGCGGCGATAGAGCTGAGCGCTCTCGCCCGTGACGTCGCGGAGGTGGGTGAGCACCGGGCCCGCGGTGGCGAGCAGCCGGTCCTCGCCGGCCGCCGCGGCCAGCTCGGCCAGGCGCGGGCCGAGAATGAAACGGCCCTGCATGTCGCGCGCCACCATGCGGTGGTGTTCCAGTGCCACGGCCAGGCGGTGGGCCGTGGGTCGTGCCAGTCCGGTCGCAGCGACCAATCCCGCGAGGGTGGCCGGGCCGGACTCCAGAGCGCTCAGGACGAGGGCCGCCTTGTCCAGAACGCCGACGCCGCTACTGTTGTCCATGAAACGATACTCCCGTCTCACTCTGTGAAACGCAAGTTCAATTTTCCATGGAACGCGCCACCCTGGATGGCACGAAGTCACAACGGCCCGTGACGTAAGGGCCTGGTGGCGGTTGCCCGGAAACACAGGGGTGCGGGCGCCGCTTCCCCAAAGATCTCTAGTTGGGCCGACGCTTCGTCGCCGGCCGGAGGGAAAGCGATGGGTAGGACACTCGCGGAGAAGGTCTGGGACGACCACGTCGTCCGGCGCGCCGAGGGCGAGCCCGACCTCCTCTTCATCGATCTGCACCTGCTGCACGAGGTGACCAGCCCGCAGGCCTTCGACGGCCTCCGCAAGAGCGGCCGCCCGGTGCGGCGGCTCGACCTGACCATCGCCACCGAGGACCACAACACCCCGACACTCGACATCGACAAGCCCATCGCGGACCCGGTCTCCCGGGCCCAGCTGGAGACGCTGCGCAAGAACTGCGCGGAGTTCGGCGTCCGGCTGCACCCGCTGGGCGACGTCGAGCAGGGCGTCGTACACGTGGTCGGCCCGCAGCTCGGCCTGACCCAGCCCGGCACCACCGTGGTCTGCGGCGACTCGCACACCTCGACGCACGGCGCCTTCGGCGCGCTGGCCTTCGGCATCGGCACCTCCCAGGTCGAGCACGTGCTGGCCACCCAGACG
This sequence comes from Streptomyces sp. NPDC048171, assembly GCF_043202655.1. NCBI lineage: Bacteria > Bacillati > Actinomycetota > Actinomycetes > Kitasatosporales > Streptomycetaceae > Streptomyces > Streptomyces sp. NPDC048171. The sequence continues at coordinate 923,589 of NZ_JBIDAU010000002.1, forward strand.
CTGCCCCTGGCCCGTCCGAAGACCATGGCCATCACGGTCAACGGCGAACTGCCCGACGGCGTCACCGCCAAGGACCTGATCCTCGCGATCATCGCGAAGATCGGCACCGGCGGCGGCCAGGGCTACGTCCTGGAGTACCGGGGCGAGGCCATCGAGAAGCTCTCGATGGAAGCCCGCATGACCATCTGCAACATGTCGATCGAGGCCGGTGCCCGCGCGGGCATGATCGCGCCCGACGCCACCACCTTCGACTACCTCCGGGGCCGCCCGCACGCCCCCGAGGGCGCGGACTGGGACGCGGCGGTCGAGTACTGGAAGACGCTGCGCACGGACGACGACGCCGAGTTCGACGCCGAGGTCGTCATCGAGGCCGCCGAGCTGTCCCCGTTCGTCACCTGGGGCACCAACCCGGGGCAGGGCGCGCCGCTTTCCGCCGCCGTCCCCGACCCGGCTTCGTACGAAGACGCCTCGGAGCGCTTCGCCGCCGAAAAGGCCCTGGAGTACATGGGGTTGGAGGCCGGTCAGCCGCTGCGCTCCATCAACGTGGACACCGTCTTCGTAGGTTCCTGCACCAACGGCCGCATCGAGGACCTGCGCGCCGCCGCCGAGATCGTCAAGGACCGCAAAGTCGCCGACGGCGTACGGATGCTGGTCGTCCCCGGCTCGGCGCGGGTGGGTCTGCAGGCCGTCTCCGAGGGTCTGGACGTGGTCTTCAAGGAGGCCGGTGCCGAATGGCGGCACGCGGGCTGCTCGATGTGCCTGGGCATGAACCCGGACCAGCTGGCCCCCGGCGAGCGCTCCGCCTCCACCTCCAACCGCAACTTCGAGGGACGCCAGGGCAAGGGCGGCCGTACCCACCTGGTGTCGCCGCAGGTCGCGGCCGCGACGGCGGTCCTGGGCCACCTGGCCTCCCCGGCCGACCTGTCCGCCGCCGACGTCCCCACGCCCGCTGGAGTCTGAGAGTCATGGAAGCATTCACCACGCACACCGGCCGGGCCGTCCCGCTGCGCCGCAGCAACGTCGACACCGACCAGATCATCCCCGCCCACTGGCTCAAGAAGGTGACCCGGGACGGGTTCGAGGACGGGCTGTTCGAGGCCTGGCGCAAGGACGGGTCCTTCGTCCTCAACCAGCCCGAGCGCCAGGGTGCCACGGTCCTGGTGGCCGGCCCCGACTTCGGCACCGGCTCCTCCCGTGAGCACGCCGTCTGGGCGCTGCAGAACTACGGCTTCAAGGCCGTGATCTCCTCCCGCTTCGCCGACATCTTCCGGGGCAACTCGCTGAAGAACGGCCTGCTCACCGTGGTCCTCGACCAGAAGACCGTGGACGCGCTGTGGGCGCTCACGGAGCAGGACCCGCAGGCGGAGATCACCGTCGACCTGGAGGCCCGCGAGGTCCGGGCGGAGGGCGTCACGGCCCCCTTCGAGCTGGACGAGAACTCCCGCTGGCGGCTGCTGAACGGGCTGGACGACATCTCGATCACCCTTCAGAACGAGGCGGACATCGCCACGTACGAGGCGAAGCGCCCCTCGCACAAGCCGCAGACCGTCCAGGTCTGACCTCCGGACCCGCAGAGGCGCCGACAAGGTCGAGTTTCGGCCACCCAACACCCCCGCCGTACCCCCGATCAGCCCGATCGGGGGTACGGCCGTTTTCGGGTCGGGCGGCGGGCGCCTGTCAGCGGTACGGCGCACAACTTCCCACGTTAGAGGCATTGTTGCCGGGGTAGAGAGGTCCTGGAGGCGCGGGTTCCGGCAGTGCCGGGACGGCCGTTCGGGGCGGCAGTTGCCCCCTGCGCAGGCGACAACTCGCCCCAGATGGCACAATCTGTGCATGGACTACGACGGCCAACTCGAGCTCTATGCGGCGGTCGCGGTCCGGCTCAAGGAAGCGCACACAAGAGTGCGCGCACTGCAAGTCCCGGAGGGCGTACGGATGGCGCTGACCCGGAAGCTGCTGGTCATTACGGCCGCGGCCAAACACGATCTCGCCGGTGCGGCAAGGCGCCTGGATCGGTTCACCGCCGACCTCGACGAGGGTCGATTCCCCGAAGAGGACGGCTGAACAGGCCTGGGCGGCCCGAGTCCGTTGCGGCACAAGGGTGATTAGCCCGTTTCGTGTTTGATTTGCGGTATATATCTGCCTAACGTGCGAAAAAGCTTGAACACATTCGTTCTGGCGATGTCTCCGAAGGGGAAGACGTGAACAAGGCGCAGCTCGTAGAAGCGATTGCCGACAAGGTGGGCGGCAGGCAGCAGGCCGCCGACGCCGTCGACGCGGTCCTGGACGCCCTCGTCCGTGCCGTGGTCTCGGGCGACCGGGTCTCGGTCACCGGCTTCGGTTCCTTCGAGAAGGTCGACCGTCCCGCCCGTTACGCCCGCAACCCCCAGACGGGCGAGCGGGTTCGGGTCAAGAAGACCTCGGTGCCGCGCTTCCGCGCGGGTCAGGGCTTCAAGGACCTGGTGAGCGGCTCGAAGAAGCTCCCGAAGAACGACATCGCGGTCAAGAAGGCCCCCAAGGGCAGCCTGTCCGGCCCGTCGGCCACGATCTCCAAGGCCGCGGGCAAGAAGGCCGCCGCCAAGAAGACCGCGGCGAAGAAGGCCACGGGCGCGGCCAAGAAGACCACCGCGGCGGCGAAGAAGGCCACGGGCGCGGCCAAGAAGACCACCGGAGCGGCGAAGAAGACGACGGCGAAGAAGACCACCGCCAAGAAGTCCGCCGCCAAGACCACCGCGGCGGCGAAGAAGACCGCGGCGAAGAAGGCCCCGGCCAAGAAGGCGACCGCCAAGAAGGCCCCGGCCAAGAAGTCGACCGCTCGCAAGACCACCGCCAAGAAGGCCACCGCCCGCAAGAAGTAGCAGCCGGCCGTAGCGGCGGCAGCAGGCGAACGGGGCTCTCACGCGCCGGGCCGGACTCCCTCTCGGAGTCCGGCCCGCGGCGTTTTCCCAGGTCGTTCAGAGGGTCTGGAGCGTCACCAGCGTGATCCGGCGGTCCTCGCCCGCCCCCTCCGTCTCGATCCGCACCCGCTGCCCCGGCCGCAGCAGCCGCAGGCCCCCCGCGTCGAACGCCGCCGCGTCGAAGGGCACGGGCGTGCCGTCGTCGAGCAGTACCTGCCCGCTGCGGCTTTCGGGGTCGTACGTGTACGCGGTCGCCTGCATGGCGGCAGCCTACTGCCCGGCGATCAGCAACCGCGCCGCCACCGCCGCCGTCCGGGGCCCCACCCCCAGTGCCAGGGCGGAGCGCAGATCACCGCCGGTGTCGACGTCCTGCCGTACGGAATCCACCGCGCCGAGAGACAGTTCCACCGCGCCGGACGCACGGTGGCGGACCCGGGAATCCGGACCGAATGCCGGGGACAATTCGACGCCCGGTGCCGCCGTCAGCAAGGTCGTGCCGATTCCGGCCGCGTCCGGGAGAAAAGCGCGCGGGAATTGCCCGGCCGCCGCCAGGACCCGCGCCAATTCCGCCGGCCGCAGTGCGGGGAGATCGGCGTTGAGTGCGGCCACCGGAGTTCCGGGACGTGCCGCGCGGACCGCCGCGGCGCCGTGCGCCAGCGCCGCGTTCAGACCGCCGCGGGGCTCGTCCGTGACGAGGGCCGCACCGAGCGCCGCCAGCTCCCGCCCGGCCCGTGCGTCGTCCGTGACGACTGCCACATCCGCGACCGCCGGGCAGGCCAGCGCGGCTGCCACGGCGTCCTGGGCGAACGCCAGCGCGAGATCCGGCCGGACCCCGTCGTCCGCGGTGTCCGACAGCCTGCTCTTGGCCCGGGCGAGGGGCTTCACGGGTACGACCAAGGTCCACTGCACGAGCGTTCCGTCCTTCTCTCGTCGCCGTCATTGTCACCTGGGAGACCTGGCGGTTCACTCGTCGGGGCGTACGGTGTTCTCGACAGACGGGAGGCCCGGGGCGACACTTGTCCGGCCCCAGGCCCTGGAGGAAAGGTGTCAGCGTGCCCCGCCGCAGAATCGGCTTCTGGTACCGCCTGGCCGCGGTGATCTGCAAACCGCCGCTCATGGTTCTGATCAAGCGGGACTGGCGGGGAATGGAGAACATTCCGGCCGACGGCGGATTTATCACCGCCGTGAACCACAATTCGCACGTGGACCCCTTCGCGTACGCGCACTACCAGTACAACACCGGGCGCGTCCCCCGATTCCTGGCGAAGAGCGGCCTTTTCAAGAAGGGCTTCGTCGGCGCCGCGATGCGGGGCACCGGACAGATCCCCGTCTACCGCGAGAGCACGGACGCCCTCAGCGCCTTCCGGGCCGCGATCGAGGCCGTGGAGCGCGGCGAGTGCGTCGCCTTCTACCCCGAGGGCACCCTCACCCGCGACCCGGACGGCTGGCCGATGACCGCCAAGACCGGTGCCGCGCGCGTCGCCCTGCAGACCAAGTGCCCGGTGATCCCGGTCGCCCAGTGGGGCTGCAACGAACTGCTGCCGCCCTACGCCAAGAAGCCGAACCTCCTCCCGCGCAAGACCCACCGCGTGCTGGCGGGGCCGCCGGTCGATCTCTCGCCGTTCTACGACCGGGAGATGACCGCGGAGCTGCTGAAGGAGGCCACCGAGGTCATCATGGCCGCCGTCACCGGCCACCTGGAGGAGATCCGGGGCGAGAAGGCCCCCCGAACCCCCTACGACCCGCGCCGCGAGCGGATCGAACAGCGGCGCCGTACGCAGTCGCAGACACCGTCGCAGTCGCAGACGGCGCCGGCACGGACGCGGGGAACGCAGGCAGAAGGGCAGAGCACGTGAGCAAGCCGGTCAAGGCGGCCGTCTTCGGCACCGGATCCTGGGGCACCGCCTTCGGTACGGTCCTCGCCGACGCGGGGTGCGACGTCACCCTGTGGGGGCGCCGCGCCGACCTCGCCGACGCCGTCAACTCCACCCGGACCAACCCGGACTACCTGCCCGGCGTGGAACTCCCCGCCGGGCTGCGGGCCACCACCGACGCCGCCGAGGCCGCGCGCGACGCCGACTTCACGGTCCTCGCCGTCCCCTCCCAGACGCTGCGCGCCAACCTCGCCGACTGGACGCCGCTGCTGGCTCCCGGCACGGTCCTGGTGTCGCTGATGAAGGGTGTCGAACTCGGCTCCGCGATGCGGATGAGCGAGGTCATCGAGGACGTCGCCAAGGTCGGCGCCGAGCGCATCGCCGTGGTCACCGGGCCGAACCTGGCCCGCGAGATCGCGGCCCGGATGCCGGCCGCCGCCGTGGTCGCCTGCCCCGACGAATCCGTCGCCCAGCGCCTCCAGACCGCCTGCCACACGCCGTACTTCCGCCCGTACACCAACACCGACGTCGTCGGATGCGAACTGGGCGGCGCCGTGAAGAACGTGATCGGGCTGGCCGTGGGCATCGCGGACGGCATGGGCCTGGGCGACAACGCCAAGGGCTCCCTGATCACCCGCGGCCTCGCCGAGACCACCCGCCTTGGGGTGGCCCTCGGCGCCGACCCGCTGACCTTCTCCGGACTGGCCGGGCTCGGCGACCTGGTGGCGACCTGCTCGTCCCCGCTGTCCCGCAACCACACCTTCGGCACCAACCTGGGCAAGGGGATGACCCTCCAGGAGACCATCGCGGTCACCAAGCAGACCGCCGAGGGCGTCAAGTCCTGCGAGTCGGTGCTGGATCTGGCGCGCAGGCACGGCGTCGACATGCCCATCACCGAGACCGTGGTCGCCATCGTGCACGAGGGCAAGCCCCCGGTCGTCGCGGTCAAGGAGCTGATGTCGCGCAGCGCGAAGCCCGAACGACGCTGAGCGACACCGGACGGCACCCCGGGCGCCACCCGCGCCACGCGGCCCCGCCGACGCTGTCTCGTGGCCCTACGGGCGGGTACTCTCAACGCGATATGAGCACCGAGAACCTCCCCCAGAGCCCCGAGCAGCCGCCTCGCAAGCCGCGTGTGGCCGTCGTGTTCGGCGGGCGCAGCTCCGAACACGGGATCTCCGTGGTCACCGCCGGCGCCGTCCTCGCGGCCATCGACCGGACCAAGTACGACGTCCTGCCGATCGGCATCACCAGGGACGGCCGCTGGGCCCTCACCGCCGACGAACCGGAACGCATGGCGATCACCGAGCGCCGTACGCCCGACGTCGAGGAACTGGCCGAGTCGGCCGAGGGCGCCGTGGTGCTGCCCGTCGACCCCGCCAACCGCGAAGTCGTCTACAGCGAACCCGGCGCGGTGCCCAAGGCGCTGGGCGAGGTCGACGTCGTCTTCCCCGTGCTGCACGGCCCGTACGGCGAGGACGGCACCCTCCAGGGACTCCTGGAGCTGTCCGGTGTGCCCTACGTCGGCGCGGGCGTGCTCGCCTCGGCCGTCGGCCAGGACAAGGAGTACATGAAGGCGGTCTTCGCCTCCTACGGGCTGAAGGTCGGCCCGTACGTGGTGATCCGGCCCCGCGAGTGGGAGCAGGACCGTTCCGGCGCCCGCCAGAAGATCGTCGACTTCGCCGGCGAGCACGGCTGGCCGCTGTTCGTGAAGCCCGCGCGCGCGGGTTCCTCGATCGGCATCACCAAGGTCGACGACCCCGCCGGACTCGACGAGGCGATTGAGGAGGCCCGGCGCCACGACCCGAAGATCCTGGTCGAGGCGACCCTGCGCGGCCGGGAGATCGAGTGCGGGGTGCTGGAGTTCGAGGACGGCCCCCGGGCCTCCCTGCCCGCCGAGATCCCGCCGCCCTCGGAGCACGCGTACTACGACTTCGAGGCCAAGTACATCGACTCCACGCCCGGCATCGTGCCCGCCCCGCTGACGCCCGCGGAGACCGCCGAGGTCCAGCGCCTCGCCGTCGCGGCGTTCGACGCGGCCTCCTGCGAGGGGCTGGTGCGCGCGGACTTCTTCCTCACCGAGGACGGCGAGTTCGTGATCAACGAGATCAACACCATGCCCGGCTTCACGCCGATCTCCATGTACCCGCAGATGTGGCAGGCGAGCGGGGTCGCCTACCCGGAGCTGGTGGACCGGCTGGTCCAGGCGGCGCTGCGGCGCCCGACGGGGCTGCGCTGACGTCTCCCGCCCCGCGCACGGCCAGAAGGCGACCCCCTCGGGGGTCGCCTTCTCGCAGTATGATCAGCGGGTTTCCCCGGCCCGCCGGCGGCAGTGTGTTGTCCGGGTTCCGCCACAGCTTCGTGACCGGGGCCCGGGCCGGGAACCGCCGCCGACCCGCTGTCGTCTGCTGAGGAGCAGCCGGCGGCGGCGATCAACAGTACGAGAGCGAGCGGGCGGAAGGGGGGTCAGAGATGAACCACGGGGCAGGTCAGTGTGCGTGTGATGCCGTCCACCTGCTGGACCTTGGCGACCACCATGCGACCGAGTTCGTCGACGGTGTCGGACTGGGCGCGCACGATGACGTCGTAGGGTCCTGTCACGTCCTCGGCCGTGATCACCCCGGGGATCTTGCTGATCGTCTCGGCGACGGTCGACGCCTTGCCGACCTCCGTCTGGATCAGGATGTACGCCTGTACCACGGAACCTCCAGAGCGGCCACGAGGATCATGTGGGGAAAAGGAACGCCACGGTATCGCGTAGCCGCTCTCCACGGGGAGACCCGTGGGCCGCGGGCCCCGCGCGCCGGGGTGCCGGAACGACACGAGTTGACGATCACGCCGACCGTGGTGACGGTCATTTCGACCGTAACGAGGACAGAGATGACGCGCGACCGGGCACGGACAGGGACAGAAGGGGAGCCAAGGCGATGAAGGGCACTGTTGGTGAGCTGGGGGAGTTCGGGCTCATCAGGGAGCTCACCTCCCGTCTCACCACCACCCCGGCGGTCCGTGTGGGCCCCGGCGACGACGCCGCGGTGGTGGCCGCGCCCGACCGCCGGGTGGTGGCCAGCACCGACATTCTCGTGGAGGGGCGGCACTTCCGCCGGGACTGGTCCACCGCGTACGACGTGGGCCGCAAGGCGGCGGCGCAGAACCTGGCGGACATCGCCGCCATGGGCGCCGTGCCGACCGCGCTGCTGCTCGGCCTGGTCGTCCCCGCCGAACTGCCGGTGACCTGGCCGACCGAGCTGATGGACGGACTGCGCGACGAGTGCCAGGTGGCCGGCGCCTCCGTGGTCGGCGGCGACGTCGTGCGCGGCGACACCATCACCGTCTCCATCACGGCGCTGGGCGACCTGCGCAACCAGGAGCCCGTCACCCGGGGCGGCGCCCAGCCCGGCGACCTCGTCGCGGTGACCGGCTGGCTGGGCTGGTCCGCCGCCGGGTTCGCCGTGCTGTCCCGCGGCTTCCGCTCGCCGCGCGCCTTCGTCGAGGCCCACCGGCGCCCCGAGCCCCCGTACCACGCGGGTCCGGCGGCGGCCGGGCTCGGCGCCACCGCCATGTGCGACGTGAGTGACGGGCTCATCGCCGACCTGGGCCACATCGCCGAGGCCAGCAAGGTCAGGATCGACGTCCGCTCCGGCCAGATCGACATCCCGTCCCAGATGAACGACATCGGACAGGCCGTCGGTGTCGACCCCATGCAGTGGGTGCTCACCGGGGGAGAGGACCATGCGATCGTGGCCACCTTCCCGCCGGACGTGAAGCTGCCCGCCCGCTGGAAGGTCATCGGAGAGGTCCTCAACCCCTCCGCGCTGCCGCAGGTGACCGTCGACGGGGCCCCCTGGACCAGCAAGGGCGGCTGGGACCACTTCGGCGGGGAGGTCGAGGCGTGAGGCGGCCCCTGGTGCTCACCGTGGCCGGCTCCGACTCCGGCGGCGGCGCCGGCATCCAGGCCGACCTGAAGACCATGCTCGCCCTCGGCACGCACGGCATGAGCGTGCTCACCGCGGTCACCGCGCAGAACTCCCTCGGCGTGCAGGGCGCCTGGGAGCTGCCCGACGCTGCGGTACGGGCCCAGTACCGCAGCGTCGTCGACGACATCGGCGTCCAGGCGGTCAAGACCGGGATGCTCTCCTCGGCGGAACTGGTCGAGACGGTCGCCGAACTGCTCGGCGGCACGGACGCCCCCGCCGTCGTCGACCCGGTCGGCGTCTCCAAGCACGGGGACTCCCTGCTCGCCGCCTCGGCGCTGGACTCCGTCCGCACCAAGCTGCTCCCGGTGGCCACCGTCGCCACCCCGAACCTCGACGAGGTCGCGCAACTGACCGGCGTACGCGTCGAGTCGGAGAGCGACCTGCGCCGGGCGGCCGCCGCCCTGCTGGAGTACGGGCCGCGCTGGGCACTGATCAAGGGCGGCCATCTGCGCGGCGAGGCCGTGGACCTGCTCACCGACGGCTCCGAGGAGCACTGGCTGCGCGCCCCGCGCCTCGACAACCGGCACACGCACGGCACGGGCTGCACCCTCGCGTCGGCCGTCGCGTGCGGCCTGGCGAAGGGACGGTCGGTGCCCCAGGCGGTGACCGAGGCGAAGGAGTACGTCACCGGGGCGATCGGGGCCGGGTTCGCGCTCGGCGACGGGATCGGGCCGGTGGATCACGGGTGGGCGCTCGGGCGGGGAACCGTCTGAGCGGTCCGGTAGTGTCCCGTGCGATTTGTCGGCACGGCAAAAAGCCGGTCCACCCGAGGTGGACCGGCTCCCTACAGCGGACCAGGCAGTGGCCGCGCGCTCAGCTGACGCGTCAGCGCGAGACCTTGCCGGCCTTGATGCACGAGGTGCAAGCGTTCACGCGCTTCGGCGTCCCGCCCTCCACGGTACGCACGCGCTGGATGTTGGGGTTCCAGCGACGGGGCGTACGGCGGTGGGAGTGCGAGATGTTGTTGCCGAAGCCCGGCCCCTTGCCGCAGACGTCGCAGTTGGCAGCCACGGGTCACTCCAAAGACTTCAGATGCACTTACGGTTGATCCCGGCATGCCGGGATCAAGTTCTCGGACTCGACGGTCCGGGATCTGAGTGGCGGTGCCAGGGGGATGGCCCGATCGGGATCGGGCAACCGGAGCAGCATACAACGGCTGCTCCCGTACAACGAAACTACCACGGCAGCTCAGGGGGCCGCCCCGGCCCTCTTCCGCCGGGCACCCGCCCAAGGTCTACGCTGCCAGCCACGTCCGGCAGCTCAGGGAGGCACAGGTGGCGCAGGTGCCGCAGAGGTTCTTCGACGCTCTGGCGGTGCGTACCTGGTGCGGTCTGTCGCTGCGCGCGCTGGGGCGGGCGCGCGAGGAGATCGACGCGATCAACGTCTATCCCGTCGCGGACGGGGACACCGGCACGAACCTCTACCTGACCGTCGAATCGGCCGTCGCCGCCGTGGAGGCCGTGTTCGCGGCGCACGAGCTGGACGACGGGGCGCCGGGGACCGTAGAGGGCCCCTCGCTGGCGGAGGCCGTCGGCGCGATGGCGCACGGGGCGCTGATCGGCGCGCGGGGCAACTCCGGGACGATCCTCGCGCAGCTGCTGCGGGGCATGGCCCAGGTGCTCACCGCGCGGAGTGAGTTCGCGCACACCGAGGGCCCCGGTCTGCGGCTGGCCCTGCGGAACGCGGCCGAGTCCGCCCGCCAGGCCGTGGCCCACCCGGTCGAGGGCACCGTCCTGACCGTCGCCTCCGCCGCCGCCGACGCGGCCGCCGACGCGGAGGGCGACTGCGCGGAGGTGGCCCGCACGGCCTACGAGGGCGCCCGCGCGGCGCTCGCCGCAACCCCGGCCCAGCTGCCGGTACTGGAGCGCGCCGGAGTGGTCGACGCCGGCGGGCACGGGCTCGTGACGGTCCTCGGGGCCTTGGTGGAGACGTTCACCGGGCAGGCGCCCGGCCCGGGAGCGGCCACCGTCGTCCACGCGCGCGTGGAGCCGCACGAGGGCGTCGCGTCGGCTCCGTCCCCGGCGCCGGGCGACGAGGTCCTCGCGGGCGGGTGCGCGGCTACGGAGGGCGACCGCGGCGTGGCTAGGGTGGCCGACCGCGGCGTGGCTACGGTGGCCGACCGTGGCGCGGCTGCGGAGGCCGACCGCGGCGCCGACCCCGCCTTCGAGGTGATCTATCTCCTGGAGGCCGGGGACGCGGCCGTCACGCGGCTGCGGCAGCGGCTCGACGCGCTCGGGGACTCGCTCGTCGTGGTCGGCGGCGACGGACTGTGGAACGTCCACGTGCACGTCGACGACGCCGGCGCCGCCGTCGAGGCGGGCGTCGAGGCCGGGCGGCCCCACCGGATCCGCATCACCCACTTCGGACACGGCGACGCGCACACCGCCGGGACCGGCCGCCCGCCTCGGGAGCGGAGCCGCCGCGCCGTGGTGGCCGTCGTACCGGGGGAGGGGCTGGCCGGGCTGTACGCCGAGGCCGGCGCGACCACCCTGCTCGCCCGCCCCGGGGAGCCACCCGCCAGCGGGGAGCTGGTCCAGGCCGTACGGCGGGCGCACGCGCACGAGGTCGTCCTGCTGCCCAACGACGCCGAGCTGCGCCACACCGCCGCCGCGGCGGCCGAGCAGGCCCGTGCCGAAGGCGTCAGGGTCGCCCTCATCCCCACCCGCTCCGCGGTCCAGGGCATCGCCGCGCTCGCCGTGCACGAGCCCGAGCGGCGCTTCGACGAGGACGTGGTGGCGATGACCTCCGCGGCCGGCGCCACCCGCTACGCCGAGGTCACCGTCGCCGAACACCGGTCCTGGACCACGGCGGGCATCTGCCAGGCCGGTGACGTGCTCGGCCTCATCGACGGCGACGTGGCGGTCATCGGCGCGGACGTCACGGAGGTCGCGGCGACCGTCCTGGACCGGATGCTCTCGGCCGGCGGCGAGCTGGTCACCCTCGTCCTCGGCGACGAGGCGCCCGGGACCGTCACCGAGCACCTGGAGGCCCGGGTCCGCGAGGCGTACCTCGCGGTCGACACCGTGGTCCACCGGGGCGGCCGGCAGGGGGCGCTGCTGCTGGTCGGCGTGGAGTAGTACGGCGCTCCCCGCGACCGTTGTCAGTGGCGTGGTGTGCAATGGATCTCGTGCCCGCACTGCGAGAACCCCTGAAGAAGGTCCTCGGCCCCGCCACCGCGAAGGTGATGGCCGAGCACCTCGGCCTGCACACCGTCGGCGACCTCCTCCACCACTACCCCCGCAGATACGAGGAGCGCGGCCAGCTCACCCACCTCGCCGACCTGCCCATGGACGAGCACGTCACGGTGGTGGCCCAGGTCGCCGACGCCCGGCTGCACTCCTTCGCCTCGTCCAAGGCCCCGCGCGGCAAGGGACAGCGCCTCGAGGTGACCATCACGGACGGCAGCGGCCGCCTCCAACTGGTCTTCTTCGGCAACGGCGTCCACAAGCCCCACAAGGAACTCCTGCCGGGCACCCGCGCGATGTTCGCGGGCAAGGTCTCCGTCTTCAACCGCCGCCTGCAACTGGCACATCCGGCCTACGAGTTGCTGCGCGCCTCCGACGAGGACGAGGCGAGCGAGAGCGTCGAGTCCTGGGCCGGCGCCCTCATCCCCCTCTACCCGGCCACCGCCAAACTGGAGTCCTGGAAGATCGGCAAGGCGATCCAGACGGTGCTGCCGAGCGCCCAGGAGGCCGTCGATCCGCTCCCCGCCTCCCTGCGCGAGGGCCGGGGCCTGGTCTCCCTGCCCGAGGCCCTGCTCAAGATCCACCGCCCGCACACCAAGGCCGACATCGAGGACGCCCGCGCCCGTCTGAAGTGGGACGAGGCCTTCGTCCTCCAGGTCGCCCTGGCCCGCCGCCGGCACGCCGAGACCCAACTCCCCGCCGTCCCCCGCAAACCCGCCCTGGACGGCCTGCTCACCGCCTTCGACGACCGCCTCCCCTTCACCCTCACCGACGGCCAGCAGAAGGTCTCCCGCGAAATCTTCGACGACCTCGCCACCGACCACCCGATGCACCGGCTGCTCCAGGGGGAGGTGGGGTCGGGGAAGGCTCAGCCTCTGGACTCCCTGGTCCTGACACCGTCGGGATTTCGCCGGATGGGGGACCTGCGGACCGGTGACGAGGTGGTGGTACCGGACGGGGAGATCGCTTCGATCGACGGCGTCTTCCCCCAGGGAGAGCGCGATGTCTGGCGCCTCGTGCTGTCGGACGGAAGCTCCGTTGAGTGTGACGACGAGCACCTGTGGATCGTCGGCACGAGTTGCGGCTGGCACCGCGGTCAGGCACCCAAGGTCATGACGACCCGGGAGATTCGTCTGGACACCTACAAGGCCGACGGATCCTCGAAGTGGTACCTCCCTGCCGCGACCCCGGTGGACCTCGGCGGCGACCATTCGCTGCCCCTGGACCCGTACCTCTTCGGCCTCCTCCTGGGAGACGGCTCCTTCCGGCACAACCTGCGCCTGTCCACCATCGACGACGAAATCCGAGACGCCGTTGCGCTTTCCGTGGCGCCCGGATGCCTGCTGACGCCGGTGAAGGGATCCCGCTGCGACTACACGATCCAGCTCGCCCAGCGTGCGGGAGGCGTCCGGAATCCTGTGATCCAGGCCCTGCGGGACTTGGGTCTGTGGGGCGAGACGTCGCACGGGAAGTTCGTTCCCGACATGTTCAAGAACACGTCGGTCAAGAACCGCCTCGCTCTGCTGCAAGGGCTCCTGGACACGGACGGCACCATCCACGCGGACGGCATGAGCATGTCGCTCTGCTCCGCTTCCCGGCGACTGGCGGACGATGTCGCCTGGCTCGTGCGTTCTCTGGGCGGTCGCGCGCGAGTACTGCCGAAGAAGGACGCCTTCAACGTGTCGGTGGCGTTGCCCGAGGAGTACGTCCCGTTCAGGCTGACCCGCAAGGCGGAACGCGTGCGTACCCGGCCGAAGTACAACACCTTCCGGCGGGGGATCCGCGCAGTCGAGTACGTGGGGCGCAAGCCCGTCCAGTGCATCAGCGTGGCCCACCCGAGTCACGCGTACGTGACCGACCATTTCACGGTCACCCACAACACCATGGTCGCCCTGCGCGCCATGCTCGCCGTCGTCGACGCGGGCGGGCAGGCCGTGATGCTCGCGCCCACCGAGGTGCTCGCCCAGCAGCACCACCGGTCGGTCGTCGAGATGATGGGTGAGCTGGCCGAGGGAGGCATGCTGGGCGGTGCCGAGCATGCCACCAAGGTGGTGCTGCTCACCGGGTCCATGGGCGCCGCCGCCCGGCGGCACGCCCTGCTCGACCTGGCCACCGGCGAGGCCGGCATCGTCATCGGCACGCACGCGCTGATCGAGGACAAGGTGCGGTTCCACGACCTCGGCCTGGTCGTCGTCGACGAACAGCACCGCTTCGGCGTCGAGCAGCGCGACGCCCTGCGCGGCAAGGGAAAGCAGCCCCCGCACCTGCTCGTCATGACCGCCACCCCGATCCCGCGCACGGTCGCCATGACCGTCTTCGGCGACCTGGAGACCTCGGTCCTGGACCAGCTCCCGGCCGGCCGGTCCCCGATCGCCAGCCACGTCGTGCCGGCCGCCGACAAGCCCCACTTCCTCTCCCGGGCCTGGGAAAGGGTCCGGGAGGAGGTGTCCAACGGCCACCAGGCGTACGTCGTCTGCCCGCGCATCGGCGACGAGGAGGACGACCCCGGCAAGAAGGGCGCCCCGCGGAAGTCGCCGGAGGACGACGCCGAGAAGCGGCCCCCGCTCGCCGTCCTCGACATCGCCGAGCAACTGGCGAAGGGCGCCCTGCAGGGCCTCAAGGTCGAGATCCTGCACGGCCGTATGCAGCCCGACGACAAGGACGCGGTCATGCGACGCTTCGCCGCCGGGGAGACCGACGTCCTGGTCGCCACGACCGTCATCGAGGTCGGCGTCAACGTCCCCAACGCCACCGCGATGGTGATCATGGACGCGGACCGCTTCGGCGTCTCCCAGCTGCACCAGCTGCGCGGCCGGGTCGGTCGCGGCTCCGCCGCCGGTCTGTGCCTGCTGGTCACCGAGATGCCCGAGGCGAGCGCGGCCCGCCAGCGGCTGAACGCGGTCGCAGGCACCCTCGACGGCTTCGAGCTCTCCCGCATCGACCTCGAACAGCGCCGCGAGGGAGACGTCCTCGGCCAGGCCCAGTCCGGTGCCCGTACCTCCCTGCGGGTCCTCGCCGTCATCGAGGACGAGGAGATCATCGCTCAGGCGCGGCAGGAGGCCGCGGCCCTGGTGGCCACCGACCCGGAGCTGACCGGCCTGCCCGGACTGCAGACGGCGCTGGAGGCACTCTTGGACGAGCAGCGGGAGCAGTACCTGGAAAAGGGCTGAGCACCACCCACCCAGGGTCGCGGGGCTGCGCAGAGGTGCGGCTCCGCCGCGTGGGCGCGACCAGCCACACTGGACACAAAGTCGCTCACAACCAAGGACCCCAGATGACCCGAGTGATTGCCGGCAAGGCCGGCGGACGCCGCCTGGCCGTCCCGCAGGGGACCGGCACCCGCCCCACCTCCGACCGCGCGCGCGAGGGACTCTTCTCCACGTGGCAGTCCCTGCTCGGCGGCCCGCTGGACGGCGAGCGCGTCCTCGACCTGTACGCCGGTTCCGGCGCCGTCGGCCTGGAGGCGCTGTCCCGGGGCGCGGGACACGTCCTGCTCGTCGAGGCCGACGCCCGCGCCGCCCGCACCGTCCGGGAGAACGTCAAGGCACTCGGCCTGCCCGGCGCCGAGGTCCGGGCGGGCAAGGCGGAGCAGACCATCCGCACCCCCGCCCCCGGGGAGCCGTACGACATCGTCTTCCTGGACCCGCCGTACGCCGTCTCCGACGACGATCTTCGGGAGATCCTGCTCACACTCCGTTCGGAGGGCTGGCTCGCCGGGGAAGCGCTCGTCACCGTGGAGCGCAGCACCAGAGGCGGGGAATTCGGCTGGCCGGACGGCTTCGAGGCGATCCGTGCCCGCCGCTACGGCGAGGGAACGTTTTGGTACGGTCGCGCCGCCTCTACGTGCGAAGACGCACGATGACCGGACCGGAGAGCGAGGGAATTCAAGTGCGCCGTGCCGTCTGTCCCGGGTCGTTCGACCCGATCACCAACGGACACCTCGACATCATCGGCCGGGCCTCCAGGCTCTACGACGAGGTCTACGTCGCCGTGATGATCAACCAGGCGAAGAAGGGCCTGTTCGAGATCGAGGAGCGGATCGACCTCATCCGCCAGGTCACCGCCGAGTACGGCAACGTGCGCGTGGAGTCCTTCCACGGCCTCCTCGTCGACTTCTGCAAGCAGCGCGAGATCCCGGCCATCGTCAAGGGCCTGCGCGCGGTCAGCGACTTCGACTACGAACTGCAGATGGCCCAGATGAACAACGGCCTCTCGGGCGTGGAGACCCTCTTCATCCCCACCAACCCCACCTACAGCTTCCTGTCGTCCTCCCTGGTCAAGGAGGTCGCGACCTGGGGCGGCGACGTGTCCCACCTGGTGCCGCCGCTGGTCCTCGACGTCCTCTCCGAGCGCCTGAAGAAGCACTGAACCTCCCGCCGTACCGCCGCCGGAGACTGACAATCCGTCACCCGGTGTCCCCGGGACACCCCAGGGTCGTACAGTCGTCCCGTCCGTCTCCAACACAGCTGTAGAGAGTGGCGAGCACACGGTGGACGTCCAGAAGAAGCTCGACGAGATCACCGCGATGGTCTCCGGGGCCCGCGCCATGCCCATGTCGGCCTCGTGCGTGGTCAACCGCGCGGAACTGCTCGCCACGCTGGAGGAGCTGCGCGCCGAGCTGCCCGGCTCGCTCGCCCAGGCCCAGGAGCTGCTCGGCGGCCGGGAGCAGATGGTCGCGCAGGCCCGCCAGGAGGCCGACCGGATCATCGAGACCGCGCACGCCGAGCGGGGCTCTCTGATCGCCGACACCGAGGTCGCCCGCCGCTCCCAGGCCGAGGCCGACCGGATCCTGACCGAGGCCCGCCAGGAGGCCGAGGAGGTCCGCGCCGAGGCCGACGACTACGTCGACTCCAAGCTCGCCAACTTCGAGGTCGTCCTCACCAAGACCCTCGGCTCGGTGGGCCGCGGCCGCGAGAAGCTGCTCGGCACCGGCCCCGGCCTCGACGAGAACGGCTACGAGGACGAGGACGCCCCCGAGCGCAGCCACGACCCGGAGACCCTGCGCCGCGACGCCGACGCCTACGTCGACACCAAGCTCGGCGCCTTCGAGGCGGTGCTGGCCAAGACCCTGGACGCGGTCGGCCGGGGCCGCCAGAAGCTGCACGGCCGGATCGCCAGCGACGACCTCGGCGCCCTCGCCGACGACTCCACCACCGTCCAGCACTCCAGCGACGCCGACTACCTGGCCGGCCTCGCGGCCCTCTCGGACGCCCCCGCCGAGCAGCCCCGGCAGCCCGAGTACGGCGAGCCGCAGCCGGCCGCCGCCCAGGTCCCGGCCCAGGCCGTGCCGGACATGCCCGCGCAGGAGCCGGCCTACGGCTACGCGCAGCAGCAGCCCGATCCGTACGCCGCCTACCAGCAGGCATACGGCGCCGGTCAGGACTCGTACGGCTACCAGCAGCAGCCCGGCGACCCGTACGCCTATCAGGGCTACGACGCCCAGCAGCAGGCCTACGACCCCCAGCACGGCTACGCCCAGCCCCAGCAACCGCAGCAGCCCCAGCAGCCCCCGCAGGTCCAGCCGCAGGCGCTCGACGAGACCAGCCTCTTCGACACCAGCATGATCAGCGCCGAACAGTTGCGGGCCTACGAGCAGGGCCGCGGAGTCTAGGGCCGTCACACGGGCCCCGCAGGTCCGGATTGGGCCGTGAGCGAATGGTCCAGTATCCTGGCTCTTCGGTCGCGCGTACGTCCGCGATCGCCGCTGCCCTGGAAACACCGGAGGGCGGCATCCCCGAGCTACGAAGACCGAAAGCAGGAATGGTTCTGAACGCGCGCCTCGACCACCGCGACCCTCTCGTGTTCGACACACACGAGCTGGGACGGCGGCCCGGTGCGCTCCAGCGCCTGACCCGCACGGTCGACGCTCCCAAGGACTTCGGTGTCCAGGGAGTCATCGGAGTGCCGGAAGGCGCGCCGGTGGAACTCGATCTCCGACTCGAGTCGGTCATGGAAGGGGTGCTCGTCACAGGCACCGCCCGTGCCACGGCCGAGGGGGAGTGCGTAAGGTGTCTGGAGCCGCTTGAGCAGCAGCTCACAGCGGACTTCCAGGAGTTGTTCTCGTACCCTGACGCCGACGACCGGGGCCGCCCTGCGGCGGAACCGGGCGACGACGCCGAGGACGACGAGGACAGGTTCTTCGTCGAGGACGGCCTGATCGGCCTCGAACCCGTGCTGCGCGACGCGGTGGTGCTCGCACTGCCGATGCAGCCGGTGTGCCGGGAGGACTGCCCGGGTCTGTGTTCCGAGTGTGGAGCACGCCTGGCGGACGACCCGGACCACCACCACGACGCCGTCGACATTCGTTGGGCGGCTTTGCAGGGACTCGCCGGTTCACTCGGAGACGGCGAGAAGGACGAGATGAGCGGCGACGGGCCAGATTCCGCGGACGCCGCCGAGAAGCAGGAGAAGTAGCCGTGGCTGTTCCGAAGCGGAAGATGTCGCGCAGCAACACGCGCCACCGCCGGTCGCAGTGGAAGGCTGCGGTCCCCACCCTGGTTGCGTGCGAGCGCTGCCACGAGCCCAAGCAGCAGCACATCGCGTGCCCGTCTTGCGGCACTTACAACAAGCGCCAGGTCCTCGAGGTCTGAGCGGCTGGTGAGAGGCACTGTGTCAGTCCCCAAGAAGGCGGAAGACGCCAAGGCGGACCCACCCGCCAAGAAGAAGGCGGACACCCAGGCCTCGTCCCACACGCTTCTGGAAGGGCGGCTCGGCTACCAGCTCGAGTCCGCCCTTCTGGTGCGTGCACTGACCCACCGTTCCTACGCGTACGAGAACGGCGGTCTGCCGACGAACGAGCGACTGGAGTTCCTCGGTGACTCCGTCCTCGGCCTCGTCGTCACGGACACGCTGTACCGCACCCACCCCGACCTGCCCGAAGGCCAGCTGGCCAAGCTGCGGGCCGCGGTGGTCAACTCGCGTGCGCTGGCGGAGGTGGGCCGCGGGCTCGAACTGGGCTCCTTCATCCGGCTCGGCCGCGGTGAAGAGGGCACGGGCGGCCGGGACAAGGCGTCCATCCTCGCCGACACCCTCGAAGCGGTGATCGGCGCGGTCTATCTCGACCAGGGCCTCGACGCGGCCTCCGAACTGGTGCACCGCCTGTTCGACCCGCTGATCGAGAAGTCCTCCAACCTCGGTGCCGGCCTGGACTGGAAGACCAGCCTCCAGGAACTCACCGCGACCGAAGGACTCGGCGTCCCCGAGTACCTGGTCACGGAGACCGGCCCGGACCACGAGAAGACCTTCACTGCTGCCGCCCGCGTCGGAGGCGTCTCGTACGGCACCGGCACCGGCCGCAGCAAGAAGGAGGCGGAGCAGCAGGCCGCGGAATCCGCGTGGCGGTCCATCCGGGCCGCGGCGGACGAGCGTGCCAAGGCGGCGGCGAACGCCGTCGACGTGGACCCCGACGAGGCGTCCGCCTCCGCCTGACCATCCACCGCACGGCCCGAACGCCCGCCCCACCTCCGGGGCGGGCGTTCGGCTCGTCGTCCGACCACCGGCCCGGTCCGCCGGCCCGCCCGAGGGGATGCCATGCCCGAGTTGCCCGAGGTGGAGGTCGTCAGGCGCGGCCTGGAGCGCTGGGTCGCCCACCGCACCGTCGCCGACGCCGAGGTACTGCACCCGCGCGCCGTACGCCGGCACATCGCCGGCCCCGACGACTTCGCCCACCGGCTGAAGGGGCATCGCTTCGGCACCGCCGCCCGGCGCGGCAAGTACCTGTGGCTGCCGCTGGCGGACACCGGCCAGGCGGTCCTGGCCCACCTCGGCATGAGCGGCCAGCTGCTGGTCCAGCCGCACGAGGCACCGGCCGAGAAGCACCTGCGCATCCGCGTCCGCTTCGCCGACGACCTCTCCACCGAACTCCGCTTCGTCGACCAGCGCACCTTCGGCGGCCTGTCGCTGCACGACACGTCCCCCGACGGCCTGCCCGACGTGATCGCACACATCGCCCGCGACCCGCTGGACCCCCTCTTCGACGACGAGGCCTTCCACCTCGCCCTGCGCCGCAAGCGCACCACGATCAAACGGGCCCTGCTCGACCAGTCCCTGATCAGCGGCGTCGGCAACATCTACGCCGACGAGGCGCTGTGGCGCTCCCGGCTGCACTACGAACGCCCCACGGCCACCTTCACCCGCCCCCGCACCGCGGAACTCCTCGGTCACGTCCGGGACGTGATGAACGCGGCCCTCGCCGTGGGCGGCACCAGCTTCGACAGCCTGTACGTCAACGTCAACGGCGAGTCCGGCTACTTCGACCGCTCGCTCGACGCGTACGGCCGCGAGGGCCTGCCCTGCCGCCGCTGCGCCACACCCATGCGCCGCCGGCCCTGGATGAACCGCTCCAGCTACTTCTGCCCGAAGTGCCAGCGCCCGCCCAGGGTCACGCCGTAGGCATCCGCTGCGTGTCGTAGCGCTCGCGGGACGCCAGCACCTCGTCCATCCGCCCCTCCAGGCACTGGATGAGCGCGATCAGCCGCTGTGCCACCTCGCGGCCCGAGGCCGTGAGTTCGTAGTCCACGCGGGGCGGGTTGGTGTGCTGCGCCTCGCGGTGCACCAGACCGTCGCGCTCCAGCGCGTGCAGGGTCTGCGCCAGCATCTTCTCGCTCACACCGTCGACCCGGCGGCGCAGCTCGTTGAACCGGAAGGAACCCTCGTACAGCGCGCCGAGCGTCAGCGCACCCCAGCGCCCGGTGACGTGCTCCAGCGTGCCGCGCGAGGGACAGCCCCGGGCGAACACGTCGTACGCCGGCTCCTGCTCAGCCGCGCGCTCCTGCGTGGTCGACATGCACCAAGCGTACGTGAGCACAGCGCTGTCCCGCAGAGTGCGCTGCGTGGGGAACAGTGGGGGCGTGGCGGGTCAGTAGCCGAAGTTCTGTGTCCACCACGGGCCGCCGGAGCCGAAGTGGACTCCGACGCCGAGGGTCTGGAAGTCGCAGTTCAGTATGTTGGCGCGGTGGCCGGGGCTGTCCATCCAGGCGTCCATCACGGCCTGGGCGTCGGCCTGGCCGCGGGCTATGTTCTCGCCGCCGAGGTTGCTGATGCCGGCCGCCGCCGCCCGGTCCCACGGGGTCGCGCCGCCCGGGTCGGTGTGGTCGAAGAAGCCCTCCGTGGCCATGGCCTTGCTGAAGCCCTCGGCCAGTTCACGCAGGGCGCTGTTCGCGGCCACCGGGCTGCAGCCGACCTTGGCCCGCTCGTCGTTGACCAGCTTGAGCACCTGGGCCTCGGCGGCGGACTCCTCCGACACGGCGGCCGGCGCGCTGGGGCGTGCGGGCTCCTCGGTGGCCGGGCGCGAGGGTGTGGGCTTCGGCTCGGCGCTCGGGGTCGTCTTCGGCTTCTTCGTCTTCGACGGGGTCTCGGCCGGGGCCGCCGGCTTCGAGGCCGAGGGGGAGGTCGAGGACGGTGCGGGGGAGGGGGTGTCCTTGGACGACGCGGACCCGGAGGGCGACGACGGCGACGAGGACCGGTCGGTGCCGCGGCTCGTGGAGCCGTCGCCGCCGCGGCCCGTGTCGGCGCTGCCGGAGGTGCCGCCCTGCTCGCTCGGGCTGTTCGTCGGGGTGTCCTGGGCCTGCACCCGGTCGCCCCCGCCGCTGCCGCCGCCGATCCGGTAGTTGTCGAGGCCGGGCACCGCGCCTGTGGCCACCGCCACGGTGCCGATGGCGACCGCGGCGGAGACACCGAGCAGTCCGGTGCGGACCGGGGTGGCGGCCTTCTTCCGGCGCCTGCGGTGGCCTCCCGCGGGCTGCGGGCCGCCCTCGGGGGCGTATCCGTCACTGGGGAAGGCGACCGTGCGACCGGCCTGCGGGCCCTCGCCGTCGGGGTCGTCCGCGTACAGGTAGGCGTCGCTCCTGGCGCGGACCTCGGCGTACGCCTCGGGGTTCAGGTAGGGCGCGATCCCCATGGTCGGGTGGTCGCCCGCGTCCGGCTTCCGCGCGTCGCGTCCCGCCGTACCGTCCGGCTGATGGTCCCCCGTGGCGCGGCCCGTGGCGGCGCGGCCGGCGGCGGAGCGTCGGTGGCGTCCCATGTCCTGGCCTTCCTCGTCCCCGTCGTCCCGGGCGACGCGTCCTCACGATCAACACCGAACTCACACCTTCGGGTGAGTTTCAGATGAGATTCATTGGACCGGGACGGTACCGCATGGCGCGAGGGGGTGAAGTGTCCGGCGGGACATTGACTGGTTAGGTTGCAGTCATGAGCGAGGATGTACGGCTGGTCGCGTGGGTGCGCGGACAGGTCCAGGGCGTCGGTTTCCGCTGGTTCACGCGGGCCAGGGCGCTGGAACTCGGCGGCATGAGTGGTTTTGCTCTCAATCTGGCCGACGGCCGCGTCCAGGTCGTCGCCGAGGGGCCGCGGGAGCGCTGCGAAGGGCTCCTCGACTGGCTGCACGGCGACGACACGCCCGGACGCGTGGACGGCGTCACCGAGATCTGGGACACACCTCGCGGCGGCTACGACGGCTTCGCCATCCGCTGACGCCGTGCCGTCCGAGACCTCCCCGGTACCCGGTCCGGCCCTCCCCGCAGGGGTGGCCGGAGCGAAAACGGGCAGGTGGTTGCCAAGGGACGGCCCGTCGTGGGAGGCTCCGCAACCAGAAAGATCGCCACGCCCCGAGGGCCCGCAGGAGTCGCAGCGTCGCCGCTTCCCGGTCGCATGCCCCCGGACACCCGCCGATACGGGGCGTGATCGTGTTGACCGTCAAACTTTTTGGTGAGACGCTGAAAGCCCCGCGCACCTTAGCTGTTTGGCATGGTTGAACGGCAGTAAAAACTCCAAAGTGCCAAGCACCGCGGGTGCGAATCCCTCACGACCCACACCGCTTCGGTCGGTCACTCATTGTGGAGGACCATCCATCATGGCAAAGGCGCTTCTCGGTTACGTCGGCGGCTCCGACCCTCGACTCCTCGCCGAGATGCGACGGCTCCAGCAGCGCGTCCAGGACCTGGAATCCGAGCTCGGACGAATCCAGGCGGAGAACGACGTGCTGGCGGCTGCCGCTTCTCACGACAGGATCATGGAGAGCATGGAGAGCGTTGACGCACACCAGGCGGAGCCTGCGCTCACCTGATCACTGCATCGCTCCACGCACGGCACGCAGTGGTCGGGCCCGCCCGTACAACCGCTAGGTGTCAGAGTCTGCAAGGGACGCTTCGGCGTCCCTTCTTTCTTTCCTGCCCCCGTCTCAGCGCCGCGTCCGACCGGACTTCCCTGCCCCGCGCATCCTTTCACCCTCTTCAACGTCTGATGTGCCCTGCACGTTCACCGGCGAAACCGCGGTGGTTCACCGGTTCATGGAGTGAGACATCCCCGAAAGGTAGAGTCCGGCGGCGTGCACCTGAAGGCCCTGACCCTGCGCGGGTTCAAATCGTTCGCCTCGGCGACCACGCTCCGGTTCGAGCCCGGCATCACCTGCGTCGTCGGACCGAACGGCTCGGGCAAGTCCAACGTCGTGGACGCGCTCAGCTGGGTCATGGGCGAACAGGGCGCCAAGTCGCTGCGCGGCGGCAAGATGGAGGACGTCATCTTCGCCGGCACCACCGGGCGCCCGCCGCTCGGCCGGGCGGAGGTGTCGCTGACCATCGACAACTCCGACGGGGCGCTGCCCATCGAGTACGCCGAGGTCACCATCACGCGGATCATGTTCCGCAACGGCGGCAGCGAGTACCAGATCAACGGCGACACCTGCCGCCTCCTGGACATCCAGGAACTCCTGTCCGACTCCGGCATCGGCCGGGAGATGCACGTCATCGTCGGTCAGGGCCAGCTCGACTCCGTCCTGCACGCCGACCCGATGGGCCGCCGCGCCTTCATCGAGGAGGCCGCGGGCGTCCTCAAGCACCGCAAGCGCAAGGAGAAGGCGCTCAGGAAACTGGACGCGATGCAGGCCAACCTCGCGCGCGTGCAGGACCTCACCGACGAGCTGCGGCGCCAGCTCAAGCCGCTGGGCCGGCAGGCCGCGGTGGCGCGGCGGGCCGCCGTCATCCAGGCCGACCTGCGGGACGCGCGCCTCAGGCTGCTCGCCGACGACCTGGTACGGCTGCGCGAGGCGCTCCAGGCCGAGATCGCCGACGAGGCCGCGCTCAAGGAGCGCAAGGAGGCCGCCGAGCGGGAACTGGGCAAGGCACTGCGCCGCGAGGCCGACCTGGAGGACGAGGTCCGCCGGCTGACCCCGCGCCTCCAGCGCGCCCAGCAGACCTGGTACGAGCTGTCCCAGCTCGCCGAGCGGGTGCGCGGCACCGTCTCGCTGGCCGAGGCGCGGGTGAAGAGCGCCACCTCCGCGCCTCCCGAGGAGCGCCGCGGCCGCGACCCCGAGGAGCTGGAGCGCGAGGCCGCCCGCGTCCGCGAGCAGGAGGCGGAACTCGAGGCGGCCCTGGAGGCGGCCGAGCACGCTCTGGAGGACACCGTCGCCCACCGCGCGGACCTCGAACGCGAGCTGGCCCAGGAGGAGCGCCGCCTCAAGGACGCCGCACGGGCGATCGCCGACCGCCGTGAGGGGCTGGCCCGGCTCAGCGGCCAGGTCGGCGCCGCACGTTCGCGCGCAGCCTCGGCGCAGGCCGAGATCGAGCGGCTGGCCGAGGCCAGGGACGAGTCCCGGGAACGCGCCGCCGCCGCCCAGGAGGAGTACGAGACGCTCCAGGCCGAGGTCGACGGCCTCGACGCCGACGACCAGGAACTCGCCGAGCGGCACGATGCCGCCAAGCGCGGGCTGGCCGAGGCTGAGGCCGCGCTCGGCGCCGCCCGTGAGGCGGCCACCGTGGCGGAACGCGAGCGCGCCGCCACGCGGGCCCGCCACGAGGCCCTGGCCCTCGGACTGCGCCGCAAGGACGGCACCGGTGCGGTGCTCGCCGCCAAGGACCGGCTCACCGGCCTGCTGGGCCCGGCCGCCGAGCTGCTCACCGTGACGCCGGGTCACGAGGTGGCCCTGGCCGCCGCCTTCGGCGTCGCCGCCGACGCCCTCGCGGTCACCTCCCCGGCGGCCGCCGCCGACGCCATCCGCCTGCTGCGCAAGCAGGACGCCGGCCGTGCCGCGCTGCTGCTCGCCGGCGGCCCCGACGACGTACCGGACGTACCGCGTGCCGACGGGGCACCGTACGCCGCCGACCTCGTCCGGGGCCCGTCGGACCTGATGCCCGCGGTGCGGCGGCTGCTGCGCGGGATCGTCGTCGTCGCCACCCTGGAGGACGCCGAGGACCTCGTCTACGCCCGCCCCGGGCTGACCGCCGTGACCGCCGACGGCGACCTGCTCGGCGCGCACTTCGCGCAGGGCGGGTCCGCCGGGGCGCCCAGCCTTCTGGAGGTGCAGGCGTCCGTGGACCGGGCCGCCGCCGAGCTGGAGGAGCTGGCCGTGCGGTGCGAGGAGCTGGCCGGTGCGCAGGACGGCGCGGTGGCACGGCGCCGGGAGTGTGCCGCGCTCGTCGAGGAGCTGGGGGAGCGGCGCCGCGCCGCCGACCGGGAGAAGTCGTCCGTCGCACAGCAGCTGGGCCGGCTCGCGGGCCAGGCGCGGGGCGCCGCCGGTGAGGCGGAGCGGTCCGCGGCGGCGGCGGCGCGGGCGCAGGAGGCGCTGGACAAGGCGCTGCTGGACGTCGAGGAGCTGGCCGAGCGGTTGGCTGTGGCCGAGGAGATGCCGGTCGAGGAGGAGCCCGACACCTCCGCGCGCGACCGGCTCGCCGCCGACGGCGCCAACGCCCGCCAGACCGAGATGGAGGCCCGCCTCCAGGTCCGTACCCACGAGGAACGGGTCAAGGGCCTCGCCGGACGGGCCGACTCCCTGGACCGGGCCGCCCGCGCCGAACGCGAGGCACGCGCGCGTGCCGAACAGCGCCGCGCCCGGCTGCGGCACGAGGCGGCCGTCGCCGAGGCGGTCGCCGCCGGCGCCCGGCAACTGCTCGCCCACGTCGAGGTCTCGCTGACCCGCGCCGACGAGGAGCGCACCGTCGCCGAGGCGGCCAAGGCCCGGCGCGAGCAGGAACTGACCGCCGAGCGCACCGCGGGGCGCGACCTCAAGGCGGAGCTGGACAAGTTGACGGATTCGGTTCACCGCGGGGAGGTACTCGGCGCCGAGAAGCGGCTGCGCATCGAGCAGCTGGAGACCAAGGCGCTGGAGGAACTCGGTGTGGAACCGGCGGGGCTGGCGGCCGAGTACGGCCCCCATCAGCAGGTGCCGCCCTCGCCCCCCGCCGAGGGCGAGGAGCTGCCGGAGGATCCCGAGCATCCGCGCAACCGCCCGCGCCCCTTCGTCCGTGCCGAGCAGGAGAAGCGCCTGAAGGCCGCCGAACGCGCCTACCAGCAGTTGGGCAAGGTCAACCCGCTGGCGCTGGAGGAGTTCGCGGCGCTGGAGGAGCGGCACCAGTTCCTCAGTGAGCAGCTGGAGGACCTGAAGAAGACCCGCGCCGACCTGCTCCAGGTCGTCAAGGAGGTCGACGAACGCGTCGAGCAGGTCTTCACCGAGGCGTTCCGGGACACGGCCCGGGAGTTCGAGGGCGTCTTCAGCAGGCTCTTCCCGGGCGGTGACGGCCGGTTGATCCTGACCGACCCCGACAACATGCTGACCACGGGCGTGGACGTCGAGGCGCGGCCGCCGGGGAAGAAGGTCAAGCGGCTCTCGCTGCTCTCCGGCGGGGAGCGTTCGCTGACCGCGGTGGCGATGCTGGTGTCGATCTTCAAGGCACGGCCCAGCCCGTTCTACGTCATGGACGAGGTCGAGGCGGCGCTCGACGACACCAATCTCCAGCGTCTGATCCGGATCATGCAGGAGCTGCAGGAGGCCTCGCAGCTGATCGTCATCACGCACCAGAAGCGGACGATGGAGGTGGCCGACGCGCTGTATGGCGTGTCCATGCAGGGTGACGGTGTGTCGAAGGTCATCAGTCAGCGGCTGCGCCAGTCCTGACCTCAATTGCTTCAACTCTTGAACACATCCGTCACCAGGACATCTAAAAACTCACAGCACTGGTCCTATTGACTTCGATACTTGAAGGCATAGTCTCTGCAACGTTGCTTTTACCTTCAGGTTCCTTTCAGGGTGCCCGAAGGCGATCCACCCCGGCGGCGTTGCCGGAAGCCCGAGGAGTACACGTGTCCCGCACACCGCAGGCAGCCAGTTCAGGAGCCAGGACGGCTCATCCCGAGCATCTCGGGCGCGTCGTCTTCATCACGGCGGCGGCCGCGATGGGCGGTTTCCTCTTCGGCTACGACAGTTCCGTGATCAACGGCGCCGTCGAGGCCATCCGCGACCGCTACGACGTCGGCTCCGCGGTGCTGGCGCAGGTCATCGCGATCGCGTTGATCGGCTGTGCCATCGGCGCCGCCACCGCCGGCCGGATCGCGGACCGGATCGGCCGTATCCGCTGCATGCAGATCGCGGCGGTCCTCTTCACCGTCAGTGCCGTCGGCTCCGCGCTGCCCTTCGCGCTGTGGGACCTCGCCATGTGGCGCGTCATCGGCGGCTTCGCCATCGGCATGGCCTCCGTGATCGGCCCCGCCTACATCGCCGAGGTCTCCCCGCCCGCCTACCGCGGCCGGCTCGCCTCCTTCCAGCAGGCCGCCATCGTCTTCGGCATCGCGGTCTCGCAGCTGGTCAACTGGGGTCTGCTGAACGCCGCAGGCGGCGACCAGCGCGGTGAGCTGATGGGCCTGGAGGCCTGGCAGGTCATGCTCGGCATCATGGTCGTCCCGGCGATCGTCTACGGCCTGCTCTCCTTCGCCATCCCGGAGTCCCCGCGGTTCCTGGTCTCCGTCGGCAAGTACGAGCGGGCCAAGGAGATCCTCGGAGAGGTCGAGGGCAAGGACGTGGACTTCGACGCCCGCGTCGCCGAGATCGAGCACGCGAT